>JADBYQ010000124.1 GCA_020402945.1 Cytophagales bacterium | reverse complement strand
GCCAGAACCGCCTTTCAAATATTTCTCTCGTTCTCTGGCCTGAACTCGTGTTTCAAAATTCTCGACAAAAACCAACTCCCACGGAGCATAAAATCTTGTCGAACTCGTTTTACCCTTATTGAGCTCGTTCAATCTCCTTTCAACATTGTCGGATAACCCGACATAAAACCTTCCAAAATCTACGCTTCTTAAAACGTAAACATAATACATTAACCCAACTTTAGTTCACACCAGATGCTCCCTGCCTGCCGGCAGGCAGGTATTCAGTTAAGCTACAGGCCCATATTTCAACATACAACTAAAAGAGTGCCTTCTGCATCTTCAATTCGCAATTGGTCGGCAAATTTAAGAGAATTAATCCGTTGAACAAATCTTTGATGTTGGCCACTGCGCACTAAAAATGTATTTTTGCCGTTTCAATTTTCAAAAAAAGCTATGTTTCGTCAACTTTTTCTTCTGATATTCCTCACAACTTCCTTCCAATTATCCATAGCTCAGGAAAAAGTGCAAAAAGCAAGGAGGCCTGATCTCCCCGGATCATTTATTGTTGAGTTTGGGTTTAACCGGGCACTGGGAAGCACACCTACCAGATTCGACCAAGGTCTTTGGGGATCACGCACACTTAATTTATATTACCAATATCCCATACAACTCCTGAAGTCAAAATTCAGCTACAATCCCGCTTTTGGATTATCATTGGAACGCTATAAACTGATTAACAATTACACACTTACAAGAACACCAGAAGCTGACGGAACTTATGCGCTTCGCCCGGCAAGCGATATAGGAATGCCCAATGCCGATAAAAGCATGCTGATCATGAACTATGTTGATTTTATGCCGGCTGAGCTAAGATTTGATACAAACCCAGACGACAAAAACCGCAGCTTTCATATTTCCGCGGGCGTTCGGGTTGGTTTCTTGTTTGAAAGTCACACAAAAGTAAACTACAAGGATGGAGGCGAAGATATTACCTTAAAAACAAAACAGAATTTCGGACTTAGTTCTTTCCGATATGGTTATTACGGAAAGCTGGGAGTTGGTTCATTCAATATTTTTGGATTCTACAACGCTACTCCCGTCTTCAAAGAAAACAAAGGACCCGACCAGACAACCATGAATACATTTACTATTGGAATATCGTTGAGCGGATTCTAGTTTGGGAGATTCAAATTTCTATTTTCCTAAAAAAGCGGGCTTTCTCTTTTCTAGAAATGCTTGAACACCTTCTTTGTGATCGTGTGTAGCTCCGGCAATCTCTTGGCAATACGCTTCGTATTCCAACATTTCATCTAAGCTGGCTGTGGTCGATTTATTCAGCATCTTTTTTATAAGGCCAATAGCCTTTGTTGGGGCAAAAGCAAAATAATCTGTGTATTGTTTCACCGCTTCGTCCAATTCGGAAGCAGCAACAACTTTGTTAACTAGTCCAAGTTGAAGTGCTTCCTGTGCCTTTATACGTTGGCCCATACTGCACAACTCGAACGCCTTTGCCATCCCTACCAGCTTTGGAAGGAAATAAGCAGACCCAGAGTCAGGAACAAGTCCGATATTAACAAAAACCTCAATCATAGTGGCCTCTTCTGAGGCCACTATGATATCGCAAGCCAATGCGAGTGAGCAGCCGGCTCCAGCCGCAACACCATTTAGCCGACAAACGATCGGTTTCGGCAAACTGCGCATTGCAGCAACGATTGGATTGTATCGCTTATGCAAAGAATCCATGAACGATCTCTTTCCTTGTTTAGAACTATCTTTTAAATCCTGTCCCGAGCAAAATGCTTTTCCTACACCCGTCAACACCACTACACGTACCTCGTCATCTTTTGCGATGGCCTTCAATGCATCTTGAAGTTCATAGGTGATCCCATCGTTCAGGGCATTGTAAACTTCGGGACGATTGAAAGAAACGGTAGCGACTCCCTCTTTCTTTACGTAGGTTAGAAACTGAAAATCCATAACTCACTTTTTTGATTGATGTTAAAACAAAATAATCATTCCAAAGAACCCAACAACAAACCCTACGACACCTCCATACATCACTTCGCGAGGGGAATGCGCATCCAACACTAGCCTAGAAGACATTACAAGACCCGTTACCAAAATAGTAAATGCGGTCGGCCATAGTAAACTCATTTGCTCGGTCACTTGATTCAATGGTAACAAGATACCAATGCCTCCACCCATCGCAATGCTATGAATGCTGATTTTATAGAACAATGTAATCATTAGCGAAACCACCACCAATGCCGAAATAATCATCATCAACTTATTAAAATTTGCACTAAAAGGAAGTTTGAAGTAGAAAAGAAACGTAACAAGTAAATAGAGCAATGAAATAAAAACAAAGGGTAAAATTCGCTCCCTACGAGATTGCAATGTGAGAGACTGAATATTGCCGAATGCGCGAAGCATAACAAGGTTAACAGCCGGAAGAACGAATGTGAATACGAATACTAAACCAACAATGACCATTCGGTTTTCCTTGCGAATCATCAACATTGAAGGAAAATAGTACGATAAAATAATGACCAGATACGTGGTCAACAGCAAGGGATGAAAAACGACAGAAATAAATTTTGCTACTTGCTTCACACGCTTACATCTCTTTTCGCAAACGAGCCACTGGAATATTCAATTGCTCGCGGTACTTAGCCACCGTACGTCTGGCAATGTTGTATCCTTTTTCGTTCAATAAATCTTCTAACTTATCATCAGGAAACGGCTTGCTCTTGTCTTCGCTTTCGATGAGGTCCTTAATGATCTGTTTCACTTCTCTGCTGCTCACCTCTTCTCCCGAATCGGTTGAAATACCTTCTGAGAAAAAATACTTCAAGGGATAAATACCAAAATCAGTTTGAATTGTTTTACTGCTCGCCACCCGGCTCACCGTAGAGATATCCATATTGATCATCTGCGCGATGTCTTTGAGAATCATCGGCCTCAACTTGGTTTCGTCTCCCTCCTGAAAATAGTCAAATTGAAAATCAACGATAGCCTTCATGGTTCTTAACAACGTATGCTGACGTTGTCGGATAGCATCGATAAACCATTTGGCCGCGTCCAATTTCTGCTTGACAAATGAAACTGCTTCTTTCAGCTTTTTGTCCTTTTTATCGCTTTTGTCATACGCCTTAAACATATCTGAATACGATCGACTGATTCGTAGTTCAGGTGCATTTCTAGAGTTAAGTGACAACTCTAACTTTCCATTGTTATTGACGAGAATAAAATCCGGAATGACGTATTGATTTTTTACGTTACCACTACTCACTTCTCCACCCGGTTTTGGATTCAGCCGAACAATCAATTCGATAGCGTCTTTGATATAATCCTCATCGTCTAAATCTAATTTTTTTAGGATTTTCGCGTAGTGCTTTTTTGTAAATTCTTCATAACACTCTTGCAAAATTCGTTTGCCAACGATTACGTCTACGTCCTGGCCATCATCCATTCTTTCTAGCTGAAGCAACAGGCACTCCTGTAAATTCCGAGCCGCAATCCCGGCAGGATCAAAAGATTGTATTTTTTTAAGAACGGCCTCCACCTCTTCTAAAGTCGTTTCAAAACCCTGCGAGAAGGCAAGGTCATTTACAATGGATTCCATTTCTCTGCGTATGTAGCCATCGCCTTCTATGCTTCCGATGAGCTGTTTCCCTATGGTGCTTTGTTTTTCATTTAATCCTAGAAATCCCAGTTGGGTCATGAGGGTTTCATGCAATGAGGTAGAAGTTGGCATCGGCATTTCCCGCTCTTCTTCATCACCGTCATCATTGTATGTTTTGTAACTGGTATAATCGTCATCACGCAGATAGTCGTTGATGTCGATTTCATCGTTCGCATTGGGTTCCTCGGGTGTTTGCTCATCGGAAGGTGAGTCCGAATCTACGGCCTGTTCGGGTGCCTCTTCTGGACTGTTTTCTTCCTGTTCTTCATCCTCCCCTTCTTCCAATACCGGGTTTAACTCTAATTCCTCTTCGATTCTATTTTCGAGTTCGGCCGTTGGGACTTGCAGTAACTTGATAAACTGTATCTGCTGGGGAGATAGTTTCTGCTGAAGAGATTGATGTAAGCCGAGTCGTTGCATTTATCTTGCCAAGTCACAAAGTTATCAATTAGCGAGGGGATGCAAAATCTGATCCAAAATTAATGAGCAATGATTGGACGCATTTCATAACTGTGTAACATTGTGCCTAAATGTGAGCGGCCTTAACTTCGCTTGTCAAATTCTTTGATTAAAAATTCAAAATGCCTTGCTTTGCGATCCAAAATTTGAAGCTGTATGAAACGATTCAAAATCAAAGAGTTATTAGCCACACCGCCTGCCGGACAGTCTGTAAAAATACAAGGTTGGGTGCGCACCTTTCGCAATAACCAGTTTATTGCGTTGAACGATGGATCGACCATTCAAAACATGCAAGCGGTGGTTGCGTTGGCTTCAATAGATGACGCCACGCTCAAACGAATCACTACGGGCGCTTGTTTATCGATTCAAGGTGAGTTAATTGCCTCTCTGGGCAAGGGCCAATCGGTGGAAGTGAAAGTAACTGAGCTCGAAATCCTGGGCGACTGCGATGCTGAAAAGTTTCCATTACAACCCAAAAAACACTCGCTTGAATTTCTACGGGAGATCGCACACCTACGGTCGCGCACAAATACCATAAGCGCTGTGATGCGCGTGCGGCACGCCATGGCTTTTGCGATTCATCGTTTTTTCAACGAACGAGGATTCTATTATATTCATACACCGATCATTACCGGGTCAGATGCAGAAGGGGCGGGCGATATGTTTCGCGTGACTACACTAGATGGCAAAAATCCCCCGCTAGATGAAAACGGTCACGTTAATCACAAAGAAGATTTTTTTGGCAGAGAAACTAATTTGACTGTTTCTGGCCAATTGGAAGGTGAAACCTATGCATTGGCATTAAGTGAGATTTATACTTTCGGACCAACATTTAGAGCTGAGAATTCAAATACTGCTCGGCACCTGGCTGAGTTCTGGATGATTGAGCCTGAAATGGCATTTTATGATATTCATGATAACATGCAGCTAGCCACTGACCTATTGCAATATTTAGTGCGCTATGCATTAGACAACTGCAGCGATGATTTAGAGTTCCTCAACAAAAGGGCGCAGGAAGAAGAAGCTACCAAGCCACAAGAACAAAGAAGCGAGTTGAGCTTATTGGAGCGATTAAAATTTGTCGTTGAAAACGACTTTCAAAAACTGAGCTATACCGAAGCAATTGATATCTTAAAGAATTCAACGCCCAATAAGAAAAAGAAGTTTCAATACTTAGTGGAAGAATGGGGTGTCGATTTGCAATCGGAGCATGAGCGCTATCTGGTGGAAAAACATTTTAAAAAACCGGTGATCTTATACAACTATCCCAAAAACATCAAAGCCTTTTATATGAGGCAAAATGAAGATGACAAAACCGTAGCTGCCATGGATGTGCTTTTCCCCGGTATCGGAGAAATTATCGGTGGCTCTCAGCGCGAAGAACGCTACGATCGATTATTGAAAAGAATTCAAGAAATGAATTTGCCCGAAAAAGAATTGTGGTGGTATCTCGAGTTAAGAAAATTTGGATCGGCACCGCATAGCGGATTTGGTCTAGGTTTTGAAAGGCTCATCTTGTTTGTTACCGGCATGACAAATATCCGTGATGTAATTCCCTTTCCACGGTTTCCAAAGAGCGCGGAGTTTTAATTTTTACCCAGCAAAAAAAAAGTTGTCTCTTAAAATTTCAAAGCCTCATAAATGCTGAAGATCTGCTTATTCATTTTTTCATTGCTGGCTCTTTTAAAGCCTCTGTTCGCACAAAACAAAGATACCATCACCGTGATCGGGGTGGGAGATATTATGATGGGCAGCAATTATCCGAATGATTCAAAACTTCCAACTCAGGACGGACTTCTATTAATGAAGGAAGTCGAGCCTATTTTGAAAAACGCAGATGTAACGTTTGGAAACCTGGAAGGGGTTTTATTAAATCAAGGTGGCACCGCAAAAACGTGTCGCGATCCAAAAGTTTGTTACGTTTTTCGAAGCCCTGAAAAATATGTGCAAAACCTGGTGAATGCAGGATTTGATGTGATGAGCCTAGCGAATAATCACTCTGGTGATTTTGGTGAATTGGGCAAACGAAAGAGCATCGAAACATTAGAGAAAGCTGGCATTCAGCAAGCGGGTCAATTAAATAAACCTTACGTAGTCATTGAAAAGAATGGCGTAAAGTTTGGGTTGGCAGCTTTTGCACCCAATGCTGGGTGTCCGGACATCAACAAAATAGGAGTTGCAAAAAAAATCATTGCTCAGCTCGATTCGTTGGTGGATATCATCATTGTATCTTTTCATGGGGGTGCTGAGGGTCCACAGCATGAGCACGTGCCTCGCAAAAACGAAATTTTTTATGGCGAAAATAGAGGAGATGTTTACCAGTTTGCCCACCAGCTCATAGATGCTGGCGCGGATATCGTGCTGGGGCACGGTCCTCATGTTACACGGGGAGTGGAGGTGTATAATGACAAGTTCATCACCTATAGCATGGGAAACTTTTGCACCTATGGAGGAATAAATGTGAGTGGTATCAACGGCTTGGCTCCTATCATAAAAGTTTTTACAAACAGCAAAGGAGACTTCTTTAAAGCGCATATCACATCTACCAAGCAAACATTTTATGGCCCAGTGATGCTGGACGAGCAAAAACAAGTATTAAAACGCATTCAGCTATTGACAAAACAGGATTTCCCCGAAAGTCGTATTGAAATCGACAATGAAGGTTGGGTGCGTAAATCCACAAAGTGATGTGAATAGCTTGTCGATAAAAAACTTATCCAACATTGCTTACAGTTTAAAGAATTGTTACTTTGCATGATGTTCGTTTGCGAAAACGAGCAAAAATCAGGCGCTATCCAACTTCATGGCTTACAAAGAAAAAGAAATCGAAAAGCTGTACTACTCTATCGGTGAAGTTGCCGAACAGTTTAACGTAGCCCCTTCATTAATCCGTTTTTGGGAGACTGAATTTGAACTAATACAGCCCAAAAAGAACAGGAAAGGAAATCGTCAGTTTACTAAAGAAGATATTGAGAGTGTTCGCACTATATATCACCTAGTAAAAGAGAAAGGATTCACGTTGCAAGGTGCCAAAGAGATGCTCAAAAACGATACACAATCCGTTCGCGATAAAATGGAATTGCTGGATTCGTTGAAAAAAGTACGCCAGTTTCTGGTGGAAGTAAGAGAAAAACTTTCCTAAATAATTCGTTTATTCGTTAACGCTTTGTTGGTGCTTTCATCAACGGCAAGTTTAACGCATGGAACAAGAACAACTTTTCTTTGTTGCTTTACATCAGATACCCGGAGTGGGTGATTATCTTCTACGTCAGTTGATTAGTTATTGCGGATCCGCTGAGCAGGTTTTTAAGACTCCAATCGGTAAACTGCAAAAAATACCTGGAGTAGGCAAAGTAACTGCCGATGCAATCAGGAAGCAGAGTAGTTTCGAGCGTGCGGAAAAAGAAATAGCTAAAGCAGCAAAAACAAACACCGAGATTCTACTTTTCACAGATAAGAGATACCCAAAACGACTTCGAGAATTCAATGATTCGCCAAGCCTTCTTTATTTTCAGGGCGATGCCAATTTGAACGCTGGAAAAACAGTAGGGATTGTTGGCACACGTCAGGCAACTGCCTATGGGAAAGAAATGGTTAGTCAAATCATCAACGATTTAGTTCCACACCAAGCATTGATCATTAGTGGACTTGCTTACGGCATAGATATTCAAGCACACAAACAGGCACTCAAATCAGGCCTTTCAACAATCGGTGTAATGGGCAGCGGCATGGACATCATTTACCCATGGGCCCACAAAGACACCGCTCAAAAGATGATACATCAGGGTGGGCTGCTCACTGAAAATAAGTTTGGCACCAAACCCGATGCTCATAATTTCCCGGCTCGTAACAGAATTATTGCTGCATTGTGCGATGCATTGATTGTAGTGGAAGCTGCCGAAAAAGGAGGAGCGCTGATAACAGCGGAAATTGCTAACACTTACAACAAAGATGTATTCGCAGTTCCCGGCAGTATTGGTGAAACGTATTCAGCGGGATGCAACAAACTGATTAAAACGAACAAGGCCAATATTTATACATCCATCAAGGACGTAGAATACATTATGAATTGGTCTGCAGAAGATGACAACCTAAAAAAAGAAAAAACTTTTTCCATGGATGTTAGCCAACTGGAGCCTGATGAGCAAACGATCGTGAAAATCTTGCAGGATAAAAAAAGCCCCATGATGATAGACGAACTATCTATAAAAACAATGCTCCCTCCAAGCCTATTAGCGTCTTTACTACTGGGTCTAGAATTCAAGAACATCGTTAAATCACTTCCCGGAAAGACGTTCTCGCTGGCCAGCTTAAAGTAAATCCAGGCAACAAAACAATGAAAATTCTGTTTAATAAATTAACATCCTTTTACCACCCAATTTTTGAAATATGGACAGAAAAGAATTTTTATCGCAAGTAGGTTTTGGAGCAGCTGCGCTGCTACTACCAGCCTGTATCAGTACCCTGACCAGCTGTTCGTCAAACGATGTTTCCCCAACAACACCCACGAACGTTGATTTCACTATTGACATATCTTCGGGCCCGTTGGCAACCAACGGAGGATTCTTGGTAAATAATCGAATAATTGTAGCGCGTACAACAGCCGGAGGTTTTTTAGCCGTATCCGCCATTTGCACACACGAAGGCACTACGATTCAATATCAAAGTGGGAGTAACAATTTTCGTTGTCCAAACCATGGCGCCACGTTTAGTTCAACAGGCCAGGTGACCAACGGCCCGGCCAATAGACCTCTTACTCAATATAAGACTGAACTAACCGGAACATCTTTGCGTGTTTTTTCTTGAGTAGTACACAATCATTTTCCTGAACTAGTGGGGGAATATGGTATCAGCCAGAAGAAGCGCCTCATTAAATGCCAATCTATCAATAGATGGTGCACCCTGCTTGGAATCAAGAAAAGAGAGAATTGTTTCTGTGGCCAGATTCCCGATAAGTTCATCATCTGCCATCGGGCAGCCGCCAAACCCTTTAATCGCCCCATCGAACCGCTGACACCCTGATGCATAAGCCGCTGCAATTTTTTCAATGGCTGTTGCGGGGTTAGAATGAAGATGCACCCCGAATTCAATCTTGGGATATTTTTTCGTCAATCCGCCAAACAACATCTGAATCTGGTCGGGTTTGGAAACACCAATGGTGTCGGCAAGAGAAATTATGCGAACATTCATGGCGTTGAGTAATTCTGAAAATTGCTCAACAATTCCAGTGTCGTACGGATCGCCATAAGGATTGCCAAACCCCATACTGATGTACGTGACTAATTCCTTGTTTTTCCAAATGCATATTTCCTGAATCTCTTGAACAGTTAAGAGCGCATCTGCAATTGACTTGTTGGTATTCCTCCGCTGGAAGGTTTCGGAAATCGAAAGGGGAAAACCAAGATATGAGATACTTTGATACTCAGCAGCTTCTCGCGCTCCACGCGTATTAGCAACTATCGCCAACAATTTTGACTTTGTATTTGTGAGGTCGAGCTTTGAAAGCACTTCCGCTGTGTCCCTGAGTTGTGGAATTGCTTTGGGTGATACAAAACTACCAAAGTCAACAGTATCAAACCCAATCTTTAACAGCTGAGATAGATAAGCTACTTTTCTTTCCGTGGGAATAAAGACAGAAAGGCCTTGCATGGCATCTCGGGGACATTCAATGATCTTCATATCTTCAATCGTTATACTAAGTAAATCCAGATAATTGCAAAAGCTAAATTTAGTCGAGTGACTTCAAAAATTAAACTTTAAGTCTCAATGTAGGGTATCTACGCATCGAAGTTACCAATTAAACTGCGTTCACTGCTTTCATAATTTTCATTATACTAGTTTAATATGTGCTGAGTTTTTTATTCCTTGCTCGTTGATTTATGACTCAAATTGAAGAAAATAAAGACCTTGAAGCATTAAATACTTTTGGATTCAAGGTAAGCGCAAAGTACTTCGCCACCATACATTCAAAAGATGAGCTTCAAGAACTGATTCATTCTGATCTCTACCAACGAGAAGAACGCTTGATCTTAGGTGGTGGGAGTAATATACTGTTTAAGCGGGACTACGATGGATTAGTGATTAAAGTAGATCTAAAAGGAATTACCGTAGTGTCTCAGACAGAAGACTCCCTCTTGCTGCAGGTTGCTTCCGGTGAAGTGTGGCACGAATTGGTTCTTCATTGCGTAAAAAATAACTGGGGTGGCATCGAAAACTTATCACTCATACCCGGTCTTGTTGGAGCCGCACCCATTCAAAACATCGGTGCATACGGTACGGAGATCAAAAATATGATCACCCAGGTAGAAGCGATTGATCTGAAAACAGGATTGACTAAATTGTTCACCAACGAGGAATGTTGCTTCGGATACCGAGAAAGTGTTTTCAAAAACGCGCTTAGAGAAAAATATTTTATTTCAAGTATTACTTTAACTCTTACCAAAAAAAATCATCGACTCAACACAAGTTATGGAGCTATTCATGAGACGTTGTCGAGTATGAATATTGAGCAACCAACGATCAAATCCATTAGCGATGCCGTGATTGCGATACGACAGAGTAAGTTGCCAGATCCACGAGTGATAGGAAACGCAGGAAGTTTTTTTAAGAACCCGTCTATCACTGTAAATCATTATCAGTCACTGCAAAAAACTAATACAACGATACCATCTTACCCATCTGCTAATCAGGAAGTTAAAGTTCCGGCTGGTTGGCTCATTGAGCAATGTGGATGGAAAGGAAAAAAAATAAATCACGTGGGTGTTCATCCTAAGCAAGCACTTGTGTTGGTCAACTACGGTGACGGAAAGGGAGAAGATGTTTTCGATCTTGCAGTGAAAATTGCATCAAGTGTAAAAGAAAAATTCAACATCGAATTAACACCTGAAGTAAATATTATTGAATGAGAAATGGAGTGAAGTTATATGCGAGTCGACAAAATCATTGACATGAATTTCTTGCCTCATAAAAAAATATTTCGCTAAAAATTTTTGTAGATTAATTTTTTGTTATACATTTCGTAAGTTTTAAACCAAAATATAAAACGCTATGGCAAAAAAACCCGCTAAGAAAGCAGCTAAGAAAGCAAAGAAGGCTGCTAAGAAGAAAAAGTAATCAGGCTTAGCTTGATACTCAACAAGGGAAGTGATCTTAGATCGCTTCCCTTTTTCTTTTTATAAAAACAGATTGACGAATGACGCCATCAAGTTGTAAGTAGATGTTATTTGTTAGTGTAAACAGTTCTCCATGCCCAAAGATTAACTTCTTCTTTGACTATGCAGACAGTTGTAAACAGAGCGCAATCCATTTCAAAAGCCCTAGTTCAAGAAACGATTGCGTAAATATTAACTGATTCTCACTTGTTTACGATCAGACAATGACCTTAACTTTGCACAAAAACAAAAAAAACTATGGCTAAAACTACTGCCAAGACCCCTATAGCAAAGGCTGCACCAAAGAAGGTGGCCGCCAAAGCAGCTACAAAGACAACTGCCTCTACTGATATTGAACAGCTTTCAAAAAGCATTTTGCAAAAGTTAAAGGCTCTTAATCTGGATGGTCAACTTCAAGCTGACATCGAGTGGTGTTTAGGAAGCTTCAGTTATGATAAGAATCCCGTGGGACTAATTAAAGCGGCTCATAATGCCGTAAACGTATTTAAGACTGAGTTGGCAAGAAAAACGAAAGGTGTTACAGCCAAGTTGATCGCAGATATCGAGAAAGCTATAGAAGCTGCCTAAACTTCTTATTCTTTTAAATGATAAAGGCTGGAAATTCCAGCCTTTATCATTTAATCTCAATTCAACGCGCACAGGTAGTTCAGAATGACAACCTGGCTAAATCATATGGGTAACGTTGGATAGTTCTCCAGAGTAGCGCGAGCACTGCACACCAAACTTGTTTAAGAAGTCCACTCCTTCATCTGATGCGATTTTTTTGTATTCTGCATAAGACTTGAGATATATCACCTTTTGGATGCCCATGCTAAAGATGATTCGAGCGCAAGCCAAACAAGGAGACAATGTTACATATAGCGTGGCACCCTCCACAGAGGTTTTATTCTTTACAGCATAAAGAATTGCATTTTGTTCCGCATGTATGGCAAGTGAACAACTCCCTTTCGAATCGCGAGGGCATCCGGCATCAGCCCATTCTTCGTCACAATTGTGAGTGCCCGATGGTGGACCATTGTAGCCGATGGAGATAATACGTGTATCCTTGGTAAGGACTGCTCCGACATGCCTCTTCACACAATGCGAACGTTTGGCGAGGTTAACCGCCAACTCCATATAAATATCCTCGAATGCAGGTTTCTGTTGATTCATCGTTTAGTGGCCTAGCTGGTAAAAATACCAAATAAAAAATTCGTAGAACAACGGGTAGCACCTGTGAAACCTCTAGGCACACAATACGCTTCGGGTTACAGGAAAATCCTCCGTTTTTCCGAGTAAATCAAATTACTATCTTCGCCTTTGAAACTTAATTTGAATGTACCAGCGTTTTCTGTTAGGTCTAGTTTTCATCCCGTTGTTTTCATCCGCTCAACTGGCAATTCAGCCAAGAGTAAGCCCTCTGTCGATTGTAACCGCACGCTACAAAGACACCTATCTCAAAATCGTATATGGTCAGCCACAAAAGCTAGGGAGAGAGGTCTTTGGAAAACTTGTTCCTTATGGGCAAGTATGGCGCACAGGTGCAAACGAAGCAACTGAAATTACCATAACAAAAGAGATACAGCTTAATAGACAGATATTGAAAGCTGGCACTTATTCCATTTTTACGATACCAAATCCAACGGATTGGACAATTATTATAAATGCTGAGTTAGGATTATGGGGATCTTACAATTACAATCAGAAGCTGGACATCATGCGTTTCGAAGTGCCAGCGGAAACAATTATTGGAGCCATATACGAACCGTTCACAATCACGATTGATCAAAAAACGGACACCGTTATTGTATCCTTGCTCTGGGACAAAACCAAAGTCAGCTTTCCTGTTCAATTTATTGAAACTAAATAGTTATGCGAATTTTTCTTCTCTGCCTCACCTTCGTCTTCTCTTCTATTTGTCTTTTTTGTCAAAGTGAATTAGCGAGGAGAAACGGCTTTAAGGATATCAAGCTGGGAAGCAAGGTTGACAGCGTGAAAGGCGCTGTCCTTCTGAAGGATTTCATCGAGAACAAAGAATTTCAAGCCAAGCTTTGGGAGGTAGAACATAACGATTACCAAAAAATTGGCACCGTTGAGGTTAAACACATCGAGCTTAAAACTTATAACGGACTTATTTATGAAATCAACGTCAGCACCGCCAAAGACCCTCAAGTAATGAAAGCCCTTGAAAAATCTTATGGTAAAGCGATTTACAGCATACGTGATGAACGTTTCTATTGGAGAGCCCCCGATACGTTAAGCTTGGTCTACAAGGGACACCCCAAAAAAATTGAACTTAGTTATCGCTCTGTTCCAGTCCGCAAACAAATGTTTGCCGACAAGGGAAAGAAAATCGAAGAGATTGCCGATGACTTCTAGTGCTTTTTAATAGAGCAATTCAACAATTAACCTTTGTAACTTATTCTGTAAATCACGCCCGCATAGTCATCGCTTACCAACATTGACCCATCGGGCAGCAGCAAAACATCCACAGGTCGCCCCCAGACCTTTTGCGTAGCTTCATCTAACCATCCACTGGCAAAGGTCGTATAACTAGAAGCTGAGTTGGATTTGCCCACTTTAACTAAGCTTAGTTTATATCCACTTTTCTTTGAACGATTCCATGAGCCATGCTCGGCCAAAATGATTTGATTTTTGTATTCTGCTGGGAACATTGATGCCGTATAAAATTTCAATCCTAATGGCGCCACGTGTGCACCCAGATTTTGAGCTGGCTGTACAAACTCCGAACAAGCTCTTTTATTACCAAATTCAGGATCTTTGATTGTGCCTCCGTGGCAATAGGGATAACCAAAATGCTGTCCTGCTTTTGTGGCTGTATTCAATTCACAAGGAGGAGTGTCATCACCCATCATATCGCGGCCATTGTCCGTGAACCAAATGTTTTTTGTCTCGGGATGCCACGTAAATCCAACGGTATTTCGTACACCACTAGCATAAACCTCCACACCAGCACCATCGGTATTCATGCGAGTGATCGAAGCAAAAACGGGATCTTTTGACTCGCAAATGTTGCAGGGGGCTCCGACAGGCACATACAATTTACCATCCGGGCCAAAAGAAATGTATTTCCAGCCATGGTGTTTTTCGGTAGGGAATTTATCGTAGATGATTGTTGATTTGCCTGGCGCAGCTAATTTAGATTCGATATCTGAAAATTTATGAATTTGATTTACCTCTGCTACATACAAGTCACCATCTCTGAAAGCAACTCCATTAGGCATGTTTAATCCGGAGGCAATCACCCATTTCTTATCTGCTTTGAAATCTCCATCGGTATCCTTTACGGCATAGACTTTATCTTCACCTCGATTGCCAACAAACAAAGTGCCACCAGGTGACAAGGCCATTGATCGCGCATCCTCCACTTCAGCGAAAATGCTAATTGAGAAACCCTTTGGCAGTTTTATCGACTCCAAAGGAAGTTTGGCACTTGCTTCAGTAATTGCTGGAAAAGAATTGTCTACAGCAGTTGACACAACTGAATTGTTGGTTGATGTATTATTGCAACACAACGCCACAATTAACAGACTAGACAGCAGAACGGATTTTTGGAAGTTCATCATTTCAATTTTGAAAGCCCAAATTACCAAATAGAGACACACCATCAATCTTTTTTGACTTCTAAATACAAAGAACTTGACAAACGGTCTTGAATAAGTTTTGCAAATGAGCCTGGGTTAGGACTACCAAATAGAAAACAAGAAATAGGTAAAATGGAATTACCTTTGCAGGAATTTTACTTAGAATGATTTCCATTTCAAACATATCCTATTTCATTGGTGGTCGGGCACTGTACCAAAATGCCTCCATGTTCATTAAACCAGATGATAAAATCGGGTTGATTGGCTTAAATGGGCGTGGTAAATCAACGTTGCTAAAGATCATCAATGGCGAACTCAAGATAGATTCCGGTTCCATCAGTAAGGCAAAAGACTGTACCATTGGCTTTCTCAACCAAGATCTTCTCTCTTACCAAACCGATGATGCCATTCTTACGGTGGCCATGGGTGCTTTTAAGGAAGCTGTAGATACGCAACGTCAACTAGAAAAGGTATTGCACCAATTAGAAACGGAGTATTCTGATGAGCTGATTGATAGATTGACAAAGTTGCAAGAAAAATTTGAACACCTGGACGGATACACGATGCAGTCTAAGGCGGAAGAGGTGTTGGAAGGAATCGGGTTTACAACTAAAGATCTTCATAGGCCTCTGCGCGAGTTTTCAGGTGGGTGGCGCATGCGTGTTATGCTCGCCAAGCTTCTTCTGGAGAAACCCTCCTGCCTCATGCTAGATGAGCCTACCAACCACTTGGATCTTCCTTCCATCGAATGGGTTGAAAATTACTTGCGCAACTACGAGGGTGCGGTAGTCATTGTTTCCCACGATCGTACATTTTTAGACAACGTGATTTCTAAAACGGTAGATGTAACACAGGAACAGTTAATCACCTACGAAGGCAATTACACCTACTACCTTCAAGAGAAGGAAATGCGCGAAGAAATTCAACAAGGCGCTTTTGAAAACCAGCAAGCTAAAATACGGCAAACAGAAAGGTTTATCGAACGCTTTCGCGCGAAAGCAACAAAATCAAAACAAGTACAATCTCGAGTGAAGGCGCTGGATAGAATGGATTTAGTAGAAGAGGTGGTGAGCGATAACGCAGCTGTCAACTTCCGATTCACTTTCAAGCAACCATCCGGACGACAAGTGGTGACGTTGAAAGATGTGTCAAAGGCATACGGCCCATTGGATATCTTAAAAAGCACAAACGCGATAGTTGAACGGGGAGACAAGATTGCGCTGATCGGTGCCAATGGCAAAGGCAAGTCGACCTTGCTCCGGATAATTGCCAACGATGAACCTGTAGAAGGCGAACGGACCATCGGCTACAATGTGATTTATGGCTTCTATGCACAACATCAACTGGAATCTCTTCATGTAGATAGCGAAATTCTAGATGAGTTAAAGCACGCTGGAAGCGGCAAGACGGAGCAAGAACTGAGAAACGTTCTAGGCTGTTTTCTTTTCTCAGACGAAGACGTGTTCAAAAAAATAAAAGTGCTGTCAGGGGGCGAAAAGTCACGGGTGGCTCTCGCAAAAACGCTCATCTCTGAAGCTAATTTTCTATTACTCGATGAGCCTACTAACCACTTGGATTTTATTTCTGAGAACATTCTGATTCAAGCGTTACAACAATACCAGGGAAGCTTTGTCGTGGTGTCACACAACCGCCATTTTGTAAGTCAGGTGGCCAACAAAATCTGGTATATCGAGAACCATGAGATCAAAGAGTACCTTGGTACTTATGACGAGTATGAATACTGGCGTAAGAAAAAAGAAGCGGAAGCCCTTCCTGCACCAACTGCTGTAAAAAAACAAGCACCCAAACCACAACCTAAGCCCGCTTCCGAGGCACCGAATCCAAATACCAAAAAGATTTCAGATTTGAATCGCGAACTGAAGAAGGTGGAGGATGCTATTCACCGCGTGCAGCTCGAGAAAGAGAAAATAGAAGCAGAGATGGCCTTGCCCGAAGTATACGGAAACTTTGAAAAGCTAAATGGCTTTCAGCAGCAGTACGAAAAGGTTGATCTTCGTCTGGAAGAAGAGAATAAGAAATGGGAGTCACTTGCGTTAGAGATTGAAGAGTTAGAAGGGAAATAGAATCAGGGATTCACCGCCATCCAAAACCAATTTGCAGTACCAGTCGATTGAATTCATTTTTCACGGTTGTTTCGTTGTAAACAAGGCCTTGAAAGGATTGATATTCGTATTGAGAAGAATAACCAGTTACTTGACTTTTGTAGCCCACTGAAAATTTCAAGTTCCATTTTTCGATGCCAATCTGGTATGTCAATGCCGGATGAATCATGATTCCGCCAGTTTGTTGAAAATTTGGCAGCGTGTATTCCTGCCTATCATACCAGGCCCATGAATAACCTGAATTTAGTTGTAAAAGGAGAGCGTTTTTAGTTCCTACGATCTTCTGTGAAAGGTGTATAAAGAGAGGCATTGTTTTCCACTGCTGATAGCTATCAGCCCCCACGCCAACACCAACAGCAAAACGCTTCGTCAATTGAAAACCATTGATCAAGTAGGCAGAGGCTGTCAATTGATTCCCAGTTGTGCAATTGCTACAGCCAATCTGAATACCGCTCAACAACGTGCCGAAATAGTACATCTTGAATTTTGTGGAATCAAGTGTGTGCTGCGAATAAGCTGATTGGATGCTGCAACCAATCAAGAGGAAGACAATTAATCGCATACTTACTCCTTTGAAAAAGTCAGACGACTCAATTGTCTAATATCCTTTGGATTGGAATAGTCGTATTGATAAATCCCATCTTTGCCAGTCATAATCGCCACATTTTGATAAGGGATCACATCGTAGGTATTGATGTTTTTGTAGTGAGCCAATTGATTGTCAGAGATTTTTAAATGGTCTGTGGCATCGTAGATCTTTAATCCGTCATCGCCATCACACACAAAAAGATTCTTGTTGTCAATACCCAAGCCGTGTGGATTCGTCATTGGATAAATTTTTAACAGCACCGGATTGGTCAAATCTTTGATGTTTATCACTTCTAACTGATTTGTAAACCCTTGGCAATTAGTTCCAGAACGAAGGGTTACGTAGGCTAGATCGCCTTCTACAACTACTGGGTCACAGCTTCGAACATGCGTATATTGACTGATTCGGCTGGGCTTTTCCGGATCTGCTAATCCGTAGATGTACATACCACTTTGAGCTCCAAAAAAGAGATTCCCATTGTGTGGAAAAATCGTTTCAATATCCCACGCAATCATGCTCTTGCTTTTTGCAACCGGACTAGCCAACGTTTCGACACTTACAGAATGAACATTACCCGCATCTAACATATATAGGTAATTCCCCTCAATCGTAAAGCGCGCCATCGAGCCTCCAATGCCGGTTGTAGAAGGATTGCCTGGAGTTGTGGCTGTTTTGATGCTCGACATCTGTGTAAAAGCCACGCCATCTTCAAGCCAAAATCCACCCCACGGCTGGATTTTTGCCTGACCTTTTGAAGTTGTTACCATTACATTTTCCTTTTGCTCCCAGCTTGTGATGATTCCCTTGACCGGGTCAATACTTGAACCCATTCGATTATACACGGAGAAAATTCCCTCCAGCCTTTTTACAATTTTGATGTTCGCTTTATCCGAAATATCGATCGCCAGTAGATCAATATAGCTATCGGCATAAAGAATATTGCCTTTAATCGCTAAGTCATAGTTTCCCGGAATTGCCAAGAAACCCTGGATGATAGGATTAGCCGGATTTGTATTGTCGATAATATGAATTCCT
Source organism: Cytophagales bacterium (assembly GCA_020402945.1). GTDB lineage: Bacteria > Bacteroidota > Bacteroidia > Cytophagales > Cyclobacteriaceae > ELB16-189. The sequence continues at coordinate 13,098 of JADBYQ010000124.1, read as the reverse complement.
TTACCCACTTCATTCACAAAAAGCCAATTGTCTTTAATGTAAATCTTGCCGGCTTCCTTGACCGCTTGCGGGGGTGTTAAGCCCACTGATGCTCTGATCTCGGCAGTGGTGGTGTAGACGGGTTCAAAATAGGAATACTTCTGTTCAATCTCATAGTTGTCTTCGCAGCCAAAGGAGAGAAGAAGAAAAATCCAAAATAGGAATCGTGTGATAGAAGAATAAGTCTTCATACGTCAGGTGTTTGTTTCACTTTGACACACCTGAACTGAAAATGGTTGGAACAAGAAGATCAAAATCTTCGATTTGCCAACAACAGCTTGACAATGCCAACAATCCCAAGTGCCAAAAACACACAAGCTAGGCATGCGCCAGCTACAAAAGCTGTCATAAACAAAGTCAAGCCAAGCGGAACAATTGCAAAGCGTCCAATAGTTTCTAACTTTTCCATAACAACGAATTTTCCTGTAGCACAAATTGGGTGCTTTTTAATACAAGTCGCAATACCTAAAAAGTGGTATTTATGACAAAACTCGCAATGCTAGGTCTGCTGCGCAACGTGGAAAACCACGTATTTCACACGTGGTTTTCCACGTATTTTTCTAAAACAGATACCTAAACATCCTTTTTTTCTAAAACAGATACCTAAAACGAAAGCCAACATCCCAAATAACTGGAAAGGTCGTCCCAGACTTCAAAACAGGATTAAAACCATAACGTAACCCTGGGAGCAACGAGACACGATAATGATTAGATATACGGTAGCTAAACTCAGTACTCGCCAGCCCCGTCCAGTTGATGGTTCGATAAGCTGAGTTGCCACCTGCGCCTTGGGAAAAGCTTGCTAACTTTCCGCTTTCATCTATCAATGTGTTTTTCATAAAAAAATCAGATGAGACACCCGCATTTAGTTGTAGCCCGATCTTTTTGTCAAGCAAAATAAACCCTGCTTGAAGTGGGATCGATAAAAATTCATTACTGCTGTTTATTTTATAAGGAGTAGTCGTTGTCAGATTTGAGGAGTTTGCATTTAAGTCGGCTACATATGCTTGTGCTCTATTGTTGGCGTCCAAAGACGCCACATTTGAATTGTAGCCGATTGACTGATTCAAATAATTCACGCCTGTTACAATTACCCAGCGCTTGGCGACTTTCTTTCCTAGATTGACCCCATATGAAAATGCAGTACCTGCTGACGCTTCGCTGCTATTGGGAACTGTACTACTAGAAGATGGAACCCCAGCAAGTTGAGCTTGAGAAAAATTCGTGGACACAGAAGTATTCGGATTGTAATTGCCAGCTGCGCCCCCGACCGATGCCCACCAACCTCTATCGTCCTTTTGTTCATTTTTAGAAGCTACAGTCGGCTCTTTAAAACGCTTTGCTTGAGCAACCGTTCTGGTTGGTTCGCCCGTTAGCTTTATTTCGACCACTGGTAACTCTTCAGACGAAATCGTAGGAAACTCACGTGTTAAATGCGTTGGTCTAAAATTCTCATTTTTTTCATTTGCAATTCCGTTTTGTTTTTCGTCCGCAACCAGGGACGCAAGAGAGTTAGAGCCCAAAAGATGACGACTATCTTTCTCTTTTGGAGTCACGTATTTCCCAGTACTCTTTTCTCTTATCCCCTCATCTTGAACAGAAGATGGGGAGTTTTTTTGAATTAAATTTTCTTCGGACAATTTACTGGCGCTTGTGCCATTGATTGCAGTACTCATTTCTTTTTGAATATTGCCATCGGCCATAGATTCCTTATCGATTGATTTACTTTTCTGCACTACAGTCTCTTGCAGCTGTCCCTCTTTGGTAGCCCAATTCCATATACCTACACCCCCAGCCAATAGCGCAAACAATATAGAAGCCGCAGCTAAACGCTGATAGAACACAACGCGCCTTTTCATACTGCCACTTTCCATTTTTGAAAGGTGCATGTCAATGCCGTCCCAAACTTTTTCTGACGGATTGATCTCAGCATCAGAAAAAGCTTTTTCCCAGCTTTCCTCAAATTTTCGACTCTCCGAATTTTTCATATTTTTTTTCGCCTGCCTCAAGTTTACTTCGAAGCAAACTTTTAGCCCTGCTATATTGTGATTTTGAAGTACCCTCACTAATCCCAACCATCTCTGCTATTTCTTTATGACTAAATCCCTCAATGGCAAACAAATTGAACACAACGCGACAACCATCTGGGAGCGCCTGTACAATTGCAATCAATTCTGAAAAATGAAACGAAGACAAACTAACTTCCTCCTCTTCTCGAATTGAAACATGGGCAACATCAACCATTGGAAACAGGTACAACTTTTGACGCTGTGAATTCAATGCCGTGTTTATAATGATCCTGGTTATCCAGGTACTTAACTGCGATTCAGCTCTGAAGGATTTTATACTTGCAAACACTTTGATAAACCCTTCTTGCAAAATATCTTCAGCTTCTTGTGTCGATTTGGCATACCGTTGGCACATGACCATCATTTTTCTACAATAGCGGTCATACAAAGCCTTTTGCGCAGACCTTTCTCCTTTCGCACAGCCTTCAACTAGCTCTTTTTCGCTTTGCATGAACCCTATCTGTTGCTTAGACACGATCTAAAAACGATTGGTTGGAATACAAATTGAAGTAATTATTCGTTTAGTTTTGAGTTTATGAATCGATATAAAAAAAGTCGTTTTGGAGCTTTTGGGACATTTCGCTCTGCCAATCCCAGACCAGGTTACTCTGCACAAGGCGGATTCCCAGTAATTGTGTTGTTGGCACTTTGCCTAAGCCACCATTTATTCGGTCAAAAGAAGATTGAATTCGCAGATAAAACGTATGAACCTCAGATAAAAACAGTTCTCTTATACTCTGGTTTGGGCAATTCAAGAGAAAATCTCCGGTCTGCAGTGGTACCGCTCCAACAGCAGTCATTAGTACTTGAATTTGATGACCTTCAAGAAAACAGTAGTGACTATTACGTAAAACTTATCCATTGCAACTATGACTGGACAAAATCCACATTGATGGATTTGGATTTTCTTGAGAGTTTCAATGAAAATCGCATTCTTGATTATGCTTATTCGATCAACACACACACCCGCTATGTGCATTATCGCTTTCAAGTTCCCCCAGTAAAACTACCGGGAAATTATTTACTGGTTGCTTATCGGGAAGATCCCAATGATCTCATCCTATCAAAGCGCTTGATGGTGTATCAAAATCAAGTATCCTTTTCACGAGACAATCAATTTGCAGGAACCGGCAGCCTTCAACGAGGAAAGCAACCTTTCAATTTTGACATTGAATACTCTAATTTAGAAATCCTCAATCCAATGGAAACGGTGCATGTCACGATCCGCCAAAACCAGCGGTGGGACAATGTGAAAACAAATCTCCAACCCAATTTTATTCGGGAGAATACCCAACAATTGGAATACCGTTTTTTCGATATCGAAAATCAGTTTGATGGCGGAAACGAATTCCGTTTCGTTGATTTCAGATCGTTGATGGCGCCTGGGCAAAATACTGGAAAAATCAATCGCACTGTAAAACCCTACGAATTATATGTAGCGCTTGACCAAAATCGAAGCAACGAAGTCTACTCCCAGTACTTAGATCTAAATGGAAATTACCTAATTGCAAATCTTGATTTTGGTGAACCCGCCCTTACTGGAAACTATCTATACGTCAATTTTTTATTAAAGTCTGCGGAACTCCCTCGCGAAGATGTTTATGTGGTGGGATCCTTTAATGACTTTCAACGGGATGCCGAAAGTAAAATGAGCTACAATGGAGCGGGCTATTATGAGTCAAGACAATTCTTGAAACAAGGTCTTTATAATTACCAATACGAAGTAGGCACGAGAGGAAATAGCACAACTTCCTTTGAGGGAAATCATTTTGAGACAGAAAATTTCTATGAGATATTTGTATACCAACGACCATTTAGGCCAAATGCCGATTTGCTGGTAGGCTATTTTCAATTGCCCATTAATCCGCGCTAAGCATAGGTAGCCTCCAAATCAGCTTCCTTCTTTTGAGTGCTCGATCCTGAAACGTCCAGCATTCCGAACCCTTTGTGAGAAAAATAGCCCAGACCATTTTCATAGATAAACTGTTGCACTGGCTGAGGTGCATACAAAATAAAGGGGAAGGTATAACCGCGTACTTCATACTTCACGTCAGAATCGTAAAGCGGATAGATGCGGGCAAATTTCTTGTGTGAAGATTGAATACGCTCGATGTAGTCTTTGTCGGCTACCAATTGAAATTTATAAAACTCAGCCATTTGCTGATCAGAGAAATTGCCGCTGGCAGTCATTCGTTCAATCGTATTATCATAAAGTAAATCGGAGAACTCATCAGTATCCGGAGGAATAAATCGTTTACTACCATCATCATTGAAAGAAGAGGGAAGCACAACGACTGGCGAGATACAAAGAAACTTGACCGAGTCACTAATTACCACTGGTTCTTCCAATTCCTTTGCCTCGGGTACCAATTGCAGGTTACCAATTAACAACTCCTTTTGGTCGAATAATACGGTAAGAAAATGCTCAAGGAAATCGGGGTTCGTAGCCGAGAACACGAGCGTAACGCGAGAGGAATAAAAATGCAATCCCTTTCGGCTGATCTTGGTCTGGCCTTTAAGTGCTGAGAAGTTATATTGGGTATAAGAATAGTATTCAGGTTTTTTTCCAAGCATGATCAACCCCTTGATGGTTTGAGCCAACAAAAACTGATGGTGAAAGGGTACGTACGCACCCCTATTCTTTAACGAAAAAACGATTCTTGTTCTCACAATGAAAGAGCTAAAAAAATAGCCTGAACTATAAATCCGCCTAAAAAATCAAATTTGCGGAAAGCCAAAGTACTAAAAATCAGACGAATCGCTAACTGCGATGTAAGGAAATATCAAACATTGAAGCGAAAATGCATCACATCCCCGTCTTCTACTGTGTATTCCTTGCCCTCCACTGCCAATTTACCCGCCTCCCGGCATCCTGCTTCGGACTTGTACTTCTGGTAATCGGATATTTTTATGACCTCTGCCCTAATGAAACCCTTCTCGAAATCAGTATGAATAACCCCTGCTGCTGCAGGCGCCTTCCAGCCTTTATGGATGGTCCAGGCGCGTACTTCCTTTTCGCCTGCCGTGAAGTAGGTTATCAGGTCAAGTAAGTCATAGGCCGCCCGAATAAGGCGACTCAATCCTGATTCCTTCAAGCCGTACTCATCCAAGAACACTTTCCTATCTTCTTCACTTTCCAATTCGGCAATCTGAGCTTCGATAGCGGCACAAACTAAAACTACTTCCGCGCCTTCTTCCTTTACTAATTTACGCAATGCCTCTACATATTGGTTACCCGTGTGAATTGACTTTTCGTCTACATTGGCAACATAAATCACTGGCTTATCTGTAAGCAAAAGCAAGTCCTCAATGGCTTTTTTATCTTCTGCATCGACCTGTCGGCTTCGTGCGTTTTTGCCCGCAAGCAGCGTATCCCGATAAGCGGTTAACGTCCCTAATTCTTTCTTTGATTTAGCATCCCCACTTTTAGCAGTTCGCTCGACTTTGCTTATTTTCTTCTCAACTGACTCCAGATCCTTCAACTGCAATTCAGTGTCAATAATCTCTTTGTCAGAAATAGGATCAACCTTACCTCCAACATGAATAATATTATCATTGTCAAAGCAACGCACCACATGGGCAATTGCATCTACCTCTCGAATATTGGCAAGAAATTGGTTTCCAAGACCTTCTCCCTTACTGGCTCCTTTTACTAAGCCGGCAATATCAACAAACTCAAAGCTTGTCGGGATTACTTTCTGGGGGTTCACCAAGCTCTCCAGAATTTTTAATCTGGCATCAGGCACAGAAATCACTCCCACATTGGGTTCAATCGTGCAAAAAGGAAAATTAGCAGCCTCGGCTTTGTTGTTTGATATCGCATTAAAAAGGGTTGATTTCCCCACATTCGGAAGACCTACAATGCCGCACTTTAGTCCCATTCGCTCGGTTTTGTTTTAAATTAGCCCGCAAAGATATGGGTTTTGCTATCGGGTACAAGTTGCATAATTGGCCTACCATACAAAGACGCCAAGTTACTGGCCTCAAGCTTTCGTCCGCGAAAAAGAAAAAGCCCCAGTTTTCACCGAGGCCTTTTCCAGTTTAGGTAAAGGTAAAATCTTAATCCCACTTCAAATCAGAGCCAACCGCTGCTGTCTTAGGTTCTTCATGGGCTTCTTTCTCTTCTCGTGCTTGGTCAAATGAATCAAAATCAACATCTGGAAGAAGCTCTTGCTTGACGTGATTGACAGTATTATTAAGAGCTTCCATAAATTTGTTAAAGTCTTCCTTATAGAGGAAAATCTTGTGCTTTTCGTAGGTAAAACCTTCGTCATCTTTGTTAAAACGCTTCTTGCTTTCGGTAATGGTCAGGTAATAATCATTTGACCGGGTGGACTTGACATCGAAAAAATAGGTGCGTTTACCTGCCTTTACTTTCTCAGAATAAATCTCATCACGGCCATTGCTCTTGTTCTCTTCCACAGATCGTTAGGTTTAGGTTAGGTTTTAGGTTTAATGGTCAATTCGAAGGTAGTATTTTAAAAATTTAATGCAAACAGAACACACTAATTTTAAGGCGTATTCCGTTTATTTATGCCCAAATGAAGTCCACCCTCGAAGAAACAAGACAAACCGGAAGCCTGGAGTTACTGGCAAAGCAATTGGTCGAGGGGTTTATTACCGGCCTACACAAGTCACCCTACCATGGTTTCTCCGTTGAATTCGCTGAGCATCGACTATATAATGTTGGTCAAACGACTCGGCATATTGACTGGAAAGTATTCGCCAGAACTGATCGGTTGTACACAAAACAGTATGAAGAAGAGACCAATTTGCGGTGCTTGCTTGTCGTTGACTGCTCTTCTTCGATGTACTACCCTAAAGAGTCTTTAGCCAAAATTAGGTTCAGTGTTTTCGCTTCCTCTGCCTTGGCGTTTTTACTTCATCGCCAACGAGACGCAGTGGGGCTGAGTCTATTCGCAGATTCGGTTGAAGAGTTAACGCCAATAAAATCTTCTTCCACACATCTCAACAAGGTTTTCACGTTGCTCGAAAAGAAGTTGCAGGATAGCGCGAAAGATTCAAAGCATACGAATGTCGTTAGAGTCCTCCACGAATTAGCGGAAAAAATTCACAAGCGGTCACTCGTGATTATTTTCAGCGATATGTTTGATGGAAGTGAAAACCACGAAGATATTTTCAAGGCACTACAGCACTTAAAACACAACAAACACGAAGTGTTGCTTTTTCATGTTACCGATCATGAAACGGAACTTCGGTTTTCGTTTGCCGAAAAACCGTACGAATTTATCGACTTGGAAAGTGGTGAAAAATTGAAGCTACACCCATCAGAAATCAAAGAAAGGTTTGAGACCGAATTGGCAAGAATGCATGATCAGCTTAAACTAAAGTGCAACCAATTAAAGATTGATTTTATCTCCGTTGATTCAAAAAGCTCATATGACGAAGTGCTGCAGGCTTATTTAATTAAACGGAGCAAAATGAAGTAGGCTGGGCCAATTTGATTAGGCCTGCAACTGCTCATTGTGCAAATAGGCCTTCCTCGCCATTAACACGTCTTTTGATTCCACATGTTCAGGATCTGGCACGCAGCAATCGACAGGACAAACAGCGGCACATTGAGGTTCCTCATGAAAACCAGTGCACTCTGTGCATTTACCTGACACGATATAGTAAAATTCAGCCGATACCGGGTTTTGGTCCAGTTTGGCATCAGTAGTCGTTCCATCTTCTAGTTTAACTTCTTTCAAAGCCGTTCCGCCCGCCCATGTCCACTCACGTCCACCCTCATAAATGGCCGTATTAGGGCACTCCGGTTCACACGCTCCACAATTAATACACTCGTCTGTTATCTTTATGGCCATAATCGCTTCCTTTGAGTCTTTTTTAAAAGAAATTGCAGCAAAAATACGGTTCAAACCGCAATAGTCAAAACAGAATTCAGTGTACAAAGTTCAAACTAAAAATGACATTAGAAGATAGAATTGAATCGTTTGTTCGGCTAAAATCGATCATTGAAAACCAATCAGAAGCCGACAGAGCAAATCTTTTTACAAAGGCAACAAGCCAAAATCCATGGTTCACGCATGAGAATATTGAGTTAGCGCTACAGGGTGTCGCCAAGTTTCTAGACAAAAAAAATCTAACCGAATGGGCCTCCCCTTACGTTCTCCAGAGCGAAAAATCAAACAAGAGAGTGGGCGTGGCAATGGCAGGAAACATACCACTCGTTGGCTTTCATGACTTGCTTTGTGTGCTGATTTTCGGACACGTGTTGGTAGCCAAATTGAGCTCGCAGGATACAGTGTTGATGGAGTTTATCTGCAACCAATTGAAGCAAATTGATTTACGTTTCCGCGAATTAATTTTTATCGAAGAGAAATTGACAAATATTGATGCGGTAATCGCTACAGGCAGCGACAATACAGGTCGCTACTTCGAGTATTATTTCAGAAATATTCCACACATCATCCGGAAAAACAGAACATCCTGTGCAGTGATTAGGGGCGAAGAGAACGAAGCCCAGTTAAAGGAATTGGGGAAGGATGTATTCAGCTATTTTGGCCAGGGGTGTCGGAACGTTTCGAAACTCTTCCTTCCGGCAGGTTACGATGTCAAAAAAATCATGAAAGCTTGGGAAGAATATGGCGCACTTGTCAATCATAACAAATACGCCAACAACTATCATTATCAGCACTCCATTTTATTGATCAACCTCATTCATTTTTTTGACAACGGCTCAGTGATCCTAACGGAAAGCAAGTCGCTCGTGTCACCAATTGCAATCGTATACTATGAATTTTATAGTGACCTTACCCAGCTTGAAAAAAGGCTGAATGAGAATAAGGAAAAAATCCAATGTGTCGCTTCAGCAGATCGGTGGTATCCGAAAAGCGTAGCCTTTGGCGAAACACAAACTCCAGGTCTTTCTGACTATGCTGACGAAGTAAACACGCTTAAATTCCTGGCTTCAATGACCTGATCGCCAAGAGCACAAGGCAGCTTGAGGCATGTATTACTTGCCTCTAATAATTTCAACCCATCCGGTAAACGTGTTTCCTCCGGCCACAATACGGTAGAAATAAACGCCATCCGCATTGTTACTTCCATTCCAATCATTCTGATAGTTACTGGAACTATATACCTCAGCACCCCAACGATTGGAAATATTTACTTTTGAATCAGCAGGTAAATTTCGAATGAAGAACGTTTCGTTTGAACCGTCTTCGTTAGGTGTAAACACATTCGGTATAAAAATATTTACATCTACCTTAATCTCAATGTCAGCATACGTTTTTTCACATCCGAGGGCATCTTTTATTTTCAATTCATAGAGTCCCGCAAACAAATTCCGAATGTTGTATTCTATCTTTAAATTCTGCGTGTTTCTAGGAGGAAAATCAGTATAGTCAAGTAGAAAAGCTTGAAGTGGATCAATTGGCTTTTTCAATTCAAGTCTAACTTGGTAAGGTGTCTGTTGGCTTTCCTTTAGGCCAACGAGCATGGTGCCGGTGGGCTGATCGGGCAGTGATATCGTGCGGGTAACATAAAGCGTATCCAATGCCGCTGTGGGTCCGAGCACAGTAAACGATTTGAACGCTGACGAAATAGGAGCCACACACCCACTAGCAACTGATTGATTCTGGAATAACCTTATTCTGTATTCGCCAGCTGATAATCCTAACAAATTTACCGTGCCCAGTGCTTGAAGTTGATTAATTGGATTCGGTGGTGTTACACTGCTGGCTGGGAGGATGGCACCCGTTGCGTCTACTATCTCGTAACTATAATTCACCAATGGCGACCCTTTAATAGCTGATATCGCCACGCCACCTTTGTTTTCAAAACAAAGTATGTTCTGCACATTCAACGAGAAGTCAACTTGGTCTGGGCCGGAGTTAATTACAAATGGTGCCTTCGTAGGGCAAGCTGCGCCCGTTGGCGTCAATGATACATAGTAAGTTCCTTTGCTAAGCCCGCCAAAAGTAACCGGTGTACTCCCTGCTGAAACAACATTTTGAAAAACTGTTGGTGGTGCAATTGGATCAGTAGTGATACCCGCAAAAAACGTACCTGTTGATGTTATGGTCAACACAATACTTCCATTTTGACCAGAGCCACTGCAATCCGGGTTATTAACTGCCGATGTATAATTCACTAAACCGGGGAAATTAATCGAAGTAGCAAAATCAACTTGACAATTTTTTGAGTCAATAACGCTTAACGTATAGTTACCTCCGCTTTTGGCAGTAATTCTATTCGAAGTCGGAAGAGTTATTGTTGTACCATTTAACTTGAACGTATAGGGACCTGCTCCGCCAGAAACGGTACCGACCAAAATACTCCCATCATTATTAGCGCATGTTGCGTCAGTGGGCGTTAAAGTAGTAGTGATTGCTGGACTGGCGTCCTGGATAACTATAGTAATCGATGCATTGCAGGGGTCACCAGCATTCCTGCGAACACTAATGACGCGCTGGAAAGTTGGCGCCAATCCAGCTGGAACACCAGTAATAGTACTGCCAGCAGTAAAATTCGTAAATGCAAGTCCATCCAACGACCATTGCAATACATTGCCCGTTTCACCAGGTACATCTAACTTTATAGATCCAGTTGAGGACCCAGCACAAACAGGGCCAACAATATTTGTAGCTAGAGGCGTTCCTACCGTTCCGGATTGATCAACAGTCACCTGACCTGTCTTCAAACAGCTAACATCTCCATACTCAATTGAGTAATTGTAAACACCGATGGGCAAAGCTGGGAATGCAGGATCGTTAAAATTAGTCCTTGCTATTGTTGAATTGGTAGTAGAAATACCAGTGATAGTAATCTTCACTCCCGATGGATTGACAATCGGTGTTGCCGGATTGATATTGAAGTTAATCGATCCATTTGAAAGTGTACAAGTAGCTGGCGAAGGAACTGGTGTAATCACTACTGTTGCGCAAGTACCTGTTCCCCCACCACCCCCTGTACAACCTGGATTGGTGGATGCTAGCACGTTTATTAATAAAGTGTTGTTTATGGTGCAGCCACCGCTTACATACATCACGGAAATGCTTTGAATACCCAAAAGCCCGGTCGGATCAAGTATAGTCCCCGCCACTTGCGTGCCCGTAAATGTCAACGTACCCCCCGCTGGCGATACCGAAACCAAGGCTGACAGATCGAGGTTCCCAATATTTTGGCAATGATTGCTATTAAATACATTCAATGCTGCTGCATTAAAAGTAATCTGAACATCATCAGTACTTGCAGGGCAACTTCCATTTGTAATTGACCATCTCAAAACGTAAACTCGACCCGCCACACCAGTGAACGCTGAGACTGCGCTACCAGGTGTTGTGATACTACCGCCTATGCCGCTTACAATAGACCAAGTACCTGTGCCAATTATTGGCACTGTTGCATTGAGAGTTGTATTTATAGCGCCACAAATAGCCTGATCAGCGCCTGCATTGGCTGAAGGCAATGCACTATTAAAGTTGATAATTACCTGATCTGTACTAATGCAGGTGGCCAATGTAACCGACCAATTGAGAAGATAGGTTTGACCTATCGTTCCGCTAAAGCCGCTTGCTTGATTATTCACATCGGTAAAGACTCCAAGCCCGTCAGGGTTGCCACCAACCGCAAAACTCCATTGACCAATTCCTAGAGTTGGGCTATTTCCAGTAAGTATTGTTGACGTTGCTCCGCATACGGATTGATCTGATCCAGCATTGGCAGGGGTTGGACCAACGGGATCATACGTAATCGTTACTTCGTCTATGCTTACAGGACATATACCGTTTGTGATAGACCAACGCAATATATATGATATTCCAGCTGCACCATTGAAGTTGCTTTGTCTATCATTGACATTACCTAAAGAGCCGCCTGCTCCACTAAAGATACTCCACTGCCCAGTTCCTACTGTTGGCTGATTGGCATTGAGTGATATCGTTCCACAAACATTCAGTTGGTCAGGCCCAGCCGCTGAAGGGGTAGGAGCCTCATCTAATTTTACCGTAACATCATCAGTGGTGACCGGGCAACTTCCATTTGAAATAGTCCATCGAAGGGTATAAGTGACTCCCGCAGTACCTGTAAAAGTAGAGAGAGGATTGTTAACAGCTGTGACTGTTCCGCCCGTCCCCGCCTGAATTGTCCAAGTGCCTGTTCCCACCAACGGAGCAGTGGCAGCCAGCGTTGCGCTTGTTCCACAAACAGCCTGATCTAATCCGGCAGATGCCGCAGAAGGTGGGAGGCTATTGGTGAGAGTAACATTGTCAAAACTTGTACAAGTTGCACCATCCGAAATTGTCCAACGGAGAACAGCGCTGCCGCTCACACTCGTAACTGTGCTGATGTTAGATGCCGGTGTCGCGATCGTTGCTGTCCCTGAAATTAGGGTCCATGCGCCAGTTTCTGTTACTGCCGGAGCATTTGCTGCCAGGGTGAAATTACCATTATTACATTTTTCTTGGTCTGGTCCAGCATTAGAGGGTGTTACTCCCGGATTGCTGAACGTTACAACCACGTCATCGGTACTTGGAGGACATACCCCATTGCTAATGGTCCATCGCAAAGTATAGCTAATGCCTGGAGTTCCATTGAACCCACTATTGTTGGCGGATGGGGTAAGTATAGACCCAAGTCCATTCGGGTTGCCACCGGGCGCAAAAGTCCAATTTCCTGTTCCTACTGCCGGCACATTTCCGGCAAGAGTTACTGTGCCACAAGCCGCTGGTTGATTTAGGCCAGCATTAGATTCTGTTGGTTGAGCGTCAACAGTAATGGTGGCTGTACGCTGACATCCATTGTTATCGGTATAGGTTATCGTTGTCGTTCCTGCTGATACCCCGCTCACTAAACCTGAACTGTTCACCGTTGCTACTCCAGTATTCGAAGATGCCCACGGGGTGACAGCCGCAGGCGTACCGCTGCCCGTCAAGGTCGTTGTGCCCGTGCCGCAGATCGTCAAGGTGCCGCTGATCGTGGGGAGAGAATTAACCGTGACAGTTGCTGTGCGCTGACATCCATT
>JADBYQ010000123.1 GCA_020402945.1 Cytophagales bacterium | reverse complement strand
ATAGTTCCAGAAATAGTTTCTCATAATTTTAAAAGCTGTCCAATTGGTTCAGCTTTTGAAGGGCATCATAGCGCTGTTCCGCTACGGCCAAAAATTCCTCCTTGCTCATAGTCTTTTGTTTTTATTTAAATTTACAAAATCGCGTCAATTTGAAATGCACCCGTCAATTTTTGAGCTTTTGAATAAGCATGAGCCCATCGCGCAGTGGCAAGAGCATGCATGTAACACGGCTGTCATTACTGACTTTTTGATTGAAGGCGGCAACCGCTCGAGTATCTTTGTCCAATTTTGATTGTACCACTTTGCCGCTCCAAAGCACGTTATCGGCAAGGATAAAACCACCTACCCTCACTTTGTCAAATACAAGGTCATAGTAAAGGCTATAATTCTTTTTATCTGCATCTATAAAAACCAAGTCGAACTGTGTGGATATAGTTGGTATCAACAGCGATGCATCGCCAATCAAGTAGTCTATGGCACCACCCAATTTTGCCTCCGCAAAATAACCTCGAACCCGATTTTCTAGTTCTTCATTATTGTCGATCGTCATGATTTTCCCGCCCGCCCGAAGGCCTTCTGCCAGGCAAATCGCAGAATACCCCGTAAAGGTTCCAATTTCTAAAATAGCAGAAGGCTTGATCATGCGGCTGATCATTGAAAGGAATCTTCCCTGTAAATGACCTGACACCATGCGCGGCATCAGGATATCTGCCTGTGTATCCCGATAAATCTTTTTTAACAAATCAGGTTCTTCCGAGGTATGCGCTCGGGCATAGTTATCAATCTCGAGGGGTATAAACTCCATTCGTCTATTTGGGCTCCATGATCAAACAACTCAACTCATCTTCTTTAAACATCTCATTGGCAATTTGCTGAAGCTGATGTGCGGTTATCTCCTTTACTCTTCCTTGCAATTCTTCGAACGTCACTATCTTTTTTAAGTCCAATAAGTTGCGGGCCATCATCATCATAAAGCTAATGTTGCTCTCCTCAGCCATTGCTAAGTGCCCAAGTATTTGCTCTTTGGAGGAGGCCAGTTGTTTTATACCAAGCGGCATATCGCGTAGTTTTTTCATCTCCACTTTCACCAGCTCAATACTTTTTTTCATTTGAGAAGGCTCGGTACCAAACGAGATCATAAAAATACCCGTATCTGTAAAGGGTACAAAGTGCGATCCTATTGAATACACAAATCCATACTTCTCGCGAAGTGCCAGATTCAGACGCGAATTCATTCCCGAACCACCTAGTATGCTGGTGAGAACATAAAATGCACTTCGCTTTTCGTCAGTCACTTTGTAAGCAGGCCGCCCGATGGCACACCTCCCCTGCTTGACCTCACGCTTCAAGGCAAGGTCTTTTGCTTTGTAGTTTGTAAATTTTTTTCTCCTCTTTACTGATGCGACAGCCGGTATACGACCCAAGTATTTTTCAGCCAATTGGATGACCTTTTCCATCGAAATATTCCCTACGGATGAGAAGATGATTCGGGAAGTATCTAAGTGCTCTTTTACAAAGGATTTAAAATCGGCCCGCTTAAACTTACCCACAGTATTTTTAGTGCCCAGTATATTCATGCCCAAAGAGTGTCCGGAGAAAATAAGTGCATCAAACTCATCCTGCAACGAATCCTCCGGGTCGTCAAAATACATGGACATCTCCTCCAAAATCACGTGCCGCTCTTTTTCAATTTGCGCGGCTGGAAAAACAGAATCGAACGTGATGTCTGCCAATAATTCTATGGCTCTTTCAAAATATTCATCTCGAAGGGAGGCGTAGAACATGATCTTCTCCTTGTCGGTAAAGGCATTTAATTCTCCACCCAAAGATTCTAACCGATTGAGGATGTGAAAGGACTTTCTCTTCTTGGTTCCCTTGAAGGCCATGTGTTCCCAGAAATGGGCAATGCCCTGATTAGCCGGGTTTTCGTCTCGGCTTCCAATGTCAAGCATAATACCACAATGAACAATCTTGGTGGAGGCAACCTGGTTGTGAACCACCCGGATTCCATTGGGTAATGTGTGGATTTCGTAATTTCTCATTTCTGGGCGCAAAGTTAACAATTCAATGTAGCCTCTCTGCAATAATTTTCCCATCCCCCAACAGGAACGACCGAATGCGGGCAACACTATTTTGAATCAATTCGATTTTACTTAAAATTAATAGTCGATTTCTGGCATTACTGTTGTTAACGGATAATCATTTGATCGATCTTTGTAGCAGTAACCGGAGATCGAAATTCCTATACCCTAAAATACTATCGACTATGGAAACGCAAAAAGTAAAAACCTGCTTCACCATTACGTTTACTCCCGATCAATACCAACATGCAGTGTCTTAGGTGGTGGCCATGAGCAGACACCCACAGCGGGTTTGCTGCCAAGGCAACGAGGGGAAATCAAAAAAAGAATTAGTCATTGAGCAAATTGCTCACCGTGTGCTTTAAGGATTTTACAACAATGAACCGTTCATAGCAGGCAAACCGATTATTAGGATGGATAGTATGACGTATTAGTCGACTCTTGCTAACGACTAAATCCGATCGATCACTTTTTCAATCAGCGACTCCACTAGTTACGTTGAATATTTTGAAAATTTATTCTTCTAGTAAAAATGCGCGGAGTGCCCGAGGCGGGAGACTCCACTGAGAAGGAAAATGCAGATAGTCAAATAAATCAATCCCTTACGCACCGCACAGAAAAACCGCAACCCTTGTAGTCGTAGAACCTGTTCACACCTCCATCGTCATAGTTCAAAAAGCGGTTCCAAGCTTTCCCCGCTGAGCTCTCCGAAGAGCTCCACCAGTAACAGTCCTCACCAATATTGCTGAATCCTCCATTGTGGCCACGAAAGGCACCCGGAAGGCCTGCAAAACCGCTATTATTGTTACCATTTCCGTTATTTTCCCAACCATATGTATTTTTTAAAGAAGTGCCGGCCATAGCTTCTCCACCCAAGTGGTTGATAATGGCGGTCCACTCATCATCGCTTGGCACGTGCCAACCTTTTGGGGCAAGACCGCGCGGGTCGTTTACCGCATACCAATTGTACAGCTTGCCATAGTTACGGCCGTTGGCGCGTTCATTATCATAATAGCACCAAGCGGGTTGTTTGTTTTCGCCCGCTAGTTTCCATTCGTCCTCTGTTTTTGCCTCGGGGATAGGGTCGCCATTAGCAAAGTGATCTAGGTTCAAATTTTTGCCGAGCCATTCTTGCTTGCCTACTTTTACCGTGCGGGCATCGACCGTGCCGTAGCCATAGTCCAAACCAGTTTTTATTGGGGCTTTATAAACTATAACTGGTTCTGTTTTTACAAGAGGTTGAGATAGGGGTTCGGCACCATCGGCAATGGTTATTTTGGAGCCAGGAGTGAAAAAGAAATCACCCCCAATTGAATTGTCTTCCAACGAAGGAAGTTGTTTTTCATCGGATGCAGCAAATACATCTTGCTTTACACGCTTCAGAACGTCTGTGATGTTCAGCCCGGGCTCATTGATTCGTGTGAGCAATTTGGAAGTAAATAGGCCATTTTTTCCATTTCCATCAGACGCTACTTTTCCTGCCTCAGTTGCAAAAACAACTATAGAACCCCGAGGTGCATTTACTTTTGTCCAACCCTGTTCGGAGTCGCGGTTAAAACTGGGGATGCTCCGGCACGCATCTAAGAAAAGAATATTCAATGACTTATTGGTTGAATTGAGTACTGACATCACTGCGTTCATTTTTAAGCATTGATCATCCAGGTCACTTGACAATTCAAGTTTGGCAGTAGTGGGTATAACGTAGTTATTCCCCTCAAACTGCATACCATGCCCTGCATAGAAAATGATACCCACACCACCCACTACGTTTTGCATCGCATCCCTGTACCGAATGATGGCATCTTTTAATTGCGCTTTCGTTTTGGGATCAAGAAGTGTCTCTACCTTAAATCCTTTTGATCGAAGCACGTTTGTCAAATCCTTTGCATCAGTCAGTGAATTGCGGAGTGGGGGCAGGGAAGTATAATTTTGCGCGCCAATGACGAGGGCATACTTTTGTTGCTGGGCTTGTAGAGAAACAGCTGTAAAAATTAAAGCAGCCACGTAGAAGAAAAGCCTTGAAGTGTTCATGGTGAAGGGTTTTGACACTTAAAGATGAAGGTTTGTAAAATGGGAAACAATACCCATTAAGTGGTATTGTTTGAAGCAATTGCATTGCAAATATTTTAACCAACTACGAGAATCTTCGTATCTCCCACTCTAAATCCGATCAATCACTTTTTCAATCAGCGACTCCACTACTTTGGTGTGATCTTTTGAAAATTTATTCTTCATGCGATTCGCGATGATGGCATTCACACTTAGCACTTCATGTCCCAGCAATCTACCCATCGCGTAGTACGCGGCTGTTTCCATTTCAAAATTCGTAAGCCAAAAGTCGCCTTTATGGTAGTAGTTCAAGTCTTCCAGCAACTTCGGGAACCGGATAGGGACTCGTAGCTCTCTTCCTTGGGGGGCGTAAAAGCCTGGGCAAGTCACGGTGTTGCCCACCTGCATATCAAAAGCCAGTTGCTTGCGAAGCGATTCAGAGCCTCGTGCTACATATGGCATGAACGGAAGGCCGATCTTCTTTTGAATGTCATGAGCCAAGCCCTTCTCGAAGTCATCCATCGGCAGATCATAGAAGTTCATCAGATTGTCGAAACCAACAGCATAATCAGAAACCAGGTGAGAACCCACTGCAATATCCTCTTGTAGAGCTCCTGAAGTGCCGATTCGAATTACCTTTAATTTCTTTCTCTTCGCTTTTGGTTCTCGTGTTTTCAAATCGATATTCACCAGCGCGTCTAATTCCGTAAAAAAAATCTCAATATTGTCGGTTCCGATTCCTGTGCTGATTACAGTAATCTTTTTTTCATTATACCTGCCCACGTGAGTGATAAACTCTCGTTTGTTCATTTCAAATTCAACTTCATCAAATAGTTGACTTATCATATAAACCCGGCTAGGGTCTCCCACCGCAATAACAGTATCAGAAATATGTTTTGGTAAAAGATTGAGATGGTAGACGCTCCCATCTTTATTCAGAATCAAATCGGTCTCTGTGTATTTGGGCATATTCAGTTTAGTTATCGGCTCACCTTTTGCGCAGGATTTCCGAAGACGGTTTCTCCTGCTTTCACTGACGCTATCACCACAGAACCAGCACCAATTCGTGCACCCTTTCCAATCGACACTCCCGAAACGATGGTGACCCCAGAGCCGATAAATACTTCGTCTTCTATCTGCACACCGGAATTGATGTTTGAACCAGAGCCCACCTGCACCAAATCTCCCAAAGTGGCCTCAACACCTATCGACACATTAGCATGAATCAGGCAATAGCTTCCCATTTTTGCAGCCGGTGCCAGGTACGCTCCATAATCAATAAAGTTGCCATGGCCGATTTCTGCTTTGGGAGAAACAAATGACTTGGGGTGTACAGCATTCACGGGTTGTACGTGACGAACGTCTTTCAACACACTCACAATATTTTTTCTGAGCTTATTGTCATCAATGGCAATAAATGCCTCACACTTTTTACCAATCAACTTCAAAAAGCCATCGTCATCGGTATCACCTAATACCACTACTTCATCAATAATTGATTTATGCAGTTTCTTATCGTCATCTAAAAAACCATAGACAACTACGTCATTGTTTTCAAAAATGTCTTTTGCCGCACGACCGAGAGCATTTGCTCCAAAGATGATTACCGGGTTCTCCATGGCACAAAGGTAGGGATTGATCGAACTACTTGGTAAAAAAAGAAATTCGTCTGGTCAAATAGTTTAGCAACGGATTGCGGAAAGAAAAAACAAAAATCAGGAAGGGGAGGAACCCCACCCGATAGCGAGAGAGTGTACCAAAATTGGGTGTCGACAACGCGAGAAATACACAAAGCACGACCGAAAAAACAATAAGAGGAATGGCAAATGAAGGACTTTTCTTTCGCGCAGATGCCAAATAGGAAACAGCAAGCACAAGAATGATCAGATTTTCCAACGAGGCCAGAACTGATGGAAGGCCAGTGGCCTCAAAAGGCAATGGCCTGAAAAGGGCAGAGAACAAAGCCCACGGAGAATTAACCGCCATACTCGCAACAGTAGGTAGAAGATCATAATAATGGATATAGTTATTGCCTTTTGATTGCAAAGCAGAGAGATCATGGTTAGAAACGATTACCTCCATCACCCGCTCAAGGTGAAAATTAGGGTGGGCAAAACTTGCCGCTGCAGCAAGCAACAGAAACACACCGAGCCAACCTAAACCTGATTTACGCTGCGAAATTTTTGTATTCCTGGTTAAAAGGAACACAAACAAAGACGAGAGCCAGGCTGCAACAAAAATACCCAACCAATAGTATTTGATCGACCAACCTATCCAAAGAGAAAGAAACACTAACGCCCATTGCACGAGGCGCACTTTTGCACCACCCAAAAGTTGAATCAGGACAGCCGTTAAATAATAAATTGCGGCCATTGCCAACGTTTCCTTCAGTAAACCGGAAGACCAAAAAAGTATCGATGGAAATAAAAAAATGGCTACCACTGCTGCTCGGGTTGAGTCCGGGACGAATCTTCGCAGTTGAACAAGTAAAAACCAACTTGAAAAAAATGAAACCAACGAAAAATAGGAGGCGGTTACCCAATAACTGTTCAATGAAATTAGATTTAAGAGACTGACTATTTTTACGAAAAGAAACGAGCGGTCATGCACATATAAAAAATGTGTCACCGAACTTGTGTCGTTGCTTGTCAGGAATAGCTCCCTAAATTGAGGAAAGTCGGACGTTGCAAGAAGTGATAACTTTTTTGCTTCCTCAAAATAAGTCCATGTGTCTCCTCCCGGATAGTAGTATGTATACACGAGCCCAAGATATAGGGCTGCCAACCACTTGATAAAAAAAGCGAACCAATAAAATTTCTGCAGGTCGACCCCAAACGAACGCTGGAAACCGATGGCGAAGCCAATGATCGCAATACAATTTACCACGATTAGCAGAGCGCTCATTGAGGACGAAGGAGTGACGCACCGACCACGCAATTGAGGCAATCTCGTTTCTGGCAAAGGGTATTGTATTGTTCGATCAATGCCTGTGACTCAAACGAAGATTGTAGTGACATGCCAAGACCCGACCATATTTTAGTAATCTTGTTTACTTCCGCGGGGATGTGCTGAAGAATTTCCATGGCGCGATCAACATACCGCTGATCATCTTTAGTCTTTCCATACGCCACCCACAACGGAACGATCGTGTTAATGATCACATTCTCTTTCGATGCCTGCCCGAACGAGTGAATTGTTGTTTTCGATTTGCGGGCAAAATGAAAATGGGAATGCCAATAAACCGAGGGCGAACACGATAGAACAGATTGCAATTTATCAAATGAATCTGCCTCGATGAATGTTGAGAAAAGGCTCTTTTCCGATGCCATCAGTGAAGCAAACTGTGCAATGCGAAGCGTGGGAAAGTTGGCAGGCCGCAAACGAAGGAACTTCCATTGAGCCGTGGAAAGACGGGAATCGTAGATCGAATATTTTTTGGAAAGAAATAGATATTCTTCATACAATGCCGTGACATATTCATCCTTCGTTTTTGTTTCCAGCATGCCTGCCTGGCCAAACAGCAAGGCCTCCAACTGCAATAAATTAGACGAATGCTTTGTAATAATTTTATAAGGGAGCGATTTTGCCAATTGAAAGAAAGATTCGCTATTAATTTTAAATCCGAAGTTTCTGGCCAAAAGCTGATAGGCGGTTTCTTGCCAATCGCCTCCGTTGGATTGCAATACCTGCTGCGCCTCGTGGGCTTTATATTCCAGCCTTTTCAAAAGCGATTTTTCCACCATCGACAACTTGATCAATTCATCGGCAGACTGAAATGATTTTTCGCAGGGAATGACGGTACTACTATTGACCAGTTTTCGGTAGGCCTTCAACAACGATTCATCTACCCGATCCTTCAATTCAATGGTTGGAATAACCGACCCATCCATTCTTGTGATTACTTCATCTCCTTCCCAAACCACGTGAAGGATCACGTTTTCATACGCCTTGTCTTGAGTGTGTGAATGCGCTATCCAATCGGAAGCTTTCTGATGTATCTCCACATTCCCCACCCAATCAAGGTCACCGATACGAATCTTGGCACCCGAAAAATCTGGACCGGCATTCGTATTGAGCCAACCGGTTTTAAATATCGATACTTGCTCACCCTGCTGTGTTTCCAGATTGGCTTTATCGAAATATTGGAATTGCCAGATATAGTGCAGAAAAGATTCGTTCATTGCCATGTATCCATGACAAGCTACTACATAAACCCAGATTATGCAATAGAAATTCAATTGCATAATTGACGAATGAAAATCAACGATTTAGCCCCAAGTAAGAAAACCAAGTTGGTGATTTTCATTGTCAGGGTTTAACCTTGACATCCGCCTTAGGCGGATCGTCAACCCCCTGGGCAAACTATGCATTCCTAATGCATAGTTTGGGATAAAATAATACGAATCAATGTAGAAGCCATCTCAAAAATCAATTTCTATGGCAGCCTGAGCTTGTCGAAGGCTACTTCGATTTCACAAAGCTGGTTTCGACATACTCAACTTGATAATCCGCTATTTTTGAGATGGCTTGTAGATACCTATCTCACGTATTTATGGAGATAATGGCTCATTTCGTCCTGAACTTTTTTAGCCGCTGCCGTTGCCGCTTCAGCGAAATCTTCACCGGCAGATGCGTAGATAATTGAACGGGACGAATTCACCAGAAGACCGCACTGCGCATTCAACCCGGCCTTTGACACAGCCTCTAAATCTCCGCCTTGAGCGCCTACTCCCGGAACCAAAAAAAAGTAATCTGGGGCGAGTGCCCGAATGGCTCCAATTTTATCGGCATGCGTTGCCCCCACCACGTACATCATCTTGTCGGGCGTTGCCCAGCGCTGCGAGGCAAAGATCACTTCCTGAAAAAGGTATTTTCCATCTTGCGTTTCAATGAGCTGAAAATCTGTACTACCTGGATTAGAGGTATGTACCAATAAAATCGTCCACTTGCCTTCAAATTCCAAAAATGGCCTCACCGAATCTTCGCCCATATAAGGCGCCACTGTGAGCGCGTCAAAATCCATTTGCTCGAAAAAAGCCCGCGCGTAAAGCGTTGAGGTATTGCCAATGTCTCCCCGCTTGGCATCTGCAATGGTAAAACATTCCTTGGGAATATATTCTAAAGTACGTTGTAGGCTTTCCCAGCCCTTATGACCCAACGCCTCATAAAAAGCAATGTTTGGTTTATAAGCCACGCAATAGTCTTTTGTGGCATCAATGATCCGTTTGTTAAACTCAAATACAGGATCAGAGAGCCGAAGAAAATGCTTAGGTATTTTTTCTAAATCGGTATCCAACCCAACACACAGGTAAGACTGTTTTTTTTTGATTTGCTCAAAAAGCTGATCGCGGGTCATGCTAACACGTAATTGTCGACCTATCGAACATCAATGATTTCTACCCCCGGATACTTTTTAGCATCGAAATTAAAAAAGGAATCATCTATTTTCAGATTGGGGGTAAACTTAGTGATCAGGTACTTGTACCTGTTGCCTGCCTTGTCGAACATCGTCCAGCTATGAATACTCTTGTCTTTCTTGGCAATCATCATTTTTATCTTGAAGTATTGAGCATTTTTCTTTTCGGGCACGAGGTCGATTTCCTCATACACCTGACCGCCTTCTGTCTTTTCTCCCAAAAAAAGATACCGGAAACCCTTTTTATAAATATCAAAAATCTTTACCGGATTTATATCATCTGAATTTGGGTCAAAGTTGTCGATGTTGACTTCCTTAGCCGAAGGGAGATAAGTCCACACGGTAGTACCGTTATTGATAATCTCCTGATCGTCCAACAACAATCTGAATTTCTCACCCTTGACTGTGATCTTGCCTTTCACTTCTTCTTTTACACCTTCCGTTTCGTTGGTCATTAAGGTGGCGAGGCTGGCTTCAAAGTTGGCAATCGCCTTGTATTTTTTGCTCATCGCTTCCAGAATCTCCAATGCTTTCGGATCATATTGAGCCATCAGTAATTTTCCAAAAACCAGGAAGGCAGCCAGTAAAACAAACTTTTTCATTGCAATAAAATTCAAATTAACTATGTCTTTCTTTCAAATCAGTCAATAATTGTTCCAAACTCATTTCATCTTTAATAAGAACTTCACGCGCCTTTGACCCCTCAAAAGGCCCCACTATTTTTGCGGCTTCCAGCTGATCTATCAGGCGACCTGCACGGTTGTAGCCCAATTTCAATTTTCGCTGAATCAATGACGTACTTCCTTGTTGATGCATGACGATCAACCTGGCTGCCTCTTCAAATAGGGCATCCCGTTCTGATAAATCCACTGAACTTGCGCCTCCATCATCTTCCCCTTCAAATTCAGGTAGCATATAGGCAGAATCGTAGCCCCGCTGTGAGCCAATGAACTCACACACTTTTTCTATTTCCGGTGTGTCAACAAACGGACTTTGCAAACGTATTACGTCTGATCCATTGGAAAACAGCATATCGCCCATCCCAACGAGTTGGTCGGCACCACCCGAGTCTAGAATGGTACGCGAATCTACTTTTGAAGTCACACGGAAAGACAATCGTGCCGGAAAATTCGCTTTTATTACCCCGGTGATAACGTTAACGGATGGGCGCTGAGTAGCGACTACCAAATGAATACCGATAGCGCGTGCCAGTTGAGCTAACCTAGCGATGGGCGTTTCAACTTCCTTGCCGGCCGTCATCATTAAATCGGCCAACTCATCAATTATCAAAACGATATAAGGCAAAAAACGATGACCTTCTTTCGGGTTGAGTTTTCGGGAAATAAACTTCGCGTTATATTCTTTCAGATTTCTGGCTCCGGCATCTTTCAAAATTTCATACCGGTTCTCCATTTCGATACACAGGGAGTTAAGCGTATACACCACTTTCTTTGTGTCTGTGATAATTGCCTCTTCGCTATTGGGAAGCTTGGCCAGATAGTGTCGCTCAATTTTACTAAACAATGACATCTCCACTTTTTTTGGATCGACCAACACAAACTTCAGTTGGCTGGGGTGCATTTTGTAAAGCAACGAGGTAAGAATAACATTAAGCCCTACTGATTTTCCCTGGCCTGTCGCTCCCGCCACCAGCAAGTGAGGCATTTTCGCCAAATCAATGACCAGCAATTCATTTGAGATTGTCTTCCCTATTGCGATGGGCAAGTCTTTGTCAGATTTTTGAAACCGCTCGGAAGATAACACCGACCGAATGCTAACCATCTCCCGGTTTTTGTTCGGTACTTCAATACCAATCGTACCCTTGCCGGGAATGGGTGCAATGATGCGGATACCGAGCGCAGATAAACTCAGCGCAATGTCATCCTCCAGGTTTTTAATTCGTGAAATTTTTATTCCTGCCTCGGGGACAATCTCATACAAAGTAACGGTAGGCCCGATGGTTGCCTTGATGCTTTGTATACCAATTTTGAAATTGGTAAGCGTTGCCAATATTTTGTCTTTATTTTGATTTAGCTCCTCTTGACTTACCTGGACTTTCCCAACTTCGTACTCGTTTAATAGATCGATGGGTGGGAACTTGTAGTTACTCAGCTCAAGTGTGGGATCATACAAACCTTGTGCCTCCACCAATTTCTCAGCTAAGGCATCCGTTTCCAAGACTGGCTCTTCAATAGTAAAAAGTGGTTCTTCTTTTTCGATTCTCGGGGGTTCTACTTCCAATAGAATATCCTGAATTGGCTTCGCAACTTCAGGCTTGCTTTCAAATAAAACAGGTTCAGGTTCTTCGTCTGCAAGCGTAGGCCAATGGTCCCGATCATCTGTATAGGTTGGCTCAACCCGATCATCATCGGTTGATGCCAGTGCCGCATTGCCCATAGGCTTTGGATCTTTGACGTGAAAAGCGTTGATGGCTGTTACGTTGAAATAATAAATAATGAAAACAAACAAGCTTAACACCAATAGTAGAAACGTTCCCCACCCAAAAAGGCTGTCTGCTATTTTAGACAACTCATAGCCCAACCCACCACTCAAAAAACTAATTTCATTGACGCCCGCAAGACTATGTGTGAGATAGCCCAAAAGCAGGCTGAGCCACAAGCCGGAAAATGTGGAGAATACAAAAACTGAAAACACAGACACAAGTTCTCTCTTGAAAACCATTTTGAAGCCAAGAAGAAAAAGAATGGGCGGAATAAAGAAGGCAGAAATACCCATCCACTTGAAAACCAAATAATGGCTTGTCACCGCACCGTATAAACCCAACCAATTTTCAGCCTCTTTGCCAGAGTCTAGAAGAGTAGTGGACCAAAGAGCTTCAACAACACTTTGATCGGACTTTCCGGTGAATAAATAAGACAAAAATGCGGTGAACAAATAAACCGCTGATATGATCAGGAAGAAACCAAGGGCTAACCCCAGGCGTGGATCTTGAAAAAAGGAAAAACTGAATTTACTTTTCGGCTTAGTAGCCTTAGGCTTCTTTTCCTTTTCGGGTTTCTTAAATGTATTGGACTTGTAGGTATTTTCGGCCATCTCAGAATTGCGCAAAAATAACCAAATAACAGGAAACTTTCGAACTTATTTAGCGATCACAGACTCGCTCAAACCACTGTAAAACTTCGAAGAAAATTTCCCACCGACTATTTTAACGCTTTTACGGCATTGCCCCACTCTTTTGAAACAGTTGTAAAAATGGAATTGCTCGGCCAAAATCCAACTCCCATTTCAGCAACAATCCATTGGCAATTAACGCCAACACAATCATCAAAAGAAGATAGAAGCGAAAGTGTTTCTTATCTAGAAAAGAGAACAAAGACAAAGCAACGGGCACAATTGCAACAGCAAAAGGAAACAAGGGAAAGATGACAAGCCCAATAACTCCGATGCTAACCGAAAGTAAATGACCCATCCGAAAAAGAAGTTGTTGTTTGTCCTGGCTACTCAACAATCCGGCCACTCCAAATAGGACATACGCATCTAATGGCAGCAGTATAGCCAACCCGATGATACCAAAACCCCACGTGCCACCATTCGTGCTAATCGTTTTGATCGTCAATGGTATTGCCACCAAAATAGAAAGAAGAATTAGTGCAGCACCTGCCCATTTGTTGATTGATTTTATTTGTTCCTTGATTGCAGACATGACCTTTGGCTTATACCACAAATAGCAGAAGAAATCAGGATATTCTACTGAGAATTGTCACTGCTGAATGCGACTCTTATCATAACCTATTGAATCTACAGAGCGCATCTTTAAAGAAAAAAAAGAAACCAAGCTAAACAAATAACACTTATGATTTCTGTAACCTCCATTACCGACAAGTACATTTTGCAACCTTCCTTGATAGCCAAACATAAAAAAACACTGGATTGGTTATCGACTTCGCTTTTCTGGAAAAAGGAAATGTCATTTTTTCAAAAGTTGCTGGATAACATCGCTCCCAAGCTATCGGCAATACCTGACAAACAAAGGCTTGATCATTTTCAGCACTTTATCACTTACTATAATGCGGAATTGATTGACAGTCTTCGCGCTAAGTTAAGGCTACACGAAAAAAATTTAGCGGAAATGCTTGAACAAAAAAATGAACTGGCCAAAAAGTACTTTGAGGAGCACGATGAACTAATGGGCGCTTTAGAAGGCGCCAACACTCAAATTTTGCTGACAAAAGAAGATTTATTTGATTTTGTTGGAAAAGCAATGACGTAGCTTCCGCTTCGTAGAAAGTATACAACTGGAAATTATTTAATTCTTTTTTTATGGCACTCCACTTTGAAAAACATGCAGCAAAAGGAAACGAATTTGTAAACCGTCTGGCAGCACACCTGAAGGACGAAGACAATCGCGATCGGGCGGGGCGTGTGCTACGCTGCGTGCTAAAGGTCCTTCGCGACCGCATTACCCCCGAAGAGTCATTCCAACTGATGGCACAACTGCCAATGGCCATTAAGGCTATCTATGTTGATGGGTGGATGCCGCAACGGCATCATGCCAGAATAAAAACCATGCATGAATTTGCCGAACAGGTGATAAAAGAAGATGGCTTATTGGCGTGGCGGGATTTCTCCACGGTAGAAGATGCGCTACTAGCCTGCGAAGCTGTTGTCAAGACAATCGCTGACTATGTTACAGCTGGAGAACTGCATCAGGTTATTGCGGTTTTACCTGAGGATATGAAAGCCTCCTTTCTTAAATGGGCGCACACCCCGTAGGTCATGATATCGATTGAAGTCTGGCTCTACTGGTGAGGATGATTCTTTTTCGGAAATTGTCGCAGAGACGCTTCAACCGCTCGGTTGACATTAGCTTCTGTCAGAGATGGATATAAATCGAAATAGGATACAGCTACTGAACGCCATACCATCTTACCTTGTTGCTTGTCAATCAAATCAATGATAAAAGTGCCTTTTAAAAGAAGTACTTCTTCTCTGCTCGTAAACGGAATAAACTGATGGACCTCATCGGGGCGGTGGTAGGCATAACCGGTATCCGTTTTCATCACCACTTGAACATCCATCAATAAATCCGGGTTGTCAGAATTAAAGGCAATACCCTTTTTCTTCATCTCGGACTTTATTGCTTTTTGCATATAACTTCTGATCAGCGAATCATTCAGGTAGTCGGGGCCTCGAAAAGTGAATTCACAACTTTCCAACCAACAAAAAGTTTGATATTTACTAAAATCATGATTGGGGAGTTGCAGGGTACGAACTTTCACCGCGCAACTTGACGCCACCAGCAATAGGGCAAGCCAAAAGGGAGCTAATCGTGTCATTTTCATTTTTCAAATTTAAAAGCCTTGACTTCCATACTACACAAGCCGCCTACTACGCAGAAAACTACCATACAACATGAGCATAATACCCAGTACAACAAACACAAGTTGAAATAGGTGCGTATCCGGTAACAAATAAACTTGTATCAAAGTCCAGCCCGTAAGAATAGCTCCTTGAAGCAAAATAATAGTTGGATAGGCTTCTGCTTTAGCAATAGAGAAGCCTGCGGCTACCAAACTGAGCACCCCTACAAGTACAAGAAGTAGTAGTCCCGGCAATCTATAATCTGGGAACGGAATAGCCATTTGAATCGGATCATCCAATCCCAGCGAACTTCCGGAAGGATCAATCAACAGCATGATACCTCCCACGCAAGCACACAAGCCTGTGCCCACTAGTATAAAAATTGCAACCCAACGAGCCCAATACATCTTGATTTTCTTTCCAACAAAGCTATCCAATCGTATTGGATGATTCTATGAGGAATGACCAGAAGCAGGATGACAGGTATCATCATCAGATCAATCGAAAATCATCGTCCTACCTCTGTTTGCGATAGTATTTTTGTACCGGATTTCTCAACTAACCAAATAAGAAATCCAAGAATATATGAAAACGTTAGCCAAAAGAAACGTAGATGTATTTCCATCACTCGTTTCTGATTTTTTCAGAACCAGCCCATTTATGACTGGATTGTTTGATGTTGACATGGACTTGCTTCCTGCAAGACTTGGCGTGACAGTGCCTTCAGCTAATTTTACAGAAAACGAAAAAGAGTTTACGATTGAATTAGCTGCTCCCGGCTTAAGTAAAAAAGATTTCACCATAGAGATGGAGAATGACGTGCTAACTATTAGCGCTGAAAAAGAAGAAGAGAAAAATGAAAAGGAAAATGGATTTACAAAGAAAGAGTATTCTTTCAACACATTTAGTCGTTCATTTACTCTTCCAGAAAACGCCAAATCAGAGAAGATCGATGCGAAATATGAAAATGGTATTCTCACAATCAATGTTCCAAAAAAGGAGTTGACTCCTCAAAAACCAAGAAAAGAAATACCTGTTTCATAGTTTAAAGAAGCGCTACTACCTTCATGAAATCGGGTAAGTGCTAGGATTGGCCAGATTTTATTCATTCAAAAATGAATGATTTAAGTCTGGCCTTTTTGCGTGCGGTCAAAATAAAATAGATATTGCCATTAATCGTTTTGTGATATCTTGCAACTGCGATATAAAAGCTTACTATGGCGGTTGATCCGAAAGTCGAAAATACCCACCAACTTCTCCAAGTAACGAATAACGAATTTGAGACACTTTTTAATCATGCAACCATCGGGATACTGATGACTGATAGCAACGGGTTGGTCGTCAATTTCAACAAATATGCCGAACAACTTTTCGGTTACCAAAAGGCAGAGGTAATAGGGAAACCTGTTGAGTTACTTATTCCACACGGAAAAAGGGTGGCACACATAGCCCATCGAACAAACTTCAACGAACATCCAACTAATAGAGTGATGGGTGCTGCCAACGAATTGTTTGCCAAACGAAAAGACGATTCTGTTTTTCCCGTTGAAATCAGTTTGAGTCATTTTAAAAATGACAGCCAACTATTTGTAATCGCATTCATTATTGATATTACGGTGCGTAAGCAAAATGAAGATTTACTCAAAGAGCAAAAAAATCAAGTGCTGCAGTTTGCTGAACAAACTAAACGCCTCAACGCAGAATTGGAGAAAAAAATAGAAGACCGCACAAAGATGTTGAAAGAGACGTTAGAGGCGTTAGAAAACACACAGCAAGAAACAACCAAAGCG
This sequence comes from Cytophagales bacterium, assembly GCA_020402945.1. Classification (GTDB taxonomy): domain Bacteria; phylum Bacteroidota; class Bacteroidia; order Cytophagales; family Cyclobacteriaceae; genus ELB16-189. The sequence continues at coordinate 8,591 of JADBYQ010000123.1, read as the reverse complement.
CTCAATTTTCAAAAGGCCATACTCAACCATGCCGGAGCATGTATTATCGCTACCGATACTCATGGAGTTGTACAGTTGTTCAACAGCACTGCGGAAGAATACCTGGGTTACTCCAAGAGCGAAGTTATTGACCAAGTGAACGTTGTTCAATTCCATCTGGCTTCAGAGATTCAGGCAAAAGCAGCTGCCTTTTCGAGAGAGATAGGTAAAACCGTAACCCCGGACTTCAATGTTCTATCTGCTAAGTCAATGGATGATTTACCCAATGAGCATGAATTTACATACGTCCGCAAGAACGGCACCACATTTACTGTTTCGCTTAATGTAACAACGTTGCGGGATGCACAAAATAGCATTTCCGGTTTCCTCGGGGTGGCAGTTGATATTTCTGAGATAAAAAAATATCAAAATAGTCTCCAAGTTGCGTTGGAAAAGGAAAAGCAACTGGGAGATTTGAAATCTCGGTTTGTCACCATGGCTTCGCACGAATTCCGAACGCCATTAAGTACCATTCTTTCCTCTGTATCGCTCATCGACAAGTACACGAGTGTCGAAGATTTGGAAAAAAGAGAGAAGCATGTTAAGCGCATCAAAAGTGCCGTGGGAAATATGAAAGACATCCTGGAGGACTTTTTATCTCTGGGTAAAATGGAAGAGGGGAAAATACAACTCAATCCTGAACTACTGACCCCTGCCGAGCTGCGCGATGAGCTGGAGGCCGTGATACAAGAAATGCAGCGACTGACGAAACCTTCCCAACAGATCACCCACACCTTTACAGTTACTGAAGATTGTAACATTGATCGGAAAATGCTAAGGCATATCATGACGAATTTGATTTCAAATGCGATCAAATTTTCTCCGGAAGGCAGTTCTGTTGACGTCAGTTGTGAGAACAGAAAAAACGAATTGATATTCACTATTCAAGATACGGGAATCGGTATATCAGAGGCAGATCAGAAGCACTTATTTGAGCGGTTTTTTAGAGCTGAAAATGCGTCAAATATACAAGGCACTGGTCTTGGTCTCCACATCATTAGTAGGTACCTGGATCTTGTTGATGGACACATTGAACTTGCCAGCAAATTGAATAAAGGCAGCACGTTTATCGTGCACATTCCGCAATAGCCTTCAAAAAAAGCAGTAGGCTAGTGCATTCGATCAATTGATTTTGTCGCTATCTTTGAAAAAGCTTGATACTATGAGTAAAATATTGATCATCGAAGATAACCTGGAAGTTCGTGAGAACACGGCCGAGATTCTCGAATTGGCGCAATACAAAGTGATTACGGCCGAGAATGGAAAAACGGGGGTAGAACTAGCCATACAAGGGAAGCCAGATCTAATTATTTGCGATATTATGATGCCTGTTTTAGACGGATATGGCGTGTTGCATATGCTCAGCAAAAACCCGGAGACAGCTGCGATACCTTTTATATTCTTGACGGCAAAGTCTGAAAAATCAGATTATCGAAAAGGGATGGAGCTTGGTGCGGATGATTACATCACAAAACCTTTTGACGACACACAGTTACTCAACGCAATTGAAATCAGGCTTCGAAAATCGGCACAGCTCAAAAAGTCGTTCTCGGCAGATGCTGAAGGCATGAACGCATTTATGGAGTCTGCTCAGCAGCACACAAAGCTCAAGCTTACCGACAAGGCGCGTCAGACCCAATCCTACAAAAAGAAGTTTATTCTTTACCAGGAAGGGCACCGACCGCAGTATCTGTATCTTGTAGTTTCTGGCAAGATTAAGACCTATAAGACGAACGAAGACGGGAAAGAATTCATCACTAACATTCATACCCAAGGAGATTTTATCGGCTACACGCCCATCCTGGAAGACTCGGCCTACAAAGACAACGCAGAAGTATTGGAAGAAGCTCAGTTAATGCTGATCCCCCGAGAAGATTTTCTTTCTCTAATTAGCCACGACAACCAATTGGCAAGGCAGTTTATCAAACTTCTAAGCCACAACATTGTCGAAAATGAGGAAAGGCTGATCAACCTCGCTTACAATTCCGTGCGCAAGCGTGTAGCAATTGGCTTATTAGAAGTACACTCAAAATTCAAGACTGCACCCAACAGCAACCCTTCGCTGGAGATTTCCCGAGAAGACCTGGCACAAGTGGTTGGCACGGCCACCGAATCATTGATCCGCACATTGAGTGAGTTTAAGGGTGATAAATTAATTGATATTAAAGAAGGGAAGATAAGAATTCTGGAAGAATCCAAACTGAGGAACCTGCTGGGGTAAAATTCTTTTTCTATTGATTCATCTGTTCGCCTTCTGAGTTTTGTTGTTCTAACGGCCAATGATCAGTGTGGGAAATTTCTACCCACACGTTTCCGGATTTTCGTAACACCTTCACAATTAAGTTAGCATATTGCAAAAAATCCTTTTTGATGCTGGCGATGGATCTGTTTTTACTTACACTAATCGTGAACGGATTTTTCTGAACCAACTGGAAGTCATCGCCCAACTTATCTTTTTGAACATTCCCGTTGGTGACCATAGTCTTGAAGAGCTCCATTTTCAAGTAGGGATAAAACCGACTAAAGTTCTTTCGTATTTCTCCAATCTTTGTTCCATTTTCAATTAAGAGTTCCATTTTTCCATCCGATTCAAGCTTACTACTCGTAACCATAGATCATCAAATTCATATTCAAAATTATTTTATTCTCATATTGTACAGCGCTAACATTTGCCGATGAAGAAGCTGATTCTTGTCATTGCTGTGATCTTTTCAAGTATGGGTTAGCACCTGAACCAAAAAAATATTGGTCAAGCTAATTGTATCAAAGTTGAAGGATTGACTACCCCGACAAAATGATTTTTGTCATGTGTGGGGCTGAAATTTCTCAAAACATAGGTTTTAGATCCCCTCTAGTCAATAATCTGGGTGAGGATTTCCAGGGCCATGAAAAAGAAAAGAGCGGGAAACGAGGCTCGAACTCGCGCCTTACAGCTTGGGAATCTTTACTATTCTTTCTTATTGTCCTTTTAACTAAATTTTGCCTAAGTGACTGGATTTTAGGGCAATTATGTTGATTTTGATATTCTCCGATAAACGGCTATTATAACTATTTGTGTTAAAGTAAATTTAAGCGGCTGCCTCAATCTTATCAATCTCTTTCATCAACCGATCTGTTTCAGTTAAGGCTACGATGATTTTCTGGTAGTGGAGTATATCTTCAAATTCTAGTTTACGATCTTTTCTATCCTTGAGCCACTTTTGTGCGGGCTGGTAGCCTCCGATGTAGAAGTTCCACGCTACTTCGGGCACGTTGGCAAAGTATTGGGTGTCGTTGATATACACCTTGCCGTTTTCGTATTTTGTTTTCAATACGAGGTTATCGCCATCTACCGGATACTGTGTGATGTATTTTTCTACAATGGGGCTCTCCAGTAAATGGATCTTTCTGATTTCTCCTCCCAGCTTTACGAGCTTCCAAAAGGTGGTACTGTCTTTGGGGTAAGGCACGCGGGGAAAATCGATCTTTAAAAACTCTTTGTACTTCTCGCGGTAGGTGGGCGAGTGCAGTATGGCATAGATGTAATCTAAAATATCAATGGGTGCAAAATTAGTAGGTGTCACACTGAGCGAAGTCGAAGTGTCTTTCTCGTTGATGAAGGTTAATCCTAATTTCTCTGCAATTTGCTTTACAATTTCTGCGTTTAGGTTTGGCGTTCTTTCTGCTGTTTGCCCGATGGTTTGTTGTCCGTTGGGTTCAGGATAAAGGTACAGTGGGAAAATCGGAGCACTACCAAATTTCTTAGCTGTGCCCGTTAAATTACAGTCGGTAGGGTATTTTGATATAAAAATATGCTTAAAATTGTCTGTTACTTGCCTTGGTGCAAGTAGTCCAAAATTAGGCTGTAGCATATTTCTCATTGCATCAAATGCAGGACGTCTTTGAAGTTTTACATCATAATAACTTGCTACAATGTCAAAAGGGCGATATGAAACATTTGTAATTCTATTTTGATTAAATTCCGTTGAATTAAATTTATCTAAGAACTTAAAACTATCCGTATTAGTTATTTCAAATTTATTTATTGTGCTTTCTTTGTTTTGAAAAGCAAAAGCTAAATTTTCAATTAATACTTTTTTTGATATATCATAAAAGAAGCTGTCCTTGCCTGTTTCAATGCCGTTATTATACTTATTGAAAATTTCGTCAACTTTAAAACCTAATTGATATTCAGTATCACCGGAAAAATTCTTTGTTACAAAAAAATAGTTTGGCGCTGAATAATTTAATGAATTCCAATTTAAAGTCTTTAAAGAATTTTCATTTAGAAAGTCATATTTAAAGTCACGTTTTCCTTGTAAATCAAAATTAAATACTTGCCCTAATTCATTTTTCTTTTTCTTTCCCGTTTTAACAAAGATGTTTATTGAAACCCCTTGCATAATATCAAATACATTATTATCAGCAGAACCATCAGGGCAAACTTCTTGCTTCTTAGCGTCTCCGTGTAAGTCTAAAATATAAATTGTGTTAAAACATTCTAACAAATATTTTCTCATTTGGCGAAATACCACGCCATCAATAAAACTGTTATTAGATATATATGCTAAAATACCACTACCATTTTTTTCAATGTAATGCTGACCGTAGCGGATAAATTTCACATAATCATCAGAAAGAGAATTGTAACTTTTTTCTACCAAATCTCTTTTGTAATCGCTAATCAATTTATCTATCCAATCATTTTTATTGGTGCTACTAACTGCATAAGGCGGATTTCCAATTACACACATTACTGGCGTATCTCTTTTGATGTGATTGGCTTCATTGGCTTCAGTGCTCAGCCAATTGGCAAATAATGTTCCTGTGTCAGGGTGGCTTTCTTCCAGGCTGTTGGTGAGGTACACTCTAAAGCGTTGGTCGCGTGTGGGCTTGTAGCCGGTTTCTGTTAAGAGTAAATCTAACTTTAAGTGTGCCATGGCATAGCTGGCCATGAGCAACTCAAAGCCATTGAGCCGTGGCAACAAATGTGTTTCTACATAATTGCTCCAGATGCCTTGCTGGCCTTCAAACTTTTTATGAATGTGTTTGATCACTTCGGCCAGAAAGGTGCCGGTGCCCGTGGCCGGATCAAGTATTTGTACCCTGTGTACCTCCTGCTCTACTTGCTTGCCTTGTAAGTTTACTTTGATTTTTGTCTTGCTGTTGTCGGCAAGGCCTTGCGGCAAACCAAATTCGGTTTTCAGAATATCGTCCACGGCACGTACAATAAAGTTAACAACAGGTGCAGGCGTGTACCACACACCGCGCGCTTTGCGCAGCTTGGGGTCATACTCACTCAGAAAGGTTTCATAAAAATGGATGATGGGGTCTTCCATCTTGGTAGCCTTTCCGTAGTTCTTCAAAATATCTTCTACGTTGGTCGCTAAGAATATTTCTACCAAACTATCTACAATCCATTTGATGCGGTCGTCAATGTCGGGCCCGGCTATGTAGCCAAACAGTTTGCGCAAAAAAGGATTTGATTTAGGGATAAGTTCTGCGGCTTCCTGTCTGCTGAACGTAGGTAGCGTAGGGTCATGCAGACGCGCGGCAAACATTCCGTAAGCAATGGTTTGGGCATATACATCAGCAAAGCCTTTGGGTGTGATGTCGTGGATCAGAATTTCCTTAAAGGCATTCATCTGATCTTTAAGTGTACTGTCTTCATTATGTGTTTCATCGCTAGTAAGAGCCTTCTCAATCACTTCGGAAAGCAAACGCGCTTTGCCTGCCATCATCTCTGCAAGCTTCTTCGGGCTGTTGATGGTTTGGCTGATGCGCGTACAAAAATCTTTGATCAGGTTCTCAAACGAAGCAAAGTTTTGGGGCAATGCAGTTATGCCTTTGTCGGTTACTTCGCCAATGGCAATGCTGGTGATAAACTGTCCGTCACGGTAAAGATGAAAGCGAATATAATCGGTAAAGAAGAGGTTGTTGAGGGACGCTTTGTATCTGTCGAACTGTTCTTTGTTTCCGGTTTTTTTTATTCCGTCCAGATCACCATCTGCAACGTCTTTGGCTTCGATGAAGCCGACAGGAACATCCTTTTTGGTGAGGATATAATCAGGGGCACCGCAGGATTGTCGCTTGGGTTCGTTGGTAGCGCGAATATCGGGGACAATACTTTCAATGAGCTGCTGCAAATCACCGCGAAAGGTATGCTCTGTAGCGTTGCCGAGTTTGTATCGTTTGTTTATGCTATCTATGTATTGGCTTACTGTCATTCCTAAAAGTTGAGATTATAGACCCTGACAAGGTCTGCAAAATAAATGAGATTTTAAACGTTGGGTTGTTTCAGAGCATGCCCCAGCTGTGTGACCTGCTCAAAGACATACTCGCGAGAGAGCGATTGCCAAATTTGGGTTTTTGGACTATTCGGCAAAAGGCCTAAATTTAGAGAACCGATAAGCGTATTTAGGAAACTCCGTCTCCGACATAGATATGTTGCCTGCAAGCATTGAGACCTCCCGATAAAAAAGTAACAGCGGACAAATACAGACTTATTTGCCCGACTGTCTGACTTAGCTTAACAAGCACATTGAATTTTTTCGCCAATCGGACTCGCCTTCGTTCCTTCTGTTGCATAACCATCAAATTTCCACCACTCAATACCGCCAATCAGCTCTTTTACTTTAAAACCTAGTTTTGACATATTCAACGCTCCTTTTGTTGACGCGTTACAACCAATACCATCACAATAGGTGACATAGACAGTATCCTTATCAAGATGTTTTGTGGACTCCATGTTCATCTCTCGATGTGGGATGTTGATTGCATTGGGGATATGCTCCGCTTCAAAGCCAAATGTCTTTCTTGCATCAAGTGGGACAACTTTTTCACCTTTATTCAGAGCATCAAATAGGTCTGAGGGATCCATCTCAAATGACAGCTTGTTTTCATAATGTTTAATCTGTGCATCCATTTTCTTATTGCGTTTAAATTAATGATGATGCAAATGTAAATTGGTTTTTAGCCAAAAAAAGCGAAAAGAATTCATCGTTTTCATTTATTCTTTTCATGGATTATAACGTAACTATTTAGTTGCTTTGAATATTGTTTTCAACGAGAAATGGAGATACGACATTTAAGATTAATAAAATCAATAGTTGAAGAAGGTAGCATTACAAAAGCTATTGATAAATTGCATTTGACCCAATCGGCACTTAGCCATCAATTAAAGGAAGCGGAGTATCAATTAGGTACAAAGATTTTCCTTAGACAAAATAAAAAACTGCTATTGACCAAAGCGGGTGAAAAACTTTACCTAACAGCCAATGAAATCCTAGAAAAAATTGCTGATACCGAAAAGCAAATTAAATCGATGGTATTTGGAGAAGTTGGTGAGATACGGATTAGCACAGAGTGCTATTCTAGTTATCATTGGCTTCCATCAGTTTTAAAGCAATTTCATTTGTTGTACCCCAACGTTGAATTGAAGATAGTGGTTGAGGCTACGCATTATCCATTGCAGAGACTTCTTAGCAAAGAATTGGACATAGCCATTGTGAGCGACCCAATCAAGAACGAGAACATTGAGTATTTGGAGTTGTTTCAAGACGAAATGGTGATGGTTGTTTCGGAGACCCATAAATGGGCTGAAAAGAAATACGTAGTTGCAGACGACTTCAAGACGGAACATTTATTTATTCATTCTTTGCCGTTGGAGACAGTAACTGTTCACCAATTTCTATTGGCTCCCGCTAAAGTATCTCCGAAAAAGATAACTCCTTTGCCGCTAACCGAGGCATCAATAGAAATGGTAAAGGCCGACATGGGAGTTATGGCGATGGCAAAGTGGGCAGCCCAACCATATCTAAAAACCAACACTATTCGGACAATACGGATTGGCAAAAATGGATTGAAGAGAAAGCACTTCATAGCATTTATCAAGAATAAGACCTATCCTGACTACTTCACTCATTTTAACGAATTTTTACAAACGGAAATCAATTTGCAATGGAATACCTGACTAGAAAAATTGAAATGGCAGATTTGCCTCGCTTTATTGAGCTATGTAAAAACCATGCAGCATATGAGCAAGCCCACTACAAAACAATTGACAAGTTCGACAAACTTAAGCGAGCAATATTTTCTGACAACCAGAAGCTTTACTGCTTTGTAGTCGAACATGATTCAAAATTAATTGGCTACTATACATATACTTTTGACTTTTCGACATGGGACGCAAAAACATTCATGTACTTAGACTGCCTTTATCTAGAGCCAGATTACCGAGGAATGAAGATTGGAGAACGGATATTCGAAGACCTAAAAGAAATAGCACAACAGAATGATTGCGTAAACATTCAATGGCAGACACCAGACTTCAACGAAAGAGCCATTAAATTTTACAAAAGGATTGGAGGGACAGGGAAAAACAAGGTTAGGTTTTTTATAAACTTGTGACATCCCGATTGAGATGCCTGCAGGCAACAAAATGTCCTATGTATATAGGATAGGTTCCTGAAGAGAAAGAGAAATAGAAATTACTTTTGAAAGCAAGAGGGTTTTTTAGCCCCCCCTGCCTTCGCAAGTTATTCCGTTGGTCATTTAAAATTACTTTTACGTTT
>JADBYQ010000122.1 GCA_020402945.1 Cytophagales bacterium | reverse complement strand
TAGACTTGTTGGCGCATGCCCGGTTCCAAGCTGAGTGATTCGACTCCTACATAACAGCCCCTGTTTTTATCGGGCAAGGTCAGGGCAACCTTGCGGTTGTTCTTGACGGGCATGACAAAATCCTTGTCCAGCCCTCCTTTGTCGCCCTGTTGATCCGAAAAGACTTCAACGGGGAGATTTCTTATCACCTCACCAACAGCCGGGCACATATCCAACGGCTTGCCTACATACAGGGCCAACGCTATTTTGTGGAGCAGGCTTTCCGCGAGGCCAAACAAGAACTAGGAATGGATCAATATCAAGTACGCGGTTACGGTGCTTGGCACAAGCACATGGCCTAAGTGATGATAGCTCAATTATTTGTACAGCAGGAAAAGGTGTTGGCCAATCCTATTGAAGTAACCCTCACCACCCAGGACATCCTGACTATCATTAAACTATTGATCCTGCCAACCAAAAAACTTGAACAAGTAGTCCATCAAATCCAAACTAAAAACAAAACCGTATCAGCTAAAATCCGATATTCGACAAAGTAGAGTTAAACATCATAAAAAAGGCGGTCAGTTGAAATACTTCCGCCTTTTCATTTTTTACTTTTTAGTCGGATGACAGTAGTTTAAAATCACAAAAATGAAAAAAAAGGGAAAGAATAAGAAAGAAAAAGTACTCGTTTATGGCGTTATGGGATTCACCGGCAACCTCTTCTTAGAGTACGCATTTGATAAAAACATGCCTATTATATTCGGGGCAAGAGAGGATTCAGTAAGACAAAAGTCTAGTGACTATGGGAAGGAATGTCGCATTTTTGCAATTGACGATACCCAGAGCATTATACCTCACCTAGCAGACGTAAAGGCGGTTGTCAATTTAGCAAATATTTCCTACCGTGTGAATAGACATCTCATAGACGCCTGCATTGAAACCAATACACATTACGTGGATCTTGCGGCTGAATACCCTGATATGATCGAGGTATATAAACTTAATGATGCGGCACTAGCCAATGGCGTTATGCTAATGCCTGGAGCAGGCTTTAATCTGGCACCAAGTGATATTGCTGGATTAATCGCATCTGAATTGTTGCCAAATCCAACCAAATTAACACTTGGATTTGCCACGTTTGGAAAAGCATCCAGAGGAACAATAAATACAGTAATGCGGCTTGCTGCGGAAACCGGACATTCGCGTCTTTCTGGAAAACTTGTTGCTACCCCCCCTGCTTCTGCAAAACACTCATTCTTTGCAGAAGGCAAGGAATATGTCATGGTTCATAATCCCATAATGGGTGATGCCATAGCCAGCTTTGTGAGCACAAATATTCCGGATATTACCTCCTATGCTTACTATCCTTGGATATTGGTTCAGTTTATGAAAGGACGCTTAGATTGGCTACGAAAATTCCTCATAAATCACACTCACTGGTTCTTCCCGTTTGGCCCAACAAAGAATGAGCTAAAGACCCAGCATAGCTACACTTGGGCTGAGGTCGAAAACAAACGTGGCGATAAATTGATTGTGACTATCAGGGGGCCACAGCCATACATATTCACGGTCAGAATAATAGGCAATATCATTCAGCGATTGGTAGATGGAAATATCAAAGAAGGATTCATTCCTCCATCTTTTTACGGAAGGAAACTTATCGAAAGCATCGATGGCGTTCAAATCAGCGTTGCGAATAAGATTCGACCCTAAGAGCCTTTGTTATTGTTAGCCGACCAACAATCTTCACTGCTCTGGTCATGCTAATTCCCTCCGTGGCAAGTATTCTGTTTTGCCTTAATGTGTCAATGACTATTTTGCCGGCAAACTAGTCGGCTAGTAAAATAAGAGTCTCTCAATTCCACCCTAACTTTAGTCGCGATAAAACAAAATCGGCAGGTCGAACCAAAAAAAGTTTACAACCAGATCTTCCGCTCAAGCCAGAAGATATTCGAACAGATTGTCCTGAATTTATAGCTCTTTGGTTCACTGCGATGGATGCCCAATATTATGCGGTGCTGTGGGAACACATTAATCGCGACAAAAAAATCAGCTACGAAGCTTCGAGAACTGTAAAAAGCTTTTTCATGTAGAATATTTCAAACAACACAACTTGGTTATAAAGGCAGGAGTCCTCGTCACTAAACAGTACTTTATTGTAAAGGGCTGCTTACGCACCCATTGCCAGATGCTGAACGTGATCGCGAGTACACGGTGCAATTCGCAGTAGAAGTGTGGTGGGCCAGCGACTATATTTCTTATTATACCAACTCACCTGCCACGCTAGACGTTGAGTGTCCTGAAGATTGCATTTTGTTATCCATTCAGAAAAAGGATATTGAATCTCTCTACTTGCAAGTTGACGGACTTGAATCATTCTTTCTTAGGAAATTAGAAAACGCATTCGTTGACAAACTCAATGAGAACATAAAACCGTTGAATGATTAACGAATTTGGATTGACTTTTTGCGATTAAGCATTTAGTTGGGACTGCCAACGTTTGGCCAGCGACAAAAACGTAAATCGTTACATACTTTCTTAACTAAACGGTCAGACTAAAACGCCCAGCCACCAACAATGCATTTGCGTCAAGCGGGGTTGACGCGTAATCCAACGTTTTAGTATCTTTATTCCGTTCGCTGTCGAGGACAGGACGCGGCTTCGGAAGCCCCGATCGAACGCAAATACTCACGCTGGCGGTCATGCCTAGGGACGCCCCAAGAATCAAGGAAAAATATTCAAATAACATTTCCCAATAAGGGAACTTTAGCTTACCTTTGACAAAAGATTAATACTTGAGAGTAATTGCTAAAAAGGTACTCCGAAAGTTTTGGACTAAACATTCGGATTGCGAACAACAACTTAAATCTTGGTATCGAGAAGCTGAGAAAAGTGAATGGAAAAATACCAATGAAATCAAAAAGGAGTATCCGACAGCAAGTATTCGTGGCGACAATAGAGTTGTTTTTAACATAAAGGGTAACAACTATCGACTAGTCGTTAAGATTAATTTTCAATATCAAATGATGTGGGTACGATTTGTTGGGACACATAAAGAATACGACAGGATTGACGCAAATAAAATTTGACGACTATGAACTTGAAACCGATAAAGACTAAAAAGGACTACCAACAAGCGTT
>JADBYQ010000121.1 GCA_020402945.1 Cytophagales bacterium | reverse complement strand
TAATGTATATGGCAGCAGAATGAGGACTATTGACGGATATAGTGTTCAAAATTATCCATTAAATTTTAGGACGAGTGACAAGTAAAAAAAAAACGAACGCACAACATTGTATATAAGCCATAGCGCTGAGGGATTGTTAATTTTTTATTTTTGTCTCAGCGCTACGGCTTATATACTTTCGTTGGCGGTCATGCCGTCCCATGCGATAAAGTTTGAGGAAAATTGCTAAATTTGGTCTATGGAATGGCAAAATTATATTGTATCGGACAAAGAAGTGTTGTTGGGCAAACCAACCGTAAAAGGGACAAGAATTTCTGTTGAATATGTCGTTGGACTTTTAGCTCAAGGGTGGAGTGAAAACGAGATTCTTGAGAATTTTCCCCGATTGACAAAGGAGTCGCTTCAGGCAGTTTTTGCATACATACAGGATTGTATCAATGACGGACTTTTATTTACACCGACAAGAAAGACCGCGTAGTTGATTCATGAGACTACTTGCCAACGAAAACTTTCCAATAAAGAGCGTTCTGTACTTAAGAAATAAGGGATTTGATATAAGTTCCATTGGGACAGATAATCCAAGCATTCAAGATCATGCTGTAATGACAATTGCAATCAGAGAACAGCGGACAATTCTGACTTTTGATCGTGACTATCGCGAGCTAATTTTTAAGTACAATTACAAACCAGAAAGGGGAGTTATATATTTAAGGTTAGACGAGTACGAAGCGGACGAACCAGGAAAAATAATTGAAGATTTGATAAACAGAAACGAGTTTAATTTTGACAATGCACTGACTGTGTTGGACAAAAATGGAATTCGACAGAGAGGATATTAAATGGCACGAACCGCCAACAATGTATTTGCGTCAAGCGGGGTTGACGCGTAATCCAACGTTTTCGTATCTTTAATGCGTTCGGTGTCGGGGACACCGCGCGGCTTCGGAAGCCCCGCTCGAACGCAAATACTCACGTTGCCAGCCATAGGGTCGGGACAAATTGGGTTTCAAACAAAACGGCTGACGACCTACTAACAAAGATTCTCCACGTGGACAAGTTAACGGCTCGGTGACAACTTGGACTTTGAAAAATAAAACGTGGGACAGATTAAAAATTAATGCAGCCGACCCTTCGCTTTTTTAAAAAGATTCTCCTCCGAAGTCCCCGCTTCATTTGGCACATGCCATAGCCGCGCAAACCCACCGCGACACCAAAGCTATGGCAAGAGCCAAATCCCCACCCGCCAACTGACGGAATTAAGGACCTAAAAACCTATATTTGGACAAACTCTATAGTAAACTCATGAACGGTGAATCGCTGAATATCAAAGACGACAATCTCAATAAGTTAAAGTCCGTATTGCCTGAGTTATTCAGTGAAGACCAACTCGATTGGGAGAAGCTAAAGGCGCACTTTGGCGACAACATCGTGATTGCCAATGAGCGATATACCCTGAATTGGGCTGGCAAATCAGATGCCTTTAAGGCTTTGCAACAACCAACCACAGCGACACTTAAACCAGCTCCCGAAGAATCCATCGATTTTGACATAACCGGAAATGTATTTATTGAAGGCGAGAACCTGGAGGTTCTTAAAGTATTACAAAAATCCTACTACGGAAAAGTTAAGTGCATTATTATAGACCCGCCTTACAATACTGGCAGCGACAGTTTCATTTACCCCGACAGTTTTAAAGAGAATAAGGCCGACTACGAAAAGCGAATTGGCGACAAGGACGAAGATGGCTACCTGATGAAGGAAGGCTACTTTAGAAAGAACAGCAAGGACAGCGGACACTTTCACAGCAATTGGCTGAGCATGATGTACCCACGATTGTTTTTGGCTAAAAACCTGATGCGTGACGATGGAGTAATCTTCATTCACATTGACGACAATGAAGTTCACAATCTCCGGTTAGTGATGAACGAAATTTTTGGTGAGGAAAATTTTGTCGCGTCTTTTATTTGGGAAAAGAGAACAAATAGGGAAAACCGTAAAGTGACTTCTGTTCGACACGATTATATACTATGTTACTCAAGGCTGAAACTGGACGGTGAGCGACCAATTAACCAAACTCCCATGACAGAGAAAGCTCTGGCAAATTATAAAAATCCAGATAATGACCCTCGTGGATTATGGAAATCAGACCCCGCTACAGCGCAAGCTGGCCACGGCACTGATTCGCAGTTTTATGACCTTGTAGCACCAAACGGAACTAAACATCAACTTGAAAGTGGACGTTGTTGGCTCTACACAAAATCAGTGATGGAGGAAGCAATTAAAGATAATCGAATTTGGTTTGGCAAAGATGGGAATGGAGTTCCACGTATTAAGACATTCTTGGATGCAAAAGAAAGAGGATTAACGCCTGAAACAATGCTCTTTGCAAAGGACGTAGGGACGACCGAGACCGCTAAAAATCATATTAAAGAATTGTTTGGTGGTATCGCTGTATTCGAAACACCTAAATCGGTTGGTCTAATTAATTCATTTCTACAGATGGGTGCAGACGATGGCATCGTTCTCGATTTCTTTGCAGGCTCTGGCTCCACCGCACAAGCCGTTTTAGAACTCAACAAACAAGACGGAGGCAATCGAAAATTTATTTTAGTTCAATTACCAGAATTATGTGATGAGAATAGTGAAGCCTACAAAGCAGGTTTCAAAACAATTGCCGATATTTCAAAAGAGCGCGTCAGAAAAGTCATTCAGAAAATTCAAAAAGAGAAATCTGAAAAACCAGATTTATTTGAAAACGGTAAACTGGATTTAGGTTTTAAAGTTTTCAAACTCTCATCTTCAAATTTCAAAATCTGGCGTGGCAATGAAATAACCGAAGAAAATCTCACCACCCAATTAGATGCATTTACCAATCCGGTAAAGGAGGGCAGCGAAACAGACAATATGTTTTATGAACTCCTGCTAAAGGCGGGCTATCAATTGACTGATAATGTTGATAAAAGACTACTTTTTTATTCTGTAAAGGATAATGAGTTAATTATTGTCTTTGATAAAATGGCTTTTGAAAATGTAGAAATAATAGTTAAAGCTATCCCTAAACCAAAAAAGGTAATCACTCTTGATAACCTCTTTGTTGGTAATGACCAGTTAAAGACCAATACTGTATTGCAGATGAAACATGCTGGCATTGACTTTAAAACCGTTTAAAGAAATAGCCGATGAAACTGCACTTTGACAGCAACCAGGAATATCAGTTAGAGGCCATTAGGTCGGTAACGGATTTATTTGAAGGTCAGCCTTTAAACGGTGGAGATTTTGAATTTACCTTGACTCAATCCGGGCAACTGTTAACCGAGAATGGTTTCGGAAATCATTTAAAGCTTTCCGAAGACCAACTACTTGCCAATGTAAAAACAATTCAGGAGCGAAACGAAATCAAAGACCCCGTAACTGAATTGCAGGGAATGAATTTTTCCATTGAAATGGAAACTGGTACCGGAAAGACTTACGTTTATCTGCGAACCATTTATGAATTAAATAAACTTTACGGGTTCAAGAAATTTCTGATTGTTGTTCCCTCGGTTGCCATTCGTGAAGGTGTAATCAAGAATCTTAAAATCACACACGAACATTTTCAATTGCTTTACGACAATACGGCAATAACTTTTAATGTGTACGACAGCAAGCGCGTTTCTAACCTGAGAACCTATGCAAATAGTAATGCCGTTCAAATTCTGGTAATCAATATAGATTCGTTCGCCAAAGACGAAAACATCATCAATAAAATTAACGAGACAGGCAAGAAGCCTATTGAGTTTATTCAAAGCACAAACCCAATTGTGATTGTGGATGAACCGCAAAACATGGAAACCGAAATTAGGAGAAGGGCTATTTTAAATCTTAATCCGCTCTGCACACTTCGCTATTCCGCAACGCACACCAATGTTTATAATCTTGTCTATTCGCTGAATCCTGTGAAAGCCTACGATTTGGGTTTGGTTAAACAGATTGAAGTAGATTCTGTTGTAAGTGAAAACGCCATGAATGAAGCGTTTATTCAGGTTGAAAAGATAAGTGCAACCAAAACCAAAATTACGGCCAAGATTAAAATTGATTGCAACACCAATAAGGGTGTTACGAAAAAGTCGGTGTCCGTAAAAGTAGGAGACGATATTTTTAAGCTTAGCAACAACCGAGAGATTTACAAAGACGGTTTTATCATTGACGAAGTGGATGCGGGTAATCAGAGTATTACCATGACAAATGGTTTACTGCTTTCCGTAGGTCAATCGCAAGGCGGAATGAATGACGAAGTGATGAAATTCATGATTCGCAAAGCCATTGAAGAACACCTGAAGAAAGAACGGAGCTTTAAAGGCAAAGGCATTAAAGTACTTTCGCTGTTCTTTATTGACAAAGTGAAAAACTACCGTGAGTACGATGCAAACGGCAATCCGGTAAAAGGAAAGTTTGCAGAATGGTTTGAGGAAATTTATAAGGAAGAAATAAAGAAGCCAGCCTATTCAGAACTAATCTCTTTTGAAGTTGAGCAACTTCATAACGGCTATTTTTCACAAGACAACAAAGGCCGTGTTAAAGATACAGGCGGAGAGACCCAAGCTGATGATGATACCTACCAACTCATCATGCAGGAAAAAGAAAAGCTACTAGACATTGACACCCCTTTACGTTTCATTTTTAGTCACTCTGCTTTACGTGAAGGTTGGGACAATCCAAACGTATTTCAGATTTGTACACTCAACGAAACTAAATCGGAAATCAAAAAGCGTCAGGAAATTGGCAGAGGATTAAGACTTTGTGTTGACCAAAACGGCCAACGGATTTTCGGACAGAACATCAATCGCCTTACTGTTATTGCCAATGAACGGTATGAAGATTTCGCAAAGGCACTTCAAAAAGAAATTGAAGAAGATTGTGGCGTTGATTTTTCTGGTCGCACGAAAAATAAAAGAGACAGACAAGCAGCTAACCTTCGAAAGGGATTTGAAGCAGACCCTAAGTTTTTGCAAATCTGGGAGAAGATTAAGTTTCACACCAAGTACAGTGTTTCGTATAAAACTGATGAACTGGTTTTACTTGCATCCAAGGCTGTAAAAGATATTCCTGAAATTAAAAAACCATCCGTAAAGTCAACCAAGAAAGGATTGTTGTTCACGGATAAGGGAATTGAGAGTCAACTGTTAAGTGACAGTTCAACTGACAGCTATGCGGCAAAGTTTGAAATTCCAGACCTGTTAACATACATACAAAGTAAAACTGAGTTAACAAGAAGTACTATTCTTGAGATTCTTAAAAAGTCGGAAAGGCTTAACGAATATATTTTAAATCCACAATTGTTCATGGACTATGCCGTAACTGCGATACGGACACAGCTCTATGAATTAATGATTGACGGAATCAAGTACGAAAAGATTGGCAACAAGTGGTATGAAATGACTTTGTTTCAAGATGATGAACTTGAATTCTTTGTGAACCAATTCACATTTGAAATCTCTAAGCCGGAAAGAACCATCTATGAGAATTATATTCCGCTTCAATCGGGCATCGAAAGCCAATTCGCCAAAGACTGTGAGAGCAGCGACAATATTGAGTTCTTCTTCAAACTTCCGTTCTGGTTTAAGATAAACACTCCAATTGGTACATACAATCCCGATTGGGCAGTAGTGTTTAAAGGCGAAAAGAAAATCTACTTTGTTGCTGAAACAAAAGGCCGAGGTCAGGAATTGAGAGGAAGTGAAAAGCTGAAAATCAAATGTGGGGAAGCGCATTTCGCCAAGTTTGAAGAAATCATTTACAAAAGAGTTTCATCCGTATCGGAATTGAATAGTTAAAAATTATGGCTGAAAATCAAAACATAGAATATAAATCTTCCTGGCATGATGACCATTTGAAATGGGTATGCGGTTTTGCAAATGCGGCAGGTGGTACAATTTTTCTTGGCAAGAATGATAAGGGTGAAGTAGTAGGAATTTCTGATCACAAGTAGTTGATGGATGATATTCCTAATAAGATTAAAAACTATTTGGGAATAATTTCCGAAGTAAACCTTCACAACGAAAATGAAAAATACTTTATTGAGATCATAACCCCATCGTACACCGTAGCGGTTTCATTAAGAGGTCGGTACTACCAGCGGAGCGGAAGCACTAATACTGAATTGATAGGAAGTGCGTTGACGGAATTTCTGTTAAGGAAATCAGGTCAGACGTGGGATGAAATCCTTGAGTCGCGTGCTACGATTGATGACATTGATCAAAAATCAATTGAGCTTTTCTTACAAGCTGCAGAAAAGTCAGGACGGATGCCTGATGTGAAGGGGTTAATTCTGATGGAATTATTAGAGAAATTACGTGTGGCTGATGCAGGTAAACTAAAACGTGCTGCACTCATTCTATTCGGCAAAGACCCCGGAAGGTTTTATCCGAACCTAACAGTAAAGATGGGTAGGTTTGGTAAGACGGATGATGATTTGAAATTTCAGGAAACCGAAGAAGGTAATTTGATACAACTTCTTCAGGAAGTTCCTAAACAACTCGGACATAAGTTTCTGATTAAAAACATAAGCTTTGAAGGATTGTTGAGAATCGAAAAAGGTGAATATCCGGTAGCAGCCTTGCGTGAAATGCTATTGAATGCTTTGGTTCACCGGAATTATATGGGAGCCATGATCCAGATAAGAATCTATGAGAATAAATTGAGCATCTGGAATGAAGGTATATTACCTGCGGGAATCACCTTTGCAGATTTAAGAGGAAATCATCCCTCAAAACCGAGAAATCCGATTATTGCAGATGTCTGTTTCAAGGGCGGTTACATTGATGCTTGGGGACGCGGAACTTTAAAAATTATAACTGCGTGTAGAGATGCCGAACTTCCCGAACCGGAAATGAAGGAAGAATTTGGGGGAGTGATGATAACGCTTTTCAAAGACCGGTTTACAGAAGAGCAGTTAAGAAAAATGGGGTTGAACGAAAGGCAGGTAAAAGCAGTGTTGTATGTAATTGAAAATGGAAATATTACCAATACCAAGTATCAGGAACTATTTTCAGTTTCAAAACCAACAGCAACTCGGGATTTAAGTGAATTATCCGATGAAAAGTTTAGAGTGTTTGAAAAAAGGGGAGTTACCGGAGCAGGAACTGCCTACTTTTTAATGGGCTCATAATGGGCTCAATGGGCTCATGATCGGCTCGTATTGGGCTCAAAACTTAGAAGTCGAGAAAATTTAATTGGCCGAATCAATGGTTCTACAAGAAATGGAAACAGCTCAAGTCAACTATGATCTCACCTTCATTACCTGAACAGGTTCAGCTATTCAAATCTGTTTTTAAAGGCCGTGATGATGTATTTGCTATCAGGTGGGAAAAAGGTAATAAAAGCGGTTACATGCCAGCCCACTCGTTCGATCCTTATTTTTATCGGGCACATAAAGCAAAAGGCGGAACATTTCAGAATTATAAAGACAAAACCTACTTAGCACTCACCGATGCTCAAATTGAGAAGCACCTCAAGGGAGATCAACTCGCTGGCATATATCCCTTACTAACAGATAATACCTCATGGTTTATTGCCGCTGACTTTGATAAAGAGAAATGGGAGGAGGAATGTCGGGCCTTCGTGAGTGCATGTAAAGAAAAAGGAATTACTGCTTACCTTGAGCGGTCACGCTCTGGCAAAGGTGGGCACGTCTGGATATTCTTTGAACAGCCTTATCCAGCACTGCGCAGCAGAAAAATATGCATCTCTATTCTTGAAGAAAGAAAAATCTTTTCACCATTCGACAAAGGGTCATTTGATAGGCTATTCCCTAATCAGGATTTTCATTCAGGAAAAGGTCTGGGCAATTTGATAGCCCTACCATTACATAAGTCATCGTGGGAACAGGGTAATAGTTGCTTCATCAATCCCAATACATTAGAGCCTATACAAGACCAATGGAATTTATTAAGGAATATCATTCGAGTACCCAAATCGAAATTAGATGATTTATATAATGAAATAGCTGAAACAAAAACAGTTCAAATCCCTACTGGTAAACTACAAATCAACTTATCTAACTCAATTCATATTAATCGTAATGGCCTGACTTTGAAATTAACTAATTTTTTAAAGGAGGAATTAAACTTTACAAATGAAGAGTTTTTCATTAAGCAGAAGTCAGGAAGAAATACCTATGACACCAAACGATACTTCAAGTTCATCGAAGAGAAAGAACACGAATTAATAATTCCAAAGGGATTTATCGGAAAGTTAGTTCGATACTGTAAAGAGGAAAATCTGGATTACGAATTTATTGATAATCGGAGTAGAGTTAATTCGGTAGTATTTTCATTTCACGCCCAATTGAAACCGTATCAGATATCGGTAATCAATACTTTATCAAAAAAGGATATTGGGGTTATTGTAGCCCCACCAGGATCAGGTAAAACAGTCATTGCCCTTAAAGTAATTGCAGACAGACAGCAACCGACATTGATTATTGTCCATCGCAAACATCTGGCGGAACAATGGCTAGATAGGATTGAGACATTTTTAGGGATACCTAAACATCAAATCGGTAAAATTGGACAAGGCAAGAATAAATCAGGCGAACAAATAACCGTTGCAACAATACAAAGCCTTACTAAAGAATTGGAGAAGCCTGTAAACCGAGAACTTGTAAATTCATTTGGAACCATAATTCTTGATGAATGTCATCACATTCCTGCTGAAACTTTCAGAACAACTTTGTCTAAATTTAACTCTTACTACCTGTATGGATTAACAGCAACACCATTCAGAAAATACAATGATGGTAAGATTATTTTTATACACTTGGGTGAAATCATTTCAGAAATTAAGCTTGCTGATATTCCTAACGCGCATCATCCCAAAGTAATTATTCGAAACACGGAACTTGATGTGCCCTTTAACTCAAGGACTGACAGATTTGAAACAATATCGAAAATTCTTGCACACGACTCATCCAGAAACAAGTTAGTTTTAAAAGATATAAGGAAGGAACTTGATTCTGGAAATAAGGCAGTAATTATCACAGAAAGGAAAGAACATATCGATACACTTAATCAGTATCTGAAGCAATTCTATGAAACGGTTACTTTAAGTGGAGAGGATTCCGATAGTAACAGAAAATTAAAATGGAAGACTGTTAAAGAAGGCAACTATCAGGCACTGATTACAACCGGACAGTTTTTTGGAGAAGGAACAGACATACAAGATGTCCATTGCCTGTTTTTGGTGTATCCCTTCTCTTTCGAAGGAAAGCTGATTCAATATATAGGACGAGTGCAGCGTTCGGAAATTGCCCCAATAATTTATGACTACCGAGACATAAAGATTGATTACCTGAACAGATTGTTTTTAAAGCGAAACACTTATTACAGAAAGATCGAGCAGCTTCCTACTTTGTTTGATGATCCGGTAGAGGTGGAAATAGTCAAACCATCCGATGTAATCAAAATAGACCAGCAGATAAGAATACCCATTGAAAAGCTGGAGTTTCAGTACGGAAGTGTCACATTCAAATATAGAATTGAGGAAATACAGGCGGATCTGGATTTCGATATTGAGAACCTTGATATAAGACCTGAGTTTGAAGTATTAAAGCCATACTTTGCTAAAACTCTCAAATCCAAAAATGTTAAGATTCACATTCATGCCGAATTTGAGAACAGGAAGATTGTATCACAACTTGCGACATCTACGGATATTTCGAAAATCTCAAGAGAGATTATTGAGGGAGTTAAATTTAGATTTATCACAAAGCACTTTCTTGAGAAACCAAAATCTGAAGGCTCAACGGAGCTAATAGACATAAATCAATTGCAAGTTGATAAGGAAAGCCTGGACAATTCCGGTGAGGAACTGTTAAATGACATTCTAAGCAATAGAAATTTTAGACATAAAAGGCATCTTCAATATTTGGCAGATTTACATGAGAAAACGATTTTAAAACTAAGGTTTGTATTAAGTCCCTTTTCTTTTGTGTTTCTGCTCAAAGGGAAAATAAATTATCATATCATTTTAGAAACGCTTGACACCGAAGAAGCAACTTATATGTGGTATTTTGATGCAGACAAAAGAGGACTACCTGCTATGCTAAAATTAATAGACGAAGATTTGAATACGATAAGAAATAAAGGTCGACAATCTTTTCTCGAAAATGCCCCAATTAATTTCAGTCGGGTGCATCATGACTATTCAGATGATAGAAAGGGATTTGTTATCTGGAAAGATTCATTAGAAGAGAGATTGACATAAGAGCAGCAAAAATTTCCCATTTAAATCGCACACACATTGTCTGGCCGCTCTTGCAGCCCACATCCAAAGCCAGCCAAAGAGTGTGCTCAGCGAAGTGTAAGTGGAGAAAGTAGTCAATGAAAAAAGCCCCACCGCACCCCTACTAAAAAGATTGGTGTAAATTAACGAGTGACTGGAATGCAGGCTACGAATGAAGTGAGGAGAATGACCCTACGTCTGGCAACAAAATGTTTGCTCAATGGCGGGGTGACGTGTAAGCTATAAGTGTTATCTTCGTTCAACGTTTGCCCACGCGGACAGTGGCGGCTTCGAAAGCCCGCCACTGCGCAAACACAAACGTTGTGAGACATACGCACCACCTGGAAGTAGGGCAGAGTGACCGATAAGGGGAGAGGGGAATGGCTAAAATTTTCAATTGTTACAACAAGCGACTTGATAGCAGATCAAGTCAATCCTGTTGTTGACAGCAGAGCATGAAAAGCTTGCTTTAGAAATGCGGTTGCTGCAACAGGATAAGGTTGCGACT
>JADBYQ010000120.1 GCA_020402945.1 Cytophagales bacterium | reverse complement strand
TTTTAAATGACCAACGGAATAACTTGCGAAGGCAGGGGGGGCTAAAAAACCCTCTTGCTTTCAAAAGTAATTTCTATTTCTTCTCTGGCTGCTAGCCTATATACATAGGACATTTTGTTAGCGGTAGTGGTTCTGCTGTCCAGGTGTGCTTTTTTACTACTTCCTTTTAAGTTTGGTGGTACTGTAAACTGCCCACTTCTTTCCTGAATCATAAGAACGTTCTTCTAAAATATCAAAGGATTCAGAGGTTACATTTGTCCAACGATTTCTGTTCAAGTAATCTGATTTCAAAGAACCCGCAATTCTTACCATTACTACGTCTTTCGCTTCTACTACCCATTTGTACTTAGAGTAATCTCCATTACGGAACGTAAATGTTTCAATCCAAGCATTTTCGGCAAGGTCATAGTAGCCACTTGTTAGATAGGTAGATTTTCTATTGTATAAAAGAAATCTCTTGTTTAGGCTACATCCCTCTGCGTTTAAAGTAATTGTCAATCTTCCGAATAGTTGCTCTTTACCATCTTCAACTGTATATTCTTCCCAGTTTCCTAAGAAGGGTTTTAAAATTTCAAATTGTTTTCCAATGCATTGAGGGACGTATTTTATGTCAGATTTTTTTTGAACAGTTTCAGATCTAACTATTTTTCCTAAGTCTTTAAAACTTAGTCCGTTTACGTTTACTGTTTTATGAGCTTTGCTTATAACTTGCCATTTTTCAGCTATGTCAGCATAAGTGCCAGCAGTGAAATACTCAACAGCTACAACAAAGTCCCAAGTCAAAGAGTCTTCTTTATTGATGTTTTCAATTAATTCATAATCATTGAAAAGTCCTTGCCTTACCGCAATACTGTCCATCACAAACCAGTTTTTCTTTAGAAAATCTTCAAGGTTATCTTTTTGCCCATTTACCGCTTTGAGATAAGTAAATGTCCAAGTATTTTGATTGCCTGATTGAGCCTTCAAATAAATAGTTGTGGTAATCAGTAGAAAACAAAATACAAAAGCTGTTTTTTTCATAACTTATAATTTTGAGTGATTTTTTAATTTCGAGTTAACAGTACTTTGACCCTTTTGTAGCTACCCTAAGGACGGAATTTTTAACACAAAACTTGATTTGAAAGGCTAATATTAGACTAAGCACAAGTTAGACTAAGCACAAGTTAGACTAAGCACAAGGATGTCTTTGGAACACAAAACCTCACCTTTCACTTATGTTTAGATATTAAATACTCATCTATTGATAGTTTACCTGCGCCATTGAAAAGAAAGAAAAAGGATACAAATAGCATTTGTATAGCTTCAAATGATTTTTTGTATTCATGTCCAAGATGAACCAATAAATAGGCTACCATGAAATTAATTATTAGTGGTATAGCAAACCATCTGGTTTTAAAACCAATGATTAAGGCAATACCTCCAACAAACTCGGTCAGAATATATAACCAAGACATAAAATAAGGAAAGGGAACACCTTTTGAACCTAACCATTCATAATTATCACTTCCAGCGGTGAGATTGAAAACAGCACCGTATGTATATTGAATTAAGTGATAACCAAAAGCAAGCCTAATGAAAACCGCTGCATAAGGTTGTAAATAGTCGAATTTTTTACCGAGAAAGTCTGTCATATTTTTCTTGGCAAACGTAAAACTTAGCGTCAAGAAAAAAATCGTACTAGTGCAAGAAATGATTTTAGAGTCTTATTTTTCTGATCCTACTCAAATAAGTAGGTGTAATGCCAAGATAGGAAGCAATATATTTAATAGGCACTCGCTGTTCAATATCAGGATACTTTTTACAGAATTTGGCATAACTTTCTGTTGCTTTAATTGATAACTGACTGCTGACTCTATCTTGGGTCGCCAACAATCTATTTTGAAGTAAAATGCGAAAATACCTTTCAAACTTTGGTACCTTTTAAAATAATAGTTCTAATTTTTCTTTATTCAGTCTTATTAGTTTGCTATCCTCCAATGCCACTATATTAAATTCCGCGGCAATATTTTGTGTAAAACTTTTTAAACTCCCAGTCCACCACCCTTCGATAGCAAACATATTTGTGTGGTCAACCAAGTTCTCATCAAGATAGAATGAACGTAAACAGCCGCTCAAAACAAAATACTCGTATCTACAAATTTCCCCTTCTGTTAAGAGAAACTCTTTTCGCTTTACTGTGATAATTTCAATCAATGACTCGAAGATGTTTTTTTCAAAATCTTGCAGGTCAATGATTCTGTTAATATTTTTATAAACAATATCTAATTCCATAACATTGTGATTGTCTACCATTTTGTAGAGTCTGATTTTCAAAAAAAAATGGCAACTAATCCAGTCGCTTTGAATTGGAAATAGAGCACAACACATTGATTAAAAATAGTATTTTTTCAAAACTAATCCATACCTGAAAAATAATGTTAGACAATCACATTGATTAACTTTATAAATTTGGTTGTTACTAATTGTTTTTTTAGTCATTAATTTTTACTGTTTAGTCATCGGTTAGATTCTTGAGGAGTCTGAGTTACCATTACCGCTAACGTGAGTATTTGCGTTCGAGCGGGGCTTCCGAAGCCGCGTGGTGTCCCCGACACCGAACGCAATAAAGATACGAAAACGTTGGATTACGCGTCAACCCCGCTTGACGCAAATACAGTGTTGGGCGCTGTGCCTACTTGCTCTTTTCTATTTTGTCAATTAGCTTGTCAGCTGTCTTTAAATATTCTAATATCTCTTTGTAGCTAAATCGAGCCTGACCATGAACGACCTGATTTCTTTTGTTCAAAAGTTCCTTCAATGTTATTTTGTCGAAATCGTCCAGAATTTTAGAATCATTTAGGAAATCAATTATCTCTCTGAAAGATCTATTTTTTTTTGTCGAATTGTCCCCAGTCTTTTTCTTCATTAATTCGTTTGTAATCCGCTCTACAAGGTGCCATCTTTTTACAATCTCAAATTCGTTTTCATGTAGAGAGTCAATATCCCGTTCCGATTTTAAATAGACCTGTCTTCGGTTTGTAATTTGACTGTAGAAGAATGAAATCAAAGTTAAAAGAATCCCAACGGCTGCGACAATCAGTCCCAAGTCTCTCTCAAGGGTAAATTTGGAATTTTGATACAAGTAAAGAAGAATTCCAATTACCGCATAAACTGCACCACTCATTGAAATTAAGAGATATAGTCTTTTTGTCTTCTCTGTCCTGATTATACTAATTTGATTTTGACCAGATTCCAAATATCTATTTGAATCTTTTGCCTCTAAAATGTCTCTAAGGGAAATTTCCTTGTCGTCAATATTCCTTTCTTTTGCTTGTGTTATAGCTTTTTCAAGGATTGAACGTTCATATTCTTCTGTGGCAGCCTTTAAAGCTTCTATTGCCGCAGGTGTTAGTCGTTTATATTTATCGTCAGTCATTTCCATTTCCTTTTACAATTAAATAAACAGAGGTACCTACTGCAACGATCAGAACAAAAAGGAAGAGAAGAAGATTTCCTGTGTTTTTATTGAATTCAGAAGTGTCCCAAAGTCCCCCAGCAAATAAAGAAGATACTGAAGCCAAAATTTGAATGAAAAGCGTCCACCCCGATTTCCTTTTACCAATCTTATATTTCTTTGTAAAAACGACCGCATCACTGATTATACTAGCCGTAATTTCAGGTTGGCCTGGCGTAGCGTTTCTTATAGCCTCAAGCCGACCTGCTTCGTCTAAAACTTCCTCAACATAACCTTTCGTTACTTTTGCTAATTCGTCCTGCGCAGACTTACTTAGGTTTGCTGTCTTGTCGTCCGATATTTCTATTTCAACCTTCATTTATTCTTAAAAGTCATTCGGCATTGCGCCCAACGTTTAGCTAAATGCAGTTGCGGGATTTTGAAACTGCGTCCTGTCCCACGTTGCTGTGCGAAATTAGTTGATTGCACTCAAATGGCAACACGTCACCCCGCAATTGCATTTAGCTTTTGTTGGCAGTAGTAGGGCCCTTCTCTTCACTTCATTCGAAGCCGTATCTTTTGTCCTCCATTGATTAAACACTTTTTTTTTAGTAAGTCGTGCGGTGGGGCATTTTTCACTTCTCAATCTGTCCTCTTACTATGAGCTGAGCACACTTATTGGCTGGCTTTGGATGTGGGTTGGTATGTGCGGCCTCCAATGTGTGTGCGGTTTATTAATCAAGTTAATAACCTCCTTTGCAGTCCAAACAGGCATTCGCGTACGAATCGTATTCGTCATAGGCCGGTCCAGGTCGACCATTGACCGTAATAATCCTGTCAACTCGAATTGAAGACTCTGGGTTTATGTGTATAAACCATCCTCTGTTTTGGAGTTCGACCAACCTTGTTATTTGACCCTCAACGCAATCAAGCTTTAATTCGCTATTGAAGAAGAATACCTTTCCATTTTTGCACTTACTTATTTCCTCTTCGATCATTTCTCTATAATCATAGGAAACGGGTGTGAATGTAGTATCCATTTTTTCAGTTCGTTAAGAGTAGGTGTTCAGGACAGTCAATACGTAAGTCCGCATCTAACAGATTTTGATTGAGTAAGTTACAAAAGTGTTGGTTCTTACCACTTCCCGGTGAAAAATGTACGCAGGTTTTACACATTCGCTGTACGGTAATCACACCTGTTTTATTGAGATGTTGAATAATACCCATCAGGCTAATCAGCAAGTTCTCTTTATCTTCCAAATTTAGCCGAGCAATAGGGACTTGTATCTGATTTGTAAAGGAGGCAGTCCGTTTCGCTATCTCCAGCCCCTTTGTTGTGAGGTAGATGACATAACTGCGGGTATCATGCGTCTCATATTCCTTTCGAATAAACTTTTTTTGCTCAAGAACCTTTATTGAATCGCTAATTGTGGC
This sequence comes from Cytophagales bacterium, assembly GCA_020402945.1. Taxonomy (GTDB): domain Bacteria; phylum Bacteroidota; class Bacteroidia; order Cytophagales; family Cyclobacteriaceae; genus ELB16-189. The sequence continues at coordinate 3,656 of JADBYQ010000120.1, read as the reverse complement.
CTTTGTCATATTGAATTCCTCTGCCAGATAACTAACTTTTCGTTTCTCTTCACTGTGAAACATCAGGAAAACAAGTATCTGTATTTGGATTGGACTTAACGAAAGTTCCTTGCTCTCATTCCACAGTAAAACTCTAAAGGCTTGCGAAACTCGTTCCATGGCCGCGACAATACGGCTGTCTATATCTTCATTCTGATGCTTTAAATCGAAAGGAGACTTACCCATGCTTTTTGTTAATAAATATATCCAATTTATTCCTAATCAACCGACTGTCAGCATGACCAAACCATTGCATCAGAATTTCCATGGAATCAGTTAACAGAAAAAAGGATGGTGTGCCCCGCATCAGGTTTGCCGCAAACGTCTTCCCGCATTGGGGTAGCTGGCTAAAATAGTTGTATAGTGAAGCTCTCATATTTTCTTGTTCCAAGGCAGGTGTAGTAGTTGGGTCAAGCATATTTTGAATTATGTTTTCGACAAATTTTGGCTGCTGTAATTCGGATTGATTGACCACTTCATCAATAACAACAGGAACGGATAGAGTCGTTTTATCCCAATTAAGATGGTGAGCTTCCTGTGCTCTTAGTGTTTCACCTACAAGTTCACCTGTATTGACCAATAGCTTTGCATTTTCCTCCGTATTTACATGAAAATCTTCAACTGCCGTAGAGAGCGCAATGCATGAGAGTTTATTACCATAGTGGGTTTGTAATTCTTTCAACATAGGAAAGCCGTGCATAAAACAACCCGGACAATTAACTTGAAACGCCATCATCAGGTTAATAGGACTAAAATTAAGCTCGCCATTAATTACTTCTGTATAACTAAGGGTCAGTTTCATTAACAGTTTTTGAGTTCGACTATATAATAACCCTTTTGCTTAATATCTTTCAACATCACATCGGTGGCCGTTTCGATATGTCAAAGAGTGCAATGATTTGAAGTAATCAGGTAATTCTGCATCGCTTTGGATTTTAGATAGTCTTGGCCGTATCCATAGATGATCTCAGGATCTGTTTCGGTTTCAGGAACAAGGATGTCGAAATTCATGATAACCCCGTCCGCTTTGGTGACATAGGTATCCCAAACTGCTACTTTCATCGTTTTATTTTTTTTTAAGGAAATAACTGAACTACCCTTGTCCGGCAAGTATGTAGTTCAGTTATATTTTCTTAAGATTAGAATTCGCCTTTCTTCATGTAGGGTTGACCCCAAAGGATGCTTTGTAACAGAACTGATTTTACCCAGGCGTTGTACATTTTGTCAACATCTTCGGCACTGGCACCTTTTTTTGCGAGAAAAGGCTTTAACGTTGTGGTAACGGGAATAGTCAAAGCAGGTATGTAGCGGTAATTGATAATAGGTACCGAATTGACATTATCCGTTTTGTTCTTTTTCGTAGAGTAATGCCGTAATCCTATTTCGTACTGGTAATCCAACCACTTTTGGTCATAATTGGCTTCTGCGGTTTGCAATATCCACATCGCAAATCGCTCACGAACCTTTGCCAAATATTCTCCATCAGGCTTGCCTGTTGTTTTATTGCCGAAGAAATAAACCAACTGAGGGGTTGAGGCCACAAAGCCATACCAAACATCAAGTATATCGCTTGTTTGGTCTTTCAATATTTCATGCGACATTTTGAGGTACTTAATGTCATCTTCACCAAATAATAATGATTGCTGAAGGAGCTTAAGCTCTTCCAAAGTCATAGGTGATTTAGCGATAGCGCTCGTTCCGTATGTATAGCCCGAAGGAGTTTTTTGTTGTTGAGCTTCACTTGCTGTGGAATAAAATATTCCAATAAGAAATAATGTTGCAATTTTAGTTTTCATGTTTGTATTAATTTATAGTTTGTTAAAATTCATTTTCGTTGATGTATGGATATGTCCAAAGAATGACGGTTAGTGTCACTGCTTTGAACCAAGCAGCGTACATTTTTTCTACCGTTTCAGTATCATGACCTTTTTTAGAAAGAAATCCCTTGGTGGTGGCTGTAATTGGGAAAATGAATGCTACCAAATACCTATAGTGAATGATAGGTATCGCGTTTGCATTATCAGTCTTGTTTTTCTTTGTGCTATGATGGCGCAACGCAATTTCATGTTGGTAGTTAAGCCAATCTTGGTCATAGGGTTTGTTGCATAAATCCATAATCCACTGGCCAAATCTCAACCTCACAGCAGAGAGGTATTCCATGTCAGGCTTACCGCCCTTTCCGAAATAATGAACCAGATGTTCATTGCTGCCAACAAATCCGTACCACAAATCAAGTACTTCATTTGTTTGATCTTTCAGTACCTCACCAGCAAGCTGTAGATGTTTCTCGTCATCTGACGAAAAAAGAACTGTTTTTTTCAATAAGTCCAATTCAGCAAGGGATACTGGTGATTGCACAACTTGTCCATACGTGTAACCTTTGATTTTTTCCATTGTTTTAGAGGTTTTGTTAAATGATGGTTCAAATATAGTAAGGTGTCCTAACAATACAAGGGAACAATGATTATGGGTAAAAAATATTTGAGAATCTACCTTCAAGGTCGATGAAGGGATTTTGGCTCTTGCCATAGCTTTGGTGTCGCGGTGGATTTGCGCGGCTATGGCATCTGCCAAATGAGAGGGGAAAGGCGAGACACAATCTTCTTAAAAATGCGAAGGGTCGGCTGTATTACTTTTTGTGTCCCACGTTTTAATTTTTCAAAGTCCAAGTTGTCCCGAAGTAGTTCACTTGTCCCCGAGGGAAATCTTTGTTAGTAGAGTGTCCCTCGTTAGATGACCAAATTGTCCGGGCCCTATTACTGCCAACGTTAGTATTTGCGTTCGAGCGGGGCTTCCGAAGCCGCGCGGCGTCCCCGACACCGAACGCATTAAAGATACGAAAACGTTGGATTACGCGTCAACCCCGCTTGACGCAAATACATTGTTACCGCCAGTACGCGTCCACCTTTATTGTTTTTATGTTATCGTTAATCTTTTAACGGAAGCGTTGTCAACAATCAGTTAAAGAGTCGTTTTTGGTTTGTTATCTTCTCAATCCAGTCTGTTGGTTCGTCAACGTTAAATTTGTGTCTGTCGCTATTGATTAATTCGAGAGTCAGTCCGTTTTCTAAAACCCCCAATGTCTTAGTTGTTTGAAGTTTATGGATCTGTCCAAGGTCAAAGTTCTCTTGGTGATTTTGAATATTAAATCTATGCGATTTAAAAATTAGTCGTTTATCTGTTAAAACAAGCTTGCCACCAACACCTTCTCCTCCTTTAAAGTGATTTGCTCCGCCTTCTTTTATAATATTTTCGTTGTTCGGTATCTCAACAATAATCTGTTTGAATAGTCTTTTACCGGTGTATAACATGATCCCAGCGAAAAGTAGTCCGGCAACAAAGCCCCCAATTACAGTCGAAACAATCAAAATAACGATGGGTCCGTCTTTGAATAATAAATTAAAAATAACCATGAGGATTGTCCAAGGTAGTCCAAATGCTAATACTGTTTTCCAAAACTTTTTTGTCATACTCTAAATCTTATTTGCGTATTGGCGGTAACGTGAGTATTTGCGTTCGAGCGGGGCTTCCGAAGCCGCGTCCTGTCCCCGACACCGAACGCATTAAAGATACGAAAACGTTGGATTACGCGTCAACCCCGCTTGACGCAAATACAT
>JADBYQ010000012.1 GCA_020402945.1 Cytophagales bacterium | reverse complement strand
TTGCTTAAGGAAAAGAAGGCAGGATTAAGCCCTGAAAAAGCAATTGACATACTTAAAACTATTTACAAGGTTACCATCACTTTACCTTATTCCAAAACATATGAATCCCGCCTATTCCTACCCAATGAAGAACAGCGAACCTTGCTAAAACTATTCCAAATTACATGAACTCTCGGGTGACCCAGCGAGGAAGACAGGTGGCCCGGTAGAAGTACACTGGTTTATTGCGCGACTTGTGTTTTTATCCGTCTAACCGAAGTATCAAAGGTCTGTGGCCGTTTAAACTACTGGCTTCTCAAAGCAGCCGTAAAAAAAAGCCCTGTTACCGTAAAGAATAGCAGGGCTTTTGCCTTCTGAAAGCTTTTCTTACATATGCTTCACTACCTCTTGCCCAAACTCAGAGCACTTCAATAAAGTGGCACCTTCCATTTGGCGGTGGAAATCGTACGTAACTCGTTTGGAAGCTATAGCACCGTCCAAGCCTTTCACAATCATATCTGCTACTTCCTGCCAACCCATGTACTCAAACATCATCACACCAGAAAGAATTATCGATCCTGGATTCACTTTATCTTGGCCTGCATACTTTGGCGCAGTGCCATGCGTAGCTTCGAAAATAGCATGCCCACTCAGGTAATTTACATTACCACCAGGCGCGATGCCAATACCACCCACGATAGCCGCCAGTGCATCGGAAATATAATCACCATTTAGGTTCAATGTGGCAACCACGGAGTACTCATCGGGGCGCAATAAAATTTGTTGCAAAAATGCGTCTGCAATGGAATCCTTAATGATCAATTTGTGGCCACCGGTAGTGACCTCCATCCAAGGGCCACCATCAATTTCTACCGCTCCAAATTCGTTTTTCGCAAGTGCATATCCCCAATCGCGGAAACCACCCTCCGTGAATTTCATGATGTTGCCTTTGTGCACCAACGTGAGGTTTGGTTTCTTTTGGGCAATTGCATACTGAATGGCGGAACGTACCAACCGCTCGGTACCTTCTTTGGACACTGGCTTGATGCCAATGCCTGAGGTATCAGGAAAGCGAATCTTCTTGTATTGTTTTGAAAAATTATCCTTAAAGAAGGTCATGAATTTTTTGTTGTCTTCGCTGCCTTGCTGAAACTCAATTCCTGCGTAAATGTCCTCTGTATTCTCGCGGAAGATTACCATGTCCGTTTTTTGTGGCTCCTTTACGGGAGAGGGAACTCCTTTAAACCAACGCACGGGACGCACGCAAGCGTACAAATCCAATTCTTGTCGGAGGGCAACATTTAAGGAGCGAATGCCTCCGCCCACTGGGGTTGTCAAAGGGCCTTTTATGCCTACCAGGTATTCACGAAAAATGGTAAGGGTTTCCTCCGGCATCCAGTTGCCTGTTTGATTAAATGCCTTCTCTCCTGCCAACACCTCTTTCCAATTGATCTTTCTTTTGCCTTTGTAGGCTTTTTCTACGGCCGAGTCAAAAACATGTTTTGCTGCAGGCCATATATCTATACCCGTACCATCGCCCTCGATAAAGGGTAAGGTCGGGTTATCGGGTACGTTTAATTTTCCGTTGGTGATGGTAATTTTTTGGTCGCTCATAAAAATAATTTTTGGGGCTAAAACAAGTTATATTGACAATCACAAAGCTGAAGGGTCAGATTTGGATTCGAAAATTAAAAAATTATGCTCACTTATTGAGATTATTTGTGTTCAACCATCAATAAAACCCTGTATGAAAGTATTCCTCACTATGTTTTTCAGTCTTTTGTTGTGCCTGGGAGCAAGTGACCTCTCCAGTCAAACTTGCCTATCTGGCGAAGAAAAGAAGCTCTACGATCTGACGATGGCCTATCGCAAAACCAAGAAACTTCCGTCCATACCGCTTTCTGCCAAACTGACGCAAGTTGCGCAAGCGCACGTTCGGGATTTAATGAAAAACTATAAGGACACCGGCAAATGCAACTACCATAGTTGGTCAGAAAAGGGAGACTGGTCACCTTGCTGTTACACCGATGACCATGCTCAAGCTGCTTGTATGTGGAACAAACCCAAAGAGATTGCAGGCTATGAACGCAGTGGGTTTGAAATTGCCTACTGGAGTTCGGCCGGAGCCAATGCAAAAGAGGCTTTAACAGGATGGCAAGGAAGCTCCGGGCATAATGCCGTGATTGTCAACTCCGGGATTTGGAAGGACATGAATTGGAAAGCGATTGGGATCGGATTGGATGGTGAGTATGGTGTTGTGTGGTTTGGGGCGGAGGAAGATAACCAAGTTGCTGGCACCTGTGACTAGCTTCCTACTAAAATCTATTTACTTTTTCGTTGTTTAAAACCAATCCTTCTCATCGGTTTTGTTGGTTCCTTTAGCAACTCTTTTAAGTATTTAAATATGAGTTTTATTTCTTCGTCCTGATGAACCGCCTTTCTTTCCAATTGTTCTAATTTCAGTAAGATGTCTTTGTGAGCCAACAAGGTTTCTCGGAGTTTAACAAAAATTTCTATGATCCGAATGCTCATAGTAATGGCTTGCTCACTCTTGACTACATTGGCAAGCATCAATACCCCATGTTCTGTAAATGCATATGGCAAGTAGCCGCCTAAATGTTTAATTGATGGTATCGCATTTTGCGATACCATATTCTCAACCTCTTTTTCAGTAAGCTGAAACATGAAATTTGATGGAAAGCGTACCAGATTACGCTTTACTTGCTCTCGCAATCTAATTGATTTTATCCCGTACAGCACTGCAAGATCTCGATCCAACATCACTTTTACATTTCTGATTAAGTAGATCTTATTCATCACTACTTGATTGGAAATCAAAAGGGTATCCACTTTACTCATGACCGCTGGACTTTTCAATACTTCTCATCCTGATTTGGAAACTCGTTCGCCTTCACATCTGAAACATACTGATTAACAGCCTTGGTAATCACCGAATTTAAATCAGCATACCTTCTTAAAAATCGCGGCTTAAACTCTGTCGTAATACCCAACATATCCTGCATCACTAACACTTGGCCATCTACATCGGGACCCGCTCCAATACCTATGACGGGTATATCTAATTGACTCGCAACTTTTTTGGCTAACTCGGCCGGGATTTTTTCAAGCACCAAACCAAAGCATCCACACTCTTGCAAGAGAAGCGCGTCTTCTATCAACTTATTTGCTTCTGTTTCTTCTTTGGCACGCACCGAATAGGTGCCAAACTTATAAATCGACTGTGGTGTCAATCCCAAATGACCCATGACAGGAACACCTGCGCTCAAAATCCGCAACACAGAATCTTTTACTTCGCTGCCTCCCTCAATTTTTACCGCATGTCCACCCGATTCTTTCATAATACGAATGGAAGAACGAAGTGCTTCACCAGAACTGCCCTGATAATATCCAAACGGAATATCTACCACCACCAACGATCGCTTCACCGCTTTTACCACCGAAGAAGCATGGTAAATCATTTGGTCAAGTGTAATTGGTAGTGTGGTGTCATTTCCCGCCATCACATTCGATGCAGAGTCTCCCACCAAGATGATATCTATGCCGGCTGCGTCTATAATCTTTGCCATGCTGTAATCATAGGCCGTGAGCATCGCAATCTTCTCGCCCCGCTTTTTCATTTCCTGAAGCTGGTGAGTAGTGACCTTCTTCAATTCTGTTTTCTTATGTATCGACACGTTTATTTCAGATTTAAGATGTACGGTTCAAGATTTAATGGCTATTTGTAAATCTTAGGTGCCTAATTAATGTAAATAGACGGATGATTTTTTACCCAACACAACTTCTACATGATCTTTTAAGGTTGTAGAAAGTTCGTAGCCGGCATAAGTAGGCATAATTGGAAACAACGTGTGGCTTCGGTTGACTAACACCGCCACTTCAATCTTTTTTACGCCAACTTCAAAAAATGGCTTCATAGCATAGGCCAACGTTCGGCCTGTATTCAATACGTCATCTACCAAAAGAATGCACTTCTTTCTAAATTCCTTTTCCGTTTTGTCAATCTTCACTTCCGATTGCAGGAGCGAAAACTTATCCAACGAAACTTTCGCAATGATCATTTCTATGGAGGAAATGGCAGCTAGCTCTTTACCCAATATGTTCGCCAGCGAATAGCCTTGCCCTTCAATTCCTGCCATCACAATAGACTTTTCTTTGAAATTGTTCTCGTAAATCTCGTAAGCCATTCGCTTTATCTTCTGATTGATCTGCTGATCATTCAGGACTAGCGATTTTTCTGCCACCTCTGCGCTCATGGTAATGGAACTGATTTGCTGTCTTTAAAAGTTGACAAGATGATTGTGGATTGCAGACTGTCTACCACTTCAATATTTGAGAGCTTCTCCAACATCAAATTTTGATAGGCCGGAATATCAGACGCTACTACCTTCAAAATAAAATCATATTGCCCTGTTACATGGTGACATTCTATCACCTCAGGGATTTCTTTTATTTCTTTGATGAATCGATTGATATTGTCTTTGTTGTGGCCCTTCAATGAAGCCGTCACAAACGTGCATACCCCCAATCCAATACTAGCCATATCAACTAGCGCGTGGTAACTTTTGATAACGCCTGTGTTCTCCAATTTCTTAACTCGTTCGAGCGTGGGGGCTGGAGAAAGCCCAATGTCCTGAGCTAATTGCGCATTGGTTATATTGGAGTTACCCTGCAAAATTTCAACAATTTTCCGATCAGTGGAATCTAGCTTTACTTTCATTTTTTTACTTCTTTTTTAAAGTCACACCCAATCATTTGAATGATTGAGCCGCGCAATTTCATCTTGATTTTTTCGACAAGCAAATATTATTAATTAATTGCTAAGAACTACAGTAGGAACTATAAATTTATTTTGAAAAGCAACTGATTTATTTGGTCAAGAATTTAGTTTCCAGCCACTGCGAAACTGAATGTTCGGTCTGTTTTGCCATCGCGAAAGCGGATAAAGTAAATCCCTGGCGACAAGGCAGATGTGTTGATGATAAGCCTGTTCAATCCAGGATTTATGGAAGAAATGGTTTGCTGGAACGAGGCAGCGCCCCCGCTCGTCAAAACTTGAAAAGTCACTGCAGAGCCGTCAATACTAATCCAGTCCATATTTAGCTGTTCTCGTGCCGGATTGGGAAAGGGGGAAAAGAGCACTTCTTCGCCTGAAAGCGACAAGCATTTTCGGTTAAGAAACGTTTCTGAGTCCCCGGCAACAACCACCTCAGCACATACATATTGATTTGTTTTTGGTACCAGTTTCAGGTCCAACATCTGTGATATTTCCTGATTAGGTTTGAGTGTTCCGGTTATTTGTTGGGAAACACTTGAACCCCCAGCTACATCCAGCAATATTGTAGGATCCGTCAGTGTGATGTTGCTTTTGTTCAACAGTTTGACAACTGGCTGAAGGCTGCCTGTCTTTTGATCTTTCACAAAAAAGAAATCAGTCATCTCTGCGTCCACTGTGGGAATAACAACGCTGATTGGTTTACTAAGTCGGTTTGTACAACCAATTGAATTAGAAGCGCTGAGTTCAACGTTGTAGGCTCCCAATTCACTAAAGACAAAGGTTGGTGATACTAAAACGGACGTTGAATTACCCTGATCACCAAACTTCCATAGATACGAACTTGCTCCCGAAGAGGTATTTGCAAAAGAAACAGGCAGAGGTGCAGCGCCCGCATCAATAGAAGGCTCGAAGTCAGCAATGGGTGGTGAGACTATGTTCACGTTTTTTGAAACCGTATAAACACAACCAGATTGGCGCGTGGAATTTAATCGCACAGCATAGGTTCCGGTAGTTGAGAAAGCATATTGAGCAGGGCTGCCACTTCCGGTGCCTTGGCTGCCAAATGACCAGTTTTTGGAAACAGAGGGGTCAGCTGATGTGGTCAGCTCGGTAAAAACCGTGGACGAATTTGCACAAGGTGCCTGGACAGAAAAATCGAGTGATGGCACAACTGGCACAACTATATTCTTGGTCGCTTGACTAACGCAGTTATTGTTGCCCGTTACCGTCAGAATAACCGGGAATGTGCCGGAGGAAGGGTAGGTAAATTGTGGATTAGGCACAATGAACGTACTGCCTTGAATTTGCCATTGCCGCGACTTTATACTTCCCGAAGAAGCGTCCGTGAACTGGGTCGCCTGGTTGACACAAGCTGGTAGATTAGTAAAGCCAGCGACTGGCGAAGTGGAGATAGTTACAGCCTTTTGAATAGAGTTGGTACAGCCAAAGTTAGTAGCCACCGCAAGCGAAACATTATATGTGTTTGCAGTAGCATAGGTGTAAGATGGATTTTTTACAGAAGATGTTCCATTGGCAGCATCTCCAAAGCCCCAAGTCCAGTTAGTAATATTGCTGTCTGTTGGCGCTGGTGTTGCGTCAGTAAACTGAGAGGCCGAACCCGCGCACGAGAAAGGAGGTAGGCCGATGGAAAAGTCGGGTTGGGGGGTGGAGTAGATGGCTAGATTTTTTGCAGTGCTGCTGACACAACCATTCGCAGCAGTTGCTTGTAAAGAGACCGTATAGTTTCCCTTCGAGTAGTTCTGAGTAGGATTTAAAAGTGTACTGGTTTGGCTATTGCCAAAATCCCATGAGTAACCGGTAATACTTCCTGAAGAGTTATTTGCAAATAATATGTTTTCATTCTCGCACTTACCCGTAATGGTAAAGCCCACCACCGGACCAGGCAAAACGTTGGTTAGAGTTTGAGTTTGCTCCGATGAGCAGCCTGGGATAGAAGTCTTAAGTTTTACCCCCTTGCTGCCAGTGGTTGAAAAAGCATAGCTGAAGTCACGTGTGGTAGCGAATGGTGTGTTGTCAACATACCATTGGTAAGAAAGGTTGCCATCAAAGTTATCAATGGTGTTGTTGGCAAAGGTGAATTGGTTGTTGGTGCAGATGAGGCCGGAGGGAAGAACAAAAGAGGCCGATGGTGGGTTGAAAATTTGAACATCTTTTATTACTCTATTAGAGCATGTATTAGATGCGGTGACGTCAAGAGTAACACTGTAAATGCCGGTATTTGTATACTGATTGGCCGGAGTGGGACTAACTGAGGTGTTTCCATCACCAAAATCCCAGCTCCAATTAGTTATCATAGAAGGGCCTACGATTGATGTTGTAAAACTATTTTGTTGCAATAGGCAGACATTATCCGTAGAAAAATCAATTGCTGGTGCTATTAAATTCTTAACTGTGATCGATTTTCCGACAGAACTTAGGGAACCTGTTGATGAATACGCATTGATCTCGATATAGTAGGTTCCTGCCTTAGAATAGGAAAGATCTGGTGGCGCAAACGCGGTGGATGTTTTTAAACTTGCTCCGGAACCTCCACAGATGTCCGCAAATTCAATTTTATGCACTTTACCATTGGTTTGGCTTAAGCTGAAAGCTCTCCATTCTGCTCCGTCTTTAACAAACGATAATCCAAACAAGTCAACCAAGGCATTACCATAATTGTCGGCACTGTTAACCGTTTCCGTCCCATCCAAGTCTAGACCTTCATTAAAATCAATTCTCGTCAAACCACCAGGCGTTTCAATGAATCCATAATACTTCAATCCGTCTTTTAATAGCGCAACGTCAGTTGAACCAGCTGTTGTTGTCATAGTTGAAAAAACGGGATCACTAAATAGATTAGCTCCAAAATCTAGATGAAGAATCTTGCCGTTGGAATAGTTTGCAACAATGGCATACCATTTTCCATTATCTTCTTGCAGCGCAACCCCAATTGGTCTACTCAAGAAAGATGAAGCATTTGAAATGATATGTCGTAGAGAAGGAGAAGAATTTACTCCATTATCAAAATCAAGAAGAATCAGTGCATTGTCCCAGTATGAAACAATAGCCGAATATCCAGAACCTCGTTTAACAACATCCAAGCCCCTGGGGCCTGCACCTGTGCCAAACAAACCTAAATCAGTCGCAGTTACAGTTGGCGAGCCATTTGCGAGACTACTCCCAAAGTTAACACGTACAATTTTAGAACTATAAAAGTTTGTTACAAAACCATACCAATTCCCATTATCAAATAGTACTTCGATCTGTGTGGGGCCGCTGAATTTATTATCAATATTCCCCAAAATGGTGACTGTTGGCGATAAATTTGAAAGGCTTGTTCCAAACTCAATTCGGTAGAGGATACCATTATCCCTTCCTAACACGAACCCAAACCAATTACCATTGTCATTTGCGATATCTATCCCTTCTGGACTGACAATAGAGGGCGTAACTAATGACAGATTTGACACAAGATTCGCTCCTGTTGCGTGCGTTAATCCATCCTGACAAAAATCCCACAAATAAGTAGTGGCTCCGGTAGATGTGTTTTGAAAAACAACATTCTCTGAAATACAGAGACCCGGTGAAAATGCGAAATCAGAATTTACTTGAGCCGAAGCGAAAAAATAAAATCCAAATAAAAGAAAAGACAATAATGCGCGCATAGTTAAAGACCTTGAATGATACTTTGATAAAACAAGGTAACCTCTCCCACGAGATCCCTTGCATTAAATCTTTTTATCGCCTGTTCTCTGATTTTAGTCCTGTCAAAACTGTCCGTACAAGAAAGAAATTTTTTCATTAAAAGACTCAACCCATTCGCAGAAATTTCACTTGTCAGTAGTCCGTTAATATTATCCACGATGACATCTGCAATGCCGCCCACTTTAAAACCAAGAATAGGGCAGCCCATAATTAGGGACTCTAGCATTACATTTGGAAGATTATCTTGCCGACTTGCTAATAGAAGAGCGTCCGATGCCGCATATATATCTCGCAATTTTTCAAGGCTATTCACTTTACCTAAAAAAATAATGTTTTGCTGAGTACTCCTTAAATTCTGCGGATAATCTCCTACAATTAAAAATTTAATGTCCGGATAAGAGTTAAAATGCGGTATCAACTGAAGCACAATATCAAAGCCCTTTCGGTGCGTGCGAAGATCGCTCGCGACAATTGTAAAGACCTTAGTTCCGGATGGGATATTGAAGTTTGATCTTGCCTGGTCTCTTAAGACCAGTGGGAACGACTCGACATCTAAACAATAGGGTATGTGAACTATCCTGCTGAAATCTTTAATAAAGCTTTTTTCTGCTTTTTTTTTTAGCCAGTTTGAAGGACAGATCACACCAATCTTATTATTTCCGCTTGCTATAGCCGTCTCCTTAACCTCCTTCAATTGGTCGTCAAGTATTCTTAAGTTAGAATCAGCATAAGCAATATCTTCAGAATAGTGAAAACCACCTAATAGAGGATTTTCGTCATGAAATGTCCAAACCAAAGGTTTTGAATTTCCCTTGAAGAAAGTTTTAAAATCTATAAAATTACCAATCCAATGAAGGTGAATAATATCAACTTTCCTTGTGCTGGTGAAGTCAAAGATGTTATAGATAGTGTCAGGGGATGTAAACACTTCTATTAATGGGTTATTAGACAAAGCTTGAGCGATCTGTTTGTCATTCAGGTTACCAGTCATTCTGGTGATCAATTTCTTGCCAAGAAAAGAAGGCCACCTAGGTTGGAATGTTATGGCATCTTTGAATTTATGTGAATTATGTAGCGTAAGAAATTCCGATTGATGGCCATATTTACAGAGTGCTTGATGTAATCGATAGGCTGCCATTTCAGCCCCACCAGAGTCATGTGTATTAATATGAAGAATTTTCATGTTATTTTAGTCCAAAATTTAGCCGAAAATGACAAAGTTAAGTTATTTAAATGTAGGCTGCGGCAGCAAATACGACAAGAATTGGTACAATATTGACTTACAATCACACTCACCGGATGTAATTGAAAATAATTTACTGAAGGGATTGCCATTTAAGGACAACATGTTCGAAGTTGTCTATCATTCGCAAGTGATTGAGCACATCGCAAAAGAAAATGTTGATTTCTTTATAAAAGAATGTTTCAGAGTTCTGAAGCCAGGTGGCATTTTAAGGATAGTGACTCCCGATCTGGAAGATATCGCTAGGGAATATATTAAGCTTCTTGAAATGAATACCCATGAGAAGAGCGATGTAAACAGAGCTAACTATGAATGGGTTTTATTAGAATTGTTGGATCAGACGGTCAGAAATAAAAGTGGAGGAAATATGGCTATTTTTTTAAATAGCCAAACCGATGAAAATGTACAATATGCCTTAGATAGAATAGGTTATGTCGGAACTTCAATCCGAAAAGAAAAAAACAAACCACAGTCAACTTCATCAATATTGAGCAGAGTAAAATTTCATCTTTCCACGAGACAATTGCGAATAAGATTTCTCAAAATCGTTTTAACCAAAGAAGAATTTAAAAAATTTGAGATAGGTAATTTCAGATTAGCGGGTGAAATTCATTATTGGCTCTACGACAAGTTGTCGTTAAAAGAGTTGCTTCAGAAGAATGATTTTAAGAATGTCATTAAAACAACCTCTTCTTCAAGTCGAATACCTGATTGGCCTACGTTCGAATTAGACGAGAAGAATGGCGTTCCGTATGATCCCAAATCTCTTTTTATGGAAGCCACAAAATAGTTATCGTTATTATTTTCAAAAAAGTTATTCTATTGCTTTTGTAAGTAGCAAATTCCCTTGTGAAAATTTAAGCGACTCGATGATTTTTGAACGGATAGGAAATCATGAACAGCCTTTGAACATCCTTCCCACATGAAATAATCATCAATTATTATTAAACCTCCTACGTTCACTTGTGGGTATAGGTATTTTAGACAATCCATTGTAGAATCATACCAATCCCCATCCATTCTTAAAATTGCTATTCCTTTGTCACTCTTGTAAAACGGCAGCGTGTCCCGAAACCATCCCTTATGAACCACATAGGTTGAAACTCCTGATTTAATTAACGCTTGTTCTGCTTCTTTTTCATTTGCCCTAAGGTTGTCCCTATAATCGCTAGAGGTTTTCTCTTGTTGCCAGGACGTTGCAAATGCTCCGTCTAATTCTGTGGCTTTTGGTAAACCTTCAAAACTGTCAAACAAGTGGTAGGTTCTGTCGTTTCCCAACATTCTTGCAATCCCTGAGATCATGCCACCGCGCCAAGTTCCACATTCTATGACATCTCCTTCAATTTTTTTATAGTGCCTGCATAGTTCCAGATTGGCAATGTATAACCTTCGAGGTATCATTGTAAAATGTCGCAAAGACAGAAATATAAAGAAGTACCTGATTCGCCTAACTGTGTGTAGTTGATAAAATAAAATGGAGTGTAAGATTGTTTTCACAGCTTTGTATTATTTAAGCCCCAGATTATATGGCTTTGTTAAATGTTTTTGTCTTATCATAAGCCCACCTAATCAATGGGTTGAGGAGCATTTTATTTTTAACTCTCCGAAAAATCGGATCTCTTCGAGAAAACAGGTTGTTAAAAGTATAACGGTCAGCCTTTGAATCAATTTGAATTTGACTTGGGTGTTGCAATTCAATTTTCCGAAACGATTGATTTCCACTTCGCCACTTAAATATAACTTCTTTAGTATGGGTCGCTTCTGAATCAAAGCCAATGTTAACAACTAAATTAGTATTGGGCAAAATAGACAGTCCCGAGTTCCTCCAAATAGTATAACCCCATTGATAGTCCCAAATGTCAACTAAAGTTTGCTTATTAAAGTTTTCTAAATTGGAAAGCCAATAAAAATGTTCCTTTTCAGTAAATCCATAGACTTTGAAACTCTCGGCTAATATCAACGGGTCAATATCAGTTAAGTGAAAATTGTATTTTTGCCAGCTTCGTCTCCATGTGGCCCACCCCCAATTATGGCTATACGCAGAAAAATAATAAGAAGCAGAACCCCTTACAATTCCATTTTGGAAATTGTTTCCGCTCACATGCATGATTGAAGTTTGATGTCTATATACAGACAATAACTCCTCGCAAAAAGGAAAAAAAGTGAGATCTGGTAAGCAATCATCCTCTAAAATTATTCCTTCTTCAACATTATCAAAAAACCACGTAATGGCTTGAACAGGCCCCTTTCCACAACCAAGATTTTCGTCTCTATACTGCGTTTTCACTTGACACGGCCAATCTATACCTCGATTGATAACTTCGCGAACTTCGTTACACTTGTCTGCATCTCCTACATGCGAACGTCTAGGACCATCGGCTGCCACAAAAAGAAAGTTAGGCTTAATTTCACGTATACGTTCAAGTACTTTGCGGGTATGATTTGGTCTATTGAAGACTATAAAAAGAATGGGGGTAGCAAAAGCCATTTGTAGCAATATTTTCCTACTAGTCAAAAACGTATCAAATCTCTATAGACTCCCAAATATCTGTCAATTCCAGCCGTCAAACCAAAAAGTTTAGTAGCTAGTGGTCTGTTTTTTTCAAACCCACCACCACTTAGCCAAACTATTGAGTCACGGAACGATTGATCGGTAAAATCATTAAGGTAGTAACCGGAGGCGCCCATATTAACAATTGATTCCACGTCACCCCACCCTTTATTTACAATAAAAGGAACATTCATTGCTACTATCTCTCCCATCTTAGTGGCCGAAGAAGCTTTCTTTGAAAAGGTAGGTTTGATGAAAAACACGGAAGCATTTGCGAGTGAAATATACAATGGCACTAACTGACGAGCGGTCTGGGTCAGGATCACATCATTTTTATCCAAATAATTCGCCAATTCAACTCGATCTGGGGAAACGATCAAAAATTTGGCCTTCTTCACTTCCTTTTTCAATACCGAGAAAAAAGCCAGCATCTCGTCAATCAAATACCAAGTACCCCAGGAACCAAGATATAAAAGAACAAACTCGTCAGCCTTAATACCCAATTGCTCTCTTAATCTCGCCTGATCATCCGGTTTTACCCTTTCCGGATCGAACAATTCCAGATCCACGCAAGTTGAAATGATAGAGATTGGAGCACTTGCTATTTTCCATGATAAGATCTCCTTCTTTGCATTTTCTGTAAGTGAAATCACATAATCTGACTCCGTCAAAAATCGTTTTTCCTTTTTTTTAAAATAATTATAAACGAGATTAAATACCGGATTATTTAAATTCCATAGCCCACCCTCCACACGTTCATCGGCCCAAAAGCCACGCATGTCAAAAATGAATTTTATTCCAAATCGTTTTTTCATCATCAAGCCAACCAGTGAAGTAATGTAGCTGCGGCAATGAACGATGCCGAATTGTTTTTGACGATGAAGTCTTATGGCCAACTTTCGCAATTGAAAAAGGTCATACAGTGTAGATAAAACAGGAGGATAACTATGATACTTCAAAGGCCTCCAACTCAGGCTATGCTTTTCGCACAGTTCAAAAATCCGACCACTTTCTTTTGCAAAACGGTCTTCTTTTTCAAAACTTACAATGGTAATCGTATATTCTTTAAATGAAAGCCCACACAAATAAGGAAGTATTTGCGACTGTCCTAACGGATCTGTGAGGCCATCGTATGAAAGGAATAAAACCTTGTTCAATTCTGACTCTCTATTATCCATTTTCTTTTAGCCATTTGTGCAGCACTACTAAAATCCAAATTCGGTTGTAGAGATAGTCCTCTCCCATCATAAAAGATTTCTTGAGGTTCTCAACGTAGTCAACCTTTACAAGCCCAATTTCCGCCACGATTTTACTATTGAGATTATCCTCAATCAAATACTTAAACTCATTTCTAAGCCAACGGGACAGAGGAACACTGAAACCCCACTTTGGACGATAGATTAAACGATCAGGTAGGTAATCTTTCAATAATTCTTTTAGTATCCATTTATTCACACCCCCCCTTCTTTTTACTGTTAGCGGTGCACTCAAGGCAAATGCAATAACGTTTTGGTCTAATAATGGGCAACGACATTCCAGACCATGAAACATAGATGCACGGTCAACTTTCACTAACAAATCATCCTTTAAATAAAATCTTAAATCAAACAGAGCTTGCTTTTCTTCCTCACTAAACCTTGACGTATCTTTTGGATCAGTATATCGAAAGGGCTCATAGTCAAGAGTGGTTCTCAAAAGTTCATCACTCATCTCTTTATCAGAAAAATAATTCTGTTCTTGTGAAAAAATATGGCTGCGCAGCTGTTGCCTTTCTACCTTCAATAACAAACGAGAGATTCTTCTGTAGCGAGCGCTGCCTAATTTAGACAAGCCAATGGTCAACGGTGTCTGAACCAACCTGAATAGGGGGTTTTTTAGTCGTTTCGCCCAAGTGTACGTACCATAACCAAGAAACAATTCATCTCCGCCATCACCTGTCAGTGCTACCTTTACTTCCTTGCGCGCAAGGCGCGAAACCAACATGGTGGGTATCGTTGATGTGTCAGCAAAAGGCTCATCCAAATGATGTAGGTAGGTTTCCAGTATGTCTGCAGCTTCGCTCTCAGATAGGATGTACCCGCAATGGTCTAATTTTAACTCGGAAGCTACCTGCGCTGCATACCTGTGCTCATCGAAGGCGTTTTCTTTGAAGCCAATGCCAAAGGTCTTAAAAGTGCCAGTTGTATACTCTGAGGCGATGGCTGTAACCAAAGATGAGTCTGTGCCTCCGCTTAGAAATGCCCCAAGAGGTACATCGCTCACGAGTCGCTTTTGTACCGCTGCGTGTAGCTTTTCTTTCAATGACTCTTTCAGTGTCGCATCACTAATTTTCATGTTTTGCTGCAATATCTCATCATCAGCCTTCCAATAAGGGTAAAATGAAAAAGACAAATTGCTCCAAACTTCCCCGATTGACCCTGCCGGGAATTTACGTATTGACCGATAAATGGTCTTAGGCTCTGGGATGTACCCTAAGTGAAGAAATTCGTGTACAGCCTGTTTATCAATTTCCTTAGAACTAGATACCGCAGGATGTTTAAGCAAAGCCTTAATTTCAGAAGCGAAAATAAAGTGCTGATGATCACAATAATAGTATAGAGGCTTTTTACCAAGGCGATCCCTAAAAAGAAACACTTTATCCAGCAACGTATCATAAATGGCAATGGAAAACATACCTTGAAGTCTATGCACCATCTCCATTCCCCAACAAGCAAAAGCATGTACGATGATTTCCGTATCTGAGTTCGTTGTGAATCGTACTTCAGAATTCACCAATTGAAGTTCCTTTCGAATGTCTCTATAATTGTAAATCTCACCATTGAATACTACTATCAATCGACCATCCTGTGAACGCATAGGCTGATTGGCCTGTTCAGAAAGGTCAATTATGCTAAGCCGTGTATGCCCCAGTGCAGTAGTGCTGGTTTTATTTAGATATACGTTTTTAGCATCAGGACCTCTATGCATAAGGGAGTTAGTCAGGCTCTCTATTGATTGCGTCTCAATAAACTGCCTGCTTACTATACCACTAATGCCACACATACCTACTCAAGATCGGAATTTATTAGTAATAACATACCGTTAAATATGGTAGTTTTAAAATTGTAGGACGCAAGTGTTTTAAATACTGTTTTCGAACAATCTGATTTTATCCAATCATGAAGCTCTATTAAAATACAACGGGTTCGGGGAATCCAATAATCAACGTTTTCAGCAAATATTTCATGTTCAGCCCCTTCAACATCGAGTTTTAAAATATCAATATACTGAATATCGTATCGTTTCATCAATGAAGAAAGACTAATGGCACTAAATGCATCGGGGTCGTCTGCCAAACATTCCTCCACCGTATAGGCCCATTGATTTTCGTTTTTATCTTTAATTTTTAAACTCGTATCCTTATCCCATAAGGCCGAGTGAATTGGGACAATTGTGGAGTATGGCCGTACGTTTTTCAGCAGCACCTCATAATTGGTGTCGGATGGTTCCACCGTATAAATTCTTGCTAGGGGGTATTTAATAGCAAAAAAAATGCTGGTCAACCCAATATTCCCTCCTCCATCTACGATAACTTTTGGATCAGGCCGTGCTAGGTTGTACGACTGAAAAAGAAATACTTCCTGAAATACTTTTGCATCCGTGGTTTCCGGCCTTAACTCAATACGATGGTCCAATCCGTTTACTTTTACATCTCTAATCCTGAACCACTCAACCTGAAAAAAAGCACTCAATCCAGAAAAAACGCCAAAGTTAATAAGGTAACGGGGCAGTAGCCGGAAATTCATAACCATCGGTTCATTACACGTTTAACGGTATTGGTGAATACTATAGGATGACTCAAAAACACTTTGCACATAAAGTACAAAGCTTTTGTTTTATTTTCACCATCACCTGCCCAAGAAGCAGCCAATATCAGGTACATAGTTGCATAACACTCTCTTTCAAACCATTTAGTTTTAAATAACTTGTTCGCCTTTGCTTTTGCATATACCCGCAGTATATCCCTCTCCATCACCAAAACAACTTTGTGCATGTTGGCGTTGTGAAGCCTGTATTTCCAAGTGACAACGGGCACCCTGCCAATAGTAAACTTCGCAGCTACTCGTAAAAAAAAATCATGATCGGCAGAGGTTGAAAGCCTTGTGTCGAAGAGTCCAACTATCTGTAGCACTTCGCGTTTCACTAATATACTGCTAGGACCCGGAATTTGTGTAGTTTTCCATTGTAAAATATGCTCTAAGAGGCATCCTTCACATCCTGCCATAACCCCGCCTTTCCTATTTGAATGTTCATCAATAAACCAAGCATCAGAATGTACGAGTCCATAATTACCTGTTGTAAACTTTTTGATTTTAATAAACAAATTTTCCGGCATCCACACATCGTCTGCATCTAGAAAAGCGACATACTCGCCACAAGAATGATTAAACCCAATATTGCGTGCTGCGGACACGCCTTGATTAGGGTTTCGTACAGAGCGTATACGCTTGTCCTTTCCACACCAATCTAAAATAATTTCTGATTGTCCATCTGTTGATCCATCGTCTACTACTATCAACTCAAAATTTTGGTGTGTTTGGTTTACCACTGAACGAATGGACTCTTCAATGTATCGCTTGCTGTTATAGGCAGGGATAACAATAGATACAAACGGGTTTTCCATGCTCAATCGGTATATAACTTTTCGAGTGCCAAGATATAACCTTTCAGGGAAAACTGTCGTGCAGCCACTTCACCTTCATGCTTTAATTGTTCGCGCAATACCCCGTTCTCCAGTATTTCCTTAATTCCTTCAGCAATCTGATCGGTGCTTTCAAAATCCACAACCCAAGCATTTTTTTTATGTACCACAAATTCCCGAGCAATTCCGGACAATGTGAAAACAGAAGGTGTTTGTGTAAGCAATGCCTCAATATATGTTTGACCAAAGGCCTCCGCGTGTGCATCTATCGGCACGTGCACAAATACATCAAATAAACGATAAAGCGCAGCTAAATCCTCCTCAAAATTGATCTCAATGAAGGAATCCCTTGGTAATGATTGCAGTAAATCCTTAATTGCTTTTTCATATTCACCATGTGCGTTAGCAAGCACTAATTTGGCTGAAGGGTAATTCTCACGCACTTTTTGAAATGCAAATATTACATACTGCACACCCTTCCATTTCATGTAACGGGAAATCACCCCGACAACAGGAAAAGAATGTTCGGGTAAACAATATTTATCTACTAGCTGATCAACACGCTCCTTACTGACAGAATTAAAATATTGAAAATCGAAACCATGATGAATCAATTTTATCTTTCTTTTGTCTGCTTTGTCCCAATCAATTAGTATCTCTTCTACATTTTTGGAAATGGCCACTATGTGCGTAGCGAGCCTGTTGCAAAGGATGTCCCACTTTCTACCGGAAGGGAAATCATGGTAATGAACACACGCATGATGTCTCGTGTAGATACGTTTCTCTATATTTAAAAGCCACGCTGAAGACAAGCCAAGCAAGTTGGCATTCCATAAATGGGTGTGTACTACATCCGGCTTCTCCTTTACCAAAATCCAAAATAGCTGCACCCACTTTTTGATGCGCGAAGGGTACTTCGTATTACCAATCTCGTAGAACCGAATAGAGTGTTCTTTCAAAAACTGAGAGAATATAGATTCCGGCTTTCCAATGAGTATAAAACTAAGATCAAATTTTCTTTCAAGACCCCTTGCAAGCCACTCAAAAGCTAGTGCTTTGTCAACGTCTGAGATAATATAAGTAACTCTTTTCACTCCAAGTCGGTTTCAGAAAATTCAACAGCTAAAGAATGAATAACAACATCGTATAACCTGTACCTAAGCCTTTTAGGTAGCACCAGAAAAAAACTCTGATCAATTGCCCTCGCCCAAAATAAAAAAGCAAAAGGTCTATAAAATATTCGTTTCAGCCGTAAGCTTTTTTTGATTTCAATGGAGTGGATTTTATCCAAGTGGTACTTGGCTGTTGCGTATTGTCGTAATCTTTTTATATATCTGATACATGTAATCTGATCGCGATGAAAAGACTCGTTAGTCTTATCGAAATAAACTGGTGTGCCACTTTTGAGAGCGCGAAAGGCAAGTTCATAATCCTCTGCATCGCTAAGCTGTTCATCGAAACCTCCTAATCTCTCAAATACGCTTCTTGGTAAAGAGCAATTTGCAGAACTAAAAAAGAGATTGGTACTATCCATTTGAGATAGACCACTTTCATACTTGCTTAACCATTTTTGAGAAAGGTGTGCTTTATAATTTTGTATATCTAAATTTGATTGCGAACTGATTTCAAACTGACTTCCACCTAAAAGACAATCGGGGTGGCTTAAATGAAAACTCATATGTTTTTCAACCGAGTTTGCATTGGGCGACATATCGTCATCACAAAAAATCACCAAGTCTCCGCTAGATTTTCTTACGCCATGGTTGCGTGCAGCCGCTTTTCCTTTATTCGATTGCTCAACGATTTTAAAAGATTTTAACCTAAATTCTCTTTCCTTCAGTATGCTTACAGTTTGATCAGTAGATCCATCTACTAATACGACAACGTCAAAGTTCTTAAAGGTCTGCCTTTCTAGGGCTTGAAGAGTGGATAAAATCCTATTTTCACCTTGATAGGTCGGGATAATTACACTAACAGTCATGTTCGCAGTTGCTTTATTAGCCAAACCGGAAGATAGCGACTTTTCAAGGCAAGTCTGTTAAATCGCTTTTGATCGGCTTCTTTCAAAGAGTCTCGATTTATGTGTGACAGAATGGAAAGGCATTTTGAATGATGGTGTCGATAGTATGCCTCGTCAGCTTTATACAGAAAGAAATTATCGATTGATTTCAAAACTAAATCTGGTTCTGCTTTAATTCTTTCCGTAAACGCAAAATTCAACTTCTCCAAATCACATGGAAACATTTGTGTAATTAAAGTAGCCTTATCTCTTACCCCATTGATGGCGGCAAATTGATACATGAGCGTATTTGATTCCAACTCAAACTTTGAAGCCAAACTTTGCGTTTTTGAATTCGCATGTAACCTGAAATTAACCAGTACATCAGGAATTCTATCGACACCATTCAATCCAAAATGAATTAAGTAACGCAACCAGAATTCTTTGTCCATCACAAAATGCAACATCTCATTCAACGGGCCTAAACGATCAAATACTTTTGTTCTGAAATAAGTTTCGGGCTGATCGATACGGGCGCAACCAATTGTTTTTGGAAGGTTGTCCTCATAAATATCTGTACCCAAGGATGTCCGGATTACTTTTCCATTTTGCACGATATGACTCCTTCCTATTACCACATTAACAGTGGGTTCTGAAAATTTTTCGTTCAAAATCTGCAACGCACCTGACTCCAGATAGTCATCTGAATTAAGCCAGTTAATAACATCACCTGTAGCAAGTTCCAATCCCTTATTTATAGCATGGCTTTGCCCACGGTCAGGTTCGCTTACCCAATGCGCTAAATGTTTTGCGTGCTTTTTTATAATAGCTAACGAGTTGTCAGTGCTTGCACCATCGATTAGTATGTATTCAAGGTTGGAATAGTTTTGGGAAAGAACAGAATCAATAGTTTGCTCAAGATATTGTCCTTGATTGTAGGAAGGGGTGATAATAGTTATTTTTTTAGTTGAGCTCAAAGAGTAACTATTTTTTTCTTATTGCCAATAAGTTTTGCAGCTTGAAAATTTCATTGGAGGACGAATACTCACCTAAAGAAAATAATTTATCGTCTTTAATTCTATATAGATCAAAGTCTTTCAATAGATCGTAGAAGTCCTTTAAAAATACCCTTGACACAATATTCATCTCGTTAAACTCAAATTGAATAACATCAATTTTTCTGCTACTAATTAAATGAGACGCCCCTTTTAGAACAAAAAAATCATTTCCCTCTGTATCGATTTTTAAAAAATCTATATGATTGATTTTTTTTCTATTACAATAGTGATCAAGTGTTGTTAATCTGATAAAGCTCTCATCTAAAGAACTTGAGCCATGCAAATCAAAAACATCTTTAAACATACTTGCATGACCAGTGGTTTGATCCTTTTCATAATAGTAGATTTTAGAATCAACTTCAGAGTGACTAAGACCAACGTTGTTTAAAGTAGCTCTTTTGTCATTTGTCGTTTTTTTTAATTGATTAAACGTATACGGATTAGGCTCAAAAGAATGGACTTGTACCCCAGGAAAACTTTGGAGCATTTGTTCTGTCACCTTACCCATGTTTGCCCCAACATCAAAAAAGACAAATTCCTTTGTGTTTTTAAGATAACGCGGAAGTACTTTTTTAAAAAAAACCTCATTCAAATCATGGTATCTTGGAGCTATACCTATCCCTTTATAGGCAATCGCTAGCAGATTAACTCTTAGCACAGTGCAAAAATTGATAAATAAATCTTGAAGCAAATTCATGTGGCAATTATTGAAAACTCGGGAAGCGTTAATCCTTGAATCATGTTGGTATTTGAATATCCATATGGGTTGCCATCTTCAATAGTAAAAGCGACAACATCGGTAAGCCAATCCTGAATTATTCCCTTAGCTCTTAAAAACAATGTTATTGAATACCTTCCGGGACGTAAGTTATTGGTAATGTTAACGATATAGCTCATTTGATCTCCATGGAATCCAAGTCGAATGTTCACAAATTCATTAGAAGCATGTATAAGGCACGCACCATTACTATCGTTAATCGCAATGGCGATATTTATATCTGACAATAGCAGGTTTAATTCTGCAAAAAGAACTAAAGAAAATACTATATTTTCTCCAAACTGAAGAACCGATTTTGCGAATTTGATAGCTCCGAAACGCAATGCGCCTTCAAAGTTGTTTCTTTTTATTTGGGAAAGATCTATACTGTTTTCGGTTGCCTCAAGGTTCGAACTTACATAGTCATCTAGCACTGATGAAGCCTGTCCTTCAGATCGAATTGTTCCATTTTCTATAAGAATCGCTTTTCCACATAAATTCTTGACTGCTGAAAGATTATGACTAACAAAGATAATAGTACGCCCTTCACGTACAACCTCGCCCATCTTGTTCATACACTTCTTCTGAAACTCAGCATCTCCGACTGCCAATACCTCATCAATGATCAAAATCTCAGGTTCCAAAAAAGCTGCCACCGCAAAAGCTAGACGCAACTGCATGCCGCTCGAATAATGCTTTAAGGGTGTGTCTAAAAATTTCTCTACTCCGCTAAAGTCAACGATCTCGTCAAACTTGGCCGAGATCTCAATACGCTTCATGCCCAATAGGGAACCGTTAAAGAAAATATTTTCTCTACCAGTGAGTTCCGGGTGAAAGCCGGTGCCTACTTCCAGCAGACTAGCAATGCGGCCACGACTCACAATTTTACCGGAAGTGGGCGGTGTAATTTTAGAGAGTATCTTTAACAGAGTTGATTTTCCAGCTCCGTTTCGACCAATAATGCCGATGGATTCTCCGGGCTGTACCTCAAAGGAAACAGCCTTCAATGCCCAGAAATCTTCTGCAGTATTGCGTTCAAACTTTAACGCATTAGCCATTCGTTCGCGTAAACTCAAGTAGCCTCCAGCCAAATGCTGGATGCGGTATTTCTTTCCAATGTTTTGAATTTCAAGGATAGGCTTCATGTCAAGCAAAGTCAGCAAAAAAGTCTTCGGCCCTTTTAAAATACAGTACACCAATAGCCAGAAGTACTACTCCGGAAAGCAGGCTTATCCCTAAAAAATAACCGTCAGGAAAAATGCCAGTCAAAGGATAACGAAACAATTCAACGGCAGCCAACATGGGGGAGCACGCCAAGATGTATTGTAGTATAGGGTACTTTAGCAAAGAGATCGGGTAGATAACCGGTGACAAAAAAAATAACACTTGAATAAGAAAGGGAATTACATAGCGAAAATCACGATACTTCACATTAAGCGCGGCCAGCCAAGAGCCTAAGCCCAGCGTAGCTACAATGGCGATTATCAGTGCGACAGGCCATAATACAAGTGCCGACAATGAGACCGACTGCTGATAGAATAGTAGAATCGGCACAAAAAGAATAAAGGCCATGAGAAAATCAAACAGCGCCACCAGTATGGAGGAGACTGGAATGATGAGACGCGGAAAATATATCTTTTTAATAATCGAAGCATTATTCACCATGCTGTTGGAGGCATTGGTGAGGCCTGTTGAAAATAAATTCCAGATCAATAAACCAGAAAAAACGTAAATCGGATAAGGCAGATTTTGCGAAGGTATGTTCAATGCCTTGCCAAAGAATAAGGTAAAAATCACCATCATAAATAAAGGCTGAAGAATGGCCCACAAAAATCCAAGAGTCGCTTGCTTGTATTTGATCTTGATGTCTCGCCAGGTGAAAAAGTAGAAAAGCTCTCGATACCGCCACAACTCTCCCCAATCAAGCACCCTTCCTTCAGAGGGTTCAATCGTATACTCAGCCGGCTCGTGCATCGGGATAATTGTAAGTTATTACGCAATTTTAGGGCAAGTTACTATGAAAATTCTTTTTCTCGTCCCCTACCCTCTAAAAGAATCACCGTCTCAGCGCTTTCGCTTTGAACAATACTTTGATATACTTTCTTCCGCTGGTTTCAGCTTTAAGGTGCAATCGTTTTTGAGCAGCCGCAATTGGCAAGTCTTTTATACAACCCAAAACATATTCGCCAAACTATCAGCCATTTTTATGGGTTTTGGCAAACGCCTGTATATCATGTACAAAGTACCAGCTTATGAATTTGTATTTATTCATAGAGAAATAACTCCTTTAGGGCCGCCTCTCTTTGAATGGCTCATTGCCCATGTATTTAGAAAAAAAATAATCTATGATTTTGATGATGCCATTTGGCTCACTGACAAAGCCAACGAATCCAAGATAGAAAAATCAGTTCGATGGAGAAGCAAGGTGGCACATATATGCAAATGGAGCTATGGGGTGAGCTGCGGGAATGTCTATCTGGCAGAATATGCTAAGCAGTTTAACCCGAATGTTAGTGTAAATCCAACTACTATTGACACTACCTTAACTCATAATTCGACAAAGGACGAGTTAATTGCCCCCATTTCGAACTCAAGTCTCGTAATAGGATGGACAGGATCTCATTCCACGTTGAAATATTTGAAAACAATTGAATCTATATTGAGGTCTATCGAAACGAGATTTGAACAAGTTCGATTTCTTGTTATTGCAGATAGGAGGCCACAACTAAACATACCTCGCTTAGATTTTATTAAATGGAATAAGGAAAGCGAAGTTGAAGATTTGTTGAAAATTGATATTGGGATAATGCCTCTGCCAGAAGACGATTGGACAAAAGGCAAATGCGGTTTCAAAGCGCTACAATATATGTCGTTAGGTATACCCGCAGTTGCATCACCTGTGGGAGTTAATACTGAAATAATCGATAATGGCGAGAATGGGTTCTTATGTCAATCTGATGAAGACTGGCTGCTATGTTTAGAAAAATTAATAAGTGACGCGCAGCTTCGAAATAATATGGGAATTGCGGGGCGAAAAAAAATCATTTCAAATTACTCGGTGGCTTCAAATGCTTCCACTTTTTTAGGTTTGTTTTCGTAAAAAGTAAGTACCAACGCTACTGCATAAAAAGGTAGTAGCGGGATTTTATACCTAGATAGAGTTCCGAAATTAAAAGAAGATACACCGACCGCAAACGCAAAAATCAATGAAAATACAAATGAGAAACTTATGTCAGGATTGCGAAGAGACTTTAGAGCTGAAAGCCTGTATTTGAAAACCAGAATCAAAGTAAGAATTAAAAAAACGAGACTTTCCATACCGGATAAAAGCATCAACGGGTTATTGACTTCCCACAAATAAGGCCTGAACAATGAAACATTAATTGCTTGTGGTGCCAATTTTATCATTGAATTAAATGATCCGTCTAATTCGCCTAAAGTGTATCCAGAGCCAGCATCTTTTCCCGTGTGAAATCGAATGTCGTAAGCAGTAACTTGCGCTGTTTTTGAAATATTTTCAATTGCGTACCGCCTGTCTCCTTCTCCTATTTTCACAACAGAATAATAAGTTGAAAAAAATGAAAGCCCAATTAATATTGGTGCTATTAAGACCCTTAGAACTACAGATCTAATCATGTTTAAATTTCCAAGATAAACCCACATTAAAGCCGCAGGAATAAAGGCTTGCAAAATAAATTTCTTTACAGAGAAAATACACCAAACAGAAAGGACTAAAAGCAAGAGGTGGACAATCGATACTTTTTTTTGAAGGAAAAGCCGGTCAATTTCAAAAGTAAGAACCCCGAAGCAACCCATCATCAGTGTATCCTTTAAAAGGCCTGATCCCCAAAAAAAAACTGAGGGAATGAAAAATGTGGCCAACGCGAGTTGCCAATGAACTTGAGGATACTTTCGATAAAACGTCAGAAAAAACATCCACATGCCAACAAAGCTTACTACAGCAAAACATATTGCTGTTGCGGTATAGGTAGAAAAAGTAAAAAGGTCAAAAATGGTCGCTAGCCTAATAATGAAAAAAGCAGAAGGGTCTGTAAAAAATGGAATCCTACTCGAATACTCATAGAATTTTCCATGAACGCCACCGGAAAAAATTAATCCAAAACCCTTTTCCGGTGAATCCATAAACGCCTCCCAGATATGTCTGCTGCCGTGTGTATGGAAATTATAGGTATCTCCACCGTTATAATAGAACTGATAGATAAACCCTAAACAAATGGCGCCTACTATTTTAACCCCTAAAGCTGGTAAAAAGTACTTTCGGTTGATGGAGTCTGTAACCCGTGGCCTTATCAGGTAAGCAAAGACAAAAACAACGATGAGTAATACAGGCGTTACAAAAAGATCTCGTAGTTCCACAAATGTCTTCGTTAAAATGGAGTTTAATCTCCCTTCTCCAATCCTTTTAGCCTCCTTTTAGCATCCTTAAAAGCCTCGTCCTTTCGCCCCGCCTTTTTCTTCACCAATGTAAAATATTTCTTGGCTTCTGCTTTGTTGCCCTGTCGCTGGTTGATCTCCCCCAAAGCAATGAGCGAATATAGCGAATAGCCAGACTCAATGGCACCAATTTCTTCTGCGTACTTGATTGAAAGCAGGTAGTACTTTTTTGCCAGATCATCTTTTCTTTGAAAATCGTACATCTGCCCCAAGAAAAAAGAGGCGTATCTGCCGCTAGTGCCTTCATACCCAAACTTGGCACTATCAATTAGGGTCAAAATGCGCTTTGACTCTACCTCTAATTGGGGATAAAGACCGCGCGAATACAACATACGCGCATAATACCGATGAAAATAAGGATTGTTGGGGTAGGTCTGAAAAAGATACTCTGCCACCTGAAAGGCACGGGGTTGATCGTTTTCATAGCTATTTAGAATTCGCATTAGCCAAACCATCGCTTCCGTCCGCGTATAAAATGCATTGTAAGACACCTCCTTCAACTGCTTTAATCCAAGTGCTTTATCTCCTTTGCGAAAAAACCAAAGCAGTGGCTTGAGCGAGGGATAATTTTCTGGAACCCACACCGAAAAATAGTTGTACAGTGCGTCACCAAAAAGCAATTCTGGACTGAGATTGTCTTTGGTTCTGCAAACTTCCAGATAGTTGAGTGCAATTTTCCCTTGAACGGCCGCTTTGCGCCAATTCTTCCGCTCTTCATCTGCATAAAGTCGCCCTTTAAAACTATGAGCTGCCGCTAAGAAAAAAGCAGCCTCAATTTTATACTCGGGATGTTTCTTGTAAAGATTTTCGGCTACCGCGATCGTGCTGTCCATATAGGCCAAAAACTGATCGTCATAACGCGTGTCTCTCGTATTTGGCATTATCTTCCACCACTCACTTAACCCCAACATAAAATAGGGAAGCGGATGCCACGAGTATTTTTGTTTAAACCAGCGCATCTGTTGCTCTGCTTTGGCAAACTTAAAATCGTAGAGATCGTTCAATGCCTGAGCAGCCTCAAGCTGTATCGCGGTACTATTGATTAAAATAATGGTTGTGTCTTTTTTTACTTGCGCCTGGGCACCGAAAACTATCCCCCAGAGGCAAACTCCCAAAAAGACACCGCTACTCTTGACTTGAAAATTCATTTGTGGCTTCAAAAATGAGATTATTAAAATACAGGATCAACTAAAGCGCTACTTTTGTCTTTTACTATGTCTACCGAACTAGAACGTTCTTCCATTTTTGACAGCGATAAGCGAATGACCGTTGTGGTTCTTTGTCTGATCTCTTTTCTATTGTTGTACGTCAAAAAAGCCTTCATCGAAAACGAAACCGCGGCCTTTGAATTTCTCCAAGATCGCCCGGAAGGCGCTATCATGCAGATGATCAGTGCCGTTCAATTTATTTCCATCCCCTTTATTTATCTATGGAAGTTCACCATAATCGGGTTTGTGCTCTGGGTAGGGTGTTTTCTTTTTGGCTATCGGATTACATTTAGCCAGTGCTGGAGCGTGGCGTTGACTGCAGAGTTTGTGTTCATTATTCCTGAGTTGCTCAAAATCGGTTGGTTTCTCTTCGTAAGGACAGACCCCACCCTTCCCGAAATTCGTGCGTTCTACCCTTTTTCGTTGATGAACTTCGTAGACTACGTTACCCTGGATAAAAAATTTGCTTACCCGCTTCGAGCGTTAAGTATTTTTGAGGTATTGTATGTTTTGATTTTGGTGAAGGGGGTTAATTCGTTTTCATTGCGAGCGCACAAACAAAGTCGAGCTACCTGGTGGATTGTTTCTTGCTCTTACATCCTGGTTTTCTTGCTCTGGCTTGTCTTCTATATGGTCGTTTATAAATGACCCCGGAAAAATTCAATGATTGCCCGACCGATTTGCTCCTGTTCTTTTTTTGATAACCCTGGCCAGATAGGAAGGCTGAGGGATGTGCTGGCTAGTTTCTCCGCAATCGGAAAATCTCCTTTTTTATAGCCGAGATGAGCAAATGCTTTTTGTAAGTGAGGAGGCACCGGGTAATGGTTACTGGTCTCAATTCCTTTGTCTTTTAAGTAAGCCTGTAAAGCCTCTCGGTAATTGGTTCGGATAGTAAAAACATGATAAACATGGCTTGCTCCATTTGCAATGGCTGGCAAGATTAAGTCGCCTACATTACTCAGTAATTCGAAATAGGTAGAGGCCAAAAATCTCCGCTGGGCATTCCAGGCATCCAAATATTTCAATTTCACGGCCAACACAGCTGCCTGAATTTCATCCATACGAGAGTTCACGCCCAACCTATCATTGATATACTTTTTTGTGGAACCATAGTTGCGCAACGAACAAACTAGATCATAGTGCTCTTTTAAATTGGTTGTGATGGCTCCCCCGTCTCCCAATGCGCCTAAGTTTTTGGTTGGATAAAAACTAGTTGCATTAACATGCCCAAAACTTCCAGTCACCTTTGAGCCATACGTTGCCCCGTGCGATTGAGCATTGTCTTCTACCACAAAAAGCGAATGGCTATTTGCGACCTCCAGAATGGCATCCATCTCACAGGCTTGCCCAAAAAGATGAACAGGAAGCACACATTTTGTGAAAGGGGAAATAGCGGCTCTGATTTTGGAAACATCCAGGTTAAACGTCTCTTCGTTGGGTTCGATAGGCACAATGGTAGCTCCCGTTCTTTCAATCGCCAGCCATGTAGCAATATAGGTATTGGAGGGAACCAAGACTTCATCCCCTGATTTGATCCCTAGTGCTTTGAGAGAAAGATAAACGGCATCCAATCCATTACCCACGCCCGCGCAAAAGGAAACTTGGTGATAAGAAGCATACATCTTTTCAAAATCAGAAAGGCATCCACCAAGCACAAAAGAATTAGACTTCAACACATTGAAAATGGAATCCCTTAGGTCTGCTTCAATCTGCGAATGCTGATACCTTAAGTCTAAAAACGGAATGCTACTATTCATAACCGGATAATAATGTATGGTTCCCCGTCTCGATTTGATAGGTATCAATCACAAAGGTACGCGCGCCAAATCCTTCCTTCCAGTTGACGAGCCCTCGATTCAACGTTTGACCCGGATCACCGTTGGAGGTTCCAAAGCTAAAGTAGGCTTTCTCTTGAAACACGTCACTTAACAAATGGTGGAACAGAACGTCCAGTGCCCCCATTTCCTTTCCCAAAGTATTAGCTGAGGTATATTGTGCATGGGCTGTTAATGGGGTTGAGTAAATGACCGTTCCTCCCAGCAAACCCTGGTCTCGAACCTCAAATAACTGAATGTGATTGGGGAAGCTCTGCATCAGTTTCTTTATTTCTTTCAATGAATGTACGGGTTCAGCTCCAAACTTCTGTTTTAAGTTAGGAATCAGAACATCGTTCCAAAATTCGCTAGGATCATTGGCTCTTGAAATGAGAAAGGAGCCCGAGTTTTTTCTCGCATTCTTCTTCCTGCGCTGTTGGTAAGGCAGTGGCATGGCTTTCACGAATACCGAGCTAGTATCCCGCTGAAGCAAGGCTGCTTTTAGAAGAAACAAGGCATACAAATCCTCTTGTGCCGGGTAGGTTGCATAGTAAAAGGGCAGACACCTATAAATAACCCTTTCAAAACCCAACTGATGATAATATCGGACGATGTGAAAAAACCAAGTTAGAACGTCTTCCAAACGCGCCTCTGGCTCTAGCAACATACCACCATAGCTTAGCCCTTCATGAGAAACGATTTCGTGGTTATTTTCATTGGCTACAAAAAGAGCCTTTAACTTCCCTTCCGCAAAAAGCAATAATGAATGATCCTTAAACCGATCGGCATGATAGTCCATGTACCCACGATCGAACAAAAAAGTAGCATTTTTGGCTTCTTTCACAAAGCTATTCCACAGCACAGTGTCAGTTTTCTCAAATTTCTTTATCGCGATAGATGCCATTTTACAATATTAGCAAGCCATTTTGGGGTAAACTAGAAAAGCGACCATCCAGTTTGCCTACTTGTTCCTTGCAACACTTTGAGCGGGTATGCGTTTATTTTCCCTATTTTCGCGCTTCATTTTTATCGAAAAACATGAATTTCAAAAAAGCCAATAATCTGACCGGTTGGGTCACTTTCGCCATCGCTTTGCTGGTTTATTTTATCACCATGGAGGAAACCGCCAGCTACTGGGATTGTGGCGAGTTTATTTCAGTCTCTTATAAACTACAGGTTCCTCATCCCCCCGGTGCTCCTCTCTTCTTGTTAATGGGGCGGGTGTTTTCCTTCCTTGCCATGGGCGATGTAACTAAAGTAGCCTATTGGATCAACTTCATGAGTGTGCTGGCTAGTGCCTTTACCATTCTTTTTCTTTTCTGGTCTATTACACTTTTGGGTAGAAAAATGATCGGAGCCACGAAAGACTCCGAGATAAACGAAGAAAAAACATGGCTGCTGATGGGAGCGGGTCTGGTTGGTTCGTTGGCTTACACTTTTTCCGATTCTTTTTGGTTCTCAGCAGTAGAGGCTGAAGTTTATGCGATGTCATCGTTCTTTACCGCCTTTGTGGTATGGGGCGTTTTAAAGTGGGACGTCATCGAAGACGAAAGCAAAGCCAACCGATGGCTACTGCTTGTGACCTACATGATGGGGCTTTCTATTGGTGTACACATGCTCAATTTAGTGACTGTACCGGCTTTGGGGCTGATCTATTATTTCAAAAAATTCAAACCAACTACCTGGGGCATTATTGCAGCGCTCCTTGTCAGTGTTGCTATTGTTATGTTCATTAATGATTTCATCGTGCCTGGCCTACCAACCATTGCAGGTAATTTTGAGATATTCTTCGTAAACACACTGGGATTGTTCTTCGGATCGGGCGCCCTGGTATTTACACTATTGCTTGCAGGTTCGCTGGCGTTTGGAATTTACTACACTCAAAAGAAAAACAAGCCGGTATGGAATACAGTTTTGCTGGGCACTGCCTTCATTCTGATCGGTTACGGATCGTATGCAACTATTATCATACGTTCTGGATACGATACATTGATTAACGAAAATGCACCAAAGGATGCGATGAGTTTTGTCCGCTACCTGAAGCGCGAGCAATATGGCAGCCGACCGTTGTTGTATGGTCCCTACTACTCAGCTCAAGTTATTGGCGTGGATTATGGCGAGCCGATCTACACAAAAGGGAAAGACAAATATGAAATCACAGATAGAAAATTCAGCTATGTCTACGAGCCTGACCAACAGACAATATTACCCCGCGTTTGGAATTCTGAGCACAAGGAAACGTACATGAATATTCTGGGCATTCCCGAAGGTCAAAAGCCAACCTTCGGCCAAAACTTATACTACATGTTTACGCACCAAATAGGCACCATGTATATGCGCTATTTCATGTGGAATTTTGCCGGTCGCGAAAGCGATGAGCAAGGCGCAGATTGGCTAAAGCCTGGGCAATGGTTCAAAAATGTACCTGATGTGTTGGCCAACAACGAAGCCAGAAATAATTTCTTCATGATCCCGTTTATTCTAGGACTGGTGGGCATGTTTTATCAGTTCACGAAGGACACAAAGAGTTTTGCAGTCGTTGGGCTACTGTTTGTGATGCTCGGTGTGGCCATTGTGGTCTACCTTAATTCTCCACCAACGGAGCCGCGTGAGCGCGACTACATTTATGCTGGATCTTACTACGCGTTCGCTTTTTGGATTGGATTGGCCGTGATCGGCTTGGCAGAAGTAATTCAGAAGTTTTTAAAGAACGGTAAAACCGCAGCCATTGCTGCCACGCTTATAGGCTTAGTGGCTCCGGCACTGATGGCCAAAGACGGGTGGGACGATCACAATCGCTCCGATCGCTTTTTCTCGGTAGACTCAGCTACGAACTACCTGGAGTCTTGCGCACCCAATGGAATCATTTTCACTGGTGGCGACAATGACACCTTCCCGCTCTGGTACGCCCAAGAAACCGAAGGCGTTCGCACAGATTTACGCGTGATGGTCTTGAGCTACTTCAATACGGATTGGTACATCGACCAAACAACACGAAAAGCATATGAATCAGAGCCTTTCCCTTACACACTCTCTCCAAAAAATTACCAGCAAGGGGGGCCAAATGACTACCTGCCATTTGTCGATATGAAGATTGCGAGCATTGATGCGAAGCAGTACATCGAGCTGATTTCTAAGGACTATAAACAATTGCGTGATAATGATCGAAACGTAGTGCCGAGTAGAGTATTTACTTTGAACATTGATAAAGCGGCTGTCCTCGCCAAAGGAATCATCCCTAAGGGCATGGATAGTTTGGTGGTGGATCAAATGAAAATCAGACTACTGCGTGGAGGATTGGAGAAAAAAGATCTTGCACTTCTTGATCTGTTGGTGTCAAATAATTGGGAACGTCCACTTTATTTGAATCATACTTCCATGTCACAAATTAATTTGGATCTGAGCCCGTACGCAGTTCAGGAAGGAAATGCCTACCGGATTCTTCCCGTTAAAAATCCACGCCAAGACAGAGAATACCTGGTAGATACCGAGAGAAGTTATGACATCATGCTTAACAAGTTTCGCTATCGCGGATTGGACAATGAGAAA
Source organism: Cytophagales bacterium (assembly GCA_020402945.1). GTDB lineage: Bacteria > Bacteroidota > Bacteroidia > Cytophagales > Cyclobacteriaceae > ELB16-189. The sequence goes on along the minus strand of JADBYQ010000012.1, from coordinate 22,629 downwards.
ATCTATTACACGGATGACTATAGAGGATTCGTGGTGAACCATCGCAGCTCGTTGAACTCACTCGCACAAGCGCTAATTGATGAAGGCAAAATGGCTAAGGCTGATAGCGTGCTTTTGTTTTCACTGGCCAAAATGCCAGACAAAGCCATCAAGTACGATCACACTACTCCTGAAACCATCGACTTGCTCTTTCAAGTGGGGGAAAAAGATAAAGCCATTGAGATCAGTAAAGTGATTGGTGATCGGTCAGAGGAAATGGCTACGTACTTGATCAACGAAGGGTATGGGCTAACCAGCGATCTGAGAAGAAACATTTTTATACTTAACGCCATTCAGCGAGCCCTCTATGAAAATGGAGAAGAGGAATTGGCCAAGAAGTACGAGGACGCCTATACAAGACTGGTAGCTAGTTTACAAATGCGAGGCGATTTGCCACAGGAGGATAGATAAGTGCTGGCTTTGGCCAGAAATCCATATCTTTCGTTATAAAACTATGATATCGTTTGATACAAAGCTATGATATCGTAGCTTTGTATCAAATAAAGATCACATGCTCTTACAATCCCAACTGGCTGAGGTAGCGGATGCCCAGGCTGAAAATTTCCAAAACAAGAACGTGGGCTGGCAAAGAGAACTACTGCCTAAATTGAAGTTGCCCAACAATTTTGCGTTGATTATAACGGGCATAAGGAGGTGTGGAAAAAGCACACTACTCTTTCAACTTTTGAGAGAAAAGTTCAGCAACGCCTTCTATCTCCATTTTGAAGACCCGCGATTGGCAGGATTTGAGAATGACGACTTCAATCGCCTGAGCAATGAAATTGTCAAGAGAAATCCCTCCGTCTTATTCTTTGATGAAATACAACTGCTTGAAAACTGGGAACTGTTTGTAAGGCACAAACTGGACGAAGGCTACAAAGTGGTGATTACAGGTTCAAATGCCACCCTGCTAAGCAAAGAATTGGGTACCAAGCTGACGGGTAGGCATCTTTCTGTAGAATTATTTCCTTTTTCTTATACAGAATTCTTAGGGTTTAGAAAGTTAAAAGACACCGAGAAATCGGTGTTGGAATACCTACGAAAAGGCGGCTTTCCGGAATATTTAAAGACAGAAAACGGATTTGTGCTCAATCAACTATTGGAGGATATTCTGTATCGCGATATAGCGGTCCGCTACGCGGTGAGGGATGTAAAATCGTTGAAGCAGTTGGCTGTTTACTTACTATCCAATATCGCAAAACCGGTCTCTGCTAGTAACCTTACAAAATTGTTTGCGATAAAATCAGTAAGTGCATTATTAGACTACTTTGGCTTTTTAGAAAATGCTTACATCGTACAATTTTTGCCAATGTTTAGTTACTCATTGAAGAAACAAATCCGAAACCCAAGAAAAGTTTACTCCATAGATCTAGGATTATTTACGGAAAACTCAATCGTATTCTCCGATGAAAATGGGAGAAGGATAGAAAATGCCGTCTACCTTCACTTGAGAACCGCACATACGGAGTTATATTATTTTCACGAAAAGAAGGAATGTGATTTTGTGGTTTTTGAAAAAGGCAAACCGAAAGAGTTAATACAAGTATGCTATGATTTGACTGCCGACAATCTGGAAAGAGAAACGAGTGGCCTACTTGCCGCTATGGATTACTTTAACATGTCGTTAGGAAAAATAGTCACACTCAAACAAAAAGACAGTTTTAAAAAGGACGGAAAAAAGATAGACGTTGTTCCGTTAAATCAATTTTTAATGGAATAGCCTACTTCCTCACCATCAAAAATAAATCGAGTGCTTGCTCAGCGTTGTCTACTAGCAGGTAGTCGGAATGGTGTATGCCGGTCACTAACTCATCGGCTCCGTCTTTCAATTTATTTCTATTGATTCGGTTCAATAATTCGTAGGGGATTCTCAATAAAGCCGCTGGCAATTTGTATTGCAGGTTGAAGATATCCCACCGCATCATCCTACTCACCGACTCTTTATTTCGATTGTAGTAGGTCATCACTTTCTCATTACCCGCAACTCCTTTCATCTCAACCGAAGTAAAAAGCTCCCCGGCAAGGCTTGACAACTCAGCGGGTGTGTACTCACGAATGTGCCAGGGATTGCGCGAAAGCGACATCGGCCGATTGGGTGTAGAAAGCAAAGCAATGCCACCAGGCTTTAAAACACGATGAATTTCTTTTAGGAAAAACCGGTCATTTTGAATGTGTTCAATAACTTGAAAACTCACGACCGAATCAAAAGTGTTGTCGGCAAAGTCTGCTAGCGGAGGTATATTCCCGCTGACGAAACTGGCTTGTGGATAGCGCTTTTGCAGCTGCTCAACAACCGGAGCTATTTTGTCAATGGCAGAGTAATGACTGATTTTTGGTAATAACCAGTCTATCCCACGGCCTTCTCCGCACCCCACTTCTAGCAAATTGCCTTTTACATACCCCGTGGCAATCACATAGGCTTTCAGCAAGCGCTGGTGAATAGGGTTATCCGATGCAACGGAATCAGAGGCGATCTCAGTGGTATAAACAGAAGCCATCAAAAAAATTAAGCTGCAAAAATAACGCAATTCGCTAAATTTAACGTTCAATAACGAGTTAACAGCCCCACTAATTGGAGCGAATAATCTTAATGATCCTTATGAAGCGATTTGTTCTTTCTTTTACGCTTTTTCTATTTCTGAGTGAATTATCGGGGCAGTCAATAACCGGGCTCAATTTTAGGCATTGGTATAACCCACAAAATGAAGTAAATCTTCAATTGGATTTGGCCCGTGGCCAAAATCAGCTTATTGTGAATTATGTGCTCCGAACCACACAGTTCCCGGCCGATCAATATTCCTTAACCTGGGAACGAAGGGATTCTTATGTCGTTCGAGACGGGGCATCCATTACCGAAAATGATTCTACCACCAGACCAGTTGGCAATGAAAAATCGGGGCAGCTTTCTTTCCCTATTCCTGAAAAGCCTTGGATTTTGTTAGCCAAGGTTACTCACCTCCAAAGTCAAAAAAATTGGTACTACTTCAAACTGATGGAAGGCATCTATCCGAAAAGAGGATGGATAGAATCGAAGACAGGTGTGCTCTCAGAAAATTTTCTGCGATCAGGAAAAGATTACACGATTAAGAGCTGTGATGAAAAAACCATGTTTGTATCATTCTATAAAACAGCTTCTTTCTATCAACCTTATCCGCCTTTTTCTGAAAAGTCAGCACCCGTAGAACGGTTTTTGTTTCATGACTCTACTTTTCGCCTTGAGAACAACGCAACATTTTCAGTAAAACGAGAAGGCCTCTACCTATTTCAACAAGACACCAATGCCGCAGATGGGTTTGCGCTGCGGGTCGTGCCCGAGAATTTTCCGAAATACTCAAAAGTACAAGAACTTGTTTCTCCACTCATCTTTGTCACTACACCGGATGAGTTTAAACAACTCGCTGCGGCCGATAATGAAAAGCCAAAGTTTGACAAAGTAATTTTAGATATCACCCGCGATAAAGACCGTGCCAAGAATTTTATGCGTAGCTATTTTAAGCGAGTCGAAATAGCCAATCAGTATTTCAGCTCTTTCAAAGAAGGGTGGAAGATGGATCGGGGCATGATCTACACAGTGTTTGGTGTTCCAGACGAACTCAGCAAGAACGGTGGTAACGAGGTGTGGAATTACAAAAGCGCCAACGTGCGTTTTACGTTCGTGAAAAGCGGAAGCGTCTACGACCCCGACAACTACGTGCTATTGCGCGACAAGCGTTTTATGGAACCTTGGTTTAGCACTATTGATTTGTGGCGAAAGAGTCGTTTTTAACAGAGCCCTTGATTTTCATCCCACCATTATTTTGGCATATCTTTGATTAAAATCATCAAAGTTTGTAATGAAACCTTTGACCGTTCTAGATTCTTCGTGTGTCTCATACATTGATCTATTCTTAAAATAAATACTGAAACATGAAAAAACTCTCTTCGCTTCTGCTCTTCGTCTTAACAGTACAGTTTAGTTGGTCGCAGGAAAACCCTGCTGCTAAATATGCCAGCCTGATCACCACTGCCGACCTCAAAGAAAATCTTTCCATTCTGGCTTCAGATGCATTAGAAGGACGGAAGACAGGAACCCGTGGCCAAAAAATGGCTGCGGCATTCATTAGCTTTTACTTTGAGCAACTTGGCCTAAGTGGACCTGTAAATGGTTCTCATTATATGCCTGTTGATTTATTCTCTGTTGCTCCAGCAGATATTTATGTCAAAGCAGGTGTCTCAAAATATGCCAACTTCAATGAGATTATGTACTATGGCTCAGCCGACTCTAATGGCGAAGTATCGGCTGACATTGTTTTTGTTGGCAAAGGAAGAGAAGAAGATTACGCAAATCTCATCGTGAAGGATAAAGCTGTCGCCCTACAAAGCGATCCGTTGTCATTTAGTATCATGTCAGGTTTGCGAAAACCCGTTGCTCTTGCCCGCGAAAAAGGAGCGAAGATGGTTTTTATAATACCAGCAGGCAAACCGGACGAATTCAAAACATTTGCAGCGCAAATGCAAGGTTTCTTGTCTGGTGGAAATTTGACATTGAATAGGCCCGACCCAACAAGCCCCAACAAAGGAATTTTCTTTTTAAACCAGACCGCAACAGAGAAAGTATTCAACACAACTTCCGCAAAACTTGCAACCGCTGCTGCCGCAGATCCATCTAAAAAACTGTTAGCAAAAGTGAAGCCCGGAAAAATCACTTACCAGGTAGCGATGAACATCACAACCGTAAAATCTGAAAACATTTTGGGTTATATGGAGGGCACCGATAAAAAAGATGAATTGGTTGTGATCACAGCTCACTTCGATCACATCGGAAAAAATCCGGGCGAAGGAAAAGACGTAATCAACAATGGTGCAGATGATGATGGTTCTGGAACAGTAAGTGTTCTTCAAATTGCAAAGGCGTTCGCTCAGGCGAAAAAAGATGGCAAAGGCCCCCGCAGAAGCATTTTATTTATGACTGTTACAGGCGAAGAGCAAGGACTATTCGGTTCTGAATATTATTCCGAACATCCTGTATTTCCACTTGCCAACACCGTAGTTGATATCAACATTGACATGATTGGAAGACGTGACCCTGAGCACAAAGACAAACCCGACTACGTATATGTCATCGGTGCTGATAAGCTATCCTCAGAACTGCAGGAGATCAATGAAAGAACAAACCGTGAAAACGAAAAGTTAGAGTTTGACTACACCTACAACGATGAAAATCATCCTACCAACCTGTATAAGCGTTCCGATCATTGGAATTTTGCCAAGAAGGGAATTCCGATTGTCTTCTTCTTTGACGGCATCCACGAAGACTATCATCAAGTGAGTGATGAGATTGGCAAAATTGAGTTTGATCTACTTGCTAAAAGAGCCAAGACTGCGTTTCACACCGCTTGGGAAGTAGCAAATAGAGAGGGAAGATTGGTGGTGGATAAGAAGTAGGGAATCAGTTTCCTGTTCCCGGTTTCTTGTTTTTGTTTCCCGGGAACGGGGAATCGGTAACTTTATTACATCGGCACATTGACATGCCGCTCTGCATGATAGGATGAGCGAACGAGTGGTCCTGCCTCCACATATTTCAAGCCTCTCTTCAACCCCTCTTCTTTGTACATCTCAAATGTTTCAGGGTGAATAAACTCTGCCACGTCTAGATGCATTTTGGTGGGCTGTAAATATTGACCGAGCGTCAAGATCATTAGTCCATTTTCAACCAAATCATCTATCGCTTTGTATAGCTCTTCCTTGGTTTCGCCCACGCCAAGCATGATGCCCGATTTAGTTCGCTTGCCGGCTTCACGAGTTCTTTTTATTTGCTCCAGGCTTCTTTCATACTTCGCTTGAGGTCGCACCATGCGGTAGAGTCGTCCAACAGTCTCCATGTTATGAGAAACGACTTCTTGGCCGCCATCAATCATTCGGTAGAGCGCATCCCAATTTCCTTTAGTGTCAGGAATTAACGTTTCGATGGTGGTAGTAGGACTCAGTGCTTTTGTTTGAACAACCGTCTGATACCAAACCTCAGCACCTCGGTCTTTCAACTCATCGCGATTCACCGATGTGATCACAGCATGCTTGACGCCCATTAACTTGATTGCTTCTGCTACCCGTTGAGGTTCGTCAGTATCATACTCGGTAGGCCTGCCTGTTGCCACCGCACAAAAGGTGCAACTGCGGGTGCAAACATTTCCCAAAATCATAAAGGTAGCTGTGCCTTCTCCCCAACACTCACCCATATTAGGGCAATTGCCACTTTCACAGATGGTGTGGAGCTTATGCTCGTCTACCAATTTCCGAACTTTAGCATACTCAGGCCCAATAGGCAATTTTACGCGAAGCCAATCGGGTTTCTTTTTACGGGTTTGCTCAGCCGATATCGTTGGGAGTTCGATCATAGTACTACGTATTGAGATGTGAGGTATGCGTATTGAGATTAATGTTCTCTATACTCAAATCTCAATACTATTTTATTTACCAATAAGTTCCTTGTATTGTGCAGCCGTTAGGAGACTTGCCACTTCTGATGCATTCGAAAGCTCCACTTTTACCATCCAGCCATCACCATACGGATCGCTGTTTACCTTTTCGGGAGCTGTATCTAGTGCTTTGTTGAATTCTATCACTTTACCAGAAATGGGCATAAACAAATCCGAAACCGTTTTTACAGCCTCCACCGTTCCAAACACCTCGTGCTGACCAACCTGATTACCGACCGATGAAATATCAACATAAACAATATCGCCCAGTTCGCCCTGTGCAAAATCAGTAATGCCCACGGTGGCGATGTTTCCGTCTATTTTAATCCATTCATGGTCTTTGGTGTATTTTAGTCCTTCAGGTATGCTCATAATAGTTAAGATTAGGCAGCAAAAATACTTTAAAAGTGTGATGTATAAATCTGTTGTTGGCAAAACTTTATAATCAAAGGCGTTAGACCGCTTAGAGCGGTCTGACGTCTAGCCGATAGAAGAATTTAGGGTGCCAGATTGAAAAGTATTTTAAAGCCCACCCTGGTATTGGTGCGTGGGAAGGAGTTAGTGACCAACGGCTCATTCGTGTTATGGTCGCCATACATTTGAATGGTCAGTTTTTGGTTTACCACATAGCTGATATTCGGCCTGAATTGAAAATTGATGTTACCGTTAGTGATGGTACTGCCGCCCTCTACTTGTTGTGCCGCATCGGCAAGCGTACGCTGAATAGTTTGGTTGTTATTCATGCTCACGTTCAACAAAAAGGTGATATTGTTTTTTAAGGTTATGATTCGCCCTTGGTCTTTGAATGGTAAACGCATATTGTTTTTTGTGAAACTTATTTCCGCAGACCAGTCTTTGCCATTTACCTCTGTCACTTGTGCATTTGATACATTCAACGAAACATCTCTTTTGGTTTTGTATTCAAATCGAAAACTTAATTTGCTTTTGGTGCGAAAGTTAAGACCAACCAACGGTTGAAAAGATTCATTGATCATGACCTGATTGATGATGTAAACGGGTATCAAAAGATCTGTAGTCGCACTGGGCACCGTTGCAAAACTGGTTTCATTGTAATCTTCTACTCGGTTGCTTAGGTTGACATCTCCATATTGAAGCGAATTTGAATAATTTACTACCGTGTAACTTGATTTATACCCATGGGTTAAAGTTACTGATTGAAAAATATCTTTGATGCCTGAAATTTTGTTTAGTCCCTCATAGGTAAATCGCCAATTCGGAATAGGGATTTTTGGAAAGGGCGAAAGGTTTACATCAGTAGCCGAAGTGCCTGAATAAGCGGCTATGAAAGCGGGGATAAGTACATCTTGTGATTTATCCTGATATGTCTGTCCGGTAATATCCTGGAATCTGCCTTTGATCGTTTGAATATTTGCTTCAAACTGTTTGAATACATCAGAATTGATACTGGAATTATTGGCAAAAGCAGTATTGATGGTCATAAATGAAATTTTGTAGGATCCTGACCTGCTTGGGCTGATCCCACTAAATCTGTTAGTCGCGGAATCATATCTGAAAATCTCCTGAAATGCGGTATTGCTTACCTTGCTCGCATCCAACTGAACTTTAAAATCAGGCGATAAATCTACATTCGCGCGTAGGGTTAGGTCTGTACCTTGGTTCTGCGTAAAGGGCGCGGTAAGTCTTTTGTTTGAAGTCAACCAACCTTTTTCGGAGGCGGCCTTTGCGAAGTTGGGATCCTGGCCGCCCAAAATAAATCCTACACCGGGCGAGCCCCAAGTATCGTCTAATCCAAACAGCCGTGGTGTTTGTGTGAAGCCCGGTAGAATTGTTCCCTCCGTAAATTTATAGGTCGCGTTGACATTCCGCACTGACATCAACAGCCGAAGCAGAAACTTTGCGCCTTTAAGCTCTGGAGGCCGCTTAACCGTGTCAGGTTTTGCCGGTTTATTTTTATCGGGCGGGGGCAAAGGCCGAGGAGGCGAGTTAATGTTTTTCAAGAACCCGATTTTGTTATACAGTTTTACCATATCGATACGGCCCGTCACATTTTGGTCGCGCGTATTCTGAATAATGTTGCCCAATTGTGATTGAGGATTTTTCTCCAGCGGACCTGCGCGCCAGTTATAGCCTGCCGTGTATCGGTAATCGCCATCGATCCAATTAAACACGGGAAACTTGTCAAATGGTAGTTTGTAGTTGGCCGTGATATTTTGATCGAAATTTTTTGTTCGGCCGAATCGCTTGAGGTTGTTCCACAGAGAATCTTGTTTTTCAGGCGTGTCAATTGCTCCGTTGGGCTCATCAATGATTGCGTTGACTGTAGAGTTGTAATCCACCGAAATCGACTTGGTCAAATTCCAGCGCACATTGTAGTATCGGTTGAAGACAAAAAACTTTTGATAGTTAGGTAAGTTGACTCTTGAACTGCCATCCTTGACTGAACTTCGATAGGTGAGTTCGCTATACGAACGATCCAACTCTCCCCGCACCGAGATCGAGGCTGGCATCGGATTAAAGTTGAAGTCCTTAATAAACTGAAGGTGCTTCGAGGAAAAAACCTTCATGTTTTTGAAGGGTTCAAAGCCTTTGAATGTGCTGGCATATTGCCACGCAACTGCTCCTTTGATGCTTCTGCGAGTGTCTGTAATCAGACTAAAATTCGTGTGGTTCGCCTCTGAGTAGGCATACGTAAATGCGAAATTCTCTACGTCATAAATGTGAGATTTGGCATCTTTCTTTACTTTCACCTTTCGCACGTTGGTAAAATTCAAACTTCGTCTGGTGGTGCGATCTTGAATGAGGTCGAGGTAACTACTTCGCTCGGCATCGGTGTTGAATGACTTGAGTGCTGCCGACAGTCGTACATCCGGATTGGCCGGATCAAAATTCGGGCTAATGACATTGGACTCATAGCTAAAGAACATTGGAATTTTTAACCCCAACTTAGGTGGCAATAATCTATCTACATTGATACTTCCCGAAATATCAAACGCGTTGGTCTCGCCACGCGCGCGCTCTGCAATTTTTGATTGCACCCCGCCAAAACCAAAACCAATGTGCCGATAAGAACCAGAAATATTTCCGAGATCAGCGAGTTTCGCATTGAGCACTACGTTGGCTGCAATGCCGGCCGTCCGATCAAATTCAGTAAGGCGAAGTTCATTAGCCCAAATGCAAACACTCAGCGGCTGAGCATCATCGCTGCGCGGATTGCGCACGCCAATCATCATCACTTGTACTTGCGCCAAATCGGGTCGGCCCACAATTCGTATTCCATGCTTACCTACTTGCTTTACACTATTTTGCGGATATGGCCGCGTCAATTCAAATCCTTCACGATCGCGTTGCACCTTCAGTGCATAAAGCTCATTAAGATCCAGATCGATCTGATTCTGTTCCGGCCAGATGTCTCTTGGTTCTCTGGTATCGGGTGGCGTGATTTTTAAGGGCAACTCGATCTCATAATAATTTTGTTCGAAATCAGTACCGAGACGAAGAAAGCCAGTCAACTGATTGTCTTTCGCCACCTTGCTTTGGTCATTGGCGCTCAAGAACATTTTGATGCGGCCGTAATTAAAAAAATCGAGCGAAACGTTTTTGAAAACTGCTCTGGCCTGCCCATCAGGTAAATTATTCACACACATTTGCAACGATTGTTCGTTCAATCTTCGCTGCTGCACTGAGGTAACATCACGATCGCGATTAAGTGGCTCTACATAACCAGGTTTTTTTTCGTCAGGCTGACCGTTGTCTTCTATGTTAACGGCAGAGACAGTGAAGTTATCGATATTATCATCGGGTTTGGAAACATTTCCAGGATCTTTCAACGCTGCTTCGTATCTTCTCCAACGGTTTCCCACCATTCTAAAATTTGCAAAACGCAATACCACCGGCTCAGAAAATCCCGTCACCATCATCCGCGCGAAACGAATGGACTTAAAACCATTGATCTTTCCTACCGTTCCCGCTGGATCAAATTGGCGAATAGGTATGCGGAAGAGATACCAAGTTAGGCCATCATTATTTGCCTGATCGCCTATCCGTTCAGGCTTTATCTTGTCTACGATAAATTTATTGCCTACCTCGAGGCCCTTAGCGGGAAGATCAATGTTATACGAATAATATTCTTCCAGATCGCTTAGCGTATTGTCTTGGTTTAAATCTTCATTATCGGGAAGTGGACTTCCTGATTGTGCAAAAGATTGACTGGCCGTAACAATGGGCGAGTTGCCATCATGCCCGTTGATGTTTTTGTAGCGTTCTAGAATTTTAGCATCCTTATTGTTAAATTCATCTCCTAAAAAATATTTAAAATCATCAGACGATGGGTCTTCCAAACCGGCTGTAGCTGGAAACTTAACTCTCTCTTCCCCGTTGTTCAACCCATCCATCCCCACATCCTGGCTTGCCCGTGACGTGGGGTTGCTGTCGAATGCATTGTTCAAATACTGCTGAGTCGTTACCTTACCCCAATTCGTTGTTGTTACTCCGGTTGTTAATCCCGGCTCGCGCGGCAACCCGTTTTCAAACCCGTGTTTGCCATCGCGAGTTACGTCTTCGGAGATGCTACCAAGCTGAAGGATCATCTTGCCACCGGTAGTGTTGGGCTTCCCGATTGTCCCATCTACTAGCACACGGCCGTTACCACTTGGGGCATCGTTAAAAGGATCCATCAACCAAAATTCAACATACTCAACGTTCGCTTTGTCAAAATCCACTTCGTTGCGGATAGCGGTCGTAACTCCCGCCCAATTTGATTTTTCGTTTCCATCGAAAGATGGATTGTAGTTGTAGGGGCCACGTTCGTTCGGGTAATAAGCCAGGTCTAAAATGGGTTCATAAAAATTCCCGATGAATGCATCACGGTATGGGAAAATCTCCTGCGGTAAAACTGGCCGGCTGTAATGATTTTTTAAATCTTCCAATGAAATGTTAGGGGGTTTGAAGCTTCCGCTTTCTCTGTAAAACAAATTGTCTACCTGATACCACGCCAGCTTTGCTCGCTTATAGCCTGCACGAATGTCGTTGGCTGCACCCCCTGAAGCCAAATCAAACAACGGATCATTAGTAGGGACTGCCGCAAGTTTCCAGGCCTGCGGAGAAATAAGACTGTAGGGTGTGATCGTATTCTCAAAATCATCAATGAACGATGTACCCTCGCCATCAATCACATTGCTGGTGCCGGGAAGCAACTGCGCAAATTCTGCATTGACAGTGATGCTCGACTTTTCTTTGGTTTGCAAAAAGGGCAACGCATCCACCATCTTGGTCAAGATGCGGGAATCTTTTTTCATGTTGAAGTCGAGGCCATATTGAATATTTTGAGCTGGCTCGGTACCAATAAGATTCCGTGAGATGAGAGGCCGCTCGTTGTAATACAAAAAAGTACCGCCCAAATTGATATCGTCATTCAACTTGTAGTCGAACCGGGTACCTAACAAAGATCGCTGTTGAAAAGCAAAAGGATCTTGCTGTTCGTAGGTGATTTCTATGTCTTTGCCCGAACTCAAAATGCCATCGTTGAGAATGATCACCTTCCCAAAGGTGTAATCTACTGAATAGTCAGTTCCTTCGCGCAAGGGCATGCCTCCAGCAAAAACTTTTACCGAGCCGGGCGAAATGTTAAACCCCTGAATAACAATTTCTTTTCCGGAGCCGGCTTTGAACGAGCCATCGATCCAAAATTTATTTTTTGTGGCAACTGTTGCCGCTTCGACCTGCGTTGTTCGATACAGCGTGTCATACAGATACTTGTCTCGAAGCGTAGCAGCCAAGGCAGGTTCCTCTAACTTAAAAAGGTCGCGGAGTGGTTTATTAAACGGCTCCAAGTTGGGGAAAATGATTAATCCCGTGGCGGTGTTCACAGTAACGCCTTCTACAAAATCAAAATTACCATCGGGCTGTGGATCGTTATATGGATTCAGTCTATCCAAACCAAACGCCTGTATCAATTGTCGGGTGCGGGTAACAACTCCATCCTGCAATACTGGATTATCTAAACCCGTGCGGTCATCGCGGTAGATCATGCGCAGTTGAAATCCATCCCGCGTGAGTGAAGACACATTGAGACTGTAGATGTTTTTCATCATCAAATTCCAGGTCGGCAAAATTTTTCCTGTCTCATCTTTCACAGCAATTTTTCGAGGGCGCAGCATCTTTAAAAAAACCACATCCTTTGGTGGCTTGTTGGAATAGTCTTCTGTTAGCTCACCCACCTTGAATACCTGCCCATTGTAGGTATACTCAAAAGCAACCGCGAGTGCTTCGTCATTTTGCAGTTTACGTTGAAGCGTGATGTATCCTAGCTGACTATTGAATGAAAACTCAGATGCAGCCAGCTTTCTGGCACTGGTGATTTTCTCAAAATCTGTTCCATTGGCTAGGCCTAATTGATTGATCAGAAATCCATTGATCGTATCTGATCGGGCGGGGATGGTCTTAAGCTTATCAAACAAATTATTGTTTTCATTTTTACTGGGAGCACGATCACCGGCAAAACTCGTGAAGGCAACTTTGTTGTAAATTTTGTCAGACTCACCCATATCCATGAAGGCCACTATATCGCGATTGGTTTGGGTGTCGTTTGATCGGTTGATGGAGTACACTTCAATCCGCGTAATGTTTACGCCTGAAAAAATTTGTGGCAAAGTCTTGAGCCATTCTTCATAGTTATCTCTAAAAAATTGGCTGAGAAAAAAGTGACGGTTTTCATCGTAGTTAGATCCTTGAATCTTAAACGGTCTGCCTTGCGAAGTACCACTTGAATTACCTGCTACTTTGATCGATGATTGCTTGCCTCGCTGGGTACTAGCAATGGCCGTCACAAATAATTTTCCAAATTGAAGTTGCGCCTTGATACCAAATAAGTTTTGAGAACCACTGATGAGACTATTATTCAACGGTAAACTCACATTCCCTATTTCCAATTTCTTCAACATATCTTCTTTGAAGCCGGTGAACTCAACCTTCATATTATTTTGAAAGTCGAACGAGTTGTTGTTATCAAAATTGGTAGTGACCTTCAGTTTCTCCCCTACTTTGCCCGTCACATTTAAACTGATCTGCTGATCGAATTCAAAACCTCCATTGCTCTGCTGCCGGATAGGAATACTCGGGTTGTTGATCGTCTGAAACGAAGCTCCAAAATCGAGTGTGACAAACCCGCGGGGAATCAACTCCACTGAGCTGCCGCCAAATATCCTGTCTAGTACAGGGCTGATGTATAATTTCGGAAGCAAATTGCGCCCGCTCACCGCGCTCTCGCCATCCAGCGCCTGGCTTTTGGTTTGCCAGTATTGTTTTCTAAAAAGCCTGTCTTGCTGTCGGCTAAACTCATCGAAGTTCATCGAAGAGTTCGGCCTGAAATTAACACGGCCTATTCGCTCGCGAATGTTATAGTTCATGCCCGAATCGATCTGCACATCGGTGTTAAGGCTCTTGGGGTTTCTTAAAAAAAGCGGAGAGAAGGTAGAGTAATTAGAGAAGGGATCTCCATACCGATCGGGCGGGCGATAACTGGGTCTATACGGATTGATTGTTTTGAACTTGACCGTGTCGGCTGAGCCGGTGCCCGTAGAGTCCTTTTTTTGGGCATAGGCAGAAGGCAAAGAGCCCAGCAAAAACAGGCAAATTGCCAGCCCAAGGCCGATGTGTATCTTCCGAATAATTACAAACAAAAGGTTAGGCGTTTTTTAATGCTTGCTTCACTAGCTCCTCCAAACTAACGGTATTTCCAGACCTTTTTAGCACCGCATCAATGCTTTTTTCAGCGGCCGGTTTGGCAATACCCAAAGTCACCAACGCACTTAACGCCTCGTGGCGCACGGTATTGCGTATTAACCCTGTATTTCCGGGCAAATCTTCGGTTGTTTCGCGCTTTAATTTGTCTTTTAATTCCAGGATTAACCGAAGGGCAGTCTTTCCCCCGATACCCTTCACGGCTTGCAGGGCTGCTGCATCCTCGCGCACAATGGCAGACTTCAATTCTTCCGGAGGCAAGTAAGACAATACCACCATGGCTGTGCTGGGTCCTACTCCATTTACCGATATCAAATATTGGAACATTTGCTTCTCCGCCTCCGTGGCAAACCCAAACAGTACCTGAGCGTCTTCACGCACATGAAAATGGGTAGTAAGCTTAATCTCTTCCTTGTCCTTTATCTCGGCAAAGGTGTTGAGCGAAATATTAACCTGATACCCCACTCCATTCACTTCAATAATGGCGTGAGTCGGGTCTTTGTGAACGAGTTTTCCTTTTAAATATGCAATCATTTCAATTTGAAAATTTGAAAATTAGTCAATTTGAAAATTCCATTTTTCATCAATATGAATTTACGGTTACTATTTTTTTCAAAAAGGTTTTAATTTCGATTGCACCCATCTTCAAATCAAAGATGCTCGTTCTTCTCATGCAACTGCGCATCCACTACAGCAATGGCCGCCATGTTGACAATATCGCGGATAGAGCTGCCGATTTGCAATATGTGTACTGGCTTTTTCATTCCAAGCAAAATAGGACCAATGGCCTCTGCACCACCAATTTCCATCAGCAGTTTATAGGCAATATTGCCTGCCGCCAGGTTCGGGAAAATGAGCGTGTTGGCACCTTCATTGGCCAATGCGCTGAACGGATAAATCTCCTTTTGCAATTCAATATTGAATGCCACGTTGGCCTGGATATCTCCATCTAAAATCAAGTCGGGATATTTTTCCTTCGCTAATTGAACTGCTTGTTGAACTTTTTCCGGGATCTCGCCTTTGCTTGAACCAAAGTTAGAGTAGGAAAGAACAGCGACCCGTGGCTCGATATCAAAAAACTTTACCCCGCGGGCAGCTAACCCAATAATGTTCACCAGCTCATCTGCCGAAGGATTTACATTCACCGAACAATCGGCAAAAAAGAAAGTGCCTTTTTTATTCATGATGATGTACATACCCGCTACCCGATTGACACCTTTGCCCATGCCTATGATTTGCAGCGAAGGAAGAATCGTTTTTGAATAATCTTTCGTAAGCCCTGACACCAATGCATCGGCCTTTCCAAATTCCACCATCATGGCCCCAAACACATTCCGATCACGCATTTGTCGGTGGGCCTCCTTTCGGGTGATTCCCTTTCGAGCCCGCTTTTCAAAATAGGCCTCTGCATATTGATTCGTCAATTCCTTTTCTTCACGGGGATCGATGATCTCGCAACCGCTTAAATCAAGACGATGCTCAACGATCAATCGCTCAATATCTTCTCGACTTCCCAGCAAAACAGGAATGGCGATTTCTTCGTCACGCAAGATTTGAGCTGCTTTTAGAATTTTGTGATGATCTGCTTCTGCAAATAAAATGCGTTTTGGTTTTTTCTTTGCCAGATCAATAATGCGGGAGGTCAATTTTTGATCGATGCCGATGCGCTTTAACAAATCGCGATGATACTGACCCCAATCGGTGATGGCCGTTTTTGCAACACCCGAATCCATCGCTGCCTTTGCTACAGCGGGACTCACAGTAGTGATCAATCGAGGATCCATTGGTTTGGGAATAATGTACTCTCTGCCAAACTGTATTTTGTTTACACCATATGCTTGAAACACAATATCCGGCACGGGCTCCCGCGCTAAGTTTGCCAAGGCGCGAACGGCCGCCAACTTCATGGCTTCGTTTATTTCGGTAGCTCTTACATCAAGCGCTCCGCGAAAAATATAAGGGAACCCTAACACATTGTTGACTTGGTTGGGATGATCTGATCGTCCGGTGCCCATAATCAAATCGGGCCTCGATTTTTTGGCGAGATCGTAGGCAATCTCAGGATTAGGATTTGCCAATGCAAAAACAATCGGGTCTTTGGCCATTGTCAAAATATCGGCAGCCGTTAGAATGTCTGCCACTGACAACCCGAGAAACACATCGGCACCTTTGATGGCTTCTTGAAGTGTGGTGATCTTTCGCGTAGTGGCAAATTCTAATTTACTGGCATCCAGCCCAGGCCTTTCTTTGTTGATAACGCCCTTGCTATCGCACATGATCAGGTTTTCTTTCCTTAAACCAAGCGCGAGATAAAGTTTAGTGCAGGAAACGGCAGCCGCTCCGGCACCGTTGACCACCAACACAATGTCTTCAATCTTTTTTTCTATGATATGCAGCGCATTGATCAACGCAGCACTGGAGATAATGGCCGTACCATGCTGGTCGTCATGCATGATGGGGATGTTCATTTTTTCACGCAGTTCTGTTTCGATCTTAAAACATTCTGGCGCTTTAATGTCTTCCAGATTGACTCCGCCAAACGTAGGCTCGAGCGATTTTACGATTTTAATAAAGGCATCTGGATCCTCTTCATCAATTTCGATATCAAAACTATCGATGCCCGCATATTTTTTGAATAGCACAGCCTTGCCTTCCATCACAGGTTTGGCTGCTTCAGGGCCAATACTCCCTAGGCCAAGCACAGCTGTACCATTAGAGATGACGGCCACTAAGTTCCCTTTGCTGGTGTATTTATAAACATCTTCTTTGTTGGCCGCAATTTCTTTGCACGGCTCTGCCACACCGGGCGAGTAGGCCAACGCCAAATCCAACTGGGTACTTAATTGTTTTGTAGGTACAACTTCAATTTTTCCGGGTTGCCCATGGGTGTGATAGTCGAGGGCGTCTTGCTTTCTAATTTTGATAGACATCTGGGTTCGATAAAGAGTGAAATTTACACTTTATCGGGGAGATGGCAATAGGAAGCATACTCGCTAAAGTGGTATATTTGAAATATGAAAACAAAGGACGAACACATTGGTCATTGGGTTCATCAGTCCAGTGATGACTGGGAGGCGGCAGAACTTCTTTTCAAAGGAAGAAAGTTTTTGCACTCGCTATTTTTTGCTCACTTGTCTTTGGAGAAAGTCTGCAAAGCACACTGGATTAGGGCAAACGAAAGCAATATCCCACCTAAAACTCATAACCTGATTTTTCTACTTTCAAATACGGCTATTGAATTGACTAATGAGCAGAAAGAATTCTTATTAGAGTTAAATCGTTTTCAAATTGAGGGTCGATACCCAGAACAAATATCCAAATTGTATAAAATTTCTACCCATACATTTGCCGAAGAAAAACTTGCACAAGCTAAAAAACAACAAGAATGGTTACTCAACAAGCTGCAATAGAAACGGCTCACTCTTTTGTACGAGATTGCAAAGAAAGCGGATTAACTTTCGATAAGGTTTTGCTTTTTGGATCGTATGCCAACGGGTTGCCCCACGAAGGATCGGATATCGACCTTGCCCTTATTTCAGATAGGTTCACGGACGATCTCTTCGCAAATTTAAGGCAGTATGCAAAAATTAACATTCGCTATCCTTTGATAGAAACACATCCGTTTTCGTTTCGACAATTTGCAGAGGGCGATGAGTTTTTAAATCACATTTTGAAACAGGGGATAGAAATTAAATAAGACGGAACTAGAAATTAACTCCATTTGATTTGCGACTATGTTTACTATCCGAATTGCAAAACAAATAGTAGGAAAGCTGATTGAAGATCTGTGTGAAAATGGATATAATCCTAGTAGGGTTATTTTATTCGGATCGGTAGCCAAGGGAAAAGCACATCCTCTTTCAGATATTGATGTAGCGATTTGGGATGAGAAATTTACAGGCTGTAGGCCTATCGACATAGAAGCGATTGTAAAAATACTTCATAGTTATCCGCGGGTGGAGGTTCATACTTATTCTGCGAAAGAAAAAGGAGAAGACAATCCTTTTATAAAGGAAATTGAAAAGCGAGGAATCGAGATTTCACTCGCAGCTAATGAGCATCGGCTGATAAAGATACCTTGTTAAGAAACTAACTCCCGATACGACTCGCTATAAAAGTTAGCCGACAGCATCAACTCAGTGGGCGTGCCCGATGAAGCTATCTCTCCATTTTCCAAAATGAAAATCCGATCGCAGCGCTGTGCTGTTTTGATTCGATGGGTCACCAGCAGTATGGCCATCTCCTGTTTTGCTTTTTGAAGCAACTCTAAAATAAAGTTTTCAGTGTTTCTGTCCATGGCCGATGTGGCTTCATCTAATAAAAGTATGCGAGGCTCACGAAACAATGCTCTTGCCAACACAACCAATTGCTTTTGCCCACCGG
This sequence comes from Cytophagales bacterium, assembly GCA_020402945.1. Lineage (GTDB taxonomy): Bacteria > Bacteroidota > Bacteroidia > Cytophagales > Cyclobacteriaceae > ELB16-189. The sequence goes on along the minus strand of JADBYQ010000012.1, from coordinate 4,033 downwards.
AGAGATTAACCCCTTCCTCGCCCAGCAACGCCAAATAGCCTTGAGGAAATTCTTTAAAATAGTTACCAAAGCCTTTTTCTTCACAAAAGACTACTGCCTTTTGATACTCGTCAGGTTGATCACTCAAGGTGATATTGTAAAGCAGATTACCGTTAAAAATCTTCAAATCTTGAGGCACTGTTCCAATTTTCTCTCGCCATTGCTGGGTATCGAAGTCGTTCAGGGAAACTCCATTTACTTCAATACCTCCCGCTTCCGGGGCATAAAATTTTTCGATCAGTTGAAGCAACGTGCTTTTTCCTCCGCCACTCTCACCCAACAAAGCAACCATTTCACCTCTTTTGAATTGAAGGGATACATTTTTTAGTATTTGTCTTCTCCCCGGAAAACGGAATGATACCTCTTCAACTCTAACAGACAATTCATCCTTTTCGGGTATTTTGTAGAGAGTTGTGTCTTGACCAGAACTATACCCTCCTTCTTTCTCCATTGAGGTAAACTCAAACATCCGATCAAAGGCCACCAAAGCCTCTTGTATTTGGATGTTGGCAACCACCAATCTGTTTGCAGAAGGAATTACACTGCCCGCCATACTTAGCAAGGCCACCATCTCACCCAGTTTCAATTCTTTAGCAAGCACCAGCCAGGAAGAAAAACCAAAAACAGAGATCATAAACAAAACCCCGGTTACTTCTGACACCGAACTGAACTTTATATTCAAATGACCAAGGTCTGCCATCTTCTGCTGGAACGCCCCGTACACAGTAGCATTGATGCGTTCAAAAAAAGACTGCTTATTCATCAACTTAATATCGGCCACTCCCTGCATTGTATCTACAAAATTGCTCTCGGCCACTGCATACCCACTCATCACTTCCTTTTGGGTGCGGATAATGGGTTTATTGAACCAAAGTAGAATTAAAAAATAAACAGGCAGGCTGCCCAACATGATAAACCCAATCAAGCTCGAATAAGCAAACACAAAACCAAGCGAAACAATCACCAGCAATAAATCAATAACAACGCTGCCCGACACCACAGACAATACCGACTGAATCCTACGCGTGTCGTTCATTCGGGCAATCAATTCTCCTGTTTTACGCGTATCAAAAAACGATTTTGGCAATTGCAATAAGTTATTGTAAAACCTTTGGATAATACGGTTGTTAAAATCCAGGCCTTGCCTGATCATAAACAGTCCGCGTAGATAACCGAGCCCACTTCTTGCCAATAAGAGCAACGTGACCAACACCAGGCTCAAAAAAAGTTTTTGGCTTTTTTCTTTTGGTAGGATATCATCGATCAATTTTTGCGAGAAGATGGCCGTGGAAATGCCGAGTACTGAAATGGCGATGCCAAGGATAAGAGCTACCAACAAAATATTAAAATCTTCCTTGATCAGGCCAATGATCCACTCCTTCTTTTTGCTTTGGGTTATCGTCTTTCTTTCAAATTTCTCGGTGGGCACTAATTTCAGCAATGCTTTTGACTGCCAAATTTTATCCAGTTCTTCCGCGGTCATTTTAACGATACCTTTTGCAGGATCAAACAAGTGTAAGGGGTCTGACGGCTTATCTTTCGCGACAGTCGAGCCGTCTGACCCCTGCGGTGGAAAGTAAACGATGTAGTGTTGCAACCGATTTTCTATTACCACGTGCAAAATGGCTGGCTCTCTTAACTCGCTCAGATTATGAACTCCTTCTGCTTCTAATCCTTCTGCCTCAAAGCCAACCTGTTCGGCTGCCTGCAATAGGCCGAGTAGTGTGGTGCCTTCCCTGGAAGTACCGCTGACTTTACGCAAATGCTCGAGACTGTTACTTCCACCATGAAACTGAATAGTGGTAAGCAAACAAGCAACCCCGCAATCAGATTGGTCTTGCTGTAGGGTAAGAATTTTCCTATCAATTTTCACTTAGGTAAATATTGTAGAATCGCATCAATTTTTGTTTCACCTTTAAATTCTTTGATGAGCTTGCGGTCCTTGCCGTAGATAAAAATGTGGGGAATGGAAACAGAGCCAAAGGTCTCAAATACATCATCTGGGCTGATCTTGGCAAAAGTGATAGAGGGCTTATTGGTCAAACCGTATTGATCACCAAAAGCTTTTATAACTTCTATTGTCTCTGATGAAATCATTAGAACTCGCACCTGCGAGAAAAAATCTATTGATTTTTTGATTTCTGTTGCCTCATATTGGCAATGTTCGCAAGTGGTATTGAACAGTATGATTATAGTTGGGATGCTATTATTTGTTAACTCATACTTTGAGCTATCCATTGTTACAATTGGTAGCGATTTTAGTGAGGCTGTTTTTTCTTTTACCCTATCCAATGCTCGTAATTTTGCAACTGTTATGTTTGCCATCCATGCGACTAGCAAAACGAATGAGATGGATAAACACCAGAGTAATATGTTTCTCATGTTAGGCAATTAAGCTGACTGTAAGGAAGGTGATAAAGAGAGCCCAGATAAATAGGCCAGCACCGTAAGAAAAAACTACTAACTTTAATGATAAGATAAAATCCGATTTAATGGCTCCAGAAAGCAAATATGCGAGCGTAATAATGTAGGTGACCTCAAATAAGTTGAGCAAACTGAGCGGGTAAAGGAGCCAAGTATCTAAATTTGCTCGGTCGAATAAATTCACAATTGACAGGGGAGCGAAAGACTGGAGATCAGTAAAGGTGTAACTCGCACTAACCAAGTTGAACCAAAAGAGCTTGATTATGGAGGGAAACAAGAAGATAAACTCAGATAGTAACGCAATCTTGAAAAGCACTTTGAGGCCGACTTCGAAACGAAACAAAAATACTCCCATAGAAAGACATATAGCAACTAGGAAAAACTTTAGCAGGTAGAGCATTGGGGTGATGAGATAAATTACCCAATTCCATTTCTTATTGAGGTCGATCAATTCGTTGATGCGTTCAAACGAAAGCTGATCTCCTAGAGTATTGTAGTAAAGATCATCTGTGACCAATGACCAATTCATTGAAAAAACAAGTAGAAATTGAAGAAAACAAAGTAAAGCAAATGGTGTGATGAAACCATTTTTTCTTACTTTTTCTGACATCTTGAATTTTGCTTAAAAAGTTTAGTTTTAAAAATATGAACACTTAAAATAAAGCTTCTGATTTTAGAGTAACTCATGTATTTTTATAAACTCTGCAAAGGAAAAACAACTATGGGGATGAAGCTTATAAAAAAATCTTCTTCAATGATGAAGGAATGGCAATTAAAAAAGCCAGCAGGTAGAATTTCACCAAATCAACAAGATACTTTCTGTAAATAAGATACTCAAAATAACTTTAGAAGAACGAAAATAGAAGGATAGTTCTAATTCAGTTATACAAAATTCTCTCTGAGAGATTAGGGTTAATCTCCACTTTCTACAGATCGCCTTAAGAATCATCACTTTATCCATGTTGACAAAAAACTTTTCTCACTATTCAATTCTCTTGAAACTTTTTCTTATTTCTGCTTCTTTCATAAAAAAAGATTGAAGCATTGAGAATAATTAGATATATAAAAGCTCCTTTCACGTTGTAGAATAAAATAACTCCACTTAAAGAGTACAAAAGTATTTTAATAGGGATTCTCATATCATTGTATAAATAGTCTAAAAAATTTGCTGATAAAGGGAAATTTTAAAAATTTAATTGTTGCTAAATCTAACTTATGTTTCTCAAAGTAAAAAATAGTTATGCTGACATTGGATTTTTAAAACTCCCTTTAAAAATTCATTGTGGTCATTTTGCCCATAGGCATGCAAATCCTGAGACAATCCCCATAGCTGGATGTATAAATCCATAACCAACGGAGATTGCCCAACACATAAACTGGTTATTTGATGGCCCGCCCCCCTCAATCACTTCCATTTCCTTCATTTCTAACTTTTTCATGTGTATTTCTTTGTTTTGATTTTTTCGTTTTCGGTTCAATTTGTTATGGTTCTGACGTAGTCTCCCTTACCCAAAGTGGGTTCGGTATTGATTTCAATAATAATAACAGTGTTAAGAGAGTAAATTTTCAT
>JADBYQ010000119.1 GCA_020402945.1 Cytophagales bacterium | reverse complement strand
TGTATTAATTGAGGGAATGGAAACGGGGCTTCCCAGGTTGATATATGCTCCGGTAGGACCATCGTTAGATACTTGTATCTGGATTGTGCCGGTATTTAATGATGCATCATTATCAATGGGCACAGCAACAGTGATACCGCTGGTATTCGAGATGTTATAATAGCCAGCGACTACATTTCCACCGGTATTAGTGGTTACGGCTCCAGTAGTAAATGCGATGGGTGCCCCATTATCAACGCTAAAAGTTGTAGAAGGGCTGGATGCAGCAGTAGTATTACCTGCCGCATCGGAAGCAACTCCAGCCGCAACAGTAATCCCCAATGTTCCATTTCCTGTGATTGAGCTGATGGTTACCGTTGCACCGGTTGCAGTTACCCCTGAGACAGCGATTGTACCATCTGCAGTTGAAGTTTTGTTCAAGGTAATATTTCCTGCTGCCAAAGTGGAGCCTGTAGCTCCGGAGTATGTAATGGTATATGTAACAGGTCCTGTATTTGCATTTGCAACGCTTGGGGCACTGATTGAAATTGTCGGAGGTATATTATCAACGTTAAAAGTTGTAGAAGCACTGGATGCAGCAGTAGTATTACCTGCCGCATCGGAAGCAACTCCTGCCGCCACTGTAATGCCCAATGTTCCATCTCCTGTGATAGAGCTGATGGTTACCGTTGCACCAGTTGCAGTTACCCCTGAGACACCGATTGTACCATCTGCAGTTAAAGTTTTGTTCAAGGTAATATTTCCTGCTGCCAAAGTGGAGCCTGTAGCTCCGGAGTATGTAATGGTATATGTAACAGGTACTGTATTCGTACTTGAAACACTGGGTGAGCCAACAGAAATAGTTGGGGCTGTTTTATCAATAATTAATGTCGAACCGCTTTCTGTGCCAGTTCTTGAATTACCGGCTATATCAGTGATAATAGCTCTAAAATTTAGGGTGTTTCCATCTCCATATTTTGAATTTGCTATCAATACCGCATTTGTGATATTGACATTTTGTGTTATATTAATTGAGGGAATGGAAACGGGGCTTCCCAGGTTGACATATGCTCCAGTAGGGCCATCGTTAGATACTTGTATCTGTATTGTGCCGGTATTTAATGATGCATCATTATCAATGGGTACAGCAACAGTGATACCGCTAGTATTTGAGATGTTATAATACCCAGCGACTACATTTCCACCGGTATTAGTCGTTACAGCGCCTGTGGTAAAGGCGCCAGGAGCGACACCATCGATCACCAGATTTGTTGTGTAAAGTCCACTTGAAGCTGTAGCGGGTAGGGCAAGATTAGCTGGAGTGCTGGTACTAGTCGCGAAAATTGTTCCTGAATTTAACGTGAGTGCACCTGTTGAAGCGTAATCGAGTCTAGTACTTACATCAGAAGATTGTACGGTATATGTAAAGTTGACTTGAGTTGCATTTGTTACAGGGGTTGCGTTTGCATATCTCGTAGTCGGTGTAACATTCAGTTCGATTCTTGGGCCAGTGGTTACATCAACTGCGGCAGAAAAAGTAACACGGACAGTAATAACATCTCCAATTTTATATGGACCCGTAGAGTTTGTTGTCGTAACAGTTGAAACTGTTTGAGAATAGCAAAAGCCTACACAGGTAAAGAGGGCTAAAGCAATAAAAAATGTTGACTTAGTAAACAATCTTTTCATAGTCCTTAAATCTAAGTATCCAAAAAATATTATAACCCTGGTATGTTTCCGTCTTTATCAACCTTCATCAGCAACAGCGAATTTACGTTTGCCAAACTGGTCGTGCCAAGTATAACGTGGCCGCCATCGCTGGTGGTGATGATTGATTTGCCACTATCGTTAAAGCGCCCCCCAATGATTTTTGTCCAAACGGGCGTGGCATTGCCAAAGCCATCAATTTTTATCAAGCAGTAGTTGGTATTTGTGCTCACCGTGCCGCGAGGGCCTATGCCAATAGTGCCCAACAACACTAAGCCACCATCTTGCGCTACTGTCAAACTATTGCCCCGGATTTCGCCCGTAAGCAACTCTTTACTGTCCTCTTGTTTTATTAAGTACCCCCGCGAAAATATTTGAATCCCGCTCTCAGTTACTCTTCGTACGGTGATGCTGTCTGTTCCGGTTTGGCTGGTGCCAATAAACGCGAAGTTGTTGCCATAGCGAATCATGTCGCCAGAAAACTCAGTATCAGTAGGTTTGCCAAGTGTTAGGTCAAACAATACGTTGGGTGAGTTGGGTGGGGTCTTAATAAACCTCATCGAAGATTTTTGATTTGTTTTAATCACCGTGCCGCCCCAATAGGCCACGTCTTGCGCATCTACAAAAAGCTTGTTCGGTAAACTATTGCCAGGATTCAATGCACCCGCGCCATACGTTCTTGACCAGATTGGGTTCAGGGATGTTTTCGAGAATTCAGATAGAACAATATTAAACGATGGTTGGGATGATATTGACGAAACGACTAGAAAATTTCCTGTTGAGTTAACAGCCACACCTAGCCCTTTTCTGTTAGAAAGTGTCATCGTATTCTCAACAGGTGAATTGCCGTCTGCATCAGTTGTTATGATAAGCAAACTGGGCGCAGTACCCTGTATCTTTTCTCCCACAATAACGTAACCACCCGAAGGTGTTAAACTTATGCTATAACCGCTGTAAGAAGTGTTTGCGATTTCCGTCTCCGGATAAAACTTTTGCCAAATCAGATTGCCAAACTCATCGGTTTTAATCAAGTTGACCCTTTTTTTGCTATCGAAATTGGTATTTGCTAGGATAACCAGGCCTTTATCGGCAGTTTCCAACAGTGCCTGCGCTTCGTCTTCAAACGATCCATTAAAGTACCTGACAAAGGTGGACGACTTTGCTGAGTCCACGGCACTTTCCTTGGAGCATCCCCACAGCACCAATAAAAAAAATACAAAAAGTCTGTTCATACACTAACCCTTTATTTTACGAAACGTCTTTATCTGTTCTACTACTTTTTTTTCTTGTGCAACTTTTGCGGCCTAAACACGGGTATACTTGCGCCAAACACAGCCCCGATGTTATTAATTGTATAGTCATTCATAACGCCAGCATAGTCGAGCGCAAGTTCTGAATTGTATCGTGTAGCTTCGTTTACAATATTTATTAATCCATACTGGTACCTGAGTTCAGCAGTGATGTAAAGAGAACCAACCCGATACCGTCCACCAACACCGGCAATAACCGAGTAGACCAACTGTTTATAAGAATTGGTTACATCTACGTTGGTACCACTCACCACGTTACCTGTTGTACCCCGCGTAGTATTTGCAGCAATCGAAGATGAACTCAAAAGGCCAATGCCGGGACCAATCTCAACGAAGGGGTCAAACTTTGACTTTGGTTTCAATTTGTATTGTAGCATGACATTCAACTCAAACCAAACCTGCGATTCAGGAGCCTTTAAATCAGTTTGTGTTGCCGGATCATTCCCTAAGGAGTAGTTCAAAAATGGCGTATTCGTATAGTCAATAGATCGGGAAACGAATAAGATTTCTGGCGCCAAAGTGAAATTCCGCCACTTGTTTTTTTTCCACCCTTGAAAAAGTGCCTTTTCAAACACACCTCCAACTTGAAACCCAAGCTGACCTGTCGTTTGACCGTTTCCTTTCGCGTTGCCTCCAATGTAATAATTTGAAGTTATGTTGGGCTGGGTAAGATTACCACCTCCCTTTATGCCCCAGCTAAAAACCGGCTTCGTGCGAAAGGTTTTATACAGCCCGATAAACTCAGCGGGATCTACCGCCTGATTGGGTTCGTAAAAATGATCGGCCTGCAAGAGAAGGATCATGGTACTATCCGCCTGCTCGGGTTCCTCTAAGTAAATAAAACCAAGCGTGAGTAACCGATAGGCGGTTACTTTATCGGCTATGCTAAATCCATTTGGTTCGCTCAAACATTTTTTTAGCAACCCGGGCAACTCATGGAGCCGGCCCTGGTCGTATGACGAAACTGCCAGTCGCAATGTTTGTGCGCAATTCTGAGCAAGCGCAAGGTTAATGGATAGTCCAAGAAATGCAAGTACTAAAATTCGCTTCATGCCTTACTTGTTGTTTGATGGTAAATTTTCACACGTTTTCTCGCGAGGAAGGTCATCGGCTACATACAGCTCCCACTCGTCTTTGCTCATGTTTCTCGTGATGCGCCCACACAATTCAGTAGACATGATCGTATTCTTTGTGGGCCATGAATGAATCGTATAGTCAGTGTCTGAAGCCCGCATTCCTTCAGTGACGCTGTGTATACCGCCCATGATCTGCTCATCATCAGGGGAGAAGGCCATGCTCCACACCCAGTCGTTACCTGTGAGAACGGTAGGCTGTTCTTTCAAATTCTCCATGTTCCATAGGCGCAATGTTTTATCATAGCTGGCCGATGCCAGGAATTTGCCTGAGTGGCTAAACTTTAATTCTTGTATGAGAGAAGTGTGGCCTGAAAGCACACGCCTTATCTGACCAGCCGTGATAATTCGTATTTCACCCTTTTGATCGCCAATAATAATATCATTGCTGGTAGGGGAGAATACTACCGCCAGTACGTCATTCGAAGAGCCTTTCAAGATTGAGTAAACGGTAGGCGCGAAGTTTTTCCGCACGTCCCAGACATACAAATTCCCATCTTCGCCAACACCAGCGAGCTTGCTTCCATCTGTACTTAGGTCAATAGAAGTAATCTTTTCCTTTGTCGTTACTACTTCTTTCGATGAGGTCAGATCGGAATACATAATGCTTCGGCCTGAATTACTTCTTGCAAAAAAACCTTTTCCGTCAGGTGCGAAAATCACATTCTCGATATCCGAGCGATACCCTTGAATTTTCTTCGGTGCTTCAGATGGATTATTCAGATTCAAAAGCATCGCATAATTGGCGTCTCTGTCAGAAGGATACAAACCTCCGATAGCCAGCCAGCTTCCATCCGGACTTACGTCCATCGAATAAACTTGGTAGTTGGTGTTGATCAGTGGAGGTGGATCTGCAAACTCTGCAATTTGTTCACCCCGCCAAATACCACCTTGTTCAACCCATTTGAATATTTTTCCATCGCTACCTCCGGAATAAATGGATTTGCTCTTTGTGCTACTCACGATCGCTCTGGCTGCTTTGGTATGGCCCTGCAAACTCCTAGTCAAAGGATGATTGAATTTTTCAAGGGCTGCATACAGTCCATTGTAAATATCATTGTCATAGATATAGCCGCTATATCGCTTGTTGAACGCAAAAGCTTGTTGTGCAAGTAAGGATTGAAGCGTGGTATCATTCAACTCTTTCGACTTGAGGGCCATGCTTTTTGCGATCGAAAGGTAGCGTCTGGTCTCTGCATCTTTCTGTGCAACCTTTGCTCGCGTTTCGCTGGCCTGTGCGGCAAGTTTCTCTTTTTCTGCAGCTGCCTGAGCTACTTTGGCTTGCTGCTCTGCTTTCGTTGCCCGATCTAAAGCGAGTAGAGCAGCAGCTTCTGATTTCTGAGCTTTGTCCTGCGCTTCTTTTGCTTCCCTTGCTGATTCTTCGGCTTTCTTCTTCTCATCTAGCGCTTGCTGTGCCGCAATCTTAGCTTCTGCTGTTGCCTTGGTCGCTTTAGCTTCATTTTGTTTGGCAATCTCACCCTGTTCTGTCGCATATTTTTCCTTCTCCTTGGCAATTCCACTTTGTACGAAGGCGTATATAAATGCCATAAGAGCAACCACCGCAAAAGAGCCCAAGACAATGGCAACAACTCGAGCGCGTTGCAGCTTCCTCTTCTGCTCGAGCTCCTTAATGCGTTGCTCTGTGTCATATTCTTTTTTAGAATACTCGAGGAAAACGATCGTACGCTCAAAAGAAGGGTTGTATCGCTGTCCCCACACCAAAGTGGGTTTATGTTTGGTTTGCCAGTTTAGCGCCAACTGCAAATCGGGTGGTCTCCACAAACCTGCTTTGCCTACTTGGTATTGTGTGGCTGCTTCCGACAAACGCAAATACATTTGAACGGCATCGGCTTCGTCTTCCACCCAGTTTTTCAAACGTACCCAAATGCGCATTAAGCTCTCGTGCGAGATATCGATCATCGAGCGGCCATGTAGTGAAATACCATAGGCAGGTGTTAGCAGCGAACGTCCGGGCTCTCTGAATTTGTCGATAACGGCAATTACATCCGCCTCGGAAACATCAGCGATAGATGCAATTTCGTTGAGGCGGGTAGGCCTGCGAATACCAAAATTTTCTCCGCGTCTTTCTGTAATGGCTTTGAATATCGCTTCGCAAATCTTTTTTTGGTCTTCATCCAACTCATCATACGCTTCGTTGGCATGCTGAGACAGCGCTTCGGCCATTGTGCCAATCGCTTCATAATGCTTCAAGTCCAGGCTTTCGCCTTCAGAGTCTTTGTACCGCCCCCAATAGCTCCATGTGCGCATTAGCGCGTGTTGGAGAATGGGAAGCTGATCGGGATTATCGCCTAAGTCATTCAGTAATTGTTGCACCAGCCGAGGGGCAATGGTTGCATCTCCAACCGCTACAGGTCCTTCAATCGCTCTGCGCTTTTGTTCGCGGGTCATTTGAGGGATGAGGTAGTGACTGTCGTTGATCTTGCGGGTCAAGTCAGGGAACTGCGCACATTCACCAATAAAGTCAGAGCGCATGGTAATGGCCACATAGATGGGCGCATCTTCATAATTGATTGCTTCCATCAGCAAGTTGATGAAGGCGAGCGATTCGTTGACGGAGTTTGGGTCTGAGCCATCTTTAAAACGGAATAGCTCTTCAAATTGATCGACCAAAACCAGGTAGTTAATATCGGCTGATCTTCGAGATTGCTGAATCGCTTCTACCAAACCCAGTGAGCTACTCTTTAGTAGAGTTGAGACAATCGTTCTTTTTATTTTCTTGTCTTCCGTATCAGCCATGTTGTAGTCTTTGGCTGACTTCAACAACGCTTCCGAAAGATTATCGATAGGAGCAGAGCCCGGGCGGGTAACGATTACCTCCCAGTTGGGGCTGGCGTCTGTTAAAAAACCGCCATACAAAATGGGGATTACCCCACAGTAAATGAAAGAGGATTTACCACTTCCAGAAGGGCCTATTACACCAACAAACCGATTCTTTGAAAGTTTGAGGAGCACCTCATCGCTTTGTCCTTCTCTGCCAAAGAATAAATGACTCTCTTCGATTTTGAATGGCCTTAGCCCGGGAAATGGATTGCCCGTATCTACGGCAGAGGGCGCTCCTGGCATTTCTTCAACTTGCTGGCTCATATTGACTGTTGTTTTGGGTGTTTCTTAATTTAACTGGCTTGATTCAACTAAAAAAAACTATTTACTGTCGTCCAAAAAATTTGATATTGATTCCATGGCACGAACGCTGTCGCTTGCGATGACGGTAAGATTCTGACTCTTAAAAGCGTCTAAGTTTCCACTGCCAACCAGCGCCTTTCCTTTGATTGGCTTTTTTCGCCCAAACCCTGGCGCCTTCAGCAAATCCAATACTTTCATGCGAACCCATTGGTCATTTACCTTTCCTTTAAAAATGATGGCCGAATCAAAATTTCGGAGGTTCTCAATGTGATGTTTCCGCACATCCAACAACTCGCCTTCAAATGCAGGAGACAAAACTTTATAGCCGGATTTTTCAATGGCTTCTTTGAATGGTTTTACTTCGGCTTGGTCGAGACGATCGTGAACGAGGTAAACTGATTTGGTGGAAGACTCGTCCACATTTTTGCGTTCCAGGGAGTCAATCAACTCTTCACGCATAATGTTTTTGAAATCCTCCAGCGGATTCTGTAGGATTTCCGCGCCTTCCTGGGCTTCTGCGTCTCGTTTTAAATTATCAATAAAAGATTTTTGCTTGTCGCTGGCACTTTTCAAATTAGGAGCAACCCAAATCAAGCGAGAAAATTCCTGCTTATTCTGGCGTTTCGCAAAAGCGCATTCAGCGGCCAGCTTATTTTCCAAATCTACAACAGAGCGTTCACCCCCTTCCGGAATTTCTCCATATGAAGTGCCCATCAGGTGGATGGAGAGACTACATTCTTCTAAATCTTTTCTTACCGATCGCTCAAGCTCGTCCTGCCGGGTAGGCAGCGTATGATTTGGAAGAACAACGTAGCCATGCCGTATTAACTCTCGTTTTATGATGTTTCGTTGAATGGCCAAGTCGTATCCGGTTTCGGCAAGATAAATTGTCTTTCGCTTGAAAAGATTTTTTACTTCCGTTCGATGATCTCCTTCCTTCAAAACAATAAGAGCTTCATGAATATCATAGGCTAAATCGACCATCTTCATCCAATACTGTTTCTCGGCTTCAGGGCTAAAAAAGTCAACATATTCTTTGATCGCACCCGTTTCGTCATCCAATTGATACATCTCATAACCGAGCGAATCGCGCAGACGAGGAGGCTGTTCCTGTAGCGTGAGAGGAGATTTTAGCACCTTAAATACCCTGCTTGTTTTTGATTGAGAAGAAGATTTATGGAAGGCTTCTATCAAATCGAGACATCGACCCGATTGTGCAAATTCTTTGGTGAGTACGGCCACAAGGATCGCGGCATTGTCTAATGCCGGAGCTGTGGCTGTATCAAACTCTGACTTAATCACAATGTTGGGTTTGGTTCCCAACACCTGAAAAAGCATTAGTTCCAAAAACTTTTTGAATTGTGTGACCCAACCTTGCTCACTTTTTTTCGCTACTTCGTTGTCCTTTTCTGCATACGTGACGAGTACATCTATTTCATACGCCATGGTTTAAACTTTTTAGTTGACAAGTTCTTTCTTTTCAGTAATATTTTCAATCAGGCCTTGGGCTAAGTCATGGTGAGTAGCCAGAACAAAATAAAAATCAATGATGTTAATTTTGAAAATCACAGACCGGCCATTTGCTTCTGCTTCGGTAATTGCAGGAGTGGCACCCTCGTGGAATAAATCTCCAAACACATCGCCTTGTTTCAGTTGCTGCACCACTTCAGTTTGGTTTCTCAATGTGATTTCGCCAAAAGCCTGAATCAAAATGGGGCTTTCATCAGCGGGTATCACTAGCTTGTCTCTGTGGTTCAATGTGATGGGGTTGATTTTATCTGCCAAGTCACTCAAAATTCGTCCGCTTATACCCTGGAACACAGGCAACTTCTTGATCAGCATCACCATTTCAATTCCTAAAAAGAAACCATCGTCTAAGCCTTCGAGTAATTGATTATTTTCAATGGCAGAATCCAGGAATTTTTTGTCGCGGACCGGTAAGCGGTCAGAGATGGTCTGGTAGGCTTCCCTGTCTTTATTATACACCACCCATGCGGCTGTTTCTTGCAGTAACTTATCGCGGTTAAACATTTGACTCACTAGCCCACGGCTCACTCTGAAATCAGGAATATAAGCGGTGGAGTGTAACGCGCAGACTTTTGTCCAACGGTTATTGTAGTTAAAATCTCGGTTAAGAATATAGTTGATCGTTTGAATCGGAGTGTAATTTTCTCTTGGGAAATAGATCTGTAGTTTTTCCAGTTTGTCTTGCACCGAGCTGTCATCGAATAGGGGTATGAGTTTTGGCTTTAAGTCTTGTTCGACAAAAAGATCTAAAAGCTCTAACGCGTATTGAATACTGTCTGGCGAGCCCACCTCCACATTGGTCCTCACAAGCTGAACCGATTCGGGTTCATACAGAAGCGACAGTAGCAACGTCAGGTGGTCATAATTCTCCCGGATTTCTTCTTTAAGGGCATCTCGTACCAGCAAGAAATAAGACTCTTCCGGCAATTCCTCCAAAGCAGCCAGGTTCCAAAGTGTTTTACTCATTTCAATGTCCAGCAACTCCTTTACATCAAGCGATTCACGTCCTCTGGCTGTGTAATTGATCAATCGCAGTGAGTATAGAATTTGTCGAACAATGCGCTTGTCCGGATAGTCAATTTTTTTCCAGAGTAAACTCATTCCTTCTTTGCCACCTATGTGCCCCATAATCTGGATTAGCTTCAGCATGACGAGCTCACTTTGCCCGGATTTGTGGAAAGCCGTTTCGAGATGCGGCAGTACGGCTTCGCCCACCTCTTTCAACGCTGCTGACGCCTGATGAGAATAAACGGGTGACGAAAGTAACTCGATCAGAACGCCAAATGTTTCCGGACGTTTCACCTTGCGAGAGGTAAGGAGAGCCTCGCCTCGTACTTTCGGATCAGCATCTCTAAGGAGTTCCAATAAAATGAATATTGTTTTTTGATTCGTCAGCTTTCGAAGGAGCTTAGCACCAAGTATCCGATCTGATTGTTTTGGTGACTTGCTCAATTTCATCAGCTTGTCAATGGAGATAGACAAGAAATCACTATCCTCTGCCGCACCGGCAGCCTGCGAGGCCAATCCCTTTATTTCACTTCCTTCGCTGACGGCCAAACCCAACTCCTGAATCTTGTCAACCGCAAATTGGCGCACTTTTTTAATCTTACTTTCAGCTAGCTGCAGCAAGGAAGATTCAAATAAGGCCGGCTCTAATTTCTCCATTAGCTTCAAACCGTAGACCACCTTTTCTTCGGCACCGCTTTTTATTTCTTTGCCCAATACACTATCCATCGTGTATTCCCGTACAACCTCCTTTTCAATGGCAGACTTGTTTTTTATCAAAGAGGATTGCAATGTTTGACGATACCCAATGTACATGCGGTTGACAACCCAGTACCAAATAAACAAGATCGGTATGGTAAAGGCAGTAATCGTCAACAAGTCAAACGCCTTTACTCGGTTGATCAAAACGATCAAGCCCCCTGCAATAATACTCGCCAGCGCCATCACACTTCCCTCAATTTTTGTTTGTGCATCAATTTTTATCTCCTTATCAATCGGCACATAATAGAATTTGAATGTCGGGTTATCGATGGCGTCTTTAAGCGAGTTGAGGAAGAGCTTACCCATGGCAATGGCGATAAAGAAATAGATCACAGAACTTCTCCCCGTTATGGTCGGGTCGAATCCGAAAAAATAGCCTAGCGCTAATGCAGAGACGGTGAATAAAATTAGTAAAACCGGGTTAATAATAAGCGATATCCTTAAGCCGTAATCTTGATTGATTCGATCTGTAAAAAACGTGGTAAAAACAAAGCTAAAAATAACCACAGTAGCCTCGAAAAAGCTTAGAAAATAGGGAAGCGAATCTCCCTCAAATTGAACCTGCGAAATATTGAAGAAAGAATAGTCAACGAATCGCAGGGCAACAGTTGAAACAATGACAAACAATGATAAGGTGAGTATGTATCGGTTGCCAAAAAATTCGGTTATCGATAATTTTTTAATGTCAGCCTCTTTCATAAAACTCTTGTCACCTACCAAGTATTTATTCGACAGGCGTATGAATAGAAGCAAATAGACAACAATACTTCCCAGGCCGATAGTATATAAAGATTGCACTGAAATACCGGATGCAAGCATAATGGGAACAGTAAAAAAAGCGAGTATCGATGCGATGGTCGTTCCCAAATCCACGCTGCCAACGAGACGTTTGGCAACCCTCACATTAAACATACGGGCAAAAGCACCCCAGAAAACCAATTGGGTGATAAATGTAAAAGGCAATACAAACATAAAGCCATAACGATAGAGAGATTTTACATCACTAACGTACTTTTCACCAAACTCAATAAATCCGGTCAATAGAATTACAACAAGTAGATTGATAATGGCCAATACACGGAAGGGAATGCGACCTTGCAGAAAGTTGTAAACAACAGTTGCACCGAGTCCGAGAACACCTGAAAAAAAGATGGCAACTGGCAAATCTTCTGTTTCGCTAAAGAAGTTCAGGAATAACGTTTGTGAGGCAACCGCCACGGTAGCCATGAAGAGCCCCATAAAAAAACTAATGGCAAGTAACAAACCTACCGGACCGGTTTCTTCATGCTCCACATCCAGCATATTCCAGAAGCGCTTCATCATAAGAGTAGGTTTTTGATTAATTTAGTTAAATCTCCTCACAATAGACGAAGAAACCTATTAAATAAGAGGTTTTTTTAAGATCGCTATTATTATTGATTTATAGGTAGTTGACTAATTTCTAATTTTTTAACCGATTCCATGTATTGATTTCCTCTTTTTTCTTTCGGAAGTATTGTAATTGTGAATTATTACAAATGAAAACAAAATTGATTTTCAACGCAATACCTAAAAAGAGGTATTTTTGCACTTTAATAGTTTCTTAATAAATACCCGTTTGAAATTAACTTTTAGATGATGACTCGACTCTTGTTTATTTTGGCGATTGTTCTAACTGGCACTAACAACTTGTTCGCCCAGCTCAACAAATCAATTGTTGAAGCACAGCGATTATTTGGAGCAAAAAACTATCAGGCCGCTTTGCCAAAGTACCTGGAAGGTATACAAGGGGTGAAGGACCCACTCGTTTTTTATCAATTGGCAACCTGCTACAAAGTATCAGAAAGTGTTGAGAATCAAATCAAAGGCATTCCGTATTTTGAGCAGGCATTGGCCTTGAAGAAGGACTATTCTGCACAAATTTACTTTGACCTAGGTGAGCTGTACCTGAAAGACGAGCAATTACAAAAAGCAACGGATGCCTTTCAAAGTTATCGCGAGATGGTGAAAATGGACAAGAAATTGGTAACCGTTGCAGACAAAGCGATCGGGTCTTGTCAAAACGCAATGGCCATGATGTCGGTGCCATGCAACTTCACCGTACACAGCTTTTCAGGAACAGTGAACACGAAATACACCGAGTACAATCCAGTTGTGTCAGCGGATGAAAGCGTTTTAGCTTTTACAGCGCTCCGCCCCAACACTGGCCGTACAAGATCAGGGGATAAGTTTATCGAGGAGATTTATGTGTCGTACAACAAATCCGGCAACTGGACGGAGCCAATTGTTGTGCCTATCGCTTCTGAATATAACGTAGGAACGGCTGGGATATCTGCTGATGGTCAGAAAATGGTAGTCTTTATGGGTGGAAATGCAGACCCCGGAAACTTATTCTTAGTCACGAAGTCAGGTGATGTTTGGTCAAAGCCAAGTATTTTGTCGCCAACGATTAACTCAATGGGTTTGGAATCAACTTCTAGTTTGACGCCTGATGGTAAGGTGATCTATTTCGCCAGCGATCGGCAAGGTGGTAGGGGAGGCCTAGATATCTGGAAGATAGAATTGAAAAGTGATGGCAAGTGGAGTCCACCAATCAATTTGGGGCCTGATGTAAATTCGAAAGATAATGAAGATGCGCCCTTTATACACCCTGATCAAAAGACTCTTTTCTTTACTTCTGATGGCCACTCTACGATGGGTGGACGAGATATTTTCAAAACCAGTTTGGTGAATGGTAAGTGGACCAAGCCTGAAAACATGGGCTACCCAGTAAACACAACTTCCAACGATAATTACTTCACACTTTTGGCGGATGGTAAGCGTGCCTATTTTTCATCAGACCGAAAAGGAGGACAGGGGGCACAGGATATCTATTATCTAGACATGCCTGAGAATTCGATGACTATTCCGTTGACGATGATCAAAGGCAGAGTGTTAAACACGGAGACAGGGAAACCGATGCCTACCAAAATGTATGTGGTTGATATGGACACGAAAAAGGAGTTGGAGTTTGTCTATAATCCAGATCCAAAAACCGGAGAGTATCTGATCATTTTGCCACCTTCCAAAAACTACGATATCGTCATTGAATCAGAAGGGTTTCTTTCCTACACGTTAAATGTGAATATCCCCAACCAGACTTATTTCTATGAGTTGTATCAGCAGGTGAGTTTAAAGTCAATTAAACAATTTGATGTGGTGGTAGGTCAAGAAGTGGAAGTAAAAAATGCTTTCTATGATACGGATGCTGATATAAAGACCGAGTTACGCAAGTCAAATGAAGCTAAACTGGTGCAAACTGGAAAGGTAGACGTCTATGACATGATGTTGGATTTAATGGCTGCGGATGATAAAGAGGGGATAGACTATTTGGTGAGTTTGATTGAACACACCGATCCGATTGACGGGGTTAACTTCAACGAAAAAGAAAACTCCAAAATTGATGTGGTGACACGAACATTTTACTTTGACGAAAGTGATGAAAGTAAGTTTGAACAGAAAAAAGTAGATGGTAGGGTGGTGTTCTCATTACCTACCGTAAACATCACAGAAGAACTACAAAATAAGAAAGCGGGTCTGAAGCCAACTGCGGCATTTGACAAAAATGCGCTGGCGAAATTCAGCAAAGTATTTTTTGATCAGGGGAAAAGTGAGCTCAAGTCTATCTATAACAAAGAACTGGATGGCATTTTGACAGCTTTAAATCAAAATCCGGTTTTGGGGGTTGAGATTTCTGGTTTTGCTTCGGCAGAAGGTACCGAAGAAGCTAATCGAGAGTTATCTAACAAGCGGGCAATAGCTGTGCTTGATTATCTTAATCATCAAGGTATCGTGAGAAGGCGCATCGTAGCCAAGGGCTACGGTGCTACTAAAGATCAAACGGCTGCCAAAGAAGAGGGAAGGAGAGTAGAGGTACGCGTGGTTGAGTTAAAATAATGCCATCAAGGAATTAACAACGAACTATCTCCATAGCTTAAAAAACGGTAATTATTCTCAAGGGCCGTTTGGTAGATTTTTTTCCAGTCCTTTCCAACCAAAGCAGCAACGAGCAGCATTAGCGTAGATCCTGGCTGATGAAAGTTAGTGATCAACGCATTGGCTGTTTTTATTTGATAACCGGGCACGATGTAGATTGATGTTTCTCCAGCCGATTGGGTTTCGCCATCGCGGATCATTTTTTTTAGCACGTTTTCAAAAGCTTCCCTGCGCCCAATGGTTTTTGTTCTTTTGTTTTCTTGATAAGGTTCATCTTGAGCTATCTGAAAGACCGCATCAGGTTCACTAGCTAATTTTACACCGTACCAGTACAAGCTTTCCAACGTCCGCAAAGAGGTTGTACCCACCGCAACGATGCTTTCTTGGTTGAGCAGATTTTCAAGGTTTGTTTTTGAAACCACCATTTGTTCGGCATGCATGGTGTGATCTAGAGCATTTTCTGCTTTGACAGGCTGAAAGGTCCCCGCACTTACGTGCAGTGTCAAAAAATCATTGGTAATTTTACGTTCACGAAGCTTCTCAAAAACACGCTCGGTAAAATGTAGTCCTGCCGTTGGGGCAGCCACAGCTCCCTCTTTTTCCGAGTAGATTGTCTGGTATCTTTCTTTATCGCTCGCTTCAACCTCTCGTTTCAAATAGGGAGGTAAAGGAGTGGCGCCCATGTGTGAAATGATTTCTGCAAACGAAAGTTGATCCGACCATTTGAAACGAACAATAGATTTTTCACGATCAATGAAGGTGGCGGCTAGCTGATGATTGCCGACCCGTTTTCTCAATATCCCTTCGTTCCATCGTTTAGCATTCCCGACAGCCACATGCCACTCGCAAGAGCCATGCGCTTCCATTGCCACTGATATAAGTGGCGAGGGAGTAACGGGATTCAGTAGGAATACTTCAATTTCTGCACCCGTTTCCTTTTTGAACAAGAGGCGGGCAGGGATCACTTTTGTGTTGTTGAAGACCAACATCGAATCAGTCGGCAAGAACTGATCGAGGTTCGTGAATTGCGAATGAGTGATCACGCCTTTTTTGTAGATGAGCAGTTTTGAGTGATCTCGCTGTGGCAATGGAAAAAGTGCAATTCGCTCTGGTGGGAGTTCGTATTTGTACTCGGTAATGTCAATCATTTTTTCCATGCGCAGGCAAAGGTAGCAGTTGTGTTTTATGGTTTGCAATCATAACATAGATGTTTACTTGTTTTGATATTCAGTTTTTAACGCGAACTTTAGCTATCCAATCTATTTTGTTGATGGCATTAAGAGTTAGCATTCACAAGCAAGTTTTTCACTTTAATTTCGAAGCCAGAACATCGCGAGGCCCAATGAAAAATCGCACGGCTTGGTTCATTAGGCTTTGGAATGAATTCGATTCATCAATTTTTGGATTGGGGGAATGTGCTCCGCTAGAGGGCCTGAGCAAAGAGACCGAGGCTGAGATGGATTTACTTCTCGCCAGCTTAGAATCTAAAATCAACAAACAGGCTATTGAGTTGCCTTCGGCAGGGTTTTCAGCCCTCAGCGATATCAATCATTTTCTGCTTCAACACCAACTTACGCCTGATGTTTCCTCGATTTGCTTTGCCATGGAGACTGCGTTGCTTGATTTGGTAAATGGGGGAGTGCGAACGCTATTTAAGACGGATTTCCTGAAGGGTGTACCAATTCCAATTAATGGTTTGATATGGATTGGAGGATTGGACTACATGCTGCAACAAATCGACATCAAGATTAAGGATGGATTTCGATGCATTAAGATAAAAGTGGGTAGCCTAAACTTTGAAAAGGAGTGTGACATCCTGCAATACATCCGAAGAAAATACTATCGGGAAGATATCGTTGTACGACTGGATGCCAACGGAGCTTTCAAGCCGGAGGAGGCGATGTTCAAGCTATTGGATATGTCGCGCTTTGGCATTCATTCAATAGAACAGCCGTTGACGGCAGGAGCCAAAGAAACCAAATCAATATGTGAGCAATCACCTATTCCAATCGCGTTGGATGAGGAACTTATCGGAGTGAATACTAGCGGGGAAAGAAAACAGCTATTAGAAAAGTTACGGCCTGCTTACATTATACTCAAACCCTCTTTACACGGTGGACTTTTTGCCTGTCAAGAATGGATTGCCTTGGCTGAGGAATTAAAAATAGGCTGGTGGATGACCTCCGCACTTGAATCTTCCGTTGGACTGAATGCAATTGCTCAATTCACGTCAACCTATCCGATTAACCTGCCCCAAGGTTTGGGTACCGGTCAGATTTATGAAAACAACATTGAATCTCCACTTACTGTCCATAAAGGGCAGCTCCATTATAATCAATTGATTAACTGGGATTTGAGCTCTATTTTTCCCCCTGACCCTGACCCCGAGCAGACAAATAACTAATTAATTTAGTTTTATTCTTGCTTTTTGATTGGAACAACTGTTATTTCACTAAAAATATTAGTTATGGAGGAAGCAAAATTGAAGATAAAAAGCAAAAAGTTGCAATCAGGTAAGTATCAAGTTGACTTTTCGACCGAGGGAAGCCAGCCAACTTTCTATGGATATCTGCTGGCTGAGCCATTTACACCCCTTAATGAAGTGATTGAAAAAATACATCGCCATGTTGCTTCAATGGGTAATCGCCCAAGGTATTATCAACGCAATTTGTTTTCCCTCGGCAATCGAGAAGTTAATAATGGGCGAATTTTAATCTTTCAAAAATAGTATGGTAAAGCTCAATGAAAACATGCGAAGTTTGCGTAAGCGATTGAAGCTTACCCAAGATCAGTTTGCTGCAAAGCTGGATATCAAGCGATCTTTGCTTGGTGCCTACGAAGAGGGGCGTGCCGAGCCCAAATTAGAACTTCTTCAAAAGATCGCTGAAGTATTTCATGTTACAGTAGATGATCTAATCGGTAAAGACTTATCAGCAACGAGTTCAGAAGGTTTGATGACTGCCTCCACCGGGGGGCTTCGAACCAAAGAAGTTTTGATTGTCACTGCTGATTCGGGCGGAAAAGACAATATAGAAATGGTTCCCATCAAAGCAGCAGCCGGTTATCTTAACGGATACGCTGATGCAGAGTACGTGAAAGAACTTCCGAAGTTTCAATTGCCCATTTTGAAACACGGCACCTACCGTGCGTTTGAAATTAGTGGGGATTCGATGTTGCCACTGCTTTCGGGTACAATTGTCATTGGTGAGTATGTGGAAGATATCAGAAGTATTAAAAGTGGCAAGACCTACGTGCTTGTTTCACAGCGAGAAGGAGTCGTCTACAAAAGGGTGTTTAACTACCTCGAAGACAGTGGAAAGCTCTTTTTAGTTTCAGATAACAGGCACTATTCTCCCTATCAAATAGATGGTCACGAAGTAATCGAGGCGTGGGCAGCGAAGGCTTATATCAGTGTTCAGTTCCCGGATGTTGAAAGCAAGAAAGATGTGTCAGTTGAGGAACTGGCAGGCGTGGTGTTGGATTTGCAGAAAGAGATTTTTCAGTTGAAGTCAGGTAAGAATAAAGAGAATTAACTTAGCGGTTGCCAAAATCTGTTTTCCGGTGGTTTGTGTGCACGCAAGCCACGGAGGCAGTGAGGGTGCTTAGATTCAAGATTTTAAATCTAATTAGTTTACTTGTTGGGTGAACTATTGTATCGTTAGGCAAACTTTTCAGTTTGTATATTTGTATTGAATCGACTTCATTAAATTGTGTATGGGACTAATTTATGCGGAAATAGAGCTTATCAACGCAGGAGATGTTGAGATGGCTAGAAGAAACTTGATGGATGTAGATGACGTAAAGCGAATTCGAGTAAACGCCTTAGTCGATACAGGTTCATACATGCTTGCCATTAATGAGTCGATTCAAGAGCAGCTTTCATTACCTATTCTAGAAACACGCAAAGCCCAACTTGCAGATGGTTCTATAAAAGAATGTGATGTGGTTGGCCCTATTGAATTGAAATTCAAGAATAGACGAACACTGACTCATGCTATGGTGCTGCCCGCAGATTCTGAGGTATTATTAGGTGCAATCCCGTTAGAAGATATGGACGTTTTGATTGATCCACTTCGCCAGCAACTGATCGTAAATCCCGAGCATCCGTATTTTGCACAGATGAAAATGAAGTAGAATTAATAATCCTTGATGTCGTTTCTTTTTCCTGTTTTCAGCGTTGCAACACCCTAGAAATTTTTCTGTACAATTTGGTACAGTTCGGTTTGTAAA
Organism: Cytophagales bacterium; assembly: GCA_020402945.1. Lineage (GTDB taxonomy): Bacteria > Bacteroidota > Bacteroidia > Cytophagales > Cyclobacteriaceae > ELB16-189. The sequence goes on along the minus strand of JADBYQ010000119.1, from coordinate 123 downwards.
TCGTCCATTTTGAGCAGTTTAGATTGGGTGTGTTTGGATTCTGGAAGCGTGAAAGTTATTTCATACTGTTATGGGTGAGCTCCGCTGCCTTTTTTATTGATAGAGTTGACTTCTCTTTGTACA
>JADBYQ010000118.1 GCA_020402945.1 Cytophagales bacterium | reverse complement strand
TCCGAATATCAAATGGAAACGCTACTCTGTCGGCTGGCAGGGCATCGGCTCCCCATTTCCCTAGTCCAATGAGTCCGTGTACTACTCTGTCGGCATGTCCTCTTGTAAAATTTGCATAATAGACCGCGAATGCGTCACCGTCCATATAAACAAACCTGGTCAGGGTAACTACTTGCTGTCCGCAACAGTCACATGCTTTTATTTTTGGTTCTTCAAATTCAATCTCAATCATCTGTAGTTAGTTGTCGCGCAACAATGCCCCACAACGTAAATATTTGCGATCGGGCGGGAATTTGAAACTGCGTCCTGTCCCACACACGAAGCGCAATAAAGATAACAAAACTTTCAACTACACGTCAACCCCGCCTGGCGCAAATATATTGTTGTGTGCCGTTTTTCTACTCCTCACTTTTTCCAAAGTCTGTTTTTATATTTTGTTCATCAAATACTTTCATTTGTCGCCAGTCAACTAAATATAAATTTAGGTCAGCCAATAATTTAGTAAGGTGGGGAATTGAAGCTTTCAAGCTCTCATTGCTCTCCGCTGAATAGATCCCCATCCATTTTACTTTTCCAGTGTCATCAAGTTGTCCATAGTAATCTACACCATGCGCTGTAAATGTAAAACCATTTTTAACTTGCCCCGCATTATTTTGAAGTGAAAGTCCTCTTGTTGTTAAGTTGTTGTCTGCAAAGAAAGTTTTTACTAATGTGAAGTCAATTGTCAACGGTTGATTTATTAAATCTCTTACTGCAACGTTTTTAAATGCAATGTAAGTGTCGCCCTTATGTAGATGATTGTCGAAGATGTTCTTAATTTTTACAATCTCTTGATCAATGAGGTTCCTTTGATTTTTTGAAATAAACTCAATTTGTCGCCAATCGTCTTCATGGAATTGGAGATTAGCCGTGTCGGTCTTGTCTTCAAAGTCGGGTAAGGTGTTTTCAAGTGTAGGAGTTGTAAATAATATGTTGTTTGGATTCAAAGTTTGAACACTGTCAGCCGTTGAAATGTTGTTCTGTTCTTTTTTGCCACACCCAAATAGTCCTAAAAGTCCGCTTAACAGTCCCATTATTAAAATTAGTCTTTTCATTGTCTGTCTCTCCGTTGTTGAAAAATGGCACACAACGTTTGTGTTTCTTCAGTGGTGCGCTTCCGAAGCCGCGTCCTGTCCCCGACACCAAACGTTGAACGAAGATATAAATTTTGGGCAACACGTCACCGCACCATTGAAGAAACATTTTGTTGTGCACTCGGGCGCGTCAACGGTTAATTAGTTCACGACTTGTCTCAAATCGTCCGTTATTTTTCGTTGACGAGTCCGAGTCCACCGTTAGAAAAACGTTGGCCTTGTTCAGTTTTACTTTTTCAGGTCGTCAGCTGTGATATGTCGCGGTGCAATAAAGTTGTAAAGTGACCACGGTCTCTCCGCGGGAAATAATTGTCGTCCTGATGTTGTTTTGATTTTGCTTCACCGTCTGCCTGTCGGCATACAAGTCTGCGAAGTCAAGCGTTGTGTCGTCTGCCGCGTCCCGTCTACGGAGACGCGTCCCGCGCCTGGTGCACAACGTGAGTATTTGCGTTCGAGCGGGGCTTCCGAAGCCGCGCGGTGTCCCCGACACCGAACGCATTAAAGATACGAAAACGTTGGATTACGCGTCAACCCCGCTTGACGCAAATACAGTGTTGTGGGGCGTTTACTTATCACTGCTCTATTTTTGTAATCCACCATTTTCCCTTCTGCTTTGTAAGTCTGACGATTACTTTGTCACCATTTGATTTCGTGTCGCCAAAATAAATGTTTGTTTCGGCAGTTGCTTTTTGCTTTTCAATTGTCACTTTTAATACTTCAACGTTGTCGTGTGGTTCTTGTCCGTATGTCCAGTAGTAATAATACAAGAAGTCACACTGGTCCTCGTACGGAAAATCGTCTGCGGTGGAAAACTCTGTCCACGGAACCGTTTTTAAAAAGTCTGAGCATGGTTGCATTCTTTTTTTCTCACTGTCGATAAATTCCTGTCCAATTACTCCGAGCGAGTCAAGCCGTTTAAAATATTCCGTTGTCTCAAGTTTTGTTTTTCCTTGTTCGTCTTTAACTCCTTTTACGTATTGTGAGTATTTCCTATTCTTTGTTGTCCCGATGTACCAAACGTAAAACGAAGTCACCGCTTTAGATATTTCTTTCTCGTCAGAGGTACGTTGTCCGTAACAGTCAAATGTTAATGTCAGTCCTAGTAATATTATAAGTAACTTCATTGTCAAAAGTAAATGCCCCACAACGTGAGTATTTGCGTTCGAGCGGGGCTTCCGAAGCCGCGTGGTGTCCCCGACACCGAACGCAATAAAGATACGAAAACGTTGGATTACGCGTCAACCCCGCTTGACGCAAATACATTGTTGGGCGCTGGCTTTTTTTGGAGAATCCTAATTCCGAAGACTCCAAACCAAAAAAAGTAGATTGTCAGCGAGACGTTCGTCCTTATCCACGTCTCGTCCCAGAAGACAAAAACGCTCAACACACCCAGCACTAACATAGTCCCAGCAGTCGTCAGCGTAAAGTATTTTAAAAATTTGTCCTTGCAAATCTTTTCCATTTCAGCTCCTATAATTATTAGTCCAAAGAGTCCAGTTGCCAGAATTGCAATTGTCCGCAGTGCCAATAAATTATTTTTCAAGTCTGAATTAGGGTCGTTGTTAATAAGTCCGAATGTTGTCCAGATGAAACCACTTATTAATAGTAGAATTTTTCCGCCAACGATTACTGATTTGTTGTCCGACATTTTAAAAAGTCCAACCGCAACAATTACGTTAAGTAGTCCAACGATAACGTAAAACACCTTTATCCAATTAACAGCATTCATTCCGTTCAAATTGTAACCGGATATGCTCAGATTGTTAAGTTCTTCAAAGGTCTGTGGGTTTATTATGAAGAGTCCAGCGAAACCGATGATAAATAGTATTGTCGTCAGTGTCCCAAGTCCCCCGATTAGTTTGTCTGTCATGTCTTTAAAAAGCTTGCGCCCAACGTGAGTATTTGCGTTCGAGCGGGGCTTTCGAAGCCACGCCCTGTCCCCGACACCGAACGCAATAAAGATACGAAAACGTTGGATTACGCGTCAACCCCGCTTGACGCAAATACATTGTTGGGCGTTCGTGCATTAGTCCACTCTTTTTGTTCTAAATGTCTTGTATCCAGTTGTCGCCAAGATTGTCCCGGTAATTATTATTAAAGTCCACAGTGTCCCCTTAGTTACTTTAAAGCCGGATAAAGCGTTAGCCTGAATTCCTTTGTCCATTTCTCTCGAATACAAAACTCTCAAGTGACTCTCAAGTCCATTCACCCAGTCCAGATACATAATCTGTCCCGAGAGGACTATTAACAGTAAAATAGTCAGGATTCCATTTATGATTTTGTTATTCAGTTTGAAATAGATTCCTCTCGTTAAATATGTCGTTGCCAATAGGCCAATAAAAATCACTGTCCGCAAGATGGTTTTAGGAAAAACGTAATAGGTGTCGTGAAGTTGGATGTCAACAGGTGTCGAGTCAAGTATTTGGTCACCGAAAATCCATAGTCCAATAACTCCTGTCAAAATTACTGTCCCAAGCACCCAATATATTTCACTTATTATTCTTACTCTCATCTCATTTATGCATGACGCCCAACGTGAGTATTTGCGTTCGAGCGGGGCTTCCGAAGCCACGTGCTGTCCCCGACAGCGAACGCACTAAAGATACGAAAACGTTGGATTACGCGTCAACCCCGCTTGACGCAAATACATTGTTAGCGGCCGTTTTCTACTCTTTCTTTTTCTTAGTCCAATGCTTAAGAATCTCAGCAGTTGTCAAGACACTTTTGAAGCCTTTACTTTTTAATCCATTTCTTAGTTCTAAGTCACCAGTCCAAAGTTTTGCTTTCAAATGCTTTGTTAATGCTATGAAGTCTGTGTCGTCAAGGTCAATTCCCTCTGTGATTTTTTCAGAGTCCTCCCATGTTTTTTGAGGAATTATTTCCTCATTAATGAAACTGATTTTTGTTAACAGTGAGTCGAACGACTCTTCAAGTTGCTGGTCTGTAAGTTTTGAAATCTTTTTTATCTTTTCCCAATGATTTCTAATTTCAGTCCTTAGATAATGAGGGCTATAAAACTCAAATATTCCGTCCGAATTGAAGATTATTTGGCCAAATGTCGTATGTGTTTTTAGTAAAGCACTAAAAATTATGTTGGTGTCGATTATTATTTTCACTTAATAAATCGTCTGCGGTTTTTGCTCCACCAACCTTTTTTAATTTCCTTGGCCAATTTGTCAACATCGTCCTGCTTCGCTTGGGATTTATCTGTCGCCTCTTTATAGATCAAGTAGTTAATAAGGTTTTGAAGCCCCTCGGTGTCGATGTAGGATGGAAGTCTGATAATCACCTCTTTTTTTGTCCGTTCAATTACCATTTTCTTAAAATTTATCCTCTAAAGTCGTTCTTTATTTTGTAAATCGCAAAATGGCCGCTAACGCGTGTGTATCGGATGTGGCGGGCTTTTGAAACGCCAATCTGTCCCACGTGGAGGAACTAAGTTAAGAAAACTTTTCTTGATCGCAACACTGTACCCCGCCATATACGATACATCTTGTTGTGGGATGTAAGGCCTCTTCGTCATGTCGAGCGGAACGATCACTTTATTCTTTCTTTTTTTCTTTCCTTAATCCTTAAAAGTGATGGAGAAATGCGGTAGTGAC
>JADBYQ010000117.1 GCA_020402945.1 Cytophagales bacterium | reverse complement strand
CAATAAGCACAACAGTTGAAAGGTCAAACTCTAAAACTTTCTTGTCAATTGTTTCAATCCATTCTTTACAAGTTGGTGCGTCCCACTCTTGTTGTTCAATTCTAAAAAAGTTGTCACCTGAATTCTGAAAGTAGGTCTGCCAATGTTCAGGTCCCGAATTGCCAAGTCCTGGAACAAGTAAATAGTTAGTCATTTGATCTAACATCATTTGCTACATTTAATTTTAGCGGGTTGTCGTGTCGCATTGCTACCAACGTGAGTATTTGCGTTCGAGCGGGGCTTTCGAAGCCGCGTCCTGTCCCCGACACCGAACGCACTAAAGATACGAAAACGTTGGATTACGCGTCAACCCCGCTTGACGCAAATACATTGTTGGTAGCTGTAGGGCCCTTCTCCACGCTTCATTCTCCAATGAAGGTCTTTTTGAATCTCCTCACATGATCGTCATTTTTAAACGCAATGGTGTAGTCCGAACTTTGAGTTAATAGTTTGCTGGTACCATCATTGTGAATAATAACATGGCAGCCTTCGCAAAATTTTTCAGGAAATAAACGTGATAGTTTGGTGAGCTCCCCTGCTTCTTGAAATGTTCCATTCGACTTTTTTCCAGTGCTTTTTATCAACACAACTCTTCCTTTTAAAAGTGACGTTGCTTCGTGTCCAAGCCTGTGAGATGAAGCACCTATATACGTATGCTTCTCTCCAACAACATACATAAACTTCGTCACACCCGAAGCGTGAATGTCTAATAGCTTTTGGTAAATGATCTTATCTCTCCAGATAAATTTCCGATCATTGTAGTTGTAATTATATTGCGATAAAAGATCCTGAAGCATTATTCTCACGAAGGATAAGTCGGTTCCGAAGAATGACATATACTCATTTGGTCGATCATTAATATCTTTGAGAGTTTGATTAGCAGCGATCTCGCATCTATCCTTGTCGTAATAATAATTCACATTTAAGGCATCGAATTGATTGCGATGCTCTGAACGCTCTTTGAACACGTCACGAAATATTTTCAAACCAGACATTGAGGCTTCAATGTCTTTTTGTTGCATAAGAATATTTAGTGCAAGCACAACCGATTCTTGTTTGATCTCGATGTCCGCGCTAAAAACTTTTATTTTTTTATCTGCACTGAGTTGCCCATTCCATTTTGCCAGCTCTAGCCACAGTTCTCTATGTTCGATTCCCCAATAGAAGGTGTGACGAGCAATGTCCCTTAGTAGCAGTGTGTCTTGGGTGTTCAGAAATCTATTTATAAGCCAGGCGGTACTTGCTCCAGCCTCAATCACAAGCGCCCGCGTATTGTTCACTTCATGAAGATGTTGAAGTAACTTGAGAGTTGTTCGCGGCATGTCTATCCTGTTGTGAGCATTCTCACTTACAATAACAACATCCTTGGACTTCATATTCAAAATATCAAATCCAGTGTCGGGCTGGTGATATTCAACATTCAGGTTTGCGATCGATCCGGTTTGCTGCCCGCGTGCAATAGTGAAATTCAACAGCAGAACAGAGAGCAATGGTACCGTGTAATGATTTATCTGCCACATTATAGGTCGGTTGTATTAATTTTTAGTCTGTCCTGCGTTATAATTTTTTCAAAGTCCAAATTGTCTGCGAAGCCGATTACTTGTCCCCGTGAGATATGTTTGTTAGAAAATTGTCGTCCTTTTTTTTGAAACACAAATTTGTCCATGCCCTATTGCTACCAACGTTTGTGTTTGCGCAGTGGTGGCCTTTTGAAACCGCGTCCTGTCCCCGTGAACAAACTTTATAAAATAAATATAGCTTAATACCTTGACGTCCCGCCACCATTGCGCAAACATTTTGTTGCCAGCTGTGGGGCTAACTCCATAATCATTTCTTGTCCCGAATTGTTTATTGTCCTAGTTGTATAAAGAATAAATGGATGTAATAATTAAATAAAGTCCTGCTATCAGTCCTATTATAATGTCAAAGTGAAAGACAGATTCTAACAGACTTGATTTTTTTCTTCTCCTCATGATAAGCCAAATATAGGTCACTGTCAGTATGATGCCTAGGGTCAGTTCAAGGTAGTCCATGTTATTATATTTATTAAGTTAAATATGACTTGTCTTATAATTATCATTCTTTCATTCCCAGTCGTTCATCGTCAAAAATGTCCGGCCCCATTGCTGGCAACGTTTGTGTTTGCGCAGTGGTGCGGTTTCGAAGCCGCGTCCTGTCCCCGGCACAAAAACGTGGAGCGAAGATATAAACTTTGGGCTACACGTCAACGCACCATTGCGCAAACATTTTGTTAGCAACTGTGCGCATGTCCCACATTAATTTTTTGTCTTTTGAAACCCACTTTGTCCACCTAAACAAAAGTGAGCGCACTTATTGGATGGCTTTGGTTGAGCGAAGGAATGAGTGGCCAGACAATGTGTGCGCGGTTTAGTAGGGGCCAAGAAACTTATGCCCGTTAAAGTGGATTAAATGGTCAGGATAGTCAGCTGTCCATACTTCTGTCTCCCATGCAATGTCAGCTGCAATTTTTTTAAAGTCCGCCTTTGTTAGAAAAGCTGTCACGAAGATTGGTAAAGCTTTGCATTCCTTAAGTAGCTTTTTAAGTTCTAAAACTCTCAATTCACTCATTGGTCCAGTACTGTGGTACGCCTCAATCAAGTAAAGCCAATTCTTTTTCTTATTGTATGCAATAACGTCAGGTAACTCGTCATGCGACAATTTGAAGAAATTTAATTTCTTTAACTCATCTTCTTCAATATGCAAAAGTTTGTTTGATGTGTCGCCAATGTACAAGACCTCGCAGTCTTTTCCGTAAATTGGGAGAAACTCCTCAATGATTTTCTTTTGTAAAATATTGTGCTCACCAAGTGAGAGAGTTAACGCTTTCCCTCCCGGAAGTGTAACCGGTATTTTATCAAGTGTTCTTTTTCTTGATAATAGTTCAGAAAGATTCTCTCTTTTTGAGTTGAACGATTTAATACTTTTATTCCAACTTGGTGTTCCAAAATCCTTTATGGCTTCAGCGAATTCTGTTAATAATGCATAGCCTCTTGTCGGATTGTTCGTAGCTGCTCCGGTATTCTCACCACTGTTGACAACTAAGTCAGCAAGAACAAGTAGTTTCAAATCTTTCCTTCTAATATCGTCATAAGAACCAGGAGAGATATTCTCTTCAAAATTCTTATTTATATAATTAATGATGTCTCGTGTTTTTAAGAAATAGCTGTCTTTAACGCTTTTAACTTTCGACCAGTCTTTGGTAACGCCAGCAACAGCTAAAAATGCTAAAGCCATTTTCTCTAACCCGCGTTGAGATTTTGAGGCAATTGGAATTCCTGCTGCTTCTAAAATTTCAATGGCTTCATTAGTAATTTTTTGTACCTTCTTTGATTTTGTGCTTTTTAGAATGTATTGCTTCATAGTTCAAATAGTGTAAGCTCCTTGTTTAGTGAATTTGAATTAGCAATTTCTAGCGCTGAATGAAGCTCACCAAGTGAGTAACATTCCTTTATTGAATTCGCAATTTGAAATGCTAGTAATGGAGGAACTGCATTACCTATTTGATTGAACTGACTTGTTTCATTTCCGTTAAATTCGAACCAATCAGGAAAACTTTGTAATCGAGCTGCTTCGCGTACAATTAACCTCCTTCTTCTTCCGTCTTCAAGTCTTACTCGTTGCATGTCTCCAGTTGCTCCAGCAAGATTTCTACATGTTAAAGTTCTTGCAGGTTTATTTGGATAAATGTCTCGAGGATTTATACAGTCTGATGCCTTTTCATATTTGGCGACATACCTGTCCATTGATTCTGTTAAGAATTTACTTTCAGGAGGAGTGGTATACATTAAATCACCTATTGCCTCTCCGGCTGTAACTTTTTTATTCCTGTTCTTGGGGAAAGAAAACTTGGCCCTGTGTCCAACAACAAAAAGTCTTTCTCGATTTTGAGGAACTCCGAAGTCAACCGCATTCAAAAGTTTAAAGTCGATTAGATAACCGAGTTTTTTTAGTTCGTTCGTTATTAGTTCAAAATAGTCTTTATTTCTGTATAGCAGTCCTCTAACATTTTCAAACATGAAAATCTTAGGTTCAAGTTTTTTAATTGCGTCAATGAATATTGGAAATCCATCTCTTGCGTCTTCAATTCCTCTTTGATATCCGCCAACACTGAATGGTTGACAAGGAGGGCCACCTATAATTATATCCGCTTTTGGGTAGTCAAAGGAAAGGTCAAGTTTTACAGTGGAGCATTCCCCGTTGAGGTTCTTAGAGTAGGTAGATGCCGCAAATTGGTCCATTTCGAACCCAATTGTCCTATAACCTGCTGCCTCGAACCCCAATGATAATCCACCACACCCAGCAAATAAGTCCAAAACGACCTGATTTTCAGTCACTTTTGGCTTAAGTAGTTGGTTAATGTTCTTTACGTACTCCACTTTGATATCTCAATAACTAATAAATATATCGGACATGAGTTAATTGTCAAATATCGTCAAAACTTTTAAGGTATATGAGTAAACTTTCGGCTTGGTTTTACTCTTGAGCGCGGACGATTTGGCTCTTTTGCAGGCTTGGGAGTCGGGCGGATTTGTGCGGCCTGCAAATGTGCCAAATGTGCGTTGGCTTCATTGGTCACACGCGTCCTCGAGAAAAAATGTCGTCTGTTTAATTCGTTAGCCAAAATTTTGAAAGCGCATTGTTGCTAACGTGTGTGTTTCTGCTGTGGTGCGCTTCCGAAGCCGCGTCCTGTCCCCGAAACCAAACGTGGAACGAAGATACAAACTTTGGGCAACACGTCACCGCACCATAGCAGAAACATTGTGTTGGCAGCTGCCGCGTTTCACT
>JADBYQ010000116.1 GCA_020402945.1 Cytophagales bacterium | reverse complement strand
TATACGTAATAAAAAGTGTCACCACTGGTAAGCTTTACACTGGGCAGACACAGCAATTGGACAAAAGGCTTTTGCAACACAACGATGGCTCAAGTCCATATACCAAGAACCGGGGACCGTGGGTATTGATTTATGAAGAAAACTTCGCAACCCGCGCTGAGGCAATGGCAAGAGAGAAGTTTCTAAAAACAGGAAAAGGCCGTGAATTTTTGAAAAGCAAAATTGGCCAGAGCAACTGATCCGCCTAGGCGGAAGAGTCACTGGTTCAAGTCCAGGAGGGAGAGCAAAAAGGCACTGCGAAAGACAGTGCCATTTTAGTTAATAGCCGGATGAACAGGGTAATGAGAAAACTAGGGCCTTTTGTCATTATCTACTCATCGCTCGTGTCGTTGGCTTCTGCACATTGGCAAAGGGATTCCGTTGAAACCGACTTGATCGAGGTTTTATCAAAAAGCTTGAATATTTCCACCAAAGAAAAACCGCAAAAGCGTAAGGGGTTTTATTTTTCAATTGTTCCGGTGACCACCACATCAGGAGGCAAGAGAATCCTTGTGTCTTCAATCAACATTGCGTTCAGGCTTGGCAAAGAAGACTCCACTAATTTTTCAAGCATCTTTTTCCTTCCCTACACAAATTTTTCGAACAATATTGGGTTCGGTCTCAAACTAAATCTATTCACGAGCAAAAATATCTGGAATTTGCCCGGAGAAATACGTATCAGCAAAATTGGTCAGTTCACCTATGGGCTCGGCAGTCTTTCCACGGAAGCGCAACAAACCAATTTGCAATACAACAACCTACGGGTATACCTCAATGCAAACAGAAAGCTAGCTGGCAACTACTTTGCAGGAATGGGCTTTGACTACGACAATTACTATAATATTCTATCTACCCCTGCCGGCAACAACGAAAATCAATTTGAAAAGTATGGCATCGGAACTAATTCAAGTACAGCTGCCCTGGGCATCAACTTCAACCTATTGTACGACAACCGCAAAAACTCAATTAACCCAACTGACGGCTGGTATGCTGCTTTTATTTATCGGGTTAATCCGTTGACCACCAATGCCCAATGGACTTCTGTTTATTTCGATGCGCGAAGGTATTTTCGACTGCCATCTATTAAACGAAAAATCATGGCGCTGTCCGCCTTTTATTGGGGTACAGACGGGAAAGTACCTTACCTCAACTTGCCTGGCACACAATTGGAATTCACTGGACGTTCAGGGCGTGGTTATTCTGTCGGTCGCTTTCGCGGAAAACAAATGCTCTACTTAGAGGGCGAATACCGATTTGATATTTCTAAAAACGGATTGTGGGGAGGTGTTCTTTTTCTAAATGCACAATCCTTATCTGATAGCGATAACAATTTCACGGCTATCAATCCGGCAGGCGGTTTTGGTGCTCGAATAAAATTCAACAAAACATCAGAAACAAACCTTACACTCGACTTTGGTTTTGGCAAAGACTCCTTTGGTTTTTACATTGGCCTTGGCGAGTTTTTCTAACTAAGCATCTATTTTGCCACTTCAAAATAAAGAAAGCTGCTGATCTTTACCTTTAACGAGCTGAGTGCTCCTTACCGCACCGTTAGCAGCCACAATTTGATAAACCTCCGTGGCAGAAGTTCGCGGTGCTACTATCACTTGCGTACTTCCCGCAACGCTTGAAAACAACCCTTCCACAATCTCGGGCTTGTTATTATTCTTTGAAAGATGTGACAGGAACAAGTGACTCATAAAAAGTGGCCGATGCTTCAAAAATAATTGCAGGGCTTCTTTATTGGATAAATGTCCAACTCCTCCACGAATTCTGTTTTTTAAATGCTGTGGGTATCCTCCCTTCTCCAACATCTCTTCATCATAATTCGATTCAAGAAAGGCGGCATGGCATAACTGAAAACCTTTTGTCAAATGCTCGCATACTCTCCCAGAATCTGTAAATACTCCGACATTTACTCCACCATGAGAAACAATAAAACTATGTGGATCGTTGGCGTCATGTAATTTCGGAAGCGCCACAACAGCCAAATCACCCACGTACACTGGCTCGTAGGCCGTAAAATGAACAGCCAAACTTTCAGTCCACTCTAATGACTGATTTTTTCGCGTGGCTGATGTAATGTAGATGGGAATCTTATATTTCTTGACAATCTTATGCAGTCCATTAATATGGTCGGAATGCTCATGCGTGATAAATATCGCTTTCACTTTCTGCATCGAAAGCTCGAGCTGCTTCATCCGTTGCTCCGTCTCTCTACACGAAATACCAGCATCTATCAGCACCGCTTCGTGTTTATTGCCAATGTAATAGCAATTACCGTTACTGCCTGAATTTAGTGAAGCTACCTGAAGTGACATTCTTCGAAGATACAGTTTTCGTAGAAACTTACTTCTTAAATTTATTCATCAGGGCTGCCATCTTCTCTTCCATGCTTACCTCGCGCACGGGTTCTTTTGGTTTTGACTTAGTCAATCCTTCGGGCTTCATTGACTGATTATTACCCTCATTTTTCGGAGACACGTTAAACGGATCACTCTTCAACGATAATGCTATTCGCTTTCGCTGAACATCCACCTCCATCACCGTTACTTTTACTTTTTGTTGTACCGCCACCACTTGGTTTGGATCTTTCACGAAGCGATCTGACAAATGACTAACATGTACGAGCCCATCTTGATGAACACCCACATCAACGAACGCTCCAAAGTTAGTGACATTGGTAACGATTCCCGGCAACACCATTCCTACTTTAAGGTCTTTCACTTCGTTTACACCTTCTTGAAAAGCAAAGGCCTCAAACTTCTCGCGCGGGTCACGCCCCGGTTTTTCCAATTCAGCAAGAATATCATTGAGTGTCGGGAGACCAACTGAATCACTCACGTACTTTTTCAAATCCAACTTCTTTCGAAGATCACTGCTTGTCATTAAGTCACTGACGGTACAGCCCAGGTCCGTTGCAAATCTTTCCACCAACTCATACCTCTCAGGGTGAACAGCACTTTTGTCCAATGGATTTTTTGCATCGCGGATACGCAAAAAACCAGCACATTGTTCAAATGCTTTCTCACCCAGGCGCGGTATCTGATGCAATTCTTTCCTTTCTTTAAATGGGCCATGTTGATTTCGATACTCAACAATACTTTTCGCCAATTGCGGACCAAGCCCAGATACGTAAGAAAGTAATTCCTTACTTGCTGTGTTCACCTCCACACCTACCGAGTTTACGCAACTCATCACCACATCATCCAAACCAGCTTTTAATTTTCCCTGATCAACATCATGTTGATATTGGCCCACACCAATAGACTTAGGATCAATCTTTACCAACTCGGCAAGCGGGTCGGTTAGCCTCCGCCCAATCGAAACCGCTCCTCGCACAGTGAGATCGTGATTGGGAAATTCTTCACGTGCCACTTCAGAAGCAGAGTACACAGAAGCACCACTTTCATTTACCATGACCACCAGGATATCAGGTGGCAAGCTTATTGATTTCACAAAACTTTCCGTCTCTCTGCTGGCCGTTCCATTTCCAATGGCAATGGCCTCTATTTTAAATCGATCGCAAAGACCCAATACTATTGTAGCCGCCTGCGTGGTTTGGCGCTGTGGTTCCAGCGGATAAATAACGGTGTCAAAAAGCAATTCGCCTTGAGCACCCAGACAAACCAGTTTAATTCCACTTCTAAAACCCGGATCCAAAGCAAGCACTCGTTTTTGCCCTAGCGGTGAAGCGAGCAACAATTTTTTTAGATTGGCTGAAAATACTTTAATAGCTTCTGCATCTGCCTGCATTTTCGTTTCCAGTCGTAGCTCACTTTCCAACGTGGGCTTTAACAGTCTTTTGTAGCTGTCTTTAATTGCCAGTTTAACTTGTTCGCCAGCCGAAGTATTCGTTTTTACAAATTGATTTTCTAAATGTTGAATGACCAATTCTTCGGTGGGCGCTATGTCTAACATTACAAAACCTTCTTTCTCAGCTCTACGCATTGCCAACAGACGATGAGAAGGCGTTTTCTTGATCGGTTCCTTCCAATCAAAATAGTCTTTGAATTTCTGTGCCTCTTCGCTTTCGGCTTTTGATTTTATGACGGTAGCGTGTATGCTGCCATCTTGCCAAAAAAGATCCCGAACATTTTTTCTAGCCTCGGGATTTTCGCTAATCCATTCGGCCATGATATCCCGGGCTCCATCAAGCGCTTCCTGCTGGTTGCCTACACCCAGCTCTAGGTTGATAAACTGCGAAGCCAATTCCTCGATGTTGACTACCTTTTGCTCAAAGATTTGATTGGCCAAAGGCTCTAGTCCTCGTTCCTTTGCTGCAGTAGCCTTTGTCTTTCGTTTTGGCTTGTAGGGCAAATAGATGTCTTCTACCTCAGCGAGTGTTTGTGCCTGCTCAATGGCCTTGATAAGTGCGGGCGTGAGTTTCTCTTGTTTTTCGATTGATTTTAAAACAGCCTCTTTCCGTTTATCTAACTCAGTAAGCTGTTCGTGCCGATCACGAATCGCAGCCAACTGCACTTCATCCAGGCTGCCTGTTTGTTCTTTTCTGTAGCGTGCCATAAATGGAATGGTAGCACCTTCTGCGAGCAGCGCTATCACTACCTCTACTTGGTTGGGAGAAACACTTAACTCTGTTGCAATTTGTAGACTGTTTTTTTCCATTGAATGATACTATCCTTTTTTAAATAAACGGGGCTGCAAAAATAAGGAAGGAAAGGAAAGAGCAAAGTCCTGTTAAAGGGAAAGGCAAAATAGTTGAACAAAATGCCAAAAAAGAAAGGGGTTTGCTGAAAATACGTGGTTTTCCACGTTGACTTATGTTTGGAAATAAGACGACTTTTGGTTAATACTAAAAAGGTAGGGCGGCTAGTAAAAAACAACCCCGACAAGTCGGGGCTATTTTAAATGTGTTCACAACGGAATAATTAATAATAAAAAAGCCCCCGATAAGGACGAGGGCGGAACCAACGAGGCGAACCTCACTACGGAATAATCCTTATTGTGATTTGCTTCAATACAAACATAATAGAAAATAATTCATAACCACAAATAAAATGAAAGTACTTGGACTGGATTTGGGTGTAACCTCAATAGGAGGAGGTTTATTAACGCTTCCTGATAAATTCGAAGAGTGGGGTAAAGAAGGAAGAATAGAATGGGCTGGCAGTCGTATAATACCAGTAGATGGCGACTATCTTAAAAAGTTTGAAACAGGCTCAGAAGTGGAGACTAAAGCTGCTTTTCGAACAAAGGGACGAGGTTCAAGGAAATTAAAGCAGCGGTATGTTTTGAGAAGGACAAGGCTAATAAAAGTATTCAAAATACTAGGATGGCTGACTCCAGATTTCCCCGAAAACTTCAAAGAGAAAATCAGCAAGGAAGATGGATTCAAATTCAATATCAGTAATTACCTACCATTTGAACAATCTTCCATCGATGAGGCAACTAAACTCCTCGGTGTTAAAAACAAAGTAGGCAAGTTAGCTTGTTCAGAGGACTGGGTTATTTATTACTTGCGAAAAAAAGCTTTGACTGAAAAGATTAGTCTTAGCGAATTGGCCAGAATTATCTACATGTTCAACCAGCGAAGGGGATTTAAGAGTGGAAGAAAAGATTTAAGAGATGTAACAGAAGATGCCATGGAGAAAAAGCGTGTTGAAATTCTCGCAATAAAACACGTATTGCAGATCAGTAAAGAAAAGGATAAAAATGGAAAATTTAAGTTTCAAATAATACCAGATAATAGTAGTGCAAAAATACCAGTTGAGCCTTGGGAAGAGTTACGTTTTAAAAAACCAGAGTGGGAAGGCAAGACTTTTACGCTGTTAGTTACAGTAAAAAATGGAAAACAAAATAAACCGCAAACGCCACAGGAAGATGATTATGATTTACTACTAACGGCATTAGATAATCTAATTGAAAACTCCAATAAACAAGTTGGCGAATACTTCTTTGACGAATTAGTAAATGATAAAAATTACAAAATCCGGCAAAAGACAGTAAGGCGAGAAAGATATCAAAAAGAACTTAAAGCCATTTGGGATCGTCAATCGCAAGATGATTGCCATCCAGAATTAAAAAACAAGGCAAAGCTTTTAGAAATCTCTCAAGCCTTGTACCCATCTCAAACTAAGGCAGGGACATCAAAATCAAAAGAAATTCTCAGCAATGATCTATATCATGTAATTGCGAATGATATCATCTACTATCAACGAGAACTAAAGTCGCAAAAGAGCCTTATTAGCGGCTGCCAGTATGAAAAGTTAGCCATAGAAAAAAACGGTGAGAAAATTAAAATAGGCGTTAAAGTTGCCCCAAGAACATCCCCGGAATTTCAAGAATTCAGGATTTGGCAAACCGTTCATAATATCAAAATCTACGAACGAGAGCAATATATAGATGGTCATTCAAGGATTGACGTAGATGTAACTGGTTTATACTTAGGTAATGACTCGAAAGGCTATGAGGCAAAAGAAAAGCTATTCGAACTATTTGATGACAATGGAGAAGTTGATGAAAAAAAAGTGTTTAAGTCTATCAACGAAACTCATGCAGCAAAACTTACAAAGGAAACACATCGAATAAGTCTGTTTTATAAAAAGGATGTTACTGTAAAAGGAAACGAAACAAAAAAACTATTCAGAAAGTACTTCGAGAAAGTAAATGCAGAAGCAGAAGGCGAATTGGTTTTAAACAATCCCGAAAAGTTTAGTAGACTTTGGCATATATTCTATTCCATCAGTTCATCGGATTCAAGTAAGTCACAAAAAGGCATTGAAACAGCTCTCAAAAACCCAAAAATAAAATTTGGCTTCTCTGATGATACAATTAAAGCTCTAACCTCAATTCCTGAAGTACCAAAGCAATACGCATCTCTGTCTACTAAGGCAATTAAGAAACTACTACCCTTGATGCGATGCGGAAAATATTGGAACTGGGAGAACATTACAACTGAAAACCAACTCAAAATACAAAGGATTATTAAAGATGGATGGGATAAAGTAGACAAAGAGACCGGAGAGGTCGTCAATGAAAGACCTTTTTTCAGTACTGAACAGGTACAAGGATTAGCCACTTGGATGGCGGCTTATGTAATCTATGATAGGCATTCAGAAAGTGTAAATACGGAAAAGTATACTTCCTACGATCAGATAGATGTAATGAAACTTGTACCTAATAATTCATTACGAAATCCATTAGTAGAGCAAATTGTACGAGAGACGCTCTTCTTGGTTAAAGACCTTTGGAAACAACATGGCCAACCTGATGAAATCCATATTGAACTCGGCAGAGATTTAAAGAAGAACATGGATGAACGAGCTAAGATTTCGGAAGTAAATACGAACAACCAGCAAGAACGCGAAAGGATAAAACGTTTATTGAAGGAACTGCTGAACGATAGCTTCGAAGAATACGTTGACGAGAACACTACGATAACCTCTCACTTTGAAACAAGGCCGAACCCAGAAAGTCCTATGGATATTGAGAAGTTTAAGATATGGAAAAGCCTAGCGGGTGCTTTACCTGAAGACATTGCTGCCTATTTCAAAGAGAAAGACAAAAAAGAGAAACTGCCTACTAACGCTGACATTAAAAAATATGCTTTGTGGCTCACACAAAATTGCAAATCCCCCTACACTGGGAATACCATTCCATTAAGCAGGCTTTTTACTACTGCGTATGAAGTAGAGCATATTATACCACGCTCTAAGATGAAGTATGACGCTAATGAGAACTTAGTAATTTGCGAATCCGCCATAAATCCAGAACCGTATAAAGGAAATCGATTAGCGCGAAATTTTATCAGTCAATTCAGCGGTCAAACAATCAAGATAAACAACTCAGTCATCAAAATATTTACAGAGCATGAATATGAAACCCACTGCAAGGCAACCTTTAGAGGAAAGAAATTAAAAAACCTGTTAGCAACGGAAGTACCAAATAATTTCATCTCACGACAGATAAACGACACAAGGCATATTACTAGAAAAATAGCAGAGCTTCTTCAGCCCGTTGTAAAAAATGAACATGGCCTAGTGTTTACTATCGGCAGCATTACATCAGATCTAAAACGCGAATGGGGCCTAAACAAAATCTGGAAGGATTTAATGAAGCCGCGCTTCGAGAGATTGGAAACTATTTTAGACAAACCAGGAACGTTGATAAAGCACGATGAGAAGCATCCTAATGAATATCACTTTCACGTGCCAGAAGATCCTGATTTTGATTTGAAGAGAATTGATCATAGGCATCATGCCATGGATGCTTTGATTATTGCAGCTACAACCCGAGAGCACATCCGCTACCTAAACTCATTGAATGCTGTGGATACAAGCGAAGACCTAAAGCAGGTAAAGAAATATTTGGTAAAGAGTAAGGTTCGGCAATTCACCAAACCTTGGCAATCTTTTACCGAAGATGCAAAAGACAGGCTCGCAACCATCATTACATCTATAAAAGCCAACAATAAGGTAGTAAGCAAGCCTAAGAACAAATATCAAAGGTGGGAAGAAAAAGAGGGAAAATGGGAGAAGGTATTGGCAAAACAAGAGAAGCCAAAAGACCCGAGTAAAAAATGGCTAGCCGTCCGCAAGTCTATGTTTAAAGAACCTCAGGGTATAATTCATATCAAAGAAATCTATGAAGAGAAAAGCATAATTAAGGCTATCGAAATTCAAATGTACAGAATGAAGGTTCAGAATACACCAGCGATGGCTATCGCCCCTTATATCTATGATCAAGAGGCTCGGGAAGTAGTTCGAAACTTAATTTTAGAATGCGACTTTGATACAGAGAAAATAAAAAACCATTTAAAGAAGAATCCTTTAAAAGACAATGATAAAAAAGTGTATTCATTTATTAAGGTCGCAGAATTTGTGCCTTATGCATCCAAAAGGATGTCTTTAAATAAAAAAGAGTATGTCGAAGGACTTACTGAAGAAAAAATCAGAAAAGACTTCCCCTATCCAGAGAAGAGCAGGATTGCCCAGCTTTTTATCAATCATGTAAGGGAGTTTAAAAACAATCCTAAAGAAGCTTTTAGCCTTGAAGGATTAGAGCAACTAAATAAAAAAGCAATATCTGATCCACAAATTGGTAAGCCGATAAAGAAAATTACGAGAAAAGAATCAAAAAGTGAGGATGATAAATTTGGAAATCGTTATGTCGAAATTGATAAAGGAGCAAACGCGTTTTTTATTATGTATGAAAATTTGCTGACTGGCGACCGAAAAGAAATGCATTCACTCGCGACTCATAAAGCAATAGAAAGATTAGTTCAAGGCTTATCAATTGCTGATGCAAAGGAAGGTTATAAGACTATAATAATCTCACCAAACCAACTTGTGTATGTGCCCACTCCAGAAGAAATAACAAATCCCGAATCGATTGATTTAGAAACTAAAGATAATAAGAAGAGAAAAGAAATTTTTTCAAGGATTTATAAGATGGTTAGTTGTACAAAAAAAGAATGTCAGTTTATTCCTCATAGTATTTCTTCTACTATTATTTCACCAATTGAACTTGGTTCAAATGATAAATCAGAAAAAGCTTGGGATGGTGGAATAGAGTTCGTTCCTGATTCAAAAGGTAAAATATCAAGAAGAAATTCGGGAACAATAATCAAGGATGTCTGCATCAAACTTAAAGTCGACCGCCTTGGCAATATTTCAAAAGCTTAAAATTAATAATTGAATGGCACCAAACAGGCTTTATCACCTATACATTTACGCCAATGGCTCTGAAAACCTCTTCCTCAGTAATGAGAACTTTCGATGTTTTTTAAAACTGTATAGAGTTTACAACGCGAGGCAAAGGCCTAACAGGTCTTCTACGCGATGGCCATCAAGACCTGTCAGGTCTGGCCAGAATCCAGCAACTTATTCTCACCGCTAAATCCGTTAATGAATAAAACACCATGTTGCCTGGCAGAACCTACCATTTGTACACCCACGCCAACGGATCGGAAAACCTCTTCCGCAGCGATGAGAATTTCGGGTATTTTTTAAAACGATATAAAGAGTTTACAACGCGAGGCAAAGGCCTGACAGGTCTTCTCCGCGATGGCCATCAAGACCTGTCAGGTCTTGTTATTCTCACCTCTAAATCCGTTAATGAATAAAACACCATGTTGCCCGGCAGAACCTACCATTTGTACACCCATGCCAACGGATCGAGAAACCTCTTCCTCTGCGATGAGAATTTCGGGTATTTTTTAAAACGATATAAAGAGTTTACAACGCGAGGCAAAGGCCTGACAGGTCTTCTCCGCGATTGCCATCAAGACCTGTCAGGTCTAGCCAGAATCCAGCAACTTATTCTCACCTCTAAATCCGTTAATGAATAAAACACCATGTTGCCCGGCAGAACCTACCATTTGTACACCCACGCCAACGGATCGGAAAACCTCTTCCTCTGCGATGAGAATTTCGGGTATTTTTTAAAACGATATAAAGAGTTTATAACGCGAGGCAAAGGCCTGACAGGTCTTCTCCGCGATTGCCATCAAGACCTATCAGGTCTAGCCAGAATCCAGCAACTTATTCTCAACTCTAAATCCGTTAATGAATAAAACACCATGTTGCCTGGCAGAACCTACCACTTGTACACCCACGCCAACGGATCGGAAAACCTCTTTCGCTGCGATGAGAATTTCAGGTATTTTTTAAGACGATATAAAGAGTTTACAACGCGAGGCAAAGGCCTGACAGGTCTTCTCCGCGATGGCCATCAAGACCTGTCAGGTCTAGCCAGAATCCAGCAACTTGTTCTCAACGCTAAATCCGTTAATGAATAAAACACCATGTTGCCCGGCAGAACCTACCATTTGTACACCCACGCCAATGGCTCTGAAAACCTCTTCCGCTGCGATGAAAATTTTCGGTATTTTTTAAAGCGATATGAAGAATTTACGGGCCGCGTGGCCGATACGTTGGCCTGGTGCCTGATGCCCAACCACCTGCACCTGTTGGTAAGAATAAAAAGCGAAGCGGAGCTGGTGGGTTTTTTTAAGAGTAAAAATTTAGTGAAAGACCTGACAGGTCTTTTTCGCGATGGCCAACAAGACCTGTCAGGTCTGGAGGCGGAATTGGAGCTACAGCGCCTTACTATTTTACAATTCAGCCATCTCCTTAACGCCTACACCAAAGCATACAACAAAGTTTACCAGCGCAAAGGGTCGCTCTTCACAAGGGCTTTTAAACGCAAAGAAATTACCACCGACAGCTACTTTACCTCAATCATCCACTACATCCATCACAACCCAGCACATCATGGCTTTGTAGAAAAAATAGAAAGCTGGCCGTGGAGTTCATACCATGCACTTCTCTCGCAATCGCTTTCACCCATTCAACAAGAAGTAATTGATTGGTTTGGCAATCGCAAGCAATTCATTGAATTCCATCAACAGGCAGCACAACCGTTACCCGAAATAGCCCATGATTAAACGCACGCTGTACTTTGGCAACCCGGCCTATCTTAGCACTACACTTGATCAGCTTGTAGTCCGGCTGCCCACTATTGAAAAAAATGATGGTCTACCTGCAGGATTTAAAAAAGAAGCGGCAGCCACCATACCCATTGAAGACATTGGTGTAGTCATGCTCGATCATCAGCAGATCATCATTACTCAGGCGCTGATGGCCAAACTACTCGACAACAACGCAGCCATTATCACCTGCAACCCTACGCATCACCCTACCGGATTACTACTCAATTTAGAGGGACATTCATTGCAGAGCCAACGCTTTCAGGCACAGCTTGAAGCAACCGAGCCATTGAAAAAGCAATTATGGCAACAAACCATCCGTGCGAAAATCTTAAATCAAGCAGCCGTACTACGCTGGCGCGGATACGAAACGCAAAATATGCAGCACTGGGCCGACAACGTAAAATCGGGTGACCCCGAAAACTTGGAAGGACGCGCAGCTGCATGGTATTGGGCGCATATTTTTAAAGGCGTAAAGGCCTATCTCCCTTTTGATGAGGGAGCGTCCGCCAACAGTTTATCCAATTTTGTGCGTGACCCTGGCGGCCTGGCACCCAATCAATTGCTCAACTATACCTATGCTTTGTTGCGCGCCACCATGGCACGCTCGCTGGTGGGGTCTGGGCTGTTGCCGGTAATGGGCATCTTTCACCGTAACCAATACAACGCTTATTGTTTGGCCGATGACATTATGGAACCCTACCGACCTTTTGCCGATAGACTGGTGGTGCAACTGATAGAGGAAAACGGATTGGCGGAAGAACTTACTCCGACCATTAAAAAGAAATTACTCGTTTTGCCTGCGCTGGATGTATGCCTCCAAGGCGAAACCAGTCCGTTGATGGTGGCTATGCAGCGCACAAGTGCTTCGCTGGCCAAATGCTTTTTGGGAGAAACGAGAAAAGTCATCTATCCTTCTTTGGAAGTTGGGACCTAGACGCTAAACGGGAGTGCAAGACTTGAGACGGGAGATACTAGCCGTAAGGCTTTAAAACCACCGATTAAGAGCCTCGCGACTTGGCAATTGCTACGATTTTGAAAACAGAGCGGCTAAATGCGTATCGAATTATGTGGATTATGGTGCTTTTTGATTTGCCCACTGAAACCAAGCAAGACAAAAAGAACTATACCGACTTTCGCAAAAAAATGCAGAAAGACGGCTTTACTATGTTTCAATTCAGCGCCTATTTGCGCCATTGCTCCAGCCGCGAGAATGCCGAAGTACATGTGAAGCGGATACAAAAAAATCTGCCGCCCAGAGGGCATGTGGGCATTTTAACCGTTACGGACAAGCAATTTGGGATGATGGAAGTATTTTTTGGGCGAGAGAAGAAAGAAAAAGCCCCAATACCAGAACAGTTAGAACTGTTTTAGTTAGGGGCTTTTACCGATAGATTGCCACATTTTTTATACTTGTAATTTTCGCTGTAACTATCTGTGATAGAAAGGATTGCCCTAGGGTACTCTGTATGCAATCTATCAAAGAACACAATCTGAAAGCAAATCACAACTCTGCTTCCACTTGTAGCGCGCGCACCAATCTGTATGCAATCTATCAAAGAACACAATCTGAAAGCAAATCACAACGGGCAAGAGATTGGTCTTTGGCACCGAGTTTCTGTATGCAATCTATCAAAGAACACAATCTGAAAGCAAATCACAACCAAACGGAAAGCGCATGTTGGCCAGCAACGTCTGTATGCAATCTATCAAAGAACACAATCTGAAAGCAAATCACAACTTCAGTGGCAAAGGCAATCCCGTTGATTGTTCTGTATGCAATCTATCAAAGAACACAATCTGAAAGCAAATCACAACCCAATTGGAAGTGTATGAGTACAGGCCGATCTGTATGCAATCTATCAAAGAACACAATCTGAAAGCAAATCACAACAAAATGGGCAAAGGTTACTCTGGCCTGAACTCTGTATGCAATCTATCAAAGAACACAATCTGAAAGCAAATCACAACAGGATCGCCACTATTCAATCAGGCAAATGCTCTGTATGCAATCTATCAAAGAACACAATCTGAAAGCAAATCACAACCGTAGCTCAACTCTACCATCTCAGCATTGCTCTGTATGCAATCTATCAAAGAACACAATCTGAAAGCAAATCACAACCGATGAAGATGCGCAATACCAGGCATGCGATCTGTATGCAATCTATCAAAGAACACAATCTGAAAGCAAATCACAACGGGTGGAGTCTTTTATTTCAGTGCCGTGCTTCTGTATGCAATCTATCAAAGAACACAATCTGAAAGCAAATCACAACTTACGAATGGTGACGAGACGCATTTACTTTTCTGTATGCAATCTATCAAAGAACACAATCTGAAAGCAAATCACAACTACTGTTGGTAATGTAAGACAAATAATAGTCTGTATGCAATCTATCAAAGAACACAATCTGAAAGCAAATCACAACAAGATAAGAAAGTGCATATAAAAGTTGACCTCTGTATGCAATCTATCAAAGAACACAATCTGAAAGCAAATCACAACAACTAGGAACAGCTTTAAGATCAGCCTTAATCTGTATGCAATCTATCAAAGAACACAATCTGAAAGCAAATCACAACCGGTGTTGAATGTTTTTGTTTTCATTTGGTTCTGTATGCAATCTATCAAAGAACACAATCTGAAAGCAAATCACAACCAATAGGGGCAACCTCAGGAACGCTAAACTTCTGTATGCAATCTATCAAAGAACACAATCTGAAAGCAAATCACAACAAGTTGAAATTATTAGCTCCATCTTTGCTTTCTGTATGCAATCTATCAAAGAACACAATCTGAAAGCAAATCACAACCAGGCTCAATAGCTCATCGTGGTTACTTTTCTGTATGCAATCTATCAAAGAACACAATCTGAAAGCAAATCACAACTGTTTGGTGCGCCATCATCGTCAGTTGTATCTGTATGCAATCTATCAAAGAACACAATCTGAAAGCAAATCACAACTCAATCAATGAAGGCCGTTCTTTACTTGATCTGTATGCAATCTATCAAAGAACACAATCTGAAAGCAAATCACAACCCAATGTAAGGCGAGGATAACCCCAACTTTTCTGTATGCAATCTATCAAAGAACACAATCTGAAAGCAAATCACAACTGGTCTGTAATTGCGCTGCGCCTATACCATTCTGTATGCAATCTATCAAAGAACACAATCTGAAAGCAAATCACAACATACCGTTTTGAATGCGGCCATTGGTGTACTCTGTATGCAATCTATCAAAGAACACAATCTGAAAGCAAATCACAACACGAACGTTGTAATGTCAAACGCAAACAATTCTGTATGCAATCTATCAAAGAACACAATCTGAAAGCAAATCACAACCCAAAAAGAGAAGGAAGCCCGTGGCACAGGTCTGTATGCAATCTATCAAAGAACACAATCTGAAAGCAAATCACAACAGCAATGGCAAAGAAAAGAATCAAAGGCCGTCTGTATGCAATCTATCAAAGAACACAATCTGAAAGCAAATCACAACTGGCTTCGGCAAATGCTTCGAGCTGTGCATCTGTATGCAATCTATCAAAGAACACAATCTGAAAGCAAATCACAACAAACTCGGCTGTGATGTTCACCACCTCGCCTCTGTATGCAATCTATCAAAGAACACAATCTGAAAGCAAATCACAACTGCCCGGCCAATGTGTCGAACATTTCGCGTCTGTATGCAATCTATCAAAGAACACAATCTGAAAGCAAATCACAACCCAGGTTCGGCATAGTTTCGGTAAATCCAATCTGTATGCAATCTATCAAAGAACACAATCTGAAAGCAAATCACAACACCTGACCCTCTACTATGTTATCCTGTAACTCTGTATGCAATCTATCAAAGAACACAATCTGAAAGCAAATCACAACTCAATTCGGGCAATTGCCTCGCTAGTTCATCTGTATGCAATCTATCAAAGAACACTCCCGCTAGGGCGGGATGAAACAAATCTGAAAGCAAATCACAACCAGCCACGTTAGCGTCAATGTTTACTCC
>JADBYQ010000115.1 GCA_020402945.1 Cytophagales bacterium | reverse complement strand
GTCTGGCAAAATGGCGAATCTCAATAGGTTGTCGTGTCCCGCTGTCAGTACAACCAATTGTCAGAATGGTCAGTATAATTATAAAACTATTTTTCAATTGGTCATTTTTGTCTGGTCGTCCCACGCGGTTGCTGCCAACGTTTGTATATCGGAGACGGAGTCTCCTATATACCCCTATTGGGTGTTTAAAGTTAGGCCTTTTTCTAAATAGTCCAAAGGACTGACCAGTTTCTCGAACCCTCGTTTGGTCACGTGGGTGTATCTTTCTGTCGTCAGGCTACTTTCATGACCCAGCAAAGTCTGTATATAGCGCAAATCGGTACCCCGCTCAAGCAGGTGGGTTGCGAAACTATGCCGCAAGGTGTGGGCACTCACCCTTTTGCTGATGCCAGCATTCCTGCTGTATTTGTGGATAAACTGGTTTACGCTCCGGGGCGAGTACTGCCCTCCGTCAGGTCCCTCAAATAACCACTCCTTTGTATGGTAGAGCGTTTGATAATGTCGTAGATAATCCAACGCAAGCTTGGACAGCAGGGTAATCCGGTCTTTACGCCCTTTGCCGCCTCTGATATAGATCACCTTTCTGTCCTCGTCTATATCCTGCCACTTTAAGTTCAACAGCTCACTGATTCGCAACCCAGCCGAATAAAGCATAAACATCATGCACCGGTGCTTGGTATTTTGGGCGCAACCCAGCATCTTATGCATTTCGCCTTCAGATAAAACGGATGGCAAAAGCTTTTCTTTTATCGGCCTGTCCACATAATAAAATGTACGTTCTCCTTTGTTTACCTGCTCCAGATAAAACTTGATGGCGTTGATCGCAGTATTCTGGGTAGATACCGAAACCTTTCGAGTTTCGACCAAATAGCCCATATACCGGTCTACCGTTTCCTTCGTAATCTCGTAGATAGATTGAGGCTGAATAAACTCCACAAAAAGGCGCATCTGATTTTCATAGGTAATTCGTGTGCTCTCACTATATCGCATGCGAATTAGGCACTCACTATAGCCGTTGGGCAATGGCGTCATTTTCCTGGTGGGAACAGGAACGGTTTGCTTGTGTTCATCAAAGGCAACAGGCACGGCAACCGAAGTGACACCTGAAAGACATTGAAAAAGCAAATCAAGGTTTGCTGGCGAATGCTTTACATACCAGCAACCATGTGTTTTGCTATACAACCGGTTGGGAAAATTTCGGATAATCTGATTGGCCTGCGACCCGAATTTACCCCGAATCGCAATACAAAATATATCTCTATGCCAAAGAGGTACCAACTCTAACGTTTCCACACTATCTTATTTGCAACAACAATAGTTGGTCAGGTCAACATTAGCCGTATAATAATCGAATAGTTACGTTTAGAAACGTTTAGAAACGGATATATTTTTCGGAGACTAGCCTCGATTCTCCTCGATATACTTGAAAAACGCTGAAATCTAGCTAATAAGACCAAATTATGGTAACTTCTAAAACGGTACTTGCTTTTTTCAAAGCAAAACAATTCTATCGAAAAGGGTTTCATCACTGCATCAAGGAGTAACCATTTCTAAGCTCAAAGCAGCAGAATTAGTGTTGATAGGGTTCCACGCACTCCTCCAATATTTGAACCCAGATTATGCGCTGAGAATTAAATTTTGACTCATTAAGCTGACGGAATGCTCCTTGCGCCAGGATTTCAAAAAGTCAAGCCAATTTCAAACAACAATTTTTAGTAAAAAAGAAGCCCCGCTTTTGGCGAGGCTTTTTAAACTGTTATGAGCCGATTCTTTTAATTAGCGCCAACTGTAATCGTCTTCGAAACGCCATTTACTGTTATGGTGATGTCATTATCACAAGCCCCTGAACCGTAGTCTACCGTGAATTCTTTGTTCTCGGTTGTAAACACTTTAGTTCCTTTCACAGCAATAAATACTTTGTCGCTGATGGCACAAGCGCGAGAATACTCCAAATCAGCAGTCACTTTCATTGTGTAGGTTTTGTCATTCTTGTTCTTACCGCTTGCTTCACTGCCTTTCAAAATAACCCATTTGTCGGATGCAGGGCTTGAGGCACGTTGCCACTCGCGAGTAAATGATTGCTCTCTGGTTATAGTTCTACCGTCAGCGAATGTCAACTTTCCGCCTACTATTGTTACAAGAAACCGGGGGAATGAATTCAGTGTGGCCACATTAGTTAGTGTGTGAACTCCTTCCACTTTTACGCCATTTTTTGTGTAGTTGTTAAATGTTGTTTTTATTGTTGATTCCGGCATAAATCTAACACCGGCATACTCAATTACAATTTTCCCAGAACGGGTATTGCCCCGTCCATCTTTGCAACCAGCATTGGCATCAAAATCAATGGTTATTGTACCTGTTGGTCGAGTGCCGGCAGTGTTAGTTCTAACAATGGTTATTGCTGCACACTTCAAACGATCATCTAAACTTGCCCACGGGAAAATAGGCTTTACGGGCCCGTTTTCTTCTGTTCTCCCATCTTCGCGCCCTCCGTTAAACTGAGTTAAACTTACATTACCTGTCGCAATGGAGGCCATGTCATTTGCATCATCTACTTCTGCATCTGAAAAAGACTCAGCACTCAAACTTTCCCTTTCGGTTGCACTAAGTGTTTCGTCCGTTTTGTTACACGAGCCGAGAACCAATACAAAAGCGATCAACAGAGTTGAAATGCTTTTTAGACCAACTAGATTTTTCATTGTTTTCATGAGGTTTTACTTTTTGTTTTGTTGTTTAGAGGTTTACTCATTTGAAAGGTTTAACGAGTACAAATAAAATTTAAAGGAATGCGTCAATTTGCTCAAAACGACCCTTATTCTTACAAGCTGAGAAGACTTGTATGTATGAGCCTATTAGTGGCGTTGGTAACCTCAAACAGCTTTGCGCAACTTAAAATCGCTAAGTTAAAGTATGGCGGTGGAGGTGACTGGTATGCTAACAAGACAGCTTTACCCAATCTTATCCGGTTCTGCAACAGTGAGTTAGGAACGGCTATTGTCGAAGAAGAAGACATAGTAGAAGTGGGGGGAGCAAGCATTTTCAACTATGCCTACATATATATGACCGGGCACGGCAACGTAGTTTTTTCTACCGAAGAAGCCGGTAACCTTAGAAATTACCTGCTTGGAGGTGGATTTTTACATGTAGATGACAATTATGGGATGGATAAGTTTGTCCGCTTAGAGCTGAAAAAAGTGTTTCCTGAGCTGGAATTGGTAGAAATTCCATTCAACCATGCCGTATACCATCAAAAATTCAAGTTTCCCAACGGCCTCCCAAAAATTCATGAACACGATGGTAAGCCGGCCCAAGGGTTTGGACTTTTTCACCAAGGAAGACTAGTTGTTTTTTATTCCTATGAATGTGATCTCGGGAATGGCTGGGAAGATCAACGCATCCACAACGACCCGGAAGAGAAGCGGCTGCTGGCACTTAAAATGGGGGCGAATTTGATTTCCTACAGCTTCATGAATAATTAGGAGTACGAAGTACGATCTACTGAGTACGATACAAAATCTTCCAGTGCAGCAAGCCTTAACAAAAAATCAAAAATCATTTGCGGTTTTTATTACCGGGCTAATCGTTTTACAACGTAACTGATAAGTTCACGCAAGAAAAATATTCCAGCTTCCAAATAGCACTATGCCATCCAATGGCCAAATGATTCACACTTACTGAATGATTTGGGTCAAATCAAATAAAAAGGCGATTCTGCCGTGCATCCCATGAGCAACCGATCTGATCTATTTATTTTCCTTTAAAATAAATGTTAAACGTTGTTCCTTTGCCCAACGTGCTCTCGGCCTCTATCCTTCCGCCCATGGCCTCCAGCTGTGTCTTTACCAAAAAAAGCCCCATCCCCTTGCCCTTTACCTGAAAGTGAAAACGGGCATATAAGTTAAATAATTTTCCTCCATCTCTTTCCATGTCTATTCCCAAACCATTATCCGCAAAGCTGATGCGTGCAAACTTACCCACTACTTGGGCTGTCACTCTCACCACTAACGGCCTGTCTGGGTCTCTGTACTTGATCGCGTTGTCCAGCAAATTCAAGAACATGCTTTGAACGTAAGGGCGAACGGCATCTACCGTTTCGAGCTGAGTAAAGTCTGCCATTACCACTGCGCCAGCATCAGCGATTTCAGCCGCCAGGGTATGCTCGGCAAGGGCTAGCTCTTTGCCAAGGTTGGTGGGGGTTATCTGTTGCGGGGTGTTGCGGATATCCAAGATATGCGCTAGGTCACGCACCACCATGTCCAGTTCTTTGGTGCTTTCCACCAGGCTGTCCAGCACATACTCCTTCTCGTGGTTGGCAATTGCGCCCGAGCCAACAAGCCGCCCCAAGCCGAGCATTCGCGCCACCGGACCGCGCAAGTTGTGCGAGGCAATGAAGGCAAATTGCTCGAGTTGTTCGTTCTGCACCGTCAGTTCTAGAGTCCGCTTGGCCACTTCTCCTTCCAGGTTCTGGTTTTGTTCTTCTATCATCGACTGAGCATCCCTCAGTTTATCGTTCTGAGCAGCAAGCTCTTCACGGCTCGCATTAAGTTCTTCGTTTTGAGTAGCAAGCTGATCACGCTGTGAGGATATTTCCTCCTCGCTCTGAACCAGTTCCTCGTTCTGGGCGGCTATCTCTTCATTTTTTTCTTTGAGCTCCCAATTTTTAGTTTCTAGTTCCTTTGTCCTTTCCTCCACCAAGACCTTGAGCCTTTTGTTGGTCTGGCGAATCTGTCGTGTGCGGAACAGATAGACACCGATGGCGGCCGTTGCCAAACCCACAACCAGCGCTCCTCTGAACCACCACGTAAGCCACCATGGAGGGTTAATCACTACCTTTATGCTGATGCCCTGTTCGTTCCAGACCCCATCGTTGTTGGAGCCTTTTACGCGTAAGGTATACGTCCCTGGGTCCAAGTTCGTATAGCTAGCATATCTGCGCGTGCCCGAGTAAATCCAATCTTTATCAAAACCCACCATTTGGTAAGCATATTGGTTCTTTTCGGGCAGGATAAAATTGAGGGCGCTGAACTCGAAGCTGAAAAAGTTCTGGTCGTAGTTCAGCACTATATCGTGTGGGATTAAGCCATAATTG
>JADBYQ010000114.1 GCA_020402945.1 Cytophagales bacterium | reverse complement strand
GCTTCCAAAGCCCTTCTCGATCTTTAATTGAAAACAAAGAGCGCTTGAAAACCAAATACAAATAGTACGGGTGTACGACAGTTTTGCTTAGGGTGGATAGCTCAATGGTGTACTTTGTGCAACCTTTTAGCACTTAGTGGCTTGCATTTTTACCACAGGGAACTCAAAGAAACCACAAGGGTCACGGAGAAATGCAAAACTGTCGTACACCCAGTACCGTTCTTGTTTCGATCTTGCCAAGAACTAAGTATAGATAAAAAAACCGCCATTACACCAACGAAGATAAAATATCCTCGGTATGCTCACCAAAATGCGGAGGTGGTGCCAAATCCGAAGTTGGCAGTTTGATGTTAGAAACTCTTCCAACAAAGTTTTTCACACCAGTTAGCTCTGTTGATCTAATCAGTATTTCATTTGCTTCTTGTGTGGAAAATGCCTCTGCCACGTCTTCAATTAATCCTGCCGGAATTTTTAGATGGTAAATTTTACTCATTAACTCTTTCGATTCAAATTGCACAATGGCTTTTTCTAGTAGTTCATTCAACTGTAATCGATTTTCAACGCGTTGCTGATTCGACAAAAATTTAATTTCCAACGCCCATGCTCCTAGATCAAGCACATGATCACTGATGCCAAGAGTTGCAATCAAATCTTTGAACTGTCTATCATTACCAATAGCTAACAAAACTCGCTTGCCATCCTTGGTCAAAAATGAATCGCCATAAGGAGCTATGTTCGGGTGGGCAGACCCCTGCCGTGTGGGCTGCTTCTTTGCTACCAGCCAATTGGTGGCTTGGTTGGCAAGTGAAGATAACGCAGATTGAATCAAAGACACCTCCACCAAACTTCCCACTCCAGATCTTTCTTTCTTCAACAAAGCAAGCAGCAATCCCTCTTTCAACTGATGCGCTGCCAAAACATCAATCAATGCTACGGGCATTTTCGTGGGTAGTCCATCTTTCTCCCCATTCAAGTCCATAAAACCAGACTCCGCCTGAATTACTGCATCGTAGCCGACACGATCATCATCGCTTCCGTAGCCAGTGATTTGGCCATAAATTAGTTGGTCGTTATCCATTGATAACTGTTGGTAGGAGACACCTAGTTTCTCGGCATCACCCGGCTTATAACTGGCAATAATGATATCGGATCGCTTTGCCAGTTTCTTTACTATTTGCTTACCCTCGTCCGTGGTTAGGTCAACTGCAACAGATTTCTTTCCCCAATTACAGGAACAAAAATAAGCGGAACGGTCGTCTGTCTGCTCCCCTGCCCCCTTCCAACTGCGTGTGACATCGCCACCAGTTTTTAGATTTTCTACCTTAATTACCTCTGAGCCTAACTCAGCGAAAAACTGTCCAACACTAGGGCCGGCAAGGACCGAGGCCAACTCGAGTACTTTCAAATTTTGAAACATGACTTGGATGTTAGTTAGTATTCGTTGGGTGTTCGAACAACCAACAACGAATCCATGTAAAGGTCAACGAAATTAGAATCATTTGTCGCATTTTTGTGTTGTAACTCAAAAATCAGCGGATCATGCGAATTTTAAGCCTTGTGGGGGTCGTTTTGTTGTGTATTTCGTGCCAGAAACAAGCAGAATTGAAAATCGGAAACTGGCGGGGCATTATAGAAATGCAGGGACAAGAGCTCCCGTTCAATTTTGAAGTCACTAAAGAATCCGGGAAGTACCAAGTATACCTGAAAAACGCGGAAGAAAAGCTGCCGCAAGATGAGGTGACCATTAACGGTGATTCCGTCAAAATAACAATGCTTATTTTTGACATTGACTTGATCGCAAAAATCAACGGAGACAAGCTGGAAGGTTACTACATCAAAAATTATGACCCCACCTTTAAACTCCCTTTCAAAGCCCAACATGGAGAGGACTTTCGGTTTCCTCATACCGAAAAATCAACGGTAGATTTTTCCGGCAAGTATCAACTCAACTTTTTCTCCGAGAAAGAATCTTATCCATCCATTGGCTTGATTAAACAAATTGGCCACGAAGCAACGGGAACCTTTTTAACGCCTACTGGTGACTATCGCTACTTACAAGGTAATGTTGCGGACGGTCAACTTAAGCTCAGTACGTTTGATGGCAACCACGCGTTTCTTTTCACTGCCTCTTTCGAAGGCGATTCACTAAAAGGCGATTTATTCTCAGGCAAACTCTCCCATGAAGTTTTTAAAGGAATAAAAAATGAAAACGCGGAGATGCCAGATGCAGAGGCTCTTACGTTTTTGAAGGAAGGGTATGATAGAATTGCTTTTAGTTTCCCAGATGAAAATAATAATCGGATAAGTCCGTCAGACGAAAAATATGCCAACAAGGTATTGATTCTTCAAATCTTCGGTACGTGGTGCCCCAATTGTATGGATGAGACAAAATTTCTAACCCAATGGTACAAGCAAAATCACGAACGAGGGGTAGAAATACTTGGACTCGCCTATGAACGCAAAGATGATTTCGACTACGCCATCGGTCGGGTGAAAAAAATGAAGGAGAAGCTACAAGTGACCTACGACTTTGTTATTGCGGGAACGAACGACAAAGAGAAGGCTTCACAAAGTCTGCCAATGCTTAATAAGGTAATCGCCTTTCCTACCACTATTTTCATTGGCAAAGATGGAAAGGTGAAACACATTCGAACCGGTTTTGAAGGTCCTGGGACAGGAATTTATTACGAACAATTCAAAGAAAGATTTAATCAGATTGTGAATGAATTGCTGGCTGAAGGAGTCTAGCTACCAGAATAAATAATGAATCAGAGAGTTGTAGTCGGTCTGTCCGGAGGCGTTGATTCCAGCGTAGCTGCTTACTTGTTAAAAGAACAAGGCTACGAAGTGATCGGCATGTTCATGAAAAACTGGCATGACGACACAGTGACAATCAGCAACGAATGTCCATGGCTGGATGACAGTAACGATGCGATGATCGTTGCGCAACAATTGGGTATTCCTTTCCAAACGATTGACCTAAGCACAGAATACAAGGATCGCATTGTTGACTACATGTTTGCTGAATACAAAGCCGGGAGAACTCCAAACCCGGATGTGCTCTGTAACCGTGAAATAAAATTTGATGTGTTTCTGGACGCGGCATTAAAATTAGGCGCTGATTTTGTGGCCACTGGCCACTATTGCCGGAAAGGTTTTTTTGAAAAAGAGGGAAAGCAAATTTTTCAATTACTGGCAGGAAAGGATCCGAATAAAGATCAGAGCTATTTTTTATGCCAGCTTAATCAATCACAACTTTCGAAGGCACTCTTTCCCATTGGAGAATTGTTGAAAACAGAAGTGAGAGCCCTTGCGAAAAAAGCCGGATTAGATACCGCTGAGAAAAAAGATTCGCAAGGCCTCTGCTTTATAGGAAAAGTTCATTTACCTGATTTCCTACAACAACGCCTGGAGCCAAAAAAAGGAAAAGTGATTGAAGTTCCACTCGACTCTGCCGTTTTTAGTAATGGATTCATAGATAAAGACCTTGTCGATATTTCTGCACCTTATCAACTAACACCTGAACTGGGTGAAGTAGTGGGTGAACACAATGGAGCACATTTTTATACTATTGGTCAGCGTAGAGGGTTGAACATTGGTGGGTATGAAAAGCCACTGTTCGTGATTGGCACAGACACCGAAAAAAACATTATTTACACAGGAAGCGGAGAAGATCATCCCGGATTGTATCGGTCTGGGCTTTTCAT
The DNA here is from genome assembly GCA_020402945.1 of Cytophagales bacterium. Lineage (GTDB taxonomy): Bacteria > Bacteroidota > Bacteroidia > Cytophagales > Cyclobacteriaceae > ELB16-189. Next base: position 7,862 of record JADBYQ010000114.1, on the reverse strand, counting down.
TCCCAACGAAGACGAGCACTGGGTTCGTCCTGACCTTGTCATTCCCATCGGTGAAACTAGGAACTATTTGGCAAGAATACGCTATCGTCAACCGCTAGAAAAATGTACGCTTCACAAAAAAGAAGAAGGTCTCTTCATCATTTTTGATCGACCTCAACGCGGGGTAACTTCAGGACAATTTGCTGCATGGTATGAAGGCGAGGAACTAATTGGATCAGGGGTTATTAGTTAGTCAGTGCCGGGGCTGAACCCACTTACACCTCCCGATATAATAAACTTCATAGCGATCGGCCCGGGAATGTTCAACGCCTGCACATTCTCGCGAGGCACCACAAAATGATCTCCGGCTACCGCATAAGATTGAGGAAAGTAAACAACTATCATTTCTGGAAGCCCCAACTCACTTAAATCTTGTTGAGTGATAAATCCTATTCGGTGTAGTTGGTTCTCTTTGTTAATTCGAACTAGCACAGGGCGATCAAATTTCTTCTTATCGCCCACAAAAGCAGCCAACAAATCTTTGATGGATGAATAAATTAGTTTAACCAATGGAACGCGGTTCATGCCAAGGTCAAACCAATTTGAAAAAGTCTTGAAGGCAAAATTGGAGGTGAGGTAGCCGAATAACGTTATGACACTTAGAATAATCACAAAGCCAACACCCGGATACGGCAAATTCAATCGACTGTCCAGCCATTGAAAGGAAACAATGATGAAATAGACAGTTGCTACCAACGGAACAATAAAAAGGGTACCATTAAAAAAGTACCGAACGATCTTTCCAGCAAAGCCTTTCATACACGTTTTGTTAAATCAATTTACCTATCAAATGCCTACCAACAAAAAAGGCTTCTTGCGAAGCCTTTCTATTTATTGTTCGCCAATTTTTATAAAGAGAAGCCGAGGAAGCTCAAAAAACCGAGCGACATCAGCCCTACTAAAATAAATGTAATGCCCAGTCCTCGAAGCGGAGCAGGTACATTTGAATACTTCATCTTTTCTCTAACCCCTGCTAACGCAACGATAGCCAGCATCCAACCTATTCCTGAACCAAGTCCAAAAACAGTTGCTTCTGTCAAATTGTAGGGGCGACCCACCATAAACAATGCAGCACCTAATACTGAACAATTCACCGCAATCAAAGGAAGAAAAATTCCCAGCGTGCCATACAATGCAGGTGAAAATTTCTCAACCGCCATTTCGGTCAATTGGGTAATAGCAGCAATTACTGAAATGAATATAATGAACTGCAAAAAGCCCAAATCGATATTTTTAAAATCGTCACCCAGCCACGCCAAACTTCCCGGTACCAACACACGGTTTTGAATTAACCAATTGATAGGAACGGTTATTCCAATTACGAAAACAACCGCCACGCCAAGGCCAATGGCAGTTTTTACTTTTTTGGAAATGGCGAGGAACGAGCACATTCCCAGAAAGTAGGCGAATATCATGTTGTCGATAAAAATCGACCGGATACCAATATTTACTAAATTTTCCATATCAAATTAGTTTAATGCGTCTCGCGATGTCCGTTCAAGGTACGCTGTACCCAAATAATAATACCTACCAATATACAAGCACCCGCTGGTAACAACAGTAAGCCATTGCCGGTATAGTGAACGCCCATTGATTCAAATACTTTAAATCCAAAAAGGCTACCGCCACCAAACAACTCACGAACGAAGGCGACCATCATCAGGATAATGCCGTATCCTAAACCATTCCCAATTCCATCTAAAAATGAAGGCCAGGGCTTATTACCCATAGCGAACGCTTCCAACCTACCCATCACAATGCAATTGGTTATGATTAGCCCAACAAACACTGATAGTTGCTTAGAGACGTCATAGACATAAGCCTTCAAAATCTGATCTACTAAGATCACCCATAGCGATACAATAGCCAATTGAACAATGATTCGAATACGGGAAGGAATTGAATTTCGCATCATTGAGATCACCACGTTGGAGGAAGCCGTTACCACCATCAATCCGATGGACATAACAAAAGCAGGTTTCATCTGAGTCGTCACTGCCAAGGCAGAACAAACACCTAAGATCTGCACCGTGATTGGATTATCAATGTCAAGTGGATTTGTAATCAGCTTTTTGTTTTTCTTAGAAAAAAGCGGTTCTGCTTTTTTCTCCACCATATCTACTTCCGCTGTTGCTGTGCTCATAGGTTTAGCGATAAATTTTGTTGATTCTTCTTTAAATAATTTTTATAGCAAGAGAAATAATCCGCGAGCATATTGTTTACACCTTTTCCGGTAAGGGTTGCTCCTGACATTCCATCTACTTTATGCGGATCGGCAGAATAATCCATGCCCTCTCCTTTTTGCATTTGAACGGACATGATTTTGTCTCCTTCAAAAACCTTTTTCCCTTTGTATCGAACTTGTATATCATCAGAAGTAATTCGAGCACCCAAACCGGGCGTCTCACCGGCATGCTCAAACTTTACACCCTGCACGGTATTCAAATCAGATTGTAGCGCAACAAATCCCCAGATGTTATTCCATAATCCATATCCATAGACGGGCATTACCGCATTTTCAATTTTCGTTGAATCGGTCTCATTTCTAAATTCATAAATAGGCAATAGGCGTTCCTCTGGCTTCAGCTTGTATTGTTCAGCAATCACCACCTGACTTGCTTTCATGCCCACTTTTACATTACCCTGAAAATCAATAACACTTTCTTTCACCCGCGAAGCATACAGCTTTACAACATCATCTCCGTCTTTCAACTCCATTACTGTAGCGAGGATATTCTTCTTGCGTTCCAACTCGATGTTAGCATCTTGTAGGGGCTTTAAAGTTTGTGAAGCAATTGCCAATGCTCCGCCACACACGATGGTGATGGCCGCAGCATATAAAACGATGTAAAGGTTAGACTGTCGCACGTTGTAATCTTCTTTTTTTGTTTGCACTAACTACAAAATAATCGATGAGAGGGGCGAACACGTTCATCAACAATATCGCCAACATGATCCCCTCGGGGTAGGCAGGATTAAATACACGGATCATAACAGTAAAGATGCCAATCAATGCCCCATAAATCCATTTCCCTGTTTCTGTTTGCGAGGCCGTTACCGGATCTGTCGCCATGAAAACCGCGCCAAAAGCTAATCCGCCAATTACTAAATGATAATGAGCAGGCATTTCCACAAAGGCATTCCCTCCAATCAGATTCAGCAATAGACCCATTGCATAAGCACCTCCAAAAACACTCACGATCACTTTCCAACTTCCTGCACCCGTTGCAACCAAAATAAAGGCACCCACTAGACACATTAAGGTAGAGGTCTCTCCGATACAACCTGGCATAATACCCATGAACATATTCCAGAATGAAAAGACGCCCTCATTCCATCCAGCTCCAAAAGAGTTAAGTGAAGCAACAACGTTTGTTCCCGCTGTGGCTGCATCTGCGGCTAAAGACAAAGGCGTTGCACCAGAATAGCCGGCCACCGCTTTTGCATCTCCAATATAAGTCCACACACTTCCTGAGATGTCAGTTGGGTAAGCGAAGTACAAAAATGCACGGGCCGTCAATGCCACGTTCATTACATTCATGCCGGTGCCACCAAAAGCCTCTTTACCAATAATCACGGCAAAAGCAGTGGCCAAGCCAACTTGCCAAAGTGGTACATCCGGAGGCATTACTAATGGAATCAACATTCCCGTTACTAAAAAACCTTCATTAACTGGATGCCTTCTAAACGTAGCAAAAACAAACTCAATACCCAAACCTACACCGTATGAAACGACTACTATTGGCATTACTTGAACAACACCGATCCAAAATTTATCCATGAACGAAGCGGACTGGCCAATGGCTAAAAAGTGTTGGTGACCAACATTCCACATTCCAAACAATAAGCATGGCACCATAGAGATGATCACCGTCATCATCAACCGCTTCAAATCTATGGCATCGCGAATTTGTGCTCCTTTTATCCCATTAGTGGTGGCGGGTGCGAATAAAAAGGTTTCTAATGCCTCGAAAGAATAATAGTGCTTCTCCCACTTTCCGCCCTTCTCAAAATTGGGCTTGATTTTCTCTATCTGATGCTTAATAAACTCCATCTGATCGCTGTATTAACTTTGTTGAACTAATTCAAGACCCTCTCTCAAAATTTCCTGCACTTTGTGCTTCGATACATCGACAAATTCGCAGAGCGCCAAGTCTTCTTCAATGACCTCATAAATTCCTAATGCTTCCATTTCATCAATATCTTCAGCCAGAATGCTCTTTAGCAAATGGGTGGGTAAAATATCCATCGGAACCACCTGCTCGAAAATACCGGATTGAACGAAAGCTCGTGGTTCTCCGTGTGTGTTGGTATCTACTACTCTTTCTTTACCTGGTGAAAGGAACGAGAACAACCCAATAGCTCGATGGAAACTCAATTTGCGTTCACCGGGAGTAATCCAACCCACAAACTCAGCATAATCACCTTCAGGTAAAACAGAAATTTGTTGATCGAAGAATCCGATGTGTCCTTCCTTTCCCACTGACGTGCCCGTCAAAGGATTTCCGGATATCACTCGCACGTGATCTTGTTTCAAGTTATCTTGAAGGAATTTTTTTACGGAGGCTCCTGTGTAGGTTTTGTAATATTGAGGGTTCTTAACTTCAGAACCAGTCAGCGCCACCAGCTTCGATGCATCATAAATTCCGTTTAGGAATAGTTTACCAATCTGGATCACACCTGCTGGCGCAATTGTCCAAACAATTTGCCCTTTATTGATTGGATCTAGATGATGAATCTGAACACCCACACATCCCACAGGGTGTGGCCCGGAAAATTTATTAACTTCTGCTCCTTTTACTTGCGAGAAAAGAGTTGAAATTTCGCTGGTAGCGTGCGTGTTGATATGAACATTTCCAGAGGTAAACTTCTTTAAAATGTCCACACCCACTTGAAAGTACTGGTCTTGCCCTTTGTACAGCACACTGTAATCAGGTGCCAGCGGGTGGGTATCAAATGCAGAAATGTGAATCGCCTTTGGCGTCACTCCCGGATCGGCCACTACGCCAAAGGGGCGCTCGATCAAGTTAGGCCAAACTCCTGATGCCAGAAGTTGCTCCTTCAATGCTGCAGCTGATAGGTTTGCAATCTCGGAAATCGTATATTTTTTGAAAGTCTCGTATTCTACCTTCTTATCGGCCAAGATTTTTATTTCTAGCAGCTTGCGCTTTTCGCCTCTCTTAATCTCGACCACTTCACCACTAACGGGTGCCGAGTAGATGATACTTTCATGTCGCTTGTCATGAAATAGCGGAGAGCCAGCTTTTACAGTATCCCCCTCCTTTACAACAGGTTTAGGCATATAAGTGCCGTGGAAGTCTGTGGGTTTTATGACAAATGTGTCAGGTTGCTCTATTTCCACCACTTTGGAAGCTGCTTTGCCTGCCAGATTGATGGTGAAACCTTTTTTTAGTCGGATGAATTTGCCCATGGGCGGCTTGCGGATAAGTTTTAGAATGGGCAAAATTAGCAATAAAAACTAACGGTCAAAGGGAGTATAAAACAAAGAATTTGAGTGGAAATAGGCTTATACAACAGGTTGCTGAAATACGCGGATGTAGCCACTAGTTGCTGTCGTTATTCTCGGGCTTTAGATTTAATTGGTAGCTTTAAGGATGCGAAAAATCGTTGCGGCCATCTGTTTACTTTTTGGGTGTCAAAATTCTGATTCAGTAAAGACAACTAATGAATTGGGTATTCCTATTTCTATTGGACAAGCAAAAATCGCCTTGGATAAAGGAATAAATTTGTCTGGATGGTTCACTGATTTTTCCGATCCTTCACTATACGCAAGCCGATTTTCGGCAGATGACCTAAAAAGAATCAAGTCATCGGGCTTTTCCCATATTCGTTTGCCCATTGCCACCTCTCTATTGTTTCAAGAAAATTCCCCCTCCGTTCTAAACCAACAAAACTTGCTCTTTATAGATAATGCCGTGAAAAAAGCGATCGGAGCAGGCCTTGCCGTTTTAATTGATCCGATTCACAATTATGACGGGGGATTTGAAAAAAAACTCGCTACCACATCCGGTTTTGACGACAAAGTGGTGGCTTATTGGCAGGCCATCGCCAAAGCGTTTTCAACGTATGCTACAGACAAAGTATTTTTTGAGGTGTATAACGAACCTCATGCTGCGAGTGGAACAGTTTCCGGCCTTTCAAAAAGTTGGTGGTGGCCGGTTCAACTGAAATTTGTACAAGCTATTCGTAAAATTACCCGCAACCATTTTATTGTGGTAGGTGCTGAGGGATGGAATAATCGATTTGATTTAATGAATGAGAAGCCCTATGCCGAGGAAAACATCGTGTACAATTTTCACTTCTACGATCCATTCTTGTTTACTCATCAAGGCGCTGACTGGACAGGCTGGTTGCCCGCCCAACAAGCGTCCAACGTCCCTTACCCGAGCAGTCCTGCTGCTGTGGCAGCGCTCGTTTCCGCAACTAGCCAGCAAGAACTGAAAGACATCCTGAGTTGGCATGGCAATCAAAAATACAATTACGATTCGTTGCTAAAATGGGTAAAGCCAGTGGCCGATTGGGGAAAACGAAATAACGTGGTTGTTACGTGCAATGAGTTTGGGTCGTATAAATTAAAATCTCCACGGCAAAGTAGGCTCAATTGGATTGGCGATATGCGCAAAGCATTGGAAGCAAACAACATTCCCTGGGCAATGTGGGAGTGTGACGAGGGTTTTGGATGGATTGATTATCCGAACAACGACAGAAGCAAACCAATTGTGGACAATGAGGTATTGATCGCACTCGGGTTGAAGTAAACGTGGTCAATTAGTTTGAGCGCGCGCTGTTACCTACCATTTTGGACAATGCAAGACGAATTACCTCGTCTACCTGCTCATCAATAGTAATGTGGGTCGTATCGATCAAAAACGAATCAGCCGACTTAACCAACGGGCTCTCCTTTCGGGTGCTGTCGATTTGATCGCGGCTAGCGAGATTTCCCACAATAGTATCGATGTCTACCAAATCATCGCGCTGCAACAGTTCTTTTTGCCTTCTAAATGCACGCACCAGAATATCGGCTGTCAAAAAAACTTTGAGCTCCGCATCGGGAAAAACAACCGAGCCAATATCTCGGCCATCCATGACGATACCTTTGTCTTTACCCAACTTTCGTTGAATGGCCACCATAGCTTCGCGAACCTCTATTAGCGCGCTTACCGGGCTTACATTCTCTGAAATTCGCATTTTTCGAATGTCCTTTTCTACGTTAATGCCATTCATAAACAATTCGGAAACCCCTTTTGCATTGACCCGAAAAGAAAGCTGGATTTCGCGTATTGCCTTTTCAACTTCCTTGGAGTTGGTGATCGCTACCAGATGATCTAAAAAATAAAGGGTGACGGCTCTGTACATCGCCCCGGAATCGATGTATCGATAGTTCAACTCCTTGGCTACGTTCTTGGCTGTAGAACTTTTGCCGCAAGCGGAGTACCCATCAATGGCGATCACAATTTTCCGCATGAATCAACAGTCTTTTTGTGGACAAGGCAACGGTTTATTAGGATTGGGCTTTTTATGCCGCGGCCGATAGCCTGAGTTAGATTGTGCGCAGGCGCTTACCACTATTAAAGCAGTCAAGAAAAGTAAAATGAGGTTCGTTTTCAAAATGGATCGGTTTTAGAGAATCAAATTTAACCCAAAATTGCATATAGTTGCCATCGACTCGGTGAACCCCAGGGAAATCGCTTTTAACATTTTAGCACCAAACTTCTGTAATCATCATCCAATGCAGCGGTCAACCGTTTTGATCGTTTGGACATTTTGGTGGATTTCTCTTTGTCCAACAAAGCCAAGGCCAT
>JADBYQ010000113.1 GCA_020402945.1 Cytophagales bacterium | reverse complement strand
TGTATTTGCGTCAAGCGGGGTTGACGCGTAATCCAACGTTTTCGTATCTTTAATGCGTTCGGTGTCGGGGACAGCACGTGGCTTCGGAAGCCCCGCTCGAACGCAAATACTCACGTTGCATGCCAGGCGCTGAAAAGTCCCGCAGACGTGACTACCCAGACGACAACGTTTGGTTTCCGCGGAGAACTTGGACGACTTTGAACAACGATTTTTTAAACAGCACAGAAACATTACCCCGACCCAGTGCCTAAATAGAAATCGCGCGAAGCGCGAATTTTTTTGCGGTTTGACAAAGGAAATTTAAGAAAATCGAAAACAGGAATTTCTTTTAAGGTTACGCGGACAACTTGGTGCCGCTGGACAAGTTTGCAGCCCGCGGAGAGCTTGGACGACTTTGACCGACTCCTTTACGTGGACTCCTACCCTACTTCAAAATCAAAATTCATTTACGTGGACTCGAACGCATCAACAAAACATTACGGACGACTTGAGACAAGTCGCAAACGAAAGGTAACGGTTGACGCGCCCGAGCATGCAACAAAATGTTTCTTCAATGGTGCGGTGACGTGTAGCCCAAAGTTTATATCTTCGTTCAACGCTTTGTGTCGGGGACAGGACGCGGCTTCGGAAGCGCACCACTGAAGAAACACAAACGTTGTGGCCAATTGCCGGACAAAAACGTAACATATGAGTAAGACGACATTTTGGGACATTATTGAAAGGACTTTAGAGAAAGTTGGGACACCTTTATCTGCAAAAGAGATTTGGGAGAAAGCTAACGAACTCGGGACAATTGGTGACTTTACGACAACGGGAAAAACTCCCTGGGCGACAATTGCTGCGTATTGTTATACTGCAATTAACAGTAGCGGTGACAAATCAATGATAATTCAGACGAGTGAAAGACCAGCACAGTTTTTTCTCAGACGACTTTCAAAAAATATCAACCTTGACGAGATAACCGAAAAGAAGGAAGAACAAAAAATAAAAGAGGAAAAGAAGATTGAGAAGAAATTTCACGAGAGAGACCTTCATACAATTTTAGTTGCGTTTGCAAATACCGACACTCATTTCAAAGCATATTTGAAGACAATATTTCATGAGAATTCAAAAAAGGGAGTTAAGGGACTAAATGAATGGTTACACCCAGACTTAGTTGGAGTTTATTTTCCATTCAGAGACTACAGAAAGGAGACGCTAGAGATTCAGCAACATCTTTCGATAAGTTCAATACGACTATTTTCCTTTGAAGTCAAAATTAACTTGACATTTACCAACCTTCGAGAATATTACTTTCAAGCTGTTTCAAATTCAAGTTGGGCTAACGAGGGCTATTTGGTGACACTCCGACTTGACGAAGACCCGACATTAAAGGACGAGATAAGAAGATTAAATAATGCGTTTGGTGTCGGTGTAATAAAACTAAACCCTGACAACGTTTACGAGAGTGAAATTCTCTTTCCATCACGGTACAATCAAGAAATTGACTGGGACACGGTGAACAGATTATCGGCTGAGAATTCAGACTTCAGTAGTTTTCTAAACGAGTTGACTGAGGACATAACACTGAAAAAAGTAAAGAGTAGGTACGACACAATTTTAAGCCCAGACGAGATTGAAAAATACATCAAGGACAAAGGAATAGAGGACTAGGCAACTGGCCACAACAATGTATTTGCGTCAAGCGGGGTTGACGCGTAATCCAACGTTTTCGTATCTTTAATGCGTTCGGTGTCGGGGACAAGGCGTGGCTTCGAAAGCCCCGCTCGAACGCAAATACACACGTTGGGCGTCATGCTTTTAAAAAAGATTGGTCATATGAGACAGGGGACATTAATGATAGTGTTTACACTTCTGACAATTAGTGGCGCAATTGGACAGAATTTTGAAAAGGTAGTTTTTAACGACAAAGAGGCGGACGACTATTATATTCAATTAAAACCACCGACAGAGAAGATAAATGGTGTGTTAGTTTTGCTACCGGGATACGGTGAAAAAGCCGAGAGTATTTTTCCTTCATCTAAATTATTCAACACGGCTTATGCAAATGGGTTGTTGACAATTGCTATTGCTGGTGGAGAAAAAATCTACGCTGACGAGAAAGTGCTAGATAAATTAAACAGAGGACTAACAGATTTTATAAAAAGAAACCCTAACGTTCCACGGGACAAATTTGTAATAGGCGGCTTTTCGGCAGGCGGGACAATCGGTTTGAGATATGCAGAGTATTCTGTTGAGAATCCGGCAAAAATACCTGTGACAATAAAAGGTGTATTTACAGTTGACTCTCCCGTTGACCTTGGCGACATCTGGGAATATTTTCAGAGAGAGATAAAAAAGGACTATTCCGAGGCAGGTGTCTTTGAAGCAAAATTCGTTTCAGAAAAGATGAGTAAAGAAATTGGGACACCTGAGACAAATCCAAAACGATATAATGAATTGTCTCCGTTTAATCATAGGCTTACAGAACCGGGAAACGAAAAGCACCTTAAAAATATGGCTGTTAGAGTTTACCATGACATCGATGTAGAATGGCAATTAAAACAAAGGAGAAGAAGTTTAGTCGACACAAATCAACTTAGTGCTTCGGAGTTAATAAACAGATTGATGTTAATGGGCAACGAAAGAGCAGAGTTTATGACTTCAAAGCAACCTGGAGTGAGAAGTAATGGTATGCGACATCCTCATTCATGGTCAATTGTTGACGAAGTTGAGTGTATTCAATGGACACTTAAGCTATTTGACACCAAATAGATTGTGTCAAAAGCACGAACGCCCAACAATGTATTTGCGTCAAGCGGGGTTGACGCGTAATCCAAGGTTTTCGTATCTTTATTGCGTTCGGTGTCGGGGACACCACGCGGCTTCGGAAGCCCCGCTCGAACGCAAATACTCACGTTAGCAACAATGCCCTTCAACCAACCCGACAAATTCTCCACGATAACAAAGTAACGTTTGACAGTCCAACCAATTATAATGAGTTTTTTTTCCACAGAGATAAGTGAACGCTTCTATAGACAATGGTGGACATGAAAACAAGTAAGAACATGAACTCGCTTTACAAAATTATCATACAAAAATTTCCAGCCCGCACAGCAACTGGGAAAGATTCTCGCCCTTGCTTTTGGCACTTGCCATTGCCACTCATCCTACCCGCAAACCAAAGCAATGGCAAGAGCCAAACCCATGCATCCCATTACGACTATGACGTTTCACCGAATTAAAAGGATACAGAGATCGACCTTTCAAAGTATTTAATTCTCCATATATAATAAAATGACAAAAATAAAACTGGCAATAGCTGAAGACCATAAGCAGTACCGTAAGGCAATAGTGCATGCCCTACTTTTAGAAAATAACTTTGAAGTCGTTTTATTGGCAGATAATGGTGTGGATTTATTAGAACAGTTAAAAAACATTGTACCTGACATAATTCTCATGGATATAAGAATGCCACACATGGATGGCTTGAAAGCAACTGATCAAGTGCGTGAACAATATCCTAAGATCAAAATTATCGCTCTCTCTCAACATTATATAGAATCTAATATAATCAAAATGTATATTCAAGGTGTAAGAAGTTTTGTAGGAAAGGAAGATGACCTAGAGGAACTATTCAAAGCAATAAAAGTAGTTTACCAAGGTGGAGCATACATGACAGAGCGTTCATTCGAAATCATCCAGAGAAATTTAACACTTGTAAACGGTAATACTGATAGATTAGAAATATCCAAGGACGATAAGATTATTATCAACATGATATTGGAAGGACTCACGAGCAAACAAATCGGTGAAAAACTAAATAAGAGTCATAGAACAATAGAGGATATCCGTGAAAAGCTATATGTTAAATTAAGAGTAAACAATAAAATGCAGTTAGTTGCGCTCGCAACCAAAAGGAATTTACGTTAAAAGGTACTCCTTTCTTACATCAAATTATTCTTAATAATACCGTAGTACTACGGTTGACTAGTATATAGTTTTATTCCGATAATGCGGTACTTAATCCACCAAATTTGCTAAAATCATTCCCCTTCTATAAACAGCTCGACCATATGGACTGTGGTCCTACATGCTTGAAGATGATTGCCAAATTCCATGGCAAGAGTTATTCGTTGAATGGGTTACGCACGAAATCATTTATCACTCGCGAAGGAGTTTCTTTATTAGGCATCAGCGATTGTGCCGAAGCCATTGGATTCAGGACGATGTGCGTTAAAGTACCTTTTGATAAGCTTCTTGATAATGCGCCCTTGCCTTGCGTAATACATTGGAATCAAAATCATTTTGCCGTTCTCTATAAGATTAAGAAAGATAAAATCTCAGTAGCCGACCCAGCCTCAGGATTGATTACTTTTACAAAAAAAGAGTTTTTAAAATCATGGATTTCTACCTCAGCCACTGGAAGTGAAGTAGGTATCGCATTATTACTTGAGCCAACACCTGCCTTCTTTGAACAGAAATCAGAGGTGGAAAAAAACCAAAAGTTAGGATTCCTGTATCTATTCGGTTATTTAAAACTATATCATAGATTTATTATTCAACTCCTGATTGGGTTGTTGTTGGGAAGCCTGATACAACTCATAATGCCATTCCTTACTCAATCAATAGTTGATGTGGGTATCAATACCAGAAATATACCCTTCATTTACATTGTTTTGGCAGCCCAACTCATGCTTATATTCAGTCGCACATTAGCAGAGTTTCTTAGGCGATGGATATTACTTCACCTCAGCACACGCATCAATCTAAGTATTATCTCCGATTTTCTTATTAAGCTCATGCAACTACCTATGAGTTTTTTTGACTCTAAAAAGATAGGAGATATACTTCAACGTATTGAAGACCACAGTCGCATTGAACGTTTCTTGAGTTCTTCCTCACTCAGTATACTATTTTCATTTTTCAATCTTATCATTTTTGGTGTAGTGCTGGCTCTCTATAGTCTACCTATTTTCATTGTGTTTTTTTTGGGGAGTGTTCTGTACATAGTATATATTTTATTCTTTTTGAGTGTAAGAAAGGAACTCGACTATAAGCGCTTCAACGAGCTTTCACAGAACCGAAGCAGTCTGATACAATTAGTAAATGGTATGCAAGAGATAAAACTCAATAACTGTGAGCGTAACAAAAGGTGGGAATGGGAGCGAATACAAGCCAAACTATTTAAAGTGACTGTAAAAAGTACACGAATAGAGCAATGGCAAGAAGGGGGAAGTACCTTAATAAATGAATTAAAAAACATCTTCATCACCTTTATGGCTGCCACAGCTGTAATCAGTGGCAGTATGACGTTGGGTATGATGTTGGCTGTGCAATATATAATTGGACAACTCAATGTACCTATCAATGAGTTTGTAAACTTTATCCGTGAATTGCAAGATGCACGTATCAGCTTAGACAGAATTGGTGAAATAAGGCAATTGGAAAATGAAGAAAAATCAATAGACAATCGGCTCTCAAATTTTTCGCCTAATTCAGTTGGGAAAAGTTTACGATTTGAAAACGTATCCTTTCAATATGAGGGGCCTCATTCACCAAAAGCCATAAACAATATTAGTCTAACTATTGAAGAAGGAAAAGTAACAGCTATTGTAGGAGCTAGTGGGAGTGGAAAGACAACCTTGCTTAAGCTACTTCTTAAATACTATGCGCCAACAGAAGGTAAAATATATTTGGGTCATGCCGATTTACAAATCCAAAGTTCCCGCAACTGGCGAAGCTATTGTGGTACTGTAATGCAAGATGGATATATCTTCTCTGATACCATTGCTAATAATATTAGTGTAAGTGATGAAGAGCCAGATGTCAGCAAATTATTGAATGCGGTAAGCGTATCAAATATTCAAGAATTCATTGAAAGCCTCCCCTTAGCATATGATACTACTATAGGGTCAGACGGCACAGGTATAAGTGCCGGTCAACGGCAGCGCATATTAATTGCAAGGGCAGTTTATCGAAACCCTCAATACTTATTTTTTGACGAAGCGACAAGTGCCTTAGATGCCAACAACGAAAAAACTATTATGAATAATCTAAATAATTTTTATAGAGGTAAAACAGTTGTAGTGATAGCTCACCGTTTAAGTACTGTAAAAAATGCAGATAAAATTATTGTGATGGAAAACGGTAAGATCACGGAACAAGGAACACATGCTGAGTTGACGTTAACTAAAGGAAAATATTATGAATTAGTAAAGAATCAATTAGAATTAGGTGATTAATATAGAGTACAAAAATAGATTATAACGAATAAGAATTATATAATATGAGTTTGTTCAAATACATTGAAAGGATTAAGACAATACATCACCTTATTGAAAAGGAAAGTACAGGATCAAGTATTGAATTTGCAAAAAACGTTGGCATATCCCGTAGTTTGCTAATGGAGCATATAAAGGAAATGCGCGAAACATTTCATGCACCTATTGAATTCTGTCGAATTCGTCAAAGTTTCTATTACAAAGAGTCATTTCTATTAAACATTGAAATAACATCTGGGATGAGTAAGTTAAAGGGTGGGCAAAATTCTTTTCGGGTTTTTCTAAAGAGTCCAGAGGTGCTGGACTCTGAAAGCCTAAATTTACATTTGTGGACAATTGGATGCTAGCTCTGAATTGACTACCGCGGAAACCGAAAAGCGAATGAGTAGGCGAGAAAATAAAAAAACAGTATGGAAAAGATTAAAAGTTTGTCAAATCCAATTTGGAAGGGTCATGCAATTGAAAAAATTGAAACATTAACTAGTATCAGAGGTGGTAAAATGACAACTACCAAAAATGCTACATACCGAGCTGCTCCAGGTGGTGGTAGTTTCGATGATGGTTCTGATAACAGTAATCATGAAGCAATTCAATAATTTGAGTTTAGTTAAAACAGCTTGGTTTTTAAAACCAAGCTGTTTTTATTTATACTAATTGTAATGATATTAATTGTTTCGGAGATAACGGATGACAGTACCTCAGAGGTTATCGATTGGCTTCTACGTTTCAATCAAAAATTTATAAGAATAAATGAAAATGACAGAATAGAGATTGAGGCAGTAGACATTAACGACAAACCCGAAATAGTGCTTACCATTAAGGATGAAAAAATAAGTACGAATAACATAAATAGCTATTGGTTTAGAAGGGGTGGATTCTATAGTAAACTGAATATAAATATCTCCAATATTGATGAGGGGGTGCGCGATACAGTCAAAAAACACCTTAATAACGAGTTAGCTACATTGACAACCTATCTTTATCATTTCATTGAGCAAAAGCATCATTTAGGAAATAAACTAACTGATGATGTAAATAAACTTTTTTGCTTATTAAAAGCTCATGAACTTGGATTAAGAATACCAAGAACACAAATTACTAAAACCAAAAAGGATATAATTAATAGCAATCCAATAGTGTCTAAAGGTATTCATTCAGTTGCATGTTTTAATTTAGGGACTATGTACCTAGGGAATTACACCGAGGAGGTTCAAGCGAAGGATATTGAAGAAAGTGAAGAATTCTTTTTCCCATCGCTATTCCAAGAGAAGCTAGACAAGAAGTATGAGTTACGACTATTCTTCTTAGATGGCATTTTTTACACAACTTGCATATTCTCGCAGTTAGATCCCAAGACAGCTACTGATTTCAGAAAATATAATCTAAAAAAGCCTAATAGAGTTGTACCTTATACTTTGCCAAGTGAAGTATATAATAAGTTGCAAATGCTAATGAGTTTCTTTAAGCTCAAGACCGCCTCTATCGATATGGTAGTGACAAAGGACGATGAATTTATTTTTTTAGAGATAAATCCGGTGGGTCAATTTGGGATGGTATCCTATCCTTGTAATTATCATTTGGAAATGAAAATAGCGAGTTATCTAATACGATATGAAGAGTGAAAGCCAAATACTAGAGTCCATTAAAAGCCTTAAACAAGCACCATTCAACTACAAATATATAAATCCACTTTTTTCTGGAACTGCCGCAATTAATGGAGAAGTAGAAATTGTCAGACCAATTAGTGTTGATGCTTATCAAACAGATTTTTACTTGGCTGAGCAACATTTTAAACCCATTTCAAAAATTGTAGACTACTCTCCTTTAATTCAAGAAATTGGAAAATAAAAAATATTTTAAGCTATATGCGTGCTGCCTACCTGTCAAAGGTTTTAAAAACAGTATTATTTGCGATGTCCAAAGAGGGAGTTTCAAGCATATTCCCAATGCACTATACAATATACTTTTAGATTTAAAAGCCCTAACCTTTAAAGAAATATATGATCAATTCTCTAAAGAGGATCAAGAAGTCGTGGATGAATACCTTTCTTTTTTAATAGAAAATGAATTCGGATTTTGGACTGACTCTCCTGAAAGATTTCCTGAAATTGATTTAAAATACCTAACCCCATCCCAAATTACAAATGCAATAATTGATTCTAATCAAAACTCTGAACATGACTTTAAAACTATATTTGGTCAATTGGAGTATCTAGGGTGTAAAAATTTGCAGTTAAGATTCTTTGATGAGATACTTGAAGAACATTTGTATGAGGTAATTCATTTGTTGAATAGTAATAGGATTAAATCTGTTGAAATTATCTTAAAGGACAGTAATCACTTTAATAAAGATAGCTATACTGACCTTCTTAATGTCTACGGTCGCATCAGTACCATAATTGTTCATTCTTCAGTGGCTGATCAAGTTGCTGTGAAAGGCTTTAATGGTATGGGTAGATTGATCTATATTAGGCAACAAATAGATTCAGAGATGCATTGTGGTGAGATTACACCAATCAATTTTTCGATCAATTTAGAGACATTCAGCGAAGCTATTCATTATAATTCTTGCCTTAATAGAAAAATTTCAATTGATAAAGATGGCTACATTAAAAACTGTCCAACTATGTTTACCAACTATGGTCACAACAAAGAAGTTAGTTTAATAGAGGTAGCAAATCACAAAGATTTTCAGAATATTTGGTCTATAAATAAAGATCAAATTGAAGTGTGCAAAGATTGTGAGTTTAGATATATATGTACGGATTGTCGAGCAATCTTAAAAACAGATGATAATATCTATTCAAAGCCGTCAAAGTGTAGTTATGACCCTTATATTGGAATATGGAATTAAAAAAGTCAATTAGATTATCACTTGTATTATTTACATGTCTTTCTTGTAATTTTTTGCATGGTCAGAATTTAGATTCTGTACAATCAAAGCTTGAAAATGTCTATTTAAACAGCTTAAAGCAAAGAAAGAAAATAACGGAGTACCTTAATAAATACGGGATGGACTCACCACAGTTTGATAGTTTAAATAGGGAAATACTTACTCAAGACAGTACATCATTAATTCAGGTTATTCAAGTAATTGAAAGTTATGGATGGTTAAGTAAAAAGCAAGTTGGAGCTACTGCAAATCAAGCACTATTCATAACTATTCAACATGCAGACTCAAAAATTATAGAAAAGTACTTTCCATTGTTACAGAACTCCGCATTGTCAAATGACTCCAATCTTGCCGATATGGCACTAATGGAAGACAGAATATTGATTGACAAAGGACTTCCTCAGAAATATGGAACACAATATAAATTTGATGATGCTAAGAAACGTTTTGTTTTCTACGAGCTTTCCAATCTCAAAAGTGTTAATAAGGCAAGGAGAAGTGTAGGATTAGAAAGAATCCAAAAATACTCGAAGCGAAACAACATCTTACTTTTTTAAAAGTATTCACTCCATATTCATTTAGCTTTCTTTCTTCGAACAAATCGGAAAAGTCATTTTTTACTCCGAGTTATATTTTAAATGCTAATTTCCTAAATTGATAAAAGACTCTCTCTAGCAGTCTCAAATCTTCGGTTATTATTTCAGTATCGCCATGTAACTGTGGTTTGAACTGAAGTTCCTTATTATGCGTTGTTGTCATACCATTGGGTAAACTTATGACTAATGTATAATTTTCCTTTTCTGGCACTTGCGAGATTGACTCAATCTTTCCAATTAACATACCAAATTGCTCATACGGGTAACTCGTTAATTGTATATTGACAACTTGTCCAGTCTTTACTTTTCCTGAACCGATCAATGGTAGCTCGCCCCTTGCTATAAGTTGCTGAGTTGAGGTCACTATTGTAAACAAAGGCTTACCAATTTCACTATATTGTCCATTCTCAATAAATCCCAAATAGGCAATTGTGCCATTGGTTGGTGCAACAAAAAGGAAATTTTCTTTCCATCCTTTAATTTGTGCAGAAAGTTCCTTAACTGCGTTGTCAAAATTGGTCTGTAGTTGGTCATGCTCTTTGCTAAGGCTTATCTCCAATTCTGTTACTTGCTTTTCAAGGCCATCAACCTGAAGTTGATTCGAAATAATGGAAGCCTCCATATTTTTTACACTTCGTTGTTGTGACAGGTAAGCACTTTTGGTTTTGTTAAAATCAAGTATGGCCATTACTTGTTGTGTCAGCAGAAGAGAATCAGTTTTAAATTGCCGCTCACTAAGTAAACCTTCCTGTTTCATTAGGCTAAGTTGTTTTTGTAGATTTTGGTTTAGGTTTTTGTAAGAAGTAATTTGTTTACCTATATGCTCAATCTGTTTTTTCTGCAATTTGTTCTCCGTAAAAACTTGAAGATCAAGGAGTGCTTTAACAGTAGCACTCATATAGGTCTGTAGATCGCCTACTTTTAAGTTACGAGTTATAGCGATAAACAAATCACTTTCATTTAAACTTGTTTCAAAATTGGCAAGGCTCGTTTCGAGATTGTCTATATCTTTTATAACCGCATTCGTTTGTAAGTAAGCAACAACATCATTTTTAATCACTTCCTCGTTATCTTTTTTAAGAAGAATAATTTTTCCAGCACTGCGGCTTACTAGACTAATGGGTGCAGGGTCTGTAGTAACCACAATTTTCGCTTTTATTACATCGGGGTATTTTATAAACCAACTGATGAAAAGTAACATAATAAACAGGGCGAATATAAGGCCAATACCCCAGCGAATCAATCCACCGGGCATTTGGCTAATGATCTCATCAACTTCTTCGCTGCGTATCTCCAATGCTTGTTTATGATCCAATTCCATGGTTATTTGATATCAAATTAAATCCTAATATCATTATTCAATATGGATAAAACATATTTTGAAAGTAAAATAAAACATTGCATATCACTATTGTCCGACTAAAATTTTTAAAGGGCGTCCTTTTTAAGGTCGCCCTTTATGGTTACGTTTAGTTACCACACTTCACATAGCCATGAATAAAGGTAAAAAATTTGTCGGAC
>JADBYQ010000112.1 GCA_020402945.1 Cytophagales bacterium | reverse complement strand
CCACAACACTGTATTTGCGTCAAGCGGGGTTGACGCGTAATCCAACGTTTTCGTATCTTTAATGCGTTCGGTGTCGGGGACAGGACGCGGCTTCGGAAGCCCCGCTCGAACGCAAATACTCACGTTATAAGCAAGCCGCAGGACAGAACAACGAATTAATAGGTGTAAATGGCAACTTTTAGAATCAAGGACATATTTCGAATTACAGATATAGGACATGTTCTTTCTGGTTACGTTGACAACAAAGAAGTTGTTCTTCCTGGCGACAAGGTTTTGATCATATGCGATCATGAGGCAATTGTGATGAAAATTATTGGTGTATCATTAGAGAAAGAAGAGGGACACTTTGGGCTACTTATTTCCTTCACGGACTACACTAAATCTAAAGACTTTAATCTGAAGGGTGAAAGTCTAAAAATTATAAAAATAAAACAACGACAAGAATTAGCTAAAGAACCGATTGATTGGACAGGTGACTTGTCGGACGACTGTACAGCTAGATGGGCTGGACTAATGTTAAGAGCGGAGTGGATGGATGAAAATAGTTGGTGGTGGACGGTGTACGATATGTTAAATAATGAAGTGACTATAGACAGTTCAAATAACTATAGCTCTAGAGTTTTAAATGGAGAAAGTGCAAGACGAAAAGCAGAGGAAACAGCAAAATATTATCTAGGTTTAGACAAATAAAAAAATGCGGGACGCGGCCAGCTTATAACAATATATTTGCGTCAAGCGGGGTTGACGTGTAATCCAACGTTTTCGTATCTTTATTGCGTTCGGTGTCGGGGACAGGACGCGGCTTCGAAAGCCCCGCTCGAACGCAAATACTCACGTTGTGCGTAATTTTTTCGGGACGAATTTGATTTCAAAAAACAGGGACGACTGACAGTACAGAACATGAACATAAACAAGTGTATTCTGACAATTTTAACACTGATATTTATGGTGGGCTGCGACCCAGTTCATGATTTAAAATTAGAAAACAAAACAACTGGCAACATCGACATATTATATTCTCCAACGCTTGACCTGCAAGAACTGGAGGGGCGACAGTCAAGTGAAGTAAAGTTTGACGGACTAGCATTGAATTTGGTGACGCTTGAACCGACTAAAACAATAAGAATCGGACAGGTATCAGCGAGATATAATCCTAAACCAAGCGACATTTATTTGGACTACCTTGAAGTCCGACTTGAACATGACACATTAAGACTCGTGGGACAAAACGCAATCTTTTCGACACTACAAAAAGTAGACAAACTTGACTGGAGAATTATAATTAGAACAGAGTAAAAAAAACTACGCACAACAATGTATTTGCGTCAAGCGGGGTTGACGCGTAATCCAACGTTTTCGTATCTTTATTGCGTTCGTTGTCGGGGACAGGACGCGGCTTCGAAAGCCCCGCTCGAACGCAAATACTCACGTTAGCAACAATGCCCTAGGACAGAGTACCCCGATTTAAAAAGGACATTATACCGACAACTACCAGCAAACAGCATTGGCTAATTTAAAGGAGTAGCGAAAATCATTAATTCATGGTTACTACATAACAGACTGTAATAGATAGATTCAAGTTTAGTGACATGTTAAAGCCATATATCATTTTATTCTCTTTCCTTTTTAGTCATCAGATTTTATTTGCTCAACAGGGCGGATACATTTCAGGGATTGTAAACGACAAGGAATCAGGCGAGCCACTACCTTTTGCCAATGTATTCTTTAATAATAGTACCATTGGAACGACCACAAATGAAAAGGGTGAATTTATTCTTGAACAACTACGGCCAGGCAATTACAAACTTATCGTCAGTTATATTGGTTATCAAACACACGAACAGGAAGTTGAAATTAATCCTAAAACTGTCTTGCGCTTAAAAATAGTCATGCCTGCATTGAAAAACGTGTTAGATGAAGTTAAAGTTACTGCAAAACAAGATAAAGAATGGGCAAAACTAATTAGAGATTTTGAAGATGTCTTTTTGGGAAATGGAAAGAACGCAAAGCACGTAAAGATACTGAATCCAGGAGTTATTGATCTTTCAAGGGAGGGGGGCACTTTAAAAGCATCTTCTTTTGAGCCGATTCTGATTGAAAATAATTTTTTAGGATACATTGTTCACTATTACCTAAAGGAGTTTTCAGTTGGCCAAGAAGATTTCCATATTGAAGGCTATGCGAGATTTGAGGAAATAAAGCACCCGACTAATCAGCAAAAAGTAATCTGGATCGAAAATAGAGGCACTACTTACAAAGGCTCACTTCAGCATTTTTTAAAATCATGTATCGAAAGTAGAATAGCAGACGAGGGCTTTAGAATATATTTTGACACCACTGATTCAGATTTGCCGTTACATCTGGCAAGGCGAAATTTGTTTTCGGAGTATGAAAAGATGCTCACTCGAGCCGATACTCTTATAGAAATTCGTTTTAGGGATTCTTTAAGTGCTGACGTCAAAATTGATAGGCGACTAGAGATTCATTATTTGAATTCCAAAGAAAAAAAAAGATATTATCCAGACGTAACTCATCAAGTTTCGAGAATTATCGTGCGCGATAGCATTTTACATTGCCTCTCTAATGGAATAATAGCAGACCCAAACTATAATTGGACGCTTTGGGGCGATATGGCGTTACAACGCATTGGCGACCTTCTTCCCATTGACTACTCTTTTGAACAATCCGGCAATCTGCAAGTAAGTGGAAGGATATTGGATGCCCAAACAAAAAAAGGTATTCGCGATGCAAACATCTTTATCAATCAGTCAACGATAGGAACGTTTACATCTGCACAGGGTTTTTATGCTTTGACGGACATACCTGAGGGCTTTTACGATTTATTAATTTTTAAACGAGGATACTCTCCCTTTGTGTCACGCTTGCGTATTGAAAGCGGCAAGAACTATTCCATCAATTTGGAAATGAAACCTGAAGACAAGAGCAAAGCAATTTCCTCTCGTAAAACCAAGGAAAAAATTCCGGACAAGAAAAAAATCATTAGCACACTTTTAAAAATTACTCCGCAGGATTCTTGTGTTATCAATGATCTTGAGTCTTTAGGAATAACTCAGAGAAGTGATGGGGATTATATCTTTAATGAAGATGCGTTGACAATAGAAAACAAACTCACCGGGTATCAGGTTTTGTATTACGTTCTTCCTTGTAACACAAATTTTGGAAATGACCTGTCAGGATATTACTGGTTCAAGCCCATGACACCTAAAAGTCAACTCGAATTAAATAGCTTTGAAAGCAACCGCCTAAAGAATTTTCAAGGTTCTGCAAGACACCTCTTATCCGCTATTGTAAATGGAGGGCAGCAGCATGAAGGTTTTTCCCTTTACGATAAATATGGTACTCCCGCGTCTCCGGCCGTTGATACTGTTCAGAATGTTAAAGGATACTTTCAAATTGACTTCAAGAACGTCTATCGAATAGAACACATCAGGGCAAACAATGTTACAGACTTGTATAACAAACTGGAGTGGAGCAGTAACACACTTATCCACGCGGCAAACCCATTGTTAGTTAACGCTAAGGGAGCGCTGTTCAATTCGAATTCATTGTCATTGTTGGGATCAATGTCTGCAAATCGATTACCATTAATGCTCCCGCTTGACTATGAGCCACCACTATACCAATCAATTTGGAGCACTATTCCCAATTACCAAGAAAGTGTAACTATTCAGACCAGTAAAGAGTACTACCAACTGGGAGAAGACATGTTCTTTAAAGCGTTTTTGCACTATACTAACCAATCATTGAAGGACTCTTTAAGCCGTATTCTATATGTCGAGCTTATCAACTACCGTAAAGAGATTATTTATCAGAAATCATTGCAAATAGACCAAGGTACTGCGGCTGGGTCATTTTTAACACCAAAACAATTGGCTCACGGTACTTATATGCTTCGCGCATACACCAACTGGATGCGAAACTTTTACATACCATACTTTCAAAAAAGTATCCAAGTACTAGCCGCTGATACAAACTACAAAATAGATAACGATTCAAATGTGGGATGTGAGCAATCTGATGTTGCTGAGGGCCTCGAGGTTAGTATCCTGAGTAGTAAGAATGTCTATAGTAGAAGAGAAAAGATTGAAGTTCAGATTCTAGTAAAAGATTCTTCAAAATCCGCTATAACCGCGGATTTCTCATGTTCCGTTGTGGATGCAGATATAGTAGCTTGTCCAATCATAAAAGCAACCGAAGAAAAAAGCCAAAATAAGTTTTCAGGAATACTTAGATATCCTATTGAGAGAGCATTTAATATAAGAGGGAAAGTCTTAAACTCAAACGGTAAAATTACAAGACTTCAATTTATTAACTTAAAGAACCAGCTTTTTGAAGAAACGGTTGTAGATAGCGATGGCAATTTTGATTTGCTTTTACCTGATTTTTTTGATTCACTTAATTTAACTGTCGTTGGTTTTCAAGAAAACATTCAATTCAAGCCTGAAATAAAGTTATCGAATCGCGAATTGCCTACTATAAACGACTTCACCCAAGAAGTGCCAAACAATATTGTAGTAGATAAAAAACTGAGGCTAGCCAACCAATATTTTGTGGAGGATAAAACTATTGTTTTGGAGGAGGTGGAGGTTAAGGGAAGCAAAATAGAAACAACACCGCAATCTAAAATCTCGATGATCAAACCTGAAACTATAATAAAAGCAGATGAGCTACGAAATTTTGGAGGCAATCTACTTATTGGGTTGCAAGGAAAGATTCCAGGGGTGGATGTACGTTGCCAAGGCGTTGATTGTCAAATTTTCATAAGCCGTGCGTTGGGGGGGTCAATCATGCTTTCCAAAGAGCCTTTAGTTTTGTTAAATGGCGTTCCAATGTACGGCCAAAGTGCCGGCTCAATCATCGGAAGCTTAGACCAATCGATAATTGAAAGAATTGAGATCCAAAAAAGTAATAACGTCTTGTTTGGCTTAGAAGGAAGAAATGGGATTATCGCACTCTACACTAGAACGAGATTAGTCAACTCTTACGCTCGAGAACAATCAAACTCTAAAATCCAAAGTCTCAATTTAGTTGGATATAGCAACCCTCATGTTTTTAGTGGCCCTGACTACAATCAGTTTTCTTCAGATGTGAACAGAATTGACTATCGCACTACCCTTTATTGGAATCCTTTTTTAAAAGCAAATGCAACAAATGATAAGGTATCTATCTCCTTCTTCGCAGCCGATTTCCCCACTACTTATCGAATCCAAATTGAGGGGTTTACTTCTTCAAATAAGCATTTTCGTATTCAGCAATATGTCCATGTTAAATAAGTAGCTCGTAGTTTTATAAGTTCGCCACAGCAAACAGACAACCATGTACCGTGACAATCTATTCTACAGCGTGACACCCCAACGACAAAGTATCGACCGACTTAAACCTTACGAGAAGAAGGGCACATGTTGCTAACAATGTATTTGCGTCAAGCGGGGTTGACGTGTTGCCCAACATTTTCGTATCTTTAATGCGTTCGGTGTCGGGGACACCGCGCGGCTTCGGAAGCCCCGCTCGAACGCAAATACTCACGT
>JADBYQ010000111.1 GCA_020402945.1 Cytophagales bacterium | reverse complement strand
CAACATCTGACGCATGAAAACCATCCCTCCCCAAGGGGTGATTTCCTTGTCTGTATAGCCAATTTCAAACTCCATAACACTAAAATAGCTATTGCTACGCATTAGAAAATCCTATTGCGTAATTTGGGATAAATTTACTACCTTAACTCAATGGCACTTCGAAGTAGAAAAGTTGGAGAGTTTTATTGGCAAGGCTCTACTCGGAGAGATCGGTCAGGTCGGAAGACCTGATCGCACATGAAGAGCTAATTGTACCGTCAGGCCTTCCGACCTGAGGATCAATAAATTTACTACCTTAGTTCTATGGCACTTCGAAGTAGAAAAGTTGGAGAGTTTTTTTGGCAAGGCTCTACTATGAGAGATCGGTCAGGTCGGAAGACCTGATCGCACATGAAGAGATGGGTCAGGTTGAAAGACCTGACCGCAAATGATGAAGATGCGAGTGGAAATTTATGGGGTCCAAGCGGCACGCTTGAACCTGGTAAGTGTGGGGGCGCTTGCGCCAGAGGGGGTAAATACCGTCTGATCGTTGCAAATTTAAGCTGCGTTTCTTTGTAATTGCGACCATTTTACCTCTTTAATTGCCTTTATGGACTTGAAAGATTTTTTATGGGCATACGTAATCGTAAGGTGGCCTGCCCCCTTTGTTCTCACCCTTCACTATATCCTTCTTGAAATAATCTTCCAACGGCTTACGATAAAACTCAAAATCTATATGAGCCCGCAGTTTTTCAAGCGGATCGTTTTGCTTGCTTATCTTTTCTAGCCGAAAATGCTCATCAAATAATCCGCGCGTTGTGTGACCCATTTCTTTTTCTTTTTTTCCAAAGATAGAACCGTTAACCGATTGGTGACTTAGCATGGGTTTTTAGAATATATGGTTATTGCCTCGAGAACCAAATGTTCACAGTTACTCCTCTGTTAACAGCGGACTCTAACTTAATCTCTCCCCCAATTGCTTCAACCTGCGTTTTTACAAGAAAAAGTCCGATTCCGTTTCCCGAATGGGTAAGGTTGAATCGCTGAAAAGGTTGGAAAAGCTTCGAAGCCAGCTTTTCCTGATCGAAACCAGGCCCATCGTCACGAATCGTAAGTTTCGTTCTTTCGCGGTCTTGAACGGTATCAATCCAAATCGAAACTGATGTACCTACATTTTTGAATTTTACAGAGTTGCTTATGATGTGAAAGAGAATGCTCTCGAGATAAGAAGGTACTGCATTGACCACAGAAATACCAAGGTTAAGTTTAAGTCCATAGTTGTCGAGGTTTGCTTCCTTCAAGCGTGTGATAATATTTTTTATGATAGGAGCCAATTCCACTTTTTCGAGAGTGACGTTTCTTTTCTGAATATTGACGATATTGCTCATCTCACGGATTATCACGTCAAGATCTTGCGCGGATACGCGGAGTTTGTCGACAATGATTGCGTTATCCGGTGCTGGGAGGTGTGATGAATCAAAAAGATTGGTTAGTCCTAAGATGCGTGCTACAGGCCCTCTAAGATTATGGGCAGTTATGTGACTGAATTGCTCCAGTTGTTGGTTTTGCCTCTCCAGTTCATCTGCCTTTATCATAAGCGCCTGGGTGCGGGCAGCTACCTGTTCCTCAAGTTGCCGGTTATGCTTTGCAATTATTCTGTTTTGATCTTCGAGCAGGTCGCGCTGGGTCGCCAATTCCTCTCCCTGCTGCACCAATTCTTCATTCTGGGCAACGATCTCTTCCTTTTGCTCTTGAATCACTGCCGTGCGCGACTTGACCAATTCTTCCAGGTGCTGGTTCATGTCCGACTGTTGTTCTACAAGCCGCTGTAAAGCACTCTGTTTTTCCTTTTCTAAAAGTTGTTGTTTGTAACCCAAGCCAAGGGCAAAACACAAGAGTTCGCCAGCGATTCCGGCAAAGTAAACTGCGTGAAGAAACTCCACTCTTAACTGCAACTTACTAAGGCTGACTTTTATTATGCCCTGAGTTGCTAAGGTTGATAAAATCAAATAACAGCCAACGGTGCCATACATAATAAAAATTCCTGCTTTGAAGAATGAGAGAACTTGGTCACGGTTTCTGACTTGGCTAAGGGCAAACAAAATCATCATCACAGATATTGCAACACCGATAGCATACGCCATTAGATTTATAGGATCGACATTGCCTGTGATAAACAGAAAACTCGCCCCAACGGCTACTGCCAATGAAATTACGTAAATACTGAGTTTGAAGAGTCGATGCCATCGTGGAAACCGAGACCGCGTTTCAATAAAGTGTATTGTAAAAAGCAAGTGCATTAAAGTCAATAACCCTGCTGAAACGAGATACGCCACAACGGTATATCTCGGAAACCGATTGAAAAACTCAAACCACTGGCTCAGGTAGGTTGCATCAGTTGCGTTTGTTAACACAAAGAGGCATGTGGCCAGCAGATACAGGGAGTAATACAGGTAACTCACTTTTTTGTTCTGTACGAAGAGGGAAAAGTGATAAAGAAACATAGCGAGCAAGGTGGATAACATTGCTATTAGAACTTCAGAGCTAAAACTATCTGAGTCATCTGCGAAAAAGAGAAATAAATTTCCTTTGGTGATTTGCGGATACACTTTTACGAAGATGGTGTCTTGGCGTGTTGCAGCAAGGGTAACCACCGCCTGCGTGTTGAGCGGATGAAATTGTTTAAACTGAATACCTCGTGCCCTCCAAGGCAGATCTATCGTAGAAGCAAAAACTCGCCACGCACCATCAGCCCTTGTAAAGACGTCACATCTATGAACATCTCCAACGTCAAATGTCCATGTTTTGCTTTCATCAAGGTTGCTTCGAATAGGAATTCTGATAAAATAGCACTTCCCTGGCGCGAGGAAATTGTGTTTAAGAGATTCATAATAGAGTTCTTGGGCTGCCTCAATCGTAGTGGAAGTGTCAGCAACTGAAACGGCAGCTTGTGAAATTGGTACCCTGAAAGATCTATATTGATTGATAGCAATTTGAGAATAACTATTGGTGCTAATTAGTCCAAGAGCCAAAATCCAAATTCCAATTTTTTGCCTGCCCATAGATTTGCACCAAACGACAGCCGCTGGTCTTCGAATATAAATCGAATAAAGTTACCCGATAAATCACTATTATCCTACTAAACATTTAAAAGGGCGTCCTTTTTAAGGTCGCCCTTTAAGGTTGCGTTTAGTTACCACACTTCACATAGCCATGAATAAAGGTAAAAAATTTGTCGGACAGCCGATCCTTTCTCAAGGGTGCATTTCAAATTGTCGCGATAGTTAGTAAATGTAAGCAAACACTACAGCCATGAGCAAGGAGGAGTATATGCTGCCGTCAGGTCGAAAGGCCTGACGATCGATAATTTTACTACCATAGTTCTATTGTACTTAGAGGCAGAAGCGGGGTGGATTTTTTGGGCAAATGTCTACTCCTGAGAGATAGGTCAGGTCGAAAGACCTGCGCGCACATGAGAAGGCGCCCAAAAAGTGAACGTAATCGGCTATATCTATCATTCGTTGGAGCCGTTTCTTTCGAGACATAGAAAGATCCTACTCTCAACCCAAATTAATCGCCCGAAAATGCCTGACCAAAAAAAGCCGGAAATACAAACGTATTTCCGGCTTAACGGAGTGTGCGTATGTTAATACTAATAGAAGAATTGCTCCAATACGATCTTTCCATCATGTACGTGATACACGCAAATCTCTTCAATTGTCATTCGACCCTGTCCTTTAAAGGTGGCATCCATCGCCCAGGTAATGGCGAAATGGTTTCCCGCAATAATCGGTTCAGAAAGAGTGGCGCTATGAAACTCTTCCACCCCTTCTTGAAAGGCAACGTCCTTTGCTTTGATGGCATCAAGTCCTTCTACTACTTTTGGCCCCATCATTTCATTGGCTTCAATGCTGGTCGCGTTGTCGGCAAAGAGGGTGTTGTGCACTTCGTCAATTTTGCTTTGGCGACAAAGTTCTACCAATTTGTTTGCTACTTCTTGTATTGTCATGTTTGTTGGGGTTTTCGGTGGATTGAAAATGGTTAGTTGGATTATCAAACAAGGTAACTTTTAGCGGAAGGTTTTTGGCCTACAAAGAGATTAATCTTTTTTTAATAAATCCTGCTAATTAAACTTGTGTACATTACTTTTGATTTTGAGGACTTTGTCCCATTGAAATCTGCTGAACGAAATGAAAACTGCCAATCCATGCCAACTAAAAGACTAGAACTTTACCGCAACGAAAAGATTGCCATACTTCCCATCAGGAAAACTCCAAAAGGCCAACGGTATGCCGTTACCAACCATGGGCGTGTAATTAGTTTTAATGATACCCCCTTAGACGGATATTTTTTGCGACAGTCTTTGCTGGCTCGCTATCCCGGGGTGACCCTTCGCAGGGGTAAAAAGGAAAGCGGCTATTTAGTCCATCGGTTGGTGGCAAAGGCATTTTTGAAAAAACCCACTAACCAACATCGTTTCGTTATCCACCTCAACTATAAAAAAGACGATAACCATTTTAAAAATCTGAAATGGGCAACCCGCGAGGAGTTAAGCAAACACCACAGAACGAACCCTAACCGAGAAACAGCGATCGGCAACTTCAAACTCACGGCAGATAATGTGCGTTTGATCAAACAGCAATTGGCCCTCGGCAAAGCCACGTTGAAGGCGTTAGCCAAAAAGTTCCATGTCAGTGATATGCAAATTCACCGCATTAAAACCGGTGAGAATTGGTCGCATGTGGGAGAATGATAGTCTAACTTCTCATAAAATGGATTTTTAATCGATCTAGAATTTGGCTCTGCTAACAAAAACTAGCAAGTGTCCTGCTTGTGCTTCTTAGTTCTTATCAGAAACAATTTTCTTTGATGAAACAGCGGTACGCTTGCCCCAGAGGGGGGCTTTTTTTCTTTGCGCTTCGGGAAATTGTTGGTCGGAGTCAACAATCTCAGGGGATTATTTTTTGTTTAACGGGTAGACCTCAAAAAGTGGAGAAAAGATATCTCTATCACCGAGTGGTTCAAACCTTTTTTACATTTTCACTGCTTACCATAGCTTGTGTACCCTCCATATCCGGTGTCCTGTAGCCACAACAATCGCGCGCCCTTCAAACAACTGAAATAGGCGTTGAACAATCTTGGTTTTCCGCCAATATCAGAAAATTGAATTTGCCAATTATTGGGCAGCGTAGCAGTGCCTGATGATTTAGAGCCTCTAAAATCCATGCTACCTACGTAGCCAGTGGCTGTGCTCAACGACCAATTGTATTTATTGCCACCCACAAATTCGAATGTCTCGGTAGAGGAGTGTGTGGCCATACCAGCATTCGCACCTGTACTCACGTAGACATACTGCTGAAATCCCCCAAAATTGTTTGTCCATATTCCACCTAGGTCAGAGGCTGCAACTGCGAATTTATTGTAGACTGCCATTTTTTGCAGCGGATCCCAGCTATCGCTATCCACATTATCTGCGAGCTTATTGATGTCGAACCCGGTGGCATTGCCAAAGACCTCTATGGTGGGCGCTACAAATTCTATCCACGGGCTGTTGCCTCTTTGAAAAAGTGCAACATAAAATGTATTGCCTGTTTGATTGTCGGTCAATGTCCCCGAAAGGAAGTTTGCTTCGATGTAGGTCAATTTGTTTTTGCCCACAAAATAATTCTGCAAATTTTGGTAACGTGGAGCGACCAGTGTGTTCCATGCAACCTCGCGAGCTGCGTTGGGATCAGAGATGTATTCATTGGTGGCTTTGTTCGGATAATGAATCAGTACTTTACAATTTCCTTTGACTACTTCCACCCAGTCTTCTCGTGCTGTGCTCACCCACCCATCATCAAAATTGGTTGTTGTAAAAACAAATGCACTTTTTGACGTTGGCAATTTTTGTTCTGGTTTGTTGACGGCAGGAGGCAGTGGATTTACAGCAGGCTGCGTTGTGTTCACCATCTCTTTTTCTGATTTTACTTCGTTGCGATCATTTGGGCTCGAAGGAGAATTGGCTAAGATGTTGATGGTCGAAAAGTAGAGTTGTGTATCGCGTTTGGAGGATTGCAAATACATCATCACACGCGTTTCATTTTTTTGAAGCATCCAATGGCTGGATTGTGAAGGCACACCAGTAAGTTTCCAGCCTTCTTGCGTAAGATTTGATTTTACCTTTTCGGTGATTTCATTCCCCGCTGCGGGGGGCAATACAAGCACCTCAATATTTTCGCTCAACGCAATAGAATTATCTTCTGCTACCATTTCGAGAACCGTTTTAGCTGTAGCCGTTACCAGTAGCCGTTTATCTTGCTTTGATCCCTCGGGCAATGAAATGCCCGTGAGAGCTGACTGAGTGACAGGAACTATTTTTGATTGCGCAACTGCTTGTAACGACAGGATGGTCAACACGAAGACAGAAATTTTATTTTTCATTTTTAACATATCTAGTTTGTCGTGGTCAACAATTTTAAAGTCGTCCCCCGGCCGTGTTTACTCTGCACCCAAATGTTGCAATACCTGTTCCAACGGATCGTGTTCATGGTAGGATCGTTTGCGTTGGGTAAAGATAAGGATTTAGTTTTTCGAGTCGCCAGTCTTACTTAGTTAAAGTTGCTCGCCCGACACGGCACGAAAAAATTTGAGTATTTAGGATAACTTTACATGGCAAACAAATTCACACATAGATGAGAAGGTACCTTATTATTTACGAGAAAGGGAAAGATGGCTACAGTGCTTATGTACCGGATTTGCCAGGGTGTACTTCTGCGGGCGGCACCAAAAAGGAAGTAGAGAAAAATATCGTGGAGGCAATCCATCTTCACATTGAGGTGATGAAGGAAGCTGGGTATGAAATACCCGAAACTAATTCAGAATCAGAAATGCTCGTTCTCGCCTGATCTTAAAATGAAGTATCGAGACGTTGTTCAATTAATAGAAGATGATGGCTGGCATCAGGTTCGGCAAAAAGGACCTCATCATTTTTAAATTACTGCTTTGTCCACGTTGCGGGTCAGGAGACCCGCAACAACTAATTTTGACCGACAATCACCGAAAGGCACGAACCAAGACAATAATTCGTTATTTTTTTCCAAAGGGAATTCTTTTCAGCGCTATGTTTCCATTGCTGACCACCATTAGTGCATCTTGAAGAAAGCGAATTTCTTCCAATGGATTGCCGGGAACCAAAATCATATCTGCCTCAAAGTCTTTTTCAATTTTTCCGGTGTTTTTCTCTACGCCAAGCAGCTCGGCATTCGTCATCGTTGCGGCTTGAATAGCTTCAAAGGGAGACATTCCCATGCGCACAAAATGGGCACACTCTAACGAAATGCGACTGGTAGTGGTGGCCGTGTAGCTGTTATCGGCCCCTGTAGCAATTTTGACTCCCAACGCTAACGCTTTTTTAAAAACTTTTTCCGCTTGAGGCATCATAAATTTCCCTCGCAATTCTAGTACCGGGCCTGTATAGTCGCCACCGGGTTGAGTAAGATCTTCCAGCGTGATAAAAGTAGGCACTAAAAAAGTACCACGTTCTTTCATAAGCCTTAAGGTTTCATCAGAGAGGAAAGTGCCATGCTCAATACTTTTAGCTCCTGCCAACACCGCTGCGCGTGCGCCCTCATCGCCATGCGCATGAATCATCACGGGCACATTTCGTTTTCTCGCCTCTTGTACAATCACACTAATCTGTTGCTCTGTGTACACTTGCTCGCGTGGATCTGTGTCAGCACGGCCAGCTCGCTCTGTACCTCGTGTTTTTATCACCTTCGCGCCTCTATCAATATTTACATTTACAAGCAACTTCAGCTCGTCATCTGTACGAACTCCATTGAGAAGAACGCCAAGCCGTGTATCTGCTAAAATCGTTTCTTCAAGCTGGGGCGAAACATACACCCCCGCGGGCACTACATCAGGGCCCGCAATTTTTCCCGTTCTGCTTAGTTCCATAAGTGCAACATCTTGAAAGGCAGAGACGCCCGCAGTTCGTACGGTGGTTACGCCAGTTTCTAAAGCCCGTTTAGCGGCAGCCAGATTATCTAAGTGAGAGTGGGCATCAATTAAACCGGGCATGAGAAAATAACCTTCGCAATCAATCACTTCATAGCCGCCCGTTGGTTCTCCACTCTTGCCAACCCGTTCAATTTTTCCTCCTTTGGTAAAAATGACTGAACCGCTATAAATTTTATTTTCTTTGCCGTTGAAAAGACTTGCATTGATAAAAGCATAGCTCTTTGTCGATTGTGAAAAACCCGCAGAATAGAAAAAAAGGAACAAAGAAATAGACAGACTAAATATAGGGTGCTTCATAAACTGGCTATTAAATGATTGGAGAAGATTTAGTCTAAGGTAAACACAGTCTGGTATAAAGCAAATAGATCTGTCACAACAAATTGTTGTCACTAAAATGTTGGTTCGTGGGGACACGAACCAAGGCGGGGCAACGCGTTGCAAACGCGCGCTAACAGCGTTGCAAACGCACGCCAATAAGGGACTTTCTAGAGCCCCGATGATTTCACTAATTCTTTATAGAGCTTAGCCTGCCCTGAAGTTCCAGGTAAATAATTTTCCTTTGTAAAATCAGCTCCATTAATATTTACCTTCTCAATCAGTTTTAAGAAATCATTCTTGGAAACAATATCTCCAATTTTTGACGCGAGATGCAGGTATGAGGGTTTAAGAAATTTCATAAAGGCGATTACTCCGGTTGACTTACTTAATAAGGTAGTTTCCCAATGATCTGGCCATTTCGTTTTAACTGCATCAAATAAGTTCCAAACGATTCGCGCAATGTCCGCATCTTTCTCGTCAATAAATAAATTTCTAAAAAATAATCTTTGTTGCTCATCCCCTTCTGCTCTTTTAGGCCTTTGCTTTCTTTTTAACTTGTCTCGATCCTGCATCGGCTGAGCGGAAATATATTTAATCAAACATTCCGCTATTGTTGATTGAGTAATTGTCTCTCTATTTGGATCATCCGCTGTTCCTAAAATCTTGACCATGTCTTTGAAAGGGCTACCGTCTTTTTCGTTTAGCAGACGTACAATGCTGTGGGCTGTCCGTTGCGGACTTCTTGTGTTAGCATATGCAAATAGATCATATACTAGAGACTTGTTTACTTTTGTTTGTGCTTTGTTAACTGTTGCAAAAACCATCGATTGGTCGTCCATATCAAGGTCAACAAAGATTGCTACGTTCAATTGAAACTTATCTGCGTTTGGATGAGCCTCCGAAAATCCCAATCTTAACCCTTCAAGTCTGTGCTGCCCATCAAGAATAGTTGCAACGTCAAAACCTTCTCGAATTTTCATTTCTGAGGTCTGTCTGTCGAATTCGATATTAGTTACTTCTTGTTCTTGGTCACTTCCTTCGTTAATAACAGAATGTGAAGAAATATGTAAAAGGACAGCAGTCGGAAAAGTAGCATCGATATTAGTTACGTATCTTCCAATTTCTTTAACCCTACTATTAGAAAGCCCCCTTTGAATTCCTAAATACGTTTCAACTTGCCCACCTTCCCCCTTTTCAATCCTTCTGATATCAGCTCGTGCAATAGTTTTTACGTCCTTCCAATCAATAGAAGCCAAATAGAAGGTTCCAATGGGTTGTCGAACCTCTATGCATTTTACTGCTATATATCTTGTTTCACTCATCCTATGTCAAGTTTATCAAAGTTATCACTTAATTCATCGACATATCCATTCCGCAAATCACTCACTTCAACTGAATCAGGGCCTCCTGAACGCACCTTATTTTCAATCGCTTGAGAAATCAATGCTGTTGATATTGAGAACACAAACAAAACTAATGATGATAACCTTAAGAAATCATCGTTTATTTTAAATGGTATAGTTGGTGAGCTTGAGCTATTAACACTGTTGTCTAAAGGTAAATCAAAGATTGAAACACCTGCAAATAAAATAGCTGAAACAATTAGTAGAAATATTGAAGAAAGAAAAACAAACGAATGAAGTAAATTAGTAGTGCTCTTATTTCTGTAAAGTTGATAGCAACTTGGTGTAAATAGAGCGGCACTAAACAAGTAAAATTGCCCTTGATCAACAAATACCCAAAAATCCGAATTAATGGAAAACAATTTAAATAATAGAATTCCTCCCCAAACAGGCATTAGACTTCCGCCTGTTGTTATGAGTACATAGATTAGAGCTTCTCCAAAGTGAGATTTGAAAAAATCAATTATTTTCTTGCCTATTTCGTCAGTGTTTATAGCCATTTGAGAAGTTTAAATAAGATTTGGAACATTAGTAAACAGAAACTCTGAGACTTGATCTCTTTTAGCATTAATTCCACCAATCAAGCTAACCCTACTTAATTCGATATGCTTGTCAATCCCGCCAAAAATATCAAGAACCTTAAAATGAGCGGCATTTGTTAAAATATAATAAGCTCCTTTTTTTCTAATAAATTTAACACACTCCGCAAGTCTATATTGATCCTCAAGAGAAAAAAGCTTTTGGTTATACTTAATAAAACCGTTATTGTTATGTGAAACTGTATATGGCGGATCAAGAAATACCAAATCTCCTTTTTTTACTTTTTTTATCGATGAGGCAAAGTCACTTACATTTAATTCAACCCCTTGGAGTGCTTCACTTACAAGTCTAAGGTTTGTAGCATCCAAAAATTCCTTAGACCTAAATCCATAAGGCACGTTATAAACGCCTTGTAAATTGACCCTGTAAATTCCGTTGAATGATGTTTGATTTAAATAAATAAACTTAGCAGCATTATTAACTCTAGATTTTGAATCCTGATCTCTAATTGAATAGTAGAACCTTTCGTTGTTCTTAAACTTAGCCATTCTTGAAATAACTCTTTCCACATTATCTCGCACCATTATATAGGTTTCAATCAATTCTGGATTTAAGTCTGATAAATACGAATCGTTTTGCGGCTTAAGAAAAAGAAATAATGACCCACCGCCAAGGAATGGTTCATGATAATTCTTAAAGTCAAATTCGAGCATAGATTCTCGAAGGTGTTTTATTAACCAATTTTTACCACCTGCCCATCTTAAGAATGGTTTGCTTTTGTCTTCAATAATTTCCTTAGTTGCCTTCAATTATGTTTTTTATTTGACGTCAAAATAGAAAAAAAAACTCATCAAGCTGTAATCCTCTAAATCTCTTGATAGAGTTGCCTTCGCCCTCCTTCTCAAGGGCTTCCGCCTTCACTTCTTTACGAGCTGACAAGCCGGAGGGCCTGCCCTCAAAAGAATTTCTATTCTCGTTGTCTTTCATTTCTCTGTTCAATACTTTACCTCTAGCACTGCCCTGGGCCACGGAAGGTAGGCATTGTCTTTTACTTTGTTTACAGCAACTATTTAAAAAGGGCGGGCAAGCTTCTAAAGAAATCTTCCCAGACACCAAGATCGCGGGGTTGAGTAGCATTGCGAGAGTATTGCCGCACGCTCGGCATCCTTTGTAAAAAACCACGCTCATTTTTGCCCTTCTTTTAACAACGAGCTAAGTACGACCGAGTACCCGACTTGAAATTGAAAAAACGGCTCACCTTTTTCAACAAGATCTTGAAAATAGTTAACTCGAAGAAAGACTCTATTTCTGGTATTGGCAAGTGGACTCCAATAGATATTTGTACTTACTTTTATCAGAGGGTTCAGTTTGCCAAAATTACCGCCAACACCTGGGACAGTTAACCAGAAAAAACGTGTAGAGAAATCTATTCCGAAATTGCTTATTTCTTTAAACTCACCTAAGACCTCTAGAAAATAGTAGTTCCCTGTTCTACTCAACGTGTCACTTTTCTCAGCAAGCCGTGTGAGAGTTGCTCCCGCGCCTGCATTTAATGACGCCCAACTTCTTGATTTATTCTGTAGCCATACGCTAAAAATATTGGCAGTTAAATCAATATTAAGCCAATTTCGTTGCAAAAATTTCAGGTTCGTAAGATTTGAGTCATTTTTTGTGGTACTAAATTTACTATCAAGCTTTGAAGCTTGGAAGGAAATTCCCCCATACCTAAAAAAAATAAGTCCAGTATTCTTAAAATTTAGATTGTTGATGAAAATTCTTGTTGACCCTTCTGTTTGCGCAATACCATTCGCCTCATTGCCCAGCGTTCCGAGGAGATCAGAATAAAATCTAACATCAGAAATTTGATTTAATCCAGCGCCTCTGAAAAGAATTTTTGAACTATTTTTTTTTGTAAGTCGAAAATGTTGATCATCGGGAATAAATGTATTGTGTCTTTTCCAACTAATAAAGTCACAAGATCGAATATATACAGTTTCGTTTCCATTGTAGTATCCTAATATATCACATCGATGAAATCGACTCAATGCAATAGGTGCACTTAAATTTGTAAATATCCGGTGATCGGTAGTGACAACTTGCAAATCAATAATTACACCGTCTTTGATATCAAATGTCACCTCACTAATACTGATTTTTTCAACGACTGTTTCCTTTTCGTTATATACTTGAATTTCATCAAACTTGTGAACGGTGAATATCCCGATGGTATCTTTCTCGTCCTTGTCGTCTTGCAATAATTTCTTAATCTCGTCTAAGTCATTTTTTAAGGCCTTGAACTGAGTGGAATCTTGCGCATAGACTGCGAAACTCGTAAGCAAAAAAAACAGTATAAATTTCGTCATTTTGAAAGTATTTCTTGCCTACTCTTCATCGGATTTTCGGCTTGCTCCGTTTATGTTTTATAAAACCAAAATATTTTTAATCTATTTGCTATTTACTTTTTGCGCTTGCTTTCGGTTGACAACAACTCGTTGGTTGGAAAATTCAACACTCAACATTTCGCATCTGATCAACGGGTTTTAGCGTTACAATCTCATATAAGTTAGGTTTTGATTCAATTTTACAACGCTCCTAGTTTCTTTAAGTTATTCTCTTCCAGGGTTAACTTCGGTGCTTTCATCATCTTAGCGTACCTAGCAGTAAGTCTTTCCTTTGTAAGTAGACAATAAGGAATATTTAGCGCTTTGACGTAATCATCAACAGGTAACCCGTTGGTAAACGCATTCTCAATGGCGTTAAAAAAGGTATCGAGTGTATTATCATTTTTGTTTACTAGGTATTCTAAACCATAGTACTCAGCTAAAGTACTCCACCCCCATTGATTTTGTGGGTTGGCCAACACACTTTGCCTTGCATAGAAAAAGCATTTTGCAAGGTCGAGTTGCATGGTATCGTACTGGTGGGTTGTTAACTGGCAGTTACTTTTTGCCAGTGGATCTACACCAATTTTATTTAATGCCTTTAGTTCAAATGTATAAGCAATGGCATTATAGTATTCAGAAATCTTTTTTTGACTTTTGCCTACTTCCAGCTCCCGGTCTAGCGCCTTATGATATTGGACAATTGCAGAATCATACCAAGCTCTATTACCATCCTTTCCCCAATCTTCCATCCGTTTACCGCTATGGTAAAATATGTCAGAAGGGTAGTCTTTCACTTCTTGCAAAATCAGTTGGCAATCTTCCTTTATTTTCTTTGATTGCTGGAGTGTATCAGAATTGTAGTAAGAAGCATAAATGGAATTGATCAGTTTGTCTTGATAATGGGGGTAGTAATGTTTGTCTTTTGAAATAAGTCTAGTCAAAAAAGAGTCACGCTGGGGATAAGAAAGGGGCGTCATAGTGGCGAGTCGCCTCCAATCTTTGTTGTCTGGGTTGTTGGCAATTGCAGCTTGTAATCTCATGTCGTAGTTTTTTTCATTTCTTCCTCTGCAATGGAATTCGTGTCTAATCTTGACAAAGACAAAGCCCAATATCCGTGTATTTCACTTATTAATTCGACATTTTTAATGGATGGTAGCGCAGCCATGCATGCTTTTACACACTGATCATATTCCTCCATATTGTAATAGTACGCTATTAACGCTCTGGGCTCTGTTTCTTGAAGAATAAACAAAGCTGCCTGATAGCAGAGCCATTGAAAGGATGTCTCGCAATTTTCTGTAAGTGTTGATTTAAATACTTTTCTTTTCGTTTTAAACTGGATGGTAAGGCTTAGCTCTTTCTCGTTGCAAAAGAATTCCATTGCCACATAATTATTAACAGGTACATTGAGGAAATCAAAAAGCTTATCGGTCATAACTACCAATGCCTTAATTGATATTCCACTGATGGCTAGTTCACCTATGGTTTCAAACTCTTCGTTGGTAAGATATATTTTCTTCGTTATGAGATTTACATTTCTTTTTGCCGCTTCATATGGTCGTATGTCTGGTTCGTAGTTTTGAATACGCAACTTCATGTGGTTTACCGTTTTCACAATAGACGCTTCGGTATATCCCTTCTTTGGTACGTGTGTATAGTCAAATACGCAGGGTTGCCGTTTTAAACTAAAATAGAGCAAGGCATATCCAATAAAAATAAAGAGCAAGCTGAACTTAATGATCGGTTTATAGCCGCCACCCTTTTCGCTTTCATCCTCACTAGGTTCGCCAAACGACCTTCTGAAGAAAATGATTATCCATTGAAGCATGTATCCATTGAAATTTAAATTGTAATTACAAGATTTGCCAGGTAAGCAACACAGACCAACCCTGCAGTGTATGTGATTAAAATAAATAGCGATATATATTTATCAAATTGAAGATTTGATACTTCAAATTTCAAACCGAAGAAAAGTATGCCCATATAAACTAAGGAATAATAGGTGTAACCCAGAGGATGGAGTTTCTTTTTCAACGAAACTAGACCATAAGCATCATTCAATTTTCGCAAGAAAAACAAGGCTATAAATGAACACACTAAATACAGCCCAAGGGTATTATAAACAACTTTATATTTTTCAAGACCAAAGCCCCACCAAAAATCTGGAAGCCAATAGCCAAATAGATATGACCAAATTGTTTTTGACTCAGCTTCGGTTTCAAAAAGTTTATATTCTTTAAAAAGCTTTTTGTAGTTATTCTTCTGACCACTTGCGTTAAAAAATTCCAACAGTTTTAAGTAAGTTACTCTTACGTGGTCATTATTGTGATTATCGGGAAAGGCTAAAGAAAAATGTTTATAGTTCATCTCCAGCTTACGGAAATTGGCGCCTTCAAAAAAGAGAAAAATAGTATCCTTGCCCGGCACGGATTCGATCTCTGAAAAATCAATAAAAGAAGCCGTGTCCTTTACATTGAAACTTCGAAAATCAATTGAATTTAAACCTATCTTCCCTTGCAGAAAAAATTGATTTAGAGCCTTGGATTCTTGCAATGAAACGTAATTCATATGGGAGTTGCGGATTACGAGTGATTTAATCTCGCTTCCATTTAAAAATAAGCTATCAACCTCACTATCCACGCCAATAATGATTTCATCAATAACACAATTCTCAAGACGTATTACTTTAGCTTTAATATTTCTAAAATTGATTGTTCTTATAATTCTATTTGAAAGTTCCAGACGTTCAAAATTTGACCCATCACCTTCAATATTATCTAGAGTAACTTCAGAAGATATGTCGGTAAGATTTAATTCGAAAAGCTGATCTTCATTATCTAGTTCAATTTTTTCTATACCTGTCGTGATCGTCAATAAAGTCGAGTCATTTTGCTTTTTTTGATCGCCATGCGCAAACATGCTATTGCTGCAAACAATCATCAAGTGAAAATACGCTACTATTCTAATCATACCTTAATTTTTTAAAGTTCTTGTGCCCAGGTTATTTCCACCATTTTTTGAAATAATTTTTCTATAGCTAAATGGATCAATGCTATAAATAACAAATATGGTTTGATCTACAGAGAAAGCCCTACTCTTGAACTCACCATTGGCATCTGTACAGAGCTTTTGCACTCTACCTCCTTCTATTTGCACTATTTTTTCCACACAGTCACTCGCCAGTTCTGGCATAGTCCTAACAAGTTCTAAAAACCTTGATTCAATATTTCGCTCGTCTACCTGTGAAGCTTGTAGTAGATAGATGGTGTAGTTGTCATACATGCTCTTTTGGTACGAGCCTGTGCCTTTATAATTATCACTCTGTATCTGTTGGAAAGACGTAAATCTTTTTACTGCAACTTTTCCAGTTATTTGTGGTTGGGCTATGGACGCCTCAATAAGGACAATTCCTAAAATGATTAGTGTCAATTGCCTCATAACATCCAGAGTTGATTTTATGGAGTGTCCACAATAACCATTGGTGCTATTGCAGATAGTAGGTACGGTTAAGTTTTTCATTTATACTGATTGTTTTGACTTTTTGGCCTACTCCGTTTTTACTTATTCAAAGAATTTAAAAACGTTTCAATTTTGATTGTATCATTTTCTTCTGCTTTTGCAATAACCACCGTTTTGCAATTTTTCTTTAAGAGCTTTAGAGTTTCACTAAGTGCAGTAGCTCGATTGGTTATCATTTCTGTCTTTGACAACGTCTTATTCAGACTATCCGCTTTAATCTTGTAACAAGCATAACCGGGTTTGTTAGTAACTGAATCGTACCAATGACCAATACCTTTTGTATTGTACTTGGCATTCTTCGCTGCCCACAATTTGGACTGTTCATTTATTTTTATTTTTGCGGGTAGTGGCAAGTACCAGATTGAATCTAAGTGTGAGTATGTAGTATCTTGAAATGCTTTGCTCAAGAGTTTCAATTCATCCGCAGTTATCAACTTATCTTCTACCATGTGGTAGGTTAATGCCGAAAAGCGGTTTATGAAACAAGTATCATTGCCCAATACTGTCTTCGAACCTAAGAGTTTAGTTACTGCCTGTCCTGCTGCCATGGAATCAATCTTATAGAGTGCCAACAGAGTAGAGTCTATTAATGGCAGTTTTTCTTTGGGGTAAATGCCTTTACAATCCAATAGCTTTTGGTATTCAGCCAATGAGTTTTTCATAATCACTACTTTATCCAATGGTTCATTTAGCAACAGTGAGAAGAAGTGTTTCAACGTTTCTTCTGCATTGATTTTTGCTTGCTTAGTAATGCCCGCTTTCTCTGCCTGAGTTCTAAGTTTGTCAAGGCAGCTTTGCTTTACCTTCCGAAGGTAGCTGCTGTCGTTGGCTTTGTTGGTAGCGGCAATGATTTCAAACCCTTTTATTTTTTGCTTGGCATTAAACCACGGGTTGATGTCGCAAGTGAGTATCTGAGGCTCAACACCAAAAAGATAAATAGTCCGATTTGCTTTATCGTATTTAAAGTTCCGTTCGTTAAAACTGCCAAAATCAATTCCAGCCTTTACCCATCCGCGCCCGATAGCAATAATCTGTTTCTTTTTAAATGCTTTAGTTTCTTTGAGTTTTTTGAGTTCGTCTGTCGCCTGTTTTTTTAGTATAGTCGCATCAAGAGCATATTCTTTAGTAAAATCTATCTTTTCCTTCTCGCTCCAAATAGCTTTTAACAAATCTCCTTCACTATCAATCTTTTTGGTAGTCAGAACAATTGAAACCATTTTCTGATACAATATGTCATTTACTAACGATTGGTTAACAATGTAAAAGGCCTCAATCAAATCTTTGCGCTTTCGGTACCAACGCACTTTAATGGTGTCTCTATTTGAATGGAATACCTCTAGTGCTTTAAGGTATTTTTGATTCAAAGTACCTACCTGATTCTCAAATTCGACTTGATTTTCAACAACGTCCTCAATCAATTCTTCTTGGAGAGACGACAATACCTCACCATAATATTCAGCGGTAATCAACTGGCCTATTTCTTTTATACTCACTACGCTGATGGGTGTGTCTTGCAGTGTCTTCTTTTTCGGTGCTAACAAACCGAACGGATCGAAGAAGGAAAATACCAGCACTCCGGCTACCACCAATATAATCTGAACCGCTAAATTTGCTACGCTCTTCATCTTGTTATTCTATTTCGCCTTCCGTTAAATCTGCCTCAGGTAGTAGCTCACCTTTTTCTTTAAAGGTGATGTAGATCTCTTCGTAGCCCAGGTTTTTCAACAGGACTTCTAGGAGTAAGCGAGTTTTTTGCTCAGTGGCTTCTTTCAGCCCTGTGTATTTTAAATTGTTACGGATATCCAACTCGGCCAGTCGATAAAAATTCTCCTGGTCAAAAATGTCAATCTTGTTAAGGAATGCATTCTCTGTAATGGCCTCGTCAATTCTAAAATGCTTAAATGGATAGCTGAAATTAATCACCTCCACATGAGGCAACTCTATCTGAATCATTTTATCGGTAATCTTAATGTCTTCTGGCTTTACTTTATTGAGGTCGATGCCGCTTTTAATAAAGGCCGTGGAGTAGGCTACAAAGCGCGCTTGGTTAAGGTGGATGATGCCGAGCAGTCGTTTATCACTAGTGCCAAATACAACCTTATCAATCGTGGTTTCGGTAGTTGCTAACTTAGCCGCTTGCCTAATTTTGCTTACCACCAAATACCGCTTGTCGTTTTTGCAAGAGGCTGAAAGCAGCACTAATAGGGATATGTAAAGAGAAATTCGCATCGGTTATCCTTTTGCAGATGGGTCGTGAAAATCGATAGCTGACTTTGTGTTTGTAGCAATATCACCTATAGGTGCAACAGAGGCCGTACCTGCAAATGGTTGCTGGGGTGCACCTGTTGGCGAGCCAGCAAGAGGAGGTGGAGTGTTAGGGGGTGTGTTGCTGGGTACGCCAATTACTTGTTTCCGATCTTTTAAAAGCTCGAGCGATTTACTACCAAAGTAAAACGCGATTACCATTAAAAAGCCGGTCTTCAAGAACTCAAAATGATCAATCAAGAATTCATTTTGGCTTATTTTACCTGGCAAGCCCAATGCGGCTATCATTATGGAAAGGCCGATCACCAAAACGGTAAGTGCAATTGTGCCTCGAATCGTGCCTGCCGGTAACCCCAGTGTTTCTTCCGAGTTTGGGTTACCGTCCGGTTCTGGTCCAGAGCCTTCTACAAATACTTTGGTTTCGCGATCTTGCCAATCTTTGTCTGTCCAACCAAAATTAATATTGTAGAAATAGATTGCCCATATGTAGTACAGGGTAAGCATCAATAGCCAGCTAACCATGATGGCTGCTGCGAGATTAAAGAAAAAACTCTCCTTTGGCGCGAGGAAAAATTTAAATAGTAAAGTATTTAGAATGAGTAATGCAGGAAAGAGAAGCGATCCCAGCAAAATGAAATGCTTGAAATCATTTTTAGTTTCTTTGGTCTCCATAATTTTGCGCGTTATTGTTCATTAATATTTTCTTGTGAGTCACTGATTTTCTTTGGTGTAAGCTCTTTATATTCGTTAACAAAAAAGTTTTTAACTTTTGTAAAGACCGCATCTACAATTTTAACTATTGGCCCTGCAAGACCCACGAGCCATAGCCAAATGTCTTTCATCAAGTCGATCCTCGATATCAGCAGCACTATGAGGAATGTTATGCCTGCTATTAAAATCAAAAGTAAAATCCGGTTCATAGTATTTTTATTACGCTTTAGCTACGTAGGCTTTGCTTACCCAACCGTCCACTTCAATTTTTACATGGTACCAGCCATTGCGCTCGCCCAATACTTCCAGTTCTTTATTAAGTGGCAGAGGCAAAGCAACTTTTTGAAACTCCACACCAGCGCCTTCACGAATGTTTAATTTGTCGGTAATCACTTTACCTTTTGCGAATACCGGTGCGGCTTCATCCACATCGTCTTGTCGGTTGCTGTGCAATATTTTGTTCCGAAACTTATCCAATGGAAAAGCTGGTCCTGGGTCTTGCTTACGACCGGGGGCTATTTCTTCGTGACCGAGTATCTGATTAATCTTTGGATATTTACTTATCAACGCAAGGCATACTTCTTCACATGCTTGTATCTG
This sequence comes from Cytophagales bacterium, assembly GCA_020402945.1. Taxonomy (GTDB): domain Bacteria; phylum Bacteroidota; class Bacteroidia; order Cytophagales; family Cyclobacteriaceae; genus ELB16-189. Next base: position 29,811 of record JADBYQ010000111.1, on the reverse strand, counting down.
TGCTTCAGTATAGATATGCCAAAAACGCGGTGCAGTTTCATTTCTATGCACGGCTTGAATTACTTCATTGGCGGGATACTTAGTACCAAAAGAAGCCACGAAATCATTGCCGGCCTGAATCAAAAAACCAGGGTTATCGAGTTCTATGCCGATGGAGAATTTATTAAAGCTGGTGCGCCCACCATACGCACTTTCGCCTGCGTGCCATGAGATGTTCTCAAAAGATACGAGTTGAAAAATTTCTCCTTTTTTCCCAATTACAATATGAGCAGATGCTTTCACATCTTGGCGTTGAAGCCAATTGGCGGAGCTTTCTGCTGAACTACCTGCGGTGTAGTGGATGATGATGGTGTCAGGATAATTTACCCCGAACGGCACATTGTTTTTAGCGGCTATCATTTTGGTAGCCTCCTTGATAAAACCTCCTTCTATTGTTACCATATTCTTTGAGTTTGTGTATTTAAATTCTCCTAATCCGTTTTTTATTTCTTCACTGCATACTTTGATTTTTTTCCATTCAGTACTTCGGCAACATCACTGACGACTTCAGAGGAGGAATAGTAGTACCAGTGATTGAGTTTATCGGTGCTGAAATCTGTTTCTAAGTCATCTTTTACTTTCGAAACGTTTGAATCAAAAACATCAATTTGAGCCGAGTCTATTTTCTTACGCCCATAGCGCCCAAGGCGATTGCTAAAGTTTTTTGTGTACTTCGAGATATCCAAGACGCGGTCACCTTCATGAAAATAGACATGAACACGTTTACCCATTTCGATCAGTCCACTAAAGGGCTCATTCGGTTCGAAGATGTTATAGTTCACATCGGCTGCCATTAGTATAACTTCGCTAAATAGCTCACGCGTTTGAGACTGGTTCTTTTTTAGTTCTAACATCACATGTTCAAGCACTCGATTGCCCATGCTATGCGCCATCAGATGGATGCTTCGGTTGCATGGCTCATTCCCGTCAGCAAGCAGAAACGTTTGGAAGAACTTTGTGACCTTTTCAATTCCTCTTGCTAATGCCTTGCCTGAAGCAATCGCATCTTCCCGATCATTAAAATAGTGATAAGGTATTTTCGGGCTCATACCCGGCCAAGTAAAAATGATAATATGGCTTATAGGGCATTTGGGATTGTCGACATATAACTTTTGCAATTTTTTAAACGCGCTTCGTACATCTTCTAGATTGGTATTAAAGCCATGAATAAAAAAAAGAACGTTGTTGTTCTTTGCGTTTTTGCCGCCTTTACTCAGCTCATCATAAAGTAATTTGAAAAAATGAGCCGATCCTTTTAGGTCATTGACATTTTTATTTGCCAAGTTTGCGTAGCTCCCTTCCAACTCGTTATCTGGCTCCGGGTAAAGGATAAACTTTCCGTCAGCATAGGTACCGAACCTCAGCTTGTCTGCAGCTTTCTCCTTGCCATCTTCGCGAACGGATTCTACACCATTTGAGTCGGTTATAATTTCGCGATTGGTTATAAAAAAATTCATAGTGGATTATTTAAGGTTTTATAAAACCGCAATACTTCTAATATTCACTTTCAAAATTTTCACCGGCTTGCCTTCTTTGCTTTGGAGCTTTATCATCACTTCGTTCTGGTGTACAATGCAGCCGCAATAGTTGTGGCTGTTGGTAGTAATTTGGTATAGCGCATGGTCTTCCATAGGCTTGGAAGTTTTGGCAAATGGATTGAACAGTTTTAATAGTTCCATAGCTTTCCGTTTACGCTTTTTTCGCCAACACTTTATTTGGCAGTCGTTTACCTTCCAATTGCTGCTTCAGCTTTTCTAAAAATTCGGGGCGCTTGCGCGGTGTGGCTGTCATAGCGGTACACACCTCTTGTATAGCGCGCTCCACCACACTTTTTCGATATTGTGGGAAAGCCGTCAACACGTTTTCCACCAACCAACCGCGCTCGTGCGGCTCGTGGCAAGCTACGTAGTCGCGGTGAAAGGTGGCCTTGTGTTGTTCGTCAATGGTTGTCCAATTCATAACGCTCTTATCTTTTGGTATCTCCTCTCAGGTATTTCTTGGCAACGGAGTAGTAGGCATCGGAGGTGTTTCTTCCTGCTTTGCCGTCTACGCGTAGGGGAAGACCCACGCGGTTCAATAACTTTTGCAACTGCTCTGCTTTACCGTTGTAGGTATTTGGTGCAAAAGCAACTTGCGCCCCCAGTGTTTTAATTTGTGTAATGGTGTCAAGTTCACCGATCACAGCTAGTTGGCGCTCGCTCATTCTACGAAGTAAAACTGCGGCTCCGCACTGCTTGGAAATAGCGTTAGGATCGAAAATGCTATCAGCTGTAAATTTTCCCTTGGTATATTGGTTTGAAAAACTCCACAGGTAGGGTGAGTTGATCCCTCTGGGCCGGTAGCCAAAGCCGTTGTATCGTTCAAACTGAAATAGCGTGCCGGCCAAACTCCAGTCAGTCCACTGGTCTAGCTTTTGGAGTTTAAGGGCATCGATGGCACTTACTTCCCATGTAAAAGGAGGGGTTCCAGATCTTGGATGGCCTGCAGGCACCCGGACTGTTCTTGCGGTAAGAGGATCGCCATTGTGCAGGTGTGAGGCAAAGTTGCTACCGCCCTCGAGGCTGTGCACAATGCCGGTGAAGTACCAGGGCACTTTCGTTGTTGATGCAATGGTTTCGTAGCGTGTGCGCCCTGCCACTATTTTGGTAAGAATGCTGTCGATATCCGGGTACTTTCCTTCTTTGATGAGACAGCTATCAAACAACTGTTGGTATTCGGCTGCGAGTTGCGGAGTGTAGGTGGTAGGCATAGTTTTTTGAATTTTTCGCTTTTCTGATTCTGATTGGCGCTATCTACATTTTCATTTATTTGCTCTTCGTTATTGGGTACTCAAATCTCCCTTTCATTTTATCGGTAATCAATACCCCTTTTTAGGTATTTTTTGATCTAAAGGATGACGCCATAAGCTTCATCAAAAGCAGCTGCCGTGTACGCATTGGTTGCGTAGGCAAAGCCTTTGTCGCCCCAATTGGTGCCCCAACTGTTGCGCACAATGAAATGGTTTTTGGTATAGCCCACGAGAGCTACGGCATGCCCATCCTCGGGGCCGGCACTAGCGCGGTCGTATTCGTCAAGCACACCATCGCTGCCAATGGCATCCCACGTGCTGTCGCACTCCAGGCGCACGGCTATGGGGCCATTGTTGGCAATCCAGTTGCGGTAGTTGGCGAGTTTGTCTCCTTTGATGAGATTGTAGTAACTCGCAATCTTTCCGTTGGCAGCCTTTGCGTAAAACACATCTTCATCGAGGGGAGAGAGGCTACCGCCAAAAGGTAGAACGGATTCTTGCACGGTACCAAATTTTCGGGCGATGTCCAGTGCTGTCTTGATGCTCGTGCCAGCACCTTCCAAAAAGGTAGTAGCATAGTTCACGTCTGTGTCTGTCTCTTTCGAGGCCATCCACAGGTAGCGCACCGATAGCAGTTGTTCTTTTTTCAGCAGGCCTTTTTTTACAAAATGCCACCGCAGCACACTGTCGGCCGTAGCCCAGCCCACACACGAGCCGGTTTGTTCCTGATTGGCAATTTTCCACCAGGAGGCGCGCAGGTCTTTGGCGGTTGGTATGTTGGTTTGTGCCGCTCTGGCGCCTGCGGCAGATTCAAAGACCCAATCTTTTTCTGTTCTGCGCGAGCCGATGCAGTTAAATATGCGTTTTTGTTTTTTTCTTTTCTTGGCCATAAGGTGGGGGTTATTCGGTTAGAAATTGACTAGCTTCTTCTTTGGTGTGGAAAGGCTTAAAATTGACCGGATAGGTTAATAGTATGCCTTTTAATATCCACGACTTTACGGAGTCGATGCCCAACAGCGCCACTTTGTCGATGTGCTGCATAGTGGCCTCTGTAAACTTTTTCGCCTCCGCCACAAAGGCAGGTGTCACATAGCAATTCCGATAGTCGGCCAGAATAAGCCGGGTCTTTGTTTGGATGACCAACTCGAAATTGGCGTGGATCAATTCGATCATCTCGTTTTCTTTTAATCCCTTATAGTCGACCATAATAATCTGCTTGCCATGATGCACTTCAATCGATAATCGATCGTTTCCAATGTTTTTGGCTTTTGCTTTCATCACAATTTCCATAGGTAAAAATGCCAGTAGTCAATCGCTGCGCGTTGACATGACAAACTTGGGAAGCTGGAGGGAGATAGTCAACGTGGTTTTCCCCGTATTTTGCACGTGGTTTTCCTCGTATTTAATACGTGGTTTTCCCCGTATGAAATACGTGGTTTTCCCCGTATCATTTTAGAAAAATGATTTTCACCTTTGGGGCATCAAATAAATTACTAAACCCTAAACACAATTATTATGGCAAAAAAATCAGGAAGGAGCCCCGCATTCGAATTCGAATTCAGCGGGGCAGAGCTTAAAAAATTGCTGGACAAAGAACCAGCCAAGGTGGTGTTTACTGTTTCGGTAGAAGCAGTTGACAAGAAAGGGGGCGGGCAAGTGGGGGCATTAACCATTAAAGCAAAAGGACTTTCTGCCAGCGGTAAGCCGGTAACCCGCGCTGACAATGGTATTGATGGTGGTCCGAAACCTCCCGGATTACCCAATTAGGTTTACGCTTCTTTAAAATCAAAGTGGAATGACCAGGGATATTTTTTTTCGAAAGATGGATTACCCGGTCATTTCATTTTGATAAGTTACATAGCGCATTTGCAATTTGCCTTCTTCAACGCTGTAATAGATGACCACCTTTCAAACTTTACTTCACGACTTTTCTGAACCCTTTTGCTATGGCATCTGCTTTTTATTGATGCTTTGGCACACGCGTAGCGACAAACATCCTAAATGGCGAGCACTTGTCGCTTACTACTTCATTGCTACGTTATTGATGTGGAAGGCAGCGAATGCTTCTCCCAATCTTACCTTTTACATTTTGTTGTGTCTGCTCTCAAGCATTGGTGTTGGCACCTATTTTTATTACACTTTCATTTCCACTTTAAAAAAGAGGATCGTTATAGTCTTTGTTATTTTACAATCGGCCTATTATTTGACGGATGTTTTTCGAGCCGAGCCGCCTAAAGTCTTTGATAGTATGGGGTTCGTTATTTTATCGGTAGGAGTGGTGTTGATGTCTTTTTTATTCATGCATCAAATTCTCACCAACGTTACCCAAGAACCTTTGTCCTGGAATTTTGATTTTTGGTTTGTCTCTTCGCAATTGTTTTACCATTTGGGCTCGTTCTTTGTTTTTTTAACTTACGGATACCTGACCAGAAAGCTCCAAATCTCCAACGACTATTCAATTGAAAATCGGGTGTACCTTATGCAGCTATGGCTGGGTCATAATGTTCTTCTATTTTTAAGCGCCCTTTTTATAGGGGGCAGTATGTTATGGATATTCTTTCGCAAGAAATTGCCATCATCGTTGTAGGATCTGCCTTTCTCCTGTTTGTTGCGGTGGGAATGATTGTGCTCTTTTTGATTTATCAAAAGAGGCAGTTAAAATTCTTGTTGGAGAAAAAGGAACTGAGCAATCAGTTTCAGCATGAGCTGTTAAAAACGCGCCTCGAAGCACAAGAGGAAACGCTTAACCATCTTGGTAGCGAATTGCACGACAACATTGGGCAACTGTTAGGTAGCGCCAAGCTTATGGTGGGTGTGGCAGAGCGATCGGGGGCTTCATCTCAACAGTTTCATGTATTGGACGACACGATTTCAAAAGCTATTCAGGAGCTAAGGGCACTGAGTAAGTCGCTGAACACGGAGTGGCTTGAAAAATTTAATTGGATCGACAATTTGCGCACCGAAGCGAATCGATTAATGGCTACCAAAGAAGTGACGGTAACGTTATTGCATCCCTCATTGATCAACTTATCGCTCGATCGGCAACTTATTTTGTTTCGCATTGCGCAAGAAGCGCTGCAAAATGCCGTAAAACACGGCAAGGCTTCGCACATCACGGTGCAAGCCGAGCAGAATGAATCCGCATTGACCATTTCTATTGCCGACAATGGGAAAGGCTTTGATGTGAACGACCACTCTATTGAAGGTGTAGGGGTGACCAATATTCGTCATCGGGTGAAACTGTTGGGCGGCCAGGTATCGTGGCAGTCAGGCCCTGCGGGAACTCATCTTTTTATTAACTTACCGCTTTAGCAACCCATGGACGAGGAAACAATAAGCGCGGAAGCCACACCTATTTTTTCGAAAATTAAAGTTGGGCTGGTAGACGATCACCAGCTTTTTAGAAAGTCGTTGACGCTGTTGTTATCCAGTTTCAAAAATACGCAGGTGGTGATGGATGCCACCAATGGTATTGATCTACAACAAAAGATAGCACAGGCCGAGGTGATCCCCGAGTTGATGCTCATCGATGTGTCGATGCCACAGATGGATGGCCCCCAAACCGCAGCGTGGCTGCATCAGACTTACCCGGCCATACGCAAAGTGGCACTATCGATGGACGACAAGGAAGAAACGATCATTAAAATGCTGCGAGCCGGATGTTGTTCCTATTTGTTTAAAGACATCCATCCGAACGAGCTGGAACATGCGCTGGATGAAGTGCATAGGTTTGGCTATTACAATCCGGCTATCAGCTATCAAAAATTGATAAGTTCCGCACAAGAGGCTGATTCGTCTCTTCACCTGACAGAAAGGGAATTGTATTTCTTGAAGCTATCGTGCAGCGACTTATCTTATCGCGATATCGCCTCGATTATGAATTTAAGTGAGCGCACCATCGATGGGTATCGTGCCTCGATGTTTACAAAACTAAACGTGCAGAGCAGAACCGGCATGGCGCTAGAGGCCATTCGTAAGGGATTTGTAAAGCTCTAGCGAAGCGGCTCGTTGTGAAGTCGCTTTATTGGCCTTCACCAATCGTGCCGTTAGTTCAATTTCATCAAAATCAACATGGGTTCTTCTTAAAGAATAGAGCAGCAATCTCACCTCACGGGGATGAATCGACAGGTCAGATTCTGTGAGCAGGTAGAGGTGAACCAAGGCACATAACCTTTCTTGGTCTGAGCAGCTGTTCAGCAAGTCTATGCCATCTTGAAAAAGTTCTTTTTCCGATTTCTTGATGAGGGCTTCCTGAAAGGTTGAAAACGTTTCTTCCGGAATATTTTCTTCCCTTCGGATTTCCTCAAGGGCTTTTCGTTCGCGCTCGTCTACAAAACCATCTACGTTCATCAACAGGTGTGCAAACAGCAAAAGCCCTTCGTGGTAGGTGGAATGGGTGGGTTGAAGATACATTGATGTCATTCTAAATTCAGGTTTTGCATTTCGGTCACTTCCTCCAGGGTCAACAGGTTCGCGTTCATCAAATTGAGCAGTCGAACGTGATCAGCCGTTTCCTTTCCCTCGGCCAGCAAAATAACGGGTGTCTTTTTGTTGACCGAGAAGTTGCGTATGGATCGCACCATTTCGATACCGGTAACCACCGGCAAATCAAGACCGCATAAAATAAGATCAAAGTGTTCGCCACGGCAGCACAATAATCCATCCAATCCTGACATGCAAGATCGAATGTACCATTGCGACAGTTGTGCTTTGATGCTCTCTAAAACGGCCTCGTTCCGGTGGACTACCAATACCTTCATCCTAATTAACCTTAAACCGAGAGCAAAGGTGGAACGCGAGCGCCTATCTGCGCAACGGGGAAAACCACGTATTTCATACGGGGAAAACCACGTATTTTCACTTTTTTCGTCTCATTATGGGCTTAACCCTATCTTTATGCCCTTTAAAAATGGCAAGGATGAGCAAATCCAAACTTACCCAGAGCGTTCATGCGGGCTCAACGTGCGATAGAACTGGACGGCAAGGGAGTTTATTCCACCCCATCGAAAAGGCAACAAATGAATCAACGAGTTAACCATGAATACTATTCAAATTAGAGAGGCTACAGAGCATGACATTCCATCGATTATTGATTTTCAATTGAAGATGGCGCTAGAAACAGAAAACATTACACTGGATATTGCTACCCTTTCGCAAGGCGTCCAACGGTTGTTTAAGGACTCGTCAAAAGGGAGGTATTATGTAGCCGAAGAAAATGATGAAGTGATCGGTTGTCTGATGACAACCCACGAGTGGAGCGATTGGCGTTGCGGTACGGTGATTTGGATTCAATCTGTCTACATCCCGGAAGCTCATCGCAGCAAGGGAGTTTATAAAAAATTGTATCACCACATCCAACACCTTGTGAATACTGAACCTGATTGGCGAGGCATTCGGTTGTACGTAGATAAGACAAACCAATCTGCGCAAAACGTGTATACTCGGCTAGGTATGAATGGCGAACACTATCAGGTTTTTGAGTGGATGAAGGTTGATTGAGACCGTCATCGCGAGTACAGGCGGACTTGGCATCGCTCAAATGTAAATGGAGCTTGTTTCTCTGCCGCACGGGGATTTACTTTTTCGCTCGTTTCTATTACCTTTAAATCATGGAATCTACAATTGAACGTCCGCCCCGCACTATGATGGAAGTGTATGAATTGCTTCCCGAAGGGACATTGGCCGAATTGATCGATAATCAAATCTATATGTCGCCAGCACCCATTTTCAATCACCAAAAAACTGTTCAGTCTATTTTTAAGGCTCTTGACAAACTAGTTGAAGAGAATGGAAAAGGTACTGTCATAATTGCGCCATATGATGTTAAGCTCGACAAGAATCAAAATTCAGTACAGCCAGATGTTGTCGTGATTTTGAAATCGAACCGAAATCAAATCAATGAAAAGGGACGTTTTGAAGGCGTACCTGATTTGCTGGTCGAGGTTTTGTCGCCAGGCAATAAAGAGTATGACTTGATAAAAAAGAAAGACCTCTACGCAAAATTCGGAGTTAAGGAATATTGGGTCGTTGATCCGGAAACGAAATTAGCCATTGGTTTTGAGTGGAAGGAAAATGGCTATGTCAAAATCAGCGAAGAAATCGGTAAGATCTATTCTCGCCTTTTAAAAGAGGATTTTAATTTCTGAGTTTACTAAAATAAAGGTATTATGAGAGTGGGAGTCTTTTTACTTTTTATGGCCTGTCTACAGCTGCACGCACAGCAATTTATGGATGGTTTCATTTTCAACTCGGCCGAAAAAATTCCGGTGGAGTTTGCTAGTATTCGACTAAAAAGCGATCCGTCCGTAGGGACGGTATCAAATCAAGATGGCTATTTCAAACTAACTATTCCTACTCATCTAACCTCCGTTGATTCGTTGGAGATATCTCACGTCAACTACAATAGTTTAACTATACCGGTGGCAAGCCAAGCCGCGGTTAGTCAGAAATTCTTTTTGAAAGAATCTGTAATTGAACTAGGTGAAGTAAGCGTAGTTGGAAAGGAAGACCTGAAAGCTTTCAATGATATAGTCAACGCGACCAAGGCCAGCCTTTCCCTGCCCATCACTTGTTCGGTTTATTATCGAGAACTTGTGCAAGGAAACAAAGAGTACAATAAGTATGCAGATGCGCTACTCACTGTTGGGTTTGAAAAAAAGGGAGGTGATAAAGATGTAGTCGTAAAAGTGGATCAATGTCGCACATTCCAACTGCCAAAAGAGGATGATGATGAATTTGAAATGGTCTCACCTGTAAAAATCGAGTCCGTGCTGAACTACGCATTTGCTGATTTTTTGAATGGTTTTAAGAGAAAAGTTCAGGATTTTCACTTCTATTTTTTTAAAGATGTGCAAGGTGGGGGTACGTTGTTGGTTGAGCCCAAAAAAGAGGCAACCAAAGTGGAAGATAGAGTTCTGTATAGAGCGACCGTTAAAACCGATGAAAATTTGATTATGAAAGAAGTTGCCCTAGAACTTGACACTACTTCACGTTTTGAGAAGTCGCTGTTCGGCCTCCGATTTAGTATCACCAATTCAAAAATATTCTTGACATTCAATACGACAGCCGGAAAAACATACTTATCATCCGCACGAGTTGATTTTAGGATGAAAATTTCCAACAAGAAAACTCAACAAACACAAAATTTTGTTAGCGAATTTATTGTGTTGAAATCGCAGCCCGTCAAATTTGAAACCAAAAATACCTACCGAAAGGCCTCTCTTTATAAGCATGGGACTAAATTTGATTTTGAGTTTTGGAAAGGAAATAATCTTCCCATTTTTTCCCAGAAGGAGAACGAACTTTTTATCAAATTGGAATCGCAGGGAAAAGTGGATAACCCCAAATAATAGAACAACACAACACCTCTCAAAAAAAGTAACTCTGGCTCGAACAGGTTAACAACTTCCTATTTTTTAACATGTCCTATTCTTCTATAAAAATTCAAGATATCACCGGCCACGATTTCATTGAAATCATTGGCGCACGTGAACATAACCTCAAGAACATAAGCGTCTCCTTCCCACGGAACAAGCTGGTGGTTCTCACAGGTATTAGCGGAAGCGGAAAATCATCCCTTGCATTTGATACTATCTATGCCGAAGGACAACGTAGGTACATGGAGAGCTTTTCGGCCTACGCGAGAAGTTTTATGGGAAACCTCGAGCGCCCTGACGTAGACAAGATCAACGGTCTTAGTCCGGTCATCTCTATTGAACAAAAAACGACTTCCCGCAATCCGCGATCTACCGTTGGAACAGTTACAGAGATTTATGATTTCCTTCGCTTGCTATTTGCTCGTGCGGGCGAAGCGTTTTCGTATCAGACAGGCGACAAGATGGTGCGCCAAAGCGAAGAGCAAATTTTGGATGCCATCATTTCTAATTTCAACAACAAGAAGTTAATCATTTTGGCGCCCGTGATCAAAGGAAGGAAAGGTCACTATCGCGAGTTGTTTGTTCAGATCAGGAAGCAAGGCTATACCAAAGTGCGCGTAGATGGTCAAGTGGTGGACATCACCGCTAAAATGCAACTAGATCGTTTCAAGATACACGATATTGAAATGGTGATCGATCGCATTGTGCCGACAGCCACTGATCGGTACCGCATCAGTCAGTCGATCAATACAGCTTTAAAAGAAGGCAAAGGGGTGATCATGGTGCAGGAAGAGAACCTGCCTGCCTGCCCGCCTTCCGAAGCGGAGCGGAGGGCAGGCAAGGCAGGTGGAAAGGTACACCACTTTTCAAAATTCCTGATGGATCCTAAAACTGGATTGTCATACGATGAGCCAGCGCCCAACAATTTTTCATTCAATTCTCCCTATGGAGCTTGCCCTACCTGCAATGGCCTGGGTCAAATAGAAGAGATCACCGAAGCATCTGTGATACCCGATAAGAAGTTGAGCATAAGTCGGGGTGGTATTTTACCACTCGGAGAATACCGCGACATCTGGATTTTTAAGAAAATCGAAGCAATTTTAAAACGATATAAACTCACGCTCACTACGCCTATCAAGGATATTCCCAAAGAAGCACTTCACGTTTTATTGTATGGCGATGAGATGCCGGTGGCAGTTGCGTCTGTTAAGTACCCGGGCACAGAGTGGAACACCCAATTTGAGGGCATTGTCAACTTTCTTCAAAAGCAAAAAGAGGAAGGCTCTGAATCGATCAAAAAATGGGTAGATGATTTTACAATCACCAAGATCTGTCCCGAGTGCCATGGCGCTCGATTGAAAAAGGAGTCACTTCATTTTAAGATTGACAACAAGAACATTGCCGAACTCGCCCAACTAAATATAGATGTACTTAAGAAATGGTTTGATGGGTTAGAGAATCGTATCAGCGACAAGCAAAACCAGATTGCTGTAGAAGTATTGAAAGAAATCAGGAAGCGAATAGGTTTCTTGTTGGATGTAGGTCTGGACTATTTGAATTTGAACCGACCGCTTCGAACATTAAGCGGTGGTGAGGCGCAACGCATTCGGTTAGCTACACAGATAGGCACTCAATTGGTGGGCGTGCTTTACATATTAGATGAGCCCAGCATTGGGTTGCATGCACGCGACAATGCCAAGTTGATTAAAGCGTTGAAAGATCTTCGCGATTTAGGAAACTCCGTCATTGTAGTGGAGCATGATAAGGAGATGATGCTCGAGGCAGATTATATTATCGATGTAGGACCTGGTGCAGGTAGACATGGAGGTCACATTGTGGCGGAGGGAGACCCGGAGACATTTTTAAAAATTGATAGCACGACTGCGAAGTACTTGAGTGGAAAAATGGGTATTAGCTATTCGAAAGAACGTAGAAAAGGGAGTGGAGAAAATCTTTCGCTTTTGGGTGCCACTGGAAATAATTTAAAGAATGTTGATTTACACCTTGCACTTGGAACGTTCATCTGCATCACAGGTGTTTCCGGCAGCGGAAAGTCAACACTCATTCACGATACACTTTTCCCGATTTTAAATCAGTTTTTCTTTAACTCGCGACAGGAGCCATTGCCGTATAAAAAAATAGATGGATTGAAGCTGGTTGATAAAGTGATTGAAGTAGATCAATCTCCGATCGGCAGAACCCCGCGATCGAATCCGGCCACGTATACCGGAGTGTTTACGGAAATCAGAGACCTGTTTGCAAATATGCCCGAGGCAAAAATAAGAGGGTATAAAACGGGACGCTTTTCTTTTAACGTAAAAGGTGGACGCTGCGAAACCTGCGAGGGTGCAGGCTTGCGGTTGATCGAAATGGAATTTTTGCCGGATGTATACGTGCCCTGCGAAACCTGCAAAGGCAAACGCTACAATCGCGAGACGTTGGAAGTTAGATTCAAGGGGAAGTCCATTAGCGATGTGCTTGACATGACGGTGGAGGAGGCCATCACTTTCTTTGATAAGCTTCCCCGCATCTTGCGAAAAATACAAACCTTGGGCGAAGTAGGCCTGGGCTATATTTCATTGGGCCAGCATGCAACTACACTATCTGGTGGCGAAGCGCAACGTGTCAAGTTGGCAACCGAGCTTTCTAAAAGAGACACGGGAAAGACACTCTATATATTAGACGAGCCCACTACCGGACTTCATTTTCAAGACATCAGCCATCTGCTGGACGTGTTGCAAAAATTAGTTGATAAAGGAAACACGGTATTGGTTATTGAACACAACATGGACGTAATCAAGTCGGCCGATCATGTTATAGACCTCGGACCCGAAGGTGGGGCCAAAGGAGGGATGATCATAGCGAAAGGCACACCCGAAGAGGTTTCTAAAAATCCAGCGAGCTATACAGGCAGGTTTTTGAAGGTGGAGTTGAAGTGAATTAAGTCTTTCGGGAGTGAAAAAATATCATTTCAAAATTCAATCCTATAACTTAGCACTGGAATAAGTCCCAACTGGTATTCATAGCCAATTTTACCAGAATTAAAGTTAAGAGATTCGGAGCGGGGATTTTGACGGTTAGTAAAGTTACGAATATCAAACGACCAAATGTGTGCAGCTCTTTCCCGACTTTTGCGAAAACCGATATGAACATCCAAACGAAAATAGTCCGGAAGAATTGATTCATAGCTTCTGCTATAATCATACACTTGTTGCCCTTGCTTTAAGCTACTTGCAATATCAATAGGTGTTTGAGGATTGTTGCCCGCCCACGAAACGCGCGCGTTCAATTCAAAGATGTTTGACTTTCGTATGCCGGTGTTATATTCCTTTCCGGCCAAGGCGGTGAATATATGCTGCCCGTTAAACGAAGTATTGCGTTGCACGCCATCGGCTCCACGATAATGTGATTGATAAAGCGTACCTGTAAATAAAAAATAGTAGTTATTCGAAAACCTTTTGTCGAGGCTAAGTTCTAATCCGTAATTCTCTCCAGCGCCTGTATTGGCTAGTGGAATGGGGTCACTACTGTCTAGCCGGGAGTTGAGGTATTCGCTTAAAGTGTTAAGTGCAGAGAATGTCGCACTATAAGGTGTGATATTATTGCCGACATAAACAGGTATTTGATAAAGGTTTTGATAATAGGCCTCCGCCCGCGCGTGCAGAGTTTTCCCTATCTGCCAATCGTAACTGAGAACGTAATGCAAAGCTTTTGAAACATCTAAATTTTTATTCAAGTATTCAACAGAGCCATCTGGCAATACAAATTTTTGATGATACAATGTAAGCTGTTGCAATTGACTATGAAGCCCCACTGCTGTGCCAATGATTTTGGTTTCTGAAATTTGATAAGACAACCCCACACGCGGCTCGACAGAATACTTTTGATTGCATAAAACATAAATTCCATGCAGCCCAGTATTGAACGTAAATTTTTCGCCTAAATTTTTTTTCCATTGCGCATAAGCTTGAGCGTATTGGGCAATGCCATCTGAGTCAAGTGGATTTTTGAGTTTCTTATTATCAGTGAAATCGATAAAGCGTTGACCGATTTGATAATCGCGGTGGCTAAATACAAAGCCTACCCTCAGTAAACTACCAGGCGAAAATTTCTTGTTTAGCTGTGTAGAGATGCGTAAGGATTCACTTTGATTTCTGATCCATCTTATCTCCTCCAGTACATTGTTAGAAAAGATTCGCTCTTGCGTTAATTTATCGTAGGTGTAGGTGCCAGAGGCCGTGCCGTTGATGGATAAACTTTTATTGAAGTTCTTAACAAAAGTAACACCCCCAATCACGCAGCTGGTCGTCAAATTGTTTTTACCCCCAAAAGAAACGCTTTCGTTGAAGATACCATCTCCCATGACACTCCAAACGTTGAGCGCGCCAGAAGAGAGCGGAAACGATAGATTAAAAGATAGATCTTGATAAGTAGGGGCAGCACCCTTTGGCAACACACCCAGGCCAGCCAAAATACCTGCGGTAGAATAGCGGTAGTTCGCTAAGTAAGATGCTTTTTTTCCTTTCTTAAAAGGGCCCTCAGCCGCTGCATCAATACCCAAAAAGCTTAGCTGAAAAGATTTTTCACTTTTTTGTTGATTGCCTTTTCGCAGTTTCATATCCATAATACCCGAAAGGGCATTGCCATATTCTGCAGCAAATGCTCCAGCGTAAAAGTCAGAATTATCGAGCAAATTAATACTGAGCATACTTACTGCTCCGCCTGAGCCACCGAAAGACGCAAAATGATTTGGGCTTGGAATTTCTATACCCTCCAATCGCCATTGCAAACTGTTGGGTGAATTGCCGCGAATGGAAATACTGTTATTAAAATCGCTGGTGGAAGTGATGCCTGGGTAGGCGGTGATCATGCGAGCTACATCGTTAAAGTTAGAAGCAAATCTTTTTGTTTCTTCTACTGAAATGGAACGCCCACCCGAAAGCGAAAACGAATTGACAGGCTGGCCATTCGATTGATTAGGACGTATAATAATTTCTTGCAAATTAGTAGATGATTCTTTCATGCCGATGGAAATCATAGGTTCCTTGCCGGTGTAAACCAACACATCGGCTACTTGTGAATTTTCGTAACCCAAGTACGTTGCCTTAATGGTATGCCTGCCTACGATTACGTTTGCCAAATGGAAATAACCCTGCGCATCGGTGGTGCTCCCGATGATGGAGTCATTTTCCTGAATCACCACATTAACCCCTTCAAGTGGTTCGCCCGAATCTTGATCCATCACTCTGCCTCGAATGCTTTGGCGGAGGGGAATAGAGGTTAGTGTAATACCATTGCCAATCCATTTGTATTTGACGTGCAGCGGAGGAAGAATTTTTGCCAATACTTCCGTTAGTGTTTTGTCGTTAGCTTGCAGAACGATCAATCGATCAGTCGGCACTTCTTTGCTTCCATACGAAAACTTTACGCCATAAACCTTAGTCAAAGTGAATAGAGCATCTTCAAAACGGACGGAATTGTAATTGAACGAATGCCGATCCGTAGATTGAGCTATTGATTCTGTCCCTGAAATGAGTTGGAAGAAAACGGCAAAACAAATCAATTTCCTTTTTATTTTTTTCATAAAAAAGGCCAGTTTGAATGGGATTATTCGTTAAAAATTAAATACCCTCGGGTTGTTTTCTTCCAGCGGAGGTGAAGCGAGTAGCAGATGGTTTCGAGTGCCGTTTCTGCCGATGCCTGATGGATCGTGCCTGTGAATAGGTAATCTTGAGGTTTATCTACCTTTATTTGAATAACTACACGATAGTAAGATGAAAGTTCTGTTATTACATCGGTTATTCTTTGATTTCTAAATTCTAGTGTACGCGTATGCCATGCCAGTTTATTCTGGTTAGTTGTTGGGCTCAACGTTAGTTCATGATCTTGATTTGCAGTGGCTCGAAAACCTTTTTCGATTACAACGGATGAACCAATTTCCCCATTTTTCTTGTGAGAAAACCGAACTTTGCCAGTAACTACCACTACGCTGTTTTCCTTTTCCGATAGTTGAACATTAAAAGACGTACCCAGCACCCGAGTTTCGTAATTTTTTCCACTTACTATAAATGGCTTTTCCTGATCATGTGCTACCTCCAAAAATGCCTCGCCATTCAACTGAACCAATCGAACAGTATCGTCATCAAATTCCCTAGAATAGGTTAAAATGGAGTTTTCGTTTAGCCATAGTTGAGTGCTATCGCCCAGTACTATTTTTTTTGACTCACCACTTTTGGTGCTTACCGTAATTTTCTTCTTCGCTAGCGATAGCTCTCCAAGCTGCCAATAAGCAACGCTTATTAGTCCAATGATCATAATGGCTGCTGCCCAACGGAATAAGGTAGGGGTGAAGTACCTTACTTTTGAGTTAGCGGTAACTCGTCCTTCTACTTTGGCCCATGCAATTTTAGCGTTGTAGTTAGATGGTTCTTGATGAATATCGGTCTGGCTCAATAGTTTTGCCATTCCATCGGCTAAAAGACGATTAGCTTGATTTTCGCGGATCCACGCATCCAATCTTTCAGATTCATGCTCAGCTATGGAGAGCTGATGGCTTTTTACCATTAGTTCCCAAACTTCCTCTTCGGTCATTGTGATTAAAAATAGTGTTTATAGGATGATGCAGAATATGGGCATCACCCCTATGCGCGGAAGAGAAATTTTTAGAAGAAATAATACGTAGCTAAAGCGAGTAAGGACTCGCGCATGATTTTTAAAGCTTTGAGGAGTTGGTTTTCTACCGTCCTGATGGACAGATCAAGTTGGTTCGCAATTTCCTTGTAGCTCATCTGCTCATAGCGACTGAGGATAAATATTTCGCGGCAAGCTGGTGGAAGTCTCTGTAACGCATCCAACAATTTCTTTTCAGATTCATTGTAATTAATTCCCTCTTCGGTTGGGTTGCTAGCCATGGATTGACCAGCCACAAGGTCTTTCATCTTTTTTTCTTGTTGCCGCTTTGTGCGAAGGTGCGCGAGCGCATTGTTGACGGCCATTTTCGCAACATAGCCGGGGGCGGCATTTTTGTTTAGCAATACAGGTTTCACTTCCCAAAATTTCACAAACGCATCCTGCACTAAGTCTTCAGCGAGATCAGATTGTTGGACCAATAGGTTAATACGGGCGCAAAGAGTTGGATAATGCTGTTGAAAAAATGTACTAAACTCGTCTAATTCCATCAACGTAACTAACGCTAGTCTTGAAAAAAATTAAGTCTTTGCTAATCGGAGTCATTAAAGGCAGCGACCATTACACTTGTCAAAAATAAGGATTTAGTCCAGCAGGGTGAACTTGTTCACAATAAATCCTTCTATTTTAACATTGTCACAAAGCCACAAAAGGCACACCCGATGAGGTTTCAAAAAATCCAGCGAGCTATACAGGCAGGTTTTTGAAGGCGGAGTTGAAGTGATTTTTGATACCGCTAAAGTAACTCCTCTTCTTTTCAACCTGTCCTATCTCTACTTTTGCTTCGCATGGTCATCAACAAGCAGCGGTGGTATTGGATAATGCAACTCAGTGGTTGGGCTCTTTTTGCCGGCCTTCAGATTGTAGCGGCAATCTTGGCCTCAGGCAAGGAGGGTGTTCAAAACCAGCGAGTTATTTTCTTATTGTATGAGTCATTGTTCTGTTTGGGGGTTTCTCACCTCTTTCGAAACATCATTATTAATTGGAAGTGGCTGAGTCTTGGCTTCTCGCAATTGATTCCGCGCGTTTTGTTATCGGTATTTTTGCTCGGCATTGCCATGTACTTTCTGCGAGTTCCCGTTTCCATTGCCTTGGGTATGTTCAAGAAAGAAGTGGTTTTCGATCCCTTTACGTTTCTCAGCGGCACGTTTTTTTACGCCATTATTTTTTTCCTGTGGGCAACATTTTACTTCATTTATACTTATGTGGAGCGTTATAACACTTCGCTCAAGTACGAAGCATCGGTGAAGGAGATTGAATTGAATAATTTAAAGGCACAACTTAATCCCCATTTCATTTTCAATGCGCTAAATAGCATTCGTGCACTGGTGGACGAAAATCCTGAGAAGTCCAAGCAAGCCATCAATCAGCTTTCCAATATTTTGCGCAACTCACTCTCGCGCGACAAAGGACTTACCCGTTTCGAAGACGAACTGAAAATGGTAAAAGACTACCTCGGGCTGGAAAGTATTCGTTTTGAGGAGCGGCTGCGAGTGGAATATCTGATTGCCGATGGATCCAACGATTTTTTAGTTCCCCCGTTAATGATTCAGACGTTGGTTGAAAATGGTGTAAAACATGGGATTTCAAAACTTACGAGGGGCGGGCTGATACAACTTACCACTCAACTCCAGGAAGATGATTTGAAAATACGTATTCGAAGTACTGGGCATTATAACAACAACAAGGAAAATAATGCGGGCCTGGGGTTGGCGAATACGATCCAACGACTAAAACTATTATATGGAGAGGCTGCCCACTTCAAAATCACCAACGAAAAGGATAATTTTGTGTTAACAGAATTGATAATTCCACATTTACGGTCACTAAAAAAATGAAGGCACTGATAATTGATGATGAGCGTCTGGCGCGCAAAGAGCTGACTACCCTATTGGAAGCACACCCTTCCATTGAAATTGTGGGCGAAGCGATGAATGCCGATGAAGCCGAGAAACTAATCGAAGAGTTGAATCCAGATTTGCTGTTCCTTGATATTCAGATGCCGGGTCGCACCGGATTTCAATTGTTAGAGTCGTTGGACTCAGCACCTATGGTCGTTTTCACTACTGCTTATGATCAGCATGCATTGAAAGCATTTGAGGTGAACGCCCTTGACTATCTGCTAAAGCCAATCGTGGCTGAACGCTTGAGCGAGGCGGTGCACAAGGTGATGGAAAAAGAAAGAATCAAATCGGGTCGAAGCGGGGAGAAAAAACTTGGGCTCGAAGATCAAGTATTTGTAAAAGACGGTGAACGTTGCTGGTTTGTCACCCTCTCCAACGTTCGGATGTTTGAGTCAGATGGCAACTATATCAAGGTATACTTTGACACCAATCGCCCAATGATTCACAAATCATTAAATGCGCTGGACGAGAAGTTAGATGAACGTGCCTTTTTTCGGGCTAGCCGAAAACACATTGTCAATTTGAGTTGGGTCGAGGGCATTGAACCTTGGTTTAATGGAGGGCTTATGGTGAAGCTTCGCGGTGGCGACAAAGTTGAAGTGAGCAGAAGACAGGCCGCCAAATTCAAGGACATGATGTCACTTTAGGTTGATGATTTTTTGAATTAGTATATCAACGAATTAGCACATCAACGAATTTACACATCATCGCAAAACCAACTCAATTAGTTCTTTCTCCACGCTCCAGTCTTTGGCCAACTTTAGCATGGCTGTAGCTTCCATCTCCGTCACATATCCTTTCAGGTTGTTGGCCTGCCACACCATGTTGATAAGTTCAACACGTTTCTCTTTTGTGTAGTCCCCAATGATTTCGTTCAGGTAAATTCGAGCACGGTCAAAAGAAGTAAGATAGTCTTTAGCAATAAAGTCAAGCCCCCACTTCAATTCCTCGGTTGCTTCCATTTTTTCAGCAGTCTCTTCCAAATCAATACGTTCTAACTCATCCAATCCGTGGTAATGGTAGATCACTGCCTTCAACAGCATAAATACCCGCTTCTCGTCTACTGCCATGGCAGAAAATTAACAAATCTATTTTGATTTCGGTTTCTTTTTTCTGCCTATGCAAAAAGGTCGATCGCTATTTGATCGGCCAATAGCTTACCCTTTAACGTGAGCCTCAAGACATTATCGTTTATCACACCCAGTTGAAGTTCGAGTGTTTTGGTAAGGGCGGGAGTGTTTTCTAGCGAGTAGTTGTAGGTCGATTTAAGATAGCTCAAGTCGCAACCCCACATGGTGCGTAAGGAAGTGAAGATGTATTCATTGACCTTGTTTTCTCTGCTTAATGTTTCTAGTTCAAAAGGCACAATGCGCTCTGCGATTGCCTTCAGGTAGTGGTGATTATGGCTCACCGTGAACTGCCTGCTTACGCCATTGTAGGAGTGCGCACTGGGCCCAACGCCCAAGTAATTTTGTTGCCTCCAATAATTGCTATTGTGTTTCGAAACAAAGCCTGGTTTGCCGAAGTTGGATATTTCGTAGTGCTCGTAACCTTCGAATACTAGATGTTGCATGAGAAATTCAAAATCAGACACACTGGTTGCTTCGCTGATTGGTTTTAGTCGCTTAGTCTTTTGCCATTTACCAAAAACAGTTTTGTCTTCAATCGTGAGCGAATAAGCCGATACGTGTTCTGGTTGTAATTTGATAAGCTCGCTAAGGTCATTTTCCCAAACGGTTTTTGCACGTTCTGGCACTGCGTAAATCAAATCTAAGCTAAGATTTGCAAAACCGACTTCACGTGCGTTGGCCACACAACGTAAAGCGTCATCGCGCGTATGCGCTCGATTAAAAAATTGAAGTGTAGCATCGTCAAACGATTGGATACCAATACTCAGACGGTTAATGGTGGCCATTTGAAGTTCTTTCAGCTTTTCCGTTGTCAAGTCGTCCGGGTTGGCTTCAAGTGTTATTTCTGCTTTTCCGTGCACACTGAAGTGCTTATGAATAGCGTTAAAAATAATGGCAAGTTCGCCAGCGCTCAGCAGCGAGGGTGTGCCTCCGCCCCAATAAATGGTTTCGATCAATTCACCATCGAGGTAGTTCGCTTGCAATTCAATTTCTGTAGCGATCGCTTCGCACATTTCGGTGCGATAGTCTTGGTTAGTAGAAAAATGGAAATCGCAATAATGACAAGCTTGTTTGCAGAACGGAATATGGATATAGAGCCCAGCCATTAGTCCTTCAATCGGTTTGGAAAAATTCCCCCATAATTGTCATCAGTTGCTCAGAGGTGCGGTCAAAAGTGAATTTCATCTGACTACTAATTTGTTCGCTAAAGTAAACTTTTTCGAGGCACTCAATTTCTAAAACAAAACTAGGTCGAGATTTTTTTTGCTTGAATCAAAGTAGGCGCTCGGTTAACTCTGCCAATTCTGATACTTTTGAGCGATGTCTGCGACTATGCGTCTGGTACTATGCCTTTGTTTATTCCCTTGGAGTGGTTTTGCGCAAGTTGGATCACCTAACGTGAATCTAAAGGATCGTTGGCTAATCAGCCATGAGGGTAAATTTGTAAAAGCGACAACAACATCTACAAATACCGTTTTTTTCTGGATTGACGCACGGAAAGAAAAAGGAGGCGTTCTGTGGTTGAAAGGACGACATGCATTTTCCATTTTTATTAACTCAAAATTGGTGGTTCAAGCAAAGGGTGAGGTGAAACTTTCTGTTGACAGTCTTGCCAACATTTACTCGAACCAACTTTTTGTTGGATTGTATTCTTCTTTTGGAATGCATCATCTTAAATCTGAATTGCAACAAAGTGGACAGCCTCCAGCGGCTGATGAACCTATTTTACGAAAGAGTAACTACTTTCTCGACTTTACTATCTTAGCCTCCATGCTTCTGATAGTCGGCTTTACACTCTTGTTAAGAACGAACCCTACGTTAACATTTGATTACCTCAACGTAAATAAATTGTTTTCCTTCCAGGATCGAGATGAAAGCACACTTGCACTTCGAATAGCCTCCAGTGTCAATCTGCTTATTTATTTTTTTTGCAGCCTGTTTTTGGCGCTGATCTTACTCGTTTCGTTTCACTTGATGGATGATCGGGTATTGATCGCGTCTAAGTTCGCCATTCGATCCACAGCACATGGATTTCAACAATGGTTCATCTTGTCAGTGATCATCTTTGGTTTATTGATTATTAAATTAGTGTGGCTGATGGTATTGAACAAGCTGTTTGGTTTTCGAGATATTGTGCGAATACAGTTTTTCAACTTTGTGAGGGTTATCTTAATTGCCATGACAGTGTTGACGCTAATAACGGTGTTTTATTTTGTGGCAAATGTGAGGGATCAAAACTACTTCTTTCAATTATTCACTATTCTGTCGATCATTTTTTGCGGTGGTGCCGTTGTGATGTATTTCAAGTTGATGGCGCGAATGCCCTATCATTTTTTTCATTTATTTTCATACCTTTGCGCATCCGAAATTATGCCACTGATGGTTTTGATTAAGGTATTTTTCTATTGAAGGTCAACCCGATACGTGCTGATATGACAGAAACTGCTACTGACAGGATGCGAAAAGTAAAAAGCATCTTGGTCACACAGGAGGCTCCTACTGATGTAAACTCACCTTACCTCAAGCTAGCTGAAAAATATAACCTCAAAATCGACTTTAGACCCTTTATCCAGGTCGAACCGGAGCCCGCTAAGGAGTTTAGAAAACAGAAGGTAGATATTCTTCAACATACCGCAATAATTTTCACTAGCAGAAATGCTGTAGATCATTTTTTCGCTCTTTGTCAAGAACTGAAACTGGAAATGCCCGCAGATATGAAGTATTTCTGCATCTCAGACCAGACCTCCAACTACCTCCAAAAATACATTGTGATTCGAAAGAGAAAGATATTCTCTGGGCTGAAGGATACCAAGGATCTTTTAGAGATTATTAAAAAGCACAAAAACGAAAAATTTCTCTTTCCTTGCTCAGACATCCGCAAGAGCGATATTCCGGATTTTCTTAAACAAAATGGCTACACGTTTACAGAGGCTGTTATTAATCATACGGTGGCAGCAAACCTGAATGACTTGAAGAATGTTTATTATGATATCCTGGCCTTCTTCAGTCCTTCGGGTATTAATTCCCTTTTTGTCAACTTCCCCGATTTCAAACAGAATAACACACGTTTGGCGGCTTTTGGCCCCACTACAGCAAAAGCGGTAAAGGATGCGGGCTTATTTCTAGATATTGAAGCACCCCTGCCCAATGCTCCATCTATGACGGGGGCGTTAGAACTTTATATAAAAAGAGCTAACGGGATTAAATAATCCCTTCGCTATTACGTTTTTAGTGGAGATTGCATTTTATTGTACTTTAACTAGATGAATTTGCCTCTTTGCATTTATTTCATTTATCTTTAAGTCTATTTTTGAAAAGAGTGAGAAAAATATTTCTTCTAGCTGTGGTGGTATCGGTGACGCTGAGCAGGTCTTTTGCACAGCAAGATCCTCAATTTACCCATTACATGTTTAACACATTGTACTACAATCCTGGCTTCGCGGGCGTGGAAGGCATTACCAAACTGACGGCTATCCACCGAAGTCAATGGCTTGGATACACACCCACAGTTGGCGGGGGTGGGGCTCCCACTACTCAATTAGTTTCGATCACCGCTCCCATATTTAAGTTAAATAGTGGCTTTGGCGCATACATTGTAAATGACCAGTTGGGGCCTCAGAACAATCTTGAGGCTCAGGCATCTTATGCCTATCACTTGGGTATTAAAAACAGTAAGTTAAGTATTGGATTAAGAGCTGGGATGTACTCTCAAACAATCAATTTCGATCAGTATAGGTTTATTGATCCAAATGATCCGCTATTGGGAGATAAGAGAGGCTCTCTGTCTCAGGTAAGGCCTGATTTGGCACTTGGCGTTTACTGGCGCAAAGAGAAGTATTACGCAGGTGTTAGTTTTAACCATTTACTAAAGTCAACTTTTGATTTTGGGTTGAGCCAGCGAAACTCTTTGCAGACACACATGTATTTGACAGGCGGTTATTTTTATGAAGTCAATTTCGATCTGAAGTTCCAGTTAATGACCATTATTCAGTCGGATTTCACAAAGACAACGGTGAACTTAGGAGGAATCGCTTATTATAAAGATACGATGTGGGGAGGGTTGTCATTCAGATCTTCAGAGGCCGCTATATTAATGTTAGGATATAGCTTGCTGAAAGATAAGTCTTTGAAAATAGGCTACGGGCTAGACTATATTATACAAGATCAGGCAGCTAAGCAGCCAACATCACATGAATTGATGTTGAGCTATGAGTTACCGGTCAATGCAGGAAGCGGAAAAAAGGTGGTGAGAACCCCGCGTTACAGGCATTAAGACGGAAATAATTTTGGTTTTTTTAATAATTTGTTGAATTTGGAGCTTTGGAAAGGCTGAAAAAGAATAACTTTCGCCTCCGTTCGTTAGCAAAACTTATAAAAACTAGCTGGAAGGCCGTATTAACTATTAACCTATGAAGAAAATTGGCACTGAGAAATTTCTGTATTATGCTTTAATCTTGTCGGTAACTTCTATTGTTGGTAGTTGCGGTCTTTTAGGTATTGGTGGAAAAGGGGCAGCCAATCAAGACGAAGGAGAGTTAATTGAACAGTCTAAAGTAGAAAGAAGGCAACGCTATGCCCAAACCATACCTTATGGGATGTTGCCAATTCCGGCAGGAACATTCCACATGGGTCAGACGGACGAAGATCCCGCGTCCACTCAGATGAATTTCAATAAGCAAATTACCATCGGTTCTTTTTTCATGGATGAAACAGAGATATCTAATGATGAGTACAACTTTTTTATTAATGTAGTCAAGGTTGGGTTAACCGGCCCCGATCAGGCAACAAGCAAAGAGTTAAAGGAACTATATGACGAATTAAAGGGAATTAACCCTAGCGTCAATAAATTATATATCTATCCTGATACTACCGTATGGAGAAGGGATTTCACCCATCATATGTCTGACCCCTTGGTCGACAATTATTGGTCATATCCCGGTTATCAAGAATATCCTGTGGTTGGTGTAAGTTGGGAGGCAGCGACCCTGTTCAATAAATGGAGAACTCATTATTTGAACAATTGGAGAGAAGAGCAGAATAACAATGGAAAGAGAGGTGGCGAAGGCCTCCCCAAATCCCCTGCTTTTCGCTTGCCCTCCGAAGCGGAATGGGAATATGCTGCTCGCGGTGGAAGAGATATGAACAAATATCCTTGGGGTAACCCTTATATCAGAAATTCAAAGGGGTGTATGCTGGCTAATTTTAAACCGGGTAGAGGCAATTATTATGATGACGGATATGCCTACACATCTCCCACTGGTGCTTATTTCCCAAATGATTTTGGGTTGTATGATATGTCTGGAAATGTGGCAGAATGGTGCTTGGATGACTTCAACACCTCGTCTGTTCCAACTGTTTGGGATTTGAACCCCCAATACATTGATAAAAATGCTTATTATTATGACAATAATGGTAATTTACAATCCAAAAAGAAGTACAATGCTATTAAGGTTGTTCGCGGAGGATCTTGGAAAGACATAGCCTACTATCTGGAGACTGGAACGAGAACGTATGAATACAAAGACTCGACCCGTGCATACATAGGTTTTCGCAGTGCCATGACTAGTTTAGGCCGTTCATCTGGCACAGAATTTCAATAATAAAAAACTACTACTATATTTATAAAAAACTCAGACTAACCTAAATTAAGAAAACCATGGCAAAGAAAAAAGGCGGATTTGCTGACTTACTTTTTACGACCATCATGCCAAAAGTATATGGTATCGGTGCAGCAGTTGTTATTGTTGGCGCACTATTTAAAATTCAACACTGGGACGGGGCAAGTGAAATGTTGATTGTTGGTCTTGGCACCGAAGCAGTCATCTTCTTCCTCAGTGCATTTGAACCTAAACATCCTGAAGCTGATTGGTCTAAAGTTTACCCAGAGTTGGCAGAAGACTATGAAGGGACTGTCAATCAGCCGTCTAGGATAAGTAACCGCCCTGCTGCTGGGGATTCTCCGCTGCTCAAAATTGATGAGATGTTAAAAACCGCCAAGGTTGATCAAAACTTGCTTGATAATCTTGGTAAAGGGCTCACCAATTTGGCAACATCGGCTTCACAAATGAGTAATTTGTCCAATGCTGCGGTGGCTACAAACGACTATGCGAAAAACGTGCAAGCCGCTTCGGCTTCATTAACCGAAATGAACAAGTCTTACGGTACTGCCATGAAAGCCGTTGGTGCGATGGCAGATGCATCAAAAGATACAAGCGAGTACCACAAGCAGGTTCAATCAGTGACTAAGAACTTAGCGGCTTTGAACACTATTTATGAGATGGAGCTGAAAGATGCAGATTCTCATGTTAAAAATATGAATAAGTTCTACGAGAGCTTAACTGGCGCCATGCAAGGTCTATCCAAAGTGGGCGATAACACAGCCAAGTTCACGTCTGAATTGGGGAATCTAACTACCAATCTAACTGCTTTGAATAAAGTCTATGGTAGCATGCTTACTGCCATGAAGGGGTAGTTTTGGTGAATGAAGTTTAGGATTAATTTTTTAATAATTTAAACTAATAAGACATGGCAGGTGGAAAAGAGACACCCAGGCAAAAGATGATCGGTATGATGTACATGGTGTTGACAGCTCTTTTGGCTCTCAACGTTAGTAGTGCAGTACTTGAGAAGTTTGCCATCATTGATGAAACCCTGGTTGCACTTGTCGAAACCAGTATAGTTTCGAATGAGGAAATCGTGAAAGGTATTGAAGGTTCAACGGTCAACAACGCTAAAGTTAATGAGGCAAAAAAGACCGCGAAAGAAGTAAGAGAGTTGACGAAAGGCGTTTTGGCTTACATGGACGACATTAAGAAAGAAATGAAGACTGGAGACGACAAAAAGCCGTTGAAGGATCTCGTTCAAGATACTCATCATGCCGATGAATTAATGATGAGCGGAGAGGGCGAGTCAGGGAAAGTAAGTATGGCACAAAAATATGAGGAGCAGTTAAACAAGTATGTTGCTAAGCTCAATGAACTTGTGAAACCAACTAAGCCCTTTGCCAAAATAACCAAAAGAGCAGGCGAGTATAAGAGTTTTTCGGGTCCTGAGGTCAAAAAAGAATTGTTGGAACAGCCTTATACAAAGTTCGCTTTTCACGGCACACCTACGATGGGGGCAATTGCCTATGTTACGCAGCAACAGACAGAAGTTTTGGCCTATGAGAGGGAGGCGTTAAACGAATTGTTAAAGGTTACTGAGGGAGATGTTTTTAAAGCTGACCTTTTAGTTGCCATGGTTAGAGCAGAATCAAATAGTGTTGTGGCTGGCACAAATTACGAAGGTGATTTATTTTTAGCGGGTGCTGCGTCCGGTGGCGAAGATCCGATAATGTTCAAGGGCAGCGAAAAGGTGGAAGTGAAGGACGTGGAAATACGTCCGGGCGAGAGGATAAAAATGGGTAAAATAAAATTCAGGGCAGCTGGTTCTGATTTTGATGAGAACGGAGTTGAAAAGAAATCATTTCCTGTTAAGATAGTTCTACCTAACCGGGAAAAGCCCATTGAACAAGTAATTAAGTACACAGTAGTTAAGCCAAATGTAAAATTTGAATCTGCGACAGGAGCCATAGAGCTCTACAGAGAGTGCGGAAACATTAAGAACGTGTCGATACCCGGATTTACGGATTTGTCTGCCATTAATTTAACCTGTTCCCCAGAAGAGGGTAAAATAATTCCTCAAGGCTCGGGAGCCTATGCGTTTCTCCCATTGAAAGGGCGAATGACAGTAAAAGTAAAGTTGGGAAATGATGAAATTTTTACTCAAAGATTTGATGCTGTGCCTGTGCCAGAGCCACAGTTCGTTTTAAGGGTTCAAAATCAGGATGTGGACTATAAAAAAGGTGTGGCTCCAAGCGCGAGGGTTGACGTTACAATCCGCCTACCAAAGGCTTTCACCGATCAAAACAAGAAAGATTCGAAATACACAGTGAAATCAATGGAGATATTTACACCCAGAAGCGGGATAAAATCTGTTCAAGGCGACCAAATAAAATTATCTGATTATGGCGCGAGAGGCGGTGATAATTTTTCTATTTATTCGGTAGAGGTGGTAAGAGAGACGTTTGATGGAAGAAAGGTGCCTGTGAATTTTCAGTTTACACCTGTTGCCATTCCGGTTAAATAAACTAGAGTAAGAATGAAAAATAATTTGATTTTGGTTTCTCTTCTGATGATGGCATTATCGGGGTCCGCACAAACGGATACGATCTTTAATCCAAAGGCTTTGGAGAAAATCCCTTACTATGAACAATTGTATCGGTTTAGAGTTTGGCGTGATGTTAATTTTGACGAAAAACAAAATGCCGTTTTTGTTTCACCAAATTCAAACCTGAAAAAGTTTATCATTGAAAGCGTAAAGGCTAAGAAGTTGAACGCGTATGCTCCGGACGACTACACTTTTGATACACCCCTTTCAGGCCTCGCAAAAGGGAAAGCTGCGCAGTTACCGATGTTTAAACCCAATACCGATTATTCTGAAAATGACGAGATCATTTATGGAGATAATAAGTATGTACCTAGAATGGCATTAGTTTATGTTAGGGAGCCATCAGATGACAATTACTGGAAATTAGAGAAGAAAAAGTTGCCCGCAGCACAGCCATTTGATCCAAACAAGTCCTATAGCGAACGCGACCAAGTGCAGTACAATGGTAATAAGTACACGGCTACACAAGACATGAATGGAGTCCCGCTCCCCACAGTTCTTGGAGATTTTTGGAAAGAGAATGGTACTGTTACTAACTATGTAGAGGAGTCTGACATCGGATCACTTCAGGTGGTGGAAGATGTTATTTTTGATAGAAGGAGATCTAGGCTATATTATGACATAATAGGTCTTAAAATAATTTCAAAAGAGGAGGGAAGCCCTTATGCAATCATCAATTATAAAGAATTTGCTGACCTTGTTGGGAAATTATCCCATGACAGAGAAATGAGGGTAAGGAACACAGTTAAATGGAAAAATCGATACAATCCATCGCAGGATATGAATTTTGCTGATGCCTTTAAACTAAGGCTGTTTCATGGTATCATCAGTCAGGTGGAAAACCCAGATGACAAAACCATAGAGGAAATTTATGTGACAGGAAACAAAAGATCCTATGCAGAATCAATATTTGCGCGGTGGGAAGAAGAAATGAAGATGATGGAGAAAGAACATAATCTTTGGGAATATTAATCCGAGAAAAATAATTTGAAAAGGCTTCCTGAAACTAGGAAGCCTTTTTTGTTTGCCTATGCCACACATTCGAGAAGGAAAAGACGGAGACTTGCCAAGGGTATTGGAGTTAGTTAGGGAACTGGCAGCCTATGAACGCGCTCTGGGTGAAGTGTCAAATACCTTGCAAGCCATGAAGGAAGATGGTTTCGGGAAAAATTCGATCTTCGGTTTTTTTGTTGCAGAAGTAGATCAAGAAATAGTGGGCGTGTCGCTTTACTACTACCGATACTCAACATGGAAAGGTAAGCGTCTGTATTTAGAAGACATTATAGTGACAGAGAGGATGAGAGGGCAAGGCATTGGCAAGCTACTTTTTGAGGCAACCCTATATTATTCCTTGAATCAGAAATGTACGGGAATGATGTGGCAAGTGTTGGACTGGAATGAACCCGCAATTAATTTCTATAAAAAGTATAGTGCCAAAATGGATGGTGAGTGGGTCAACTGTACATTAGAGGCCGATGAAATTCGGCAAATCTTACGTATTGCCTAGGCGAAATTGATTATACTTCCTCCAGAAGGGTATTGAACACTACATGTCGATCTCCTGACTTGTCCCTTTTAGTGCGGAGAGAATATGCGATTGGTCATTTCGATCATTTTAGGACTTGGTTTGGCCTTAATGGTGACGATTTTCTGAGTTGCGTGGTTTAGTATTTCTCCTT
>JADBYQ010000110.1 GCA_020402945.1 Cytophagales bacterium | reverse complement strand
TGGCCAGCCTTACCAGAGGCGCGAGCTTACCTACACCATGATCAAAGACCTGGTGGAAGCCATTAAAACCAGCAAGCCAAAGCTGGCACCACTCAACATCTGGCGCGCCTACGAGCAACTGGAAAAAGTAAACGGCCAGCCGAAAAATGAATTGATGGCACTGGTCTCTCTCATCCGCAAACTCAGCGGTATTGATAAAGAACTCACGGCTTACGATAAAACCGTAGACAAAAACTTCCAGGACTGGGTATTTAAAAAGCAGGCCGGCACACTCAAGTTTACAGAGGAGCAAATGCAATGGCTGCGAATGATTAAAGACTATGTGGCCAATAGTTTTCATATTGAGCGTGACGACTTTGATTTGAATCCCTTCAATGCCAATGGAGGATTGGGTAAGATGTGGCAATTGTTTGGCGAAAAGACCGATGAGATTATTAATGAGTTAAATGAAGTTTTAGCAGCTTAGGTGATGAACGAAAAAGAGTTACATGCTATAATTGATCGTATGCTCAAACTGCCAAAAGAATGTGAATGGGCCGAATTCAAATTGAATCTTAAGAGCGAGGAGGAAATAGGAAAGTATATCTCTGCTTTAAGCAATGGAGCCTGTTTACAAAATGAACAATTTGGCTATCTGGTTTTTGGTATCAATGACAAAACTCTTCTGCCTGACGGAACAACTTTTAGACCTAAACTACATAAAGTAGGCAATGAAGAATTGGAGAATTGGTTGATGCAAAGGCTTTCACCTCGGGTCGAGGTATTAATTTTTGAAACTATCTACCAAGAAAAGCTAATTACATTATTTCAAATTCAAGCCGCGAATGGACAACCAACTTGTTTTTCTCAACAAGATCATATAAGAGTTGGAAGTATTACAAGATCATTGAAGGATTTTCCTGAAAAGGAAAAAAAGATTTGGACTAAAGGCCCGCGGCAGTTGTTTGAAAAAATGAAAGCGCGACAAGTTGAATCGGCAGCAGATGTGGTAAGCTTACTGGATACCCAATGCTATTTTGATTTGCTTAAGGTGCCTTACCCCTCTACCCGAGATGCGGTAATTGAGAAATTTCAAAGCGAGAAGTTTATAAAAGCAAATGCGAATGGCTACATCATTACCAATCTTGGTGCTTTGTTGTTTGCGAAAAATATTCAGGAGTTTGATACAGTAAAGCGAAAGGCACCGCGGGTAATTCAGTACGATGGCAAAGGCAAGGTTAAAACGCTTAAAGACCAAGAGGGGAAATATGGCTATGCCGTTGGTTTTGAGAGAATGATCAAATACATTAATGATGTATTGCCAAGTAACGAAATCATTGGACAAGCTTTGCGCGATAATGTTTCCATGTATCCAGAAATTGCTATTCGCGAGTTAGTTGCGAATGCATTAATCCATCAAGACTTTGAAGAAAGTGGGACTGGCCCCGTAATTGAAATTTATTCTGATCGTATTGAAATCTCAAATCCAGGCTTGCCTTTGATTACGCCTATCCGCTTTATTGATGAGTGTCAATCGCGTAACGAAGATCTGGCAGGCATCATGCGCAGATTCAGAATATGCGAAGAAAAAGGAAGCGGAATTGATAAGGTAGTTACTCATATTGAGATTTTTCAACTGCCTGCTTATGATGTGCATATCCAAGAGAAACATACTAAAGTTGTCTTATATGCATATCAGAAATTTTCTGACATGGATAAAAAAGACCGGATCCGGGCTTGTTATCAACACGCTTGTCTAAAGTATGTGATGAATGAAAAAATGACTAACACCACGCTAAGGGAACGATTTAAAATAGCTGATGAAAATGCGGCAATGGTTTCCAGAATGATAAAAGATACTGTAGATGCCAAATTGATAAAGGAGGACGATCCGGAAAACACCTCACGGAAGTTCGTGCGGTACATACCTATATGGGCCTGATCCTATTTGATTTGATTTGGCCAAAAGTGAACAAGATGAATGTAACTAGCTGTATATCAGTAGTTTTTTATTTGATGGCTATTTGACTGGATCCAGAAGTTATCCACAATTAGCCCTAACGACTATTTGACTGGATATTGGATTTTTGATGTAGACCGACTCTAAAACCCTGAAAACCAACACCATCTTATTTGATGGTTATTTGACTGAAACGAAATAAGCGCACTGAAAATAGATTTTGAATGCCCGCTAATACCCCCCCTGAAAAACAACCCAACGCCAAACCCCAGGCCGTAGCAACACCGGACCAACACCGCACCAATTCCGCGATTACTCCGGTTGCACAGAATAGCGAAGGCCTGGCTGACGGATGGAAATGGGTGAAGTTAGGTGAAGCTTGCAATGTATTAATGGGGCAATCTCCACCTTCAACATCTTACAATACCGATGGGATAGGAGTACCATTTTTTCAAGGTAAAGCTGAGTTTACCGATCTACATCCTGTTGTTGAAAAATGGTGTAGTTCACCGAATAAGATAGCGGAGCCTAATGACATTCTTCTCTCTGTTCGAGCTCCTGTTGGAACCACGAACATTGCCGATCAAAAGTGTTGCATAGGAAGAGGTCTAGCAGCTATTCGATTTCCGAACTACAAATATGCTTTCTATTTTCTGCGAAGTATTGAACAACAGCTTGATAAGAAAGGAACAGGTACAACATTTCGAGCAATTTCCGGTGAGACTATTAGGGAGACCTTATTTCCACTTGCAAGTGAAACCGAACAACACGCCATCGTCTCTAAAATAGAAGAACTTCTCAGCGAACTCGACAAAGGCAAACAACAATTAGAAACCGCACACCAGCAATTAAAAATTTATAGACAGGCGGTGTTAAAGTGGGCGTTTGAAGGGAAGCTGACAAATGAAAATGTTAAGGAAGGTAAGTTGCCTAAGGGTTGGACAATTTTTAAATTCGGAGACATCACGATAAACTTTGATGGCAAGAGAATTCCATTGAGTCGTGACGTAAGGGCAACGAGAAAAGGTGAGTATCGATATTACGGAGCAACAGAGGTTGTGGATCATATTGATGACTACATTTTTGATGGTGTTTATTTATTAATTGGTGAAGACGGTGCTAACCTATTGACCAAATCAAGACCGCTAGCTTTTATCGCTGAAGGCAAATTTTGGGTCAATAATCATGCGCATGTCTTGCAAGCAAAAGAGAATCTAGTTCTTAAATACTTGCTGAATTATTTCAATTCAATAAATCTTGGACAATATGTAACTGGAAGCGCACAACCTAAATTGACGCAGGCAAACTTGAATAAAATTCCTGTACCGATTCCAATAATTGAAGAGCAACAACTTATCATTCAAGAAATTGAAAGTCGCCTGAGTGTATGCGACAAAGTAGAAGAAACTATTACTACTAGCCTGAAACAAGCCGAAACCCTCCGGCAAAGTATTTTAAAGAAGGCGTTTGAGGGGAAACTTGTCTGAATTAGATATATTGAATGTAAGATATATCAATGGCAAAACGAGTAAGCAATAAGAAACCAGTACCTCCAAACCGGAAGGTAAAAATAATGGTGGGGTCAACCGTGTATGGGTTTGAAGACCAGCTATCACAAATAGTAGCTCAGTTAAATACGTTGGGCTATGAAGTGCTGAATTCTCATTATGGCAGTATCAAGGTAAACCCTCATTTGTCAAATCTTGACAATTGTTTGAAAGCAGTTGACGAGTGTGATTTATTTCTGGGCATTATTCGTCCGTATTGTGGCACAGGAAATATTGGCGAAAAGAATATCACATTTGAAGAAATAAAAGAAGCTATCCGATTAAAGAAGCCTTACTGGTTCCTGGTGCATCGGGATGTTGTTTATACTCGCTTACTTTTGAAGAAAGTAAAACTAAAAAGTGATGATGAAGTGATGTTTATGGACAATCGGCTTTTTGACAAACTTTCGGTTGAAATGTATGAGTATGTTATTAAAAACCATATTCCGGTTACGCTTCGCAATGGTAACTGGGCGCAGGAGTTTTATCGTTTAGATGAAATGATGGTGTATATTAATGCACAGTTTATCGACAAAGACTTTATTTATGAAGTAATGAACCCTCAACAGAGCAACGATGGAGAATAGTTTTATCATAGAAAATCTGTTGCAACAGAAAGAAGGGGTTCGTTTGGAGTTTAAAGCACAACCCAATATTGATGCCATTGCAAAATCCATAACTTCATTCATCAACACGCAAGGTGGTGATTTAGTGGTGGGAATTGATGATAATAAAAAGGTAGTTGGAATAGAGAACGCTCAACAGCAGGCCTTTTCTATACAAAGTGCTTTGGTAGATTTGATTAAACCTACCGCACCCATTTCCGTGCAGGTAGTCCACTACAAAAAGAATGATGTTATTTTAATCAGCGTTTGGGAGGGAGCGAAAAAGCCGTATCAATACAAAGGAGTTATTTATAATAGAATTGGTCAAGTAACGAAAACAACCAGTCCCGAAAAACTAACCAATCTTATTTCGCAACGGAAGCAAGCCGATTTTCATTGGGAGCGAATGCCAGTGTTAGGTGCAGAGTTAATAGATTTAGATACGGTAGAAATAGACAAGACAATTAAACTATTCAAAGAATATAAGAAAGAAGCTAAAATAGAAGATGTAGAGGACTTTTTGATTCAAGTAGGATTGCTTCAAAATGGTAATATTACTAATGCTTGCATGGTTTTGTTTGGTAAAAATCCAATTCGTTTTATTCCTCAATCAAGAATCAGGCTAACACTTTATCCTTCAAAAACATCCGGAAACAAGTTTATTGATGATAAAATGTTTGAAGGGAATGTATTCAAAAACATCGCTGCAATATTTGAATATTTAGATATTGTTTATGGCAAGAACCTAACTGTAAATGGACTTCTAAGAACAGACAAGCCCAATTATCCCGTATTGGCTTTGCGTGAAGGTATTTTAAATGCAATTGTACACCGAGATTATAATTCTGTTAAAGGATTTCTGCAAATATCAATTTATTCAGATAGAACAGAAATTAGTAATTATGGTACTCTGCCTGATGGTATTACTGTTGCTGATTTAAAAGTGGAACATAATTCTATTCTTCGTAATCCTGATATTGCTCAAATGTGCTTTTACAGAAAGTATATTGAAATGCTTGGAACAGGAACACAAAGAATGATTAGAGATTGCAAAGAGAATAGGTTTAAGGCTCCGATATGGAAGCAAAATGAAAATACTACGATGGTTACGTTTCCGGAAGTTGCACATAATAGAAAGAGTGCGGGTAAAACTGAAGGAATAGCGGAGGGAATAAGTATACCTATTATTGCTAAAGTTGAGAGAATAACTGAAGAAATAGCTGGGGAAATAACTGAATCGGTAGGTCAACGATTAAAAGAAATTGTTTTGTTAATTTTTAAAACTTCTGGTTTAAAAGTAGCAGACTTAATGGCTCATTTTGAAGTTTCAGAAAGAACCATAAAAGATAATTTAAAAACTCTAACAGATGCAGGCTTCATAGAATATAAAGGAAGCAAGAAAACAGGGCGTTACCAACTATCAAAAACGTTGCACGATAAACTGCACTAAAACCTGCACGATAAGAGAGCTTTAGTGCCTGCACGATAACCTGCACGATAACCTGCACGATAAAGAAGAGATATGAGCGATAATAATTCAGAAGTAGTCAGTAAAGTAGGGAGTTCTGTGCCGGAAGTGGTTTGAGGGGAAGCTGTTCTAATCAACCTTACTTTGTTACACTTGCATCCGCTTTACTCCAAATAGATATCAATTTAAGGTACTCTTTATTACAAAAAATAGGTATTTTTACATACTATTTAATACAAAACTTTGAATTTCAGCAGAAAAGCACATCAGAGCCTATT
>JADBYQ010000011.1 GCA_020402945.1 Cytophagales bacterium | reverse complement strand
CTGGCAAGGATTGTTGTGAAGATACTCAAACTTTTGCTTGAAGAACCACTCGTGTATTAAATCAATGCTCATAGAATTCCGCTTCCAAACCTGAAATATCCTGTCCTTCAGCAACAACAAGATTGTTGGTCGGGAGACCAACAATAACAAAATATTTTGACCAACGACAACTAAGGTGCCGTCAGGTCTTCCGACCTGACGCTTTGAAAACGCAAAACCAGGCCACCCAATTTCGCAAGACAACATCAACAACTAAATTCTCAGGTCACTAAAGAAAACTCTTTTCAAGGGTCAGGTCGAAAGACCTGACAGCACAGAAACCTGATTCATGGTATTTGTTGGTGAACAGAATACGAAAAAAGACAAGTCAATGGTGTGGTTTATCGGAGAGGTAAAAGTCGTTACGTTCAGTATTTTGCTGTAACATTAAATCCAACGCCCATTGGGAATTTCTTCCACCGTCCTTGACTTGCTTTTCGGTAAAATGTCCCCTTATTTACAAAACCTGATGAAAATACTACTCCAGAACTGCTTTTACCTTCAACCCACTCAAGTCCTATAAAGAAATCGCCATTCACAATCGCATTGTATCTTGATAAGTCAACATCAATTTTACCTGTTTGACCGCTTATTTTTACAAGGATATTTTCAGCCAGAATATTTTTATCAGGAAGCCCATTTTTTATTTCATAAATATTTACTCTGAAAGTCGATGTGTCTTCTTCGTTATAGGAAATATTAAAACTAAAGGTATCTAGATAGGTTGGAGCAACTTTGATTTTTATCTTGATAACAATTTCGCTTCCCAAATCTCCCGAGGCAAATCTTCCGCCAAAGAACTTCGATTCGGTCTTATTCCCTAATACTCTTTTTTTCAGCTTCTTGTCAGTGATTACGATTTCTCTCAATTCATCTGTCCTTTCTTGTAATCGAACATTTAAAGTCAACTTCTGCTTTTTAAACACGTCCTTCAAATATATCACAGTGGGTTCGTAGCCAACCATTGAAATTCTAAGCGTGTCATTTACATTTGATTCCAACAATGGAAGCTCAAATTCACCTTTTGTGTCGGAAGTAGTGCCTACATCCTTGTTAGGAATACCAATATTTACGTAGGGCAAAGGAAGATTTAACTTTTTGTCCTTTATAACTCCCGTCAATGTATTCTTTTTAATTGGCTCAAAAACACTCTTTTGTGTCGGCTGTGAAAACTGTTTGGTTATTCCTTGATTCGGAATGTTATTGTAAAAATAATTCTCTCCTTTTAGCTTATCCTTTAAGTAGTCAATAGTCAGTTTTTGAATTATAGAATACTTAGAGTCAGTTTTGTTATCTCTCAAAACGATGCTTAGACTTGAGAAATCCTCATGTGTTGAATGGTCAATTTTCAGATACAACTTATCCTTCAAAATATAGTCGGTTATGTTATAGATTGAGTCTGGTAAATTATCCCATTTCGAAATATCACTATCCAAACGAAGAAATGAAGAACTGATTGCTTCTGGTTTAAAGAAACTTGCGTCTCGTATACGAGTTATTTTGTCATTTTCTTCTTCGTCTACATAAGCAAATTGTTCAGAACCATCAAGTGAAACAACAGCCTTGATTCTACTCGTCTTTTTCATGGCCATTATTGTCGCAGCAAGACCACCCCAGCTATAGCCAATTAAACCAACGTCTTGCGAGCCTAAATTGCGTTTAGTCAAATAATCAATAATGAAGTCAGCATCGCTTATTTGCTCAAAGACATCTTCAGGCTCCATTGTCATATTGCCAGGAAATCGGCCAATTGAGCTAACAGATGCCACAACGAAGCCTTTCTTTGTCAATGACTCAAATAACAAATAGTTTTCATAACTCATTCCATTAAATCCAGCTAAGTAAATTATCAATGGAAACTGTTGTGCTATTGGTTTTGCATTTACATAACTTCTCGTTTGTACTCTTCTTAGGGTATCGTGGTTTGTACAATTTAAACTAGCACAAATGTATTGAAGCAGTTCTGTTGTGAATCCACTATACGTTCTTGTGTCATCATAAAAATTACTCCTTTGTTCAAGCAGATTTACCAAATCTACAAACGAGGCAGTTGTATCAGATGAGGTAATGTAAGCAGGATACCAAAGGTCTATATCAATTGGTCTATAATGTAATTTGTCAGATATGGTGGTATTTGGTTTATAAGTCCGACTTGAATCATAAATGCTAATGACTTTAAACCCGACATGAAAATCCCCAGCTTGTCCAATAGCAGCTAATGAAGTGAGTAAAATCAGTCCAGTTGCTTGTATTATTCTCCTCAAAGCTTATACTATTTTAGATTTCCTGATAGTGAAAATATCTTTTGTATGATGGTTGAATAAGAAAAATAGTTTTAAGCAGTTAGTCTATTAAGGGTAATATGAATTGGCTCTTTTGCTCGCTTTGGTGTCGCGCGGGAATGAGCCGCAAGTAAAACGCCAATGTTCGAAGCACACGAATCTGTCCGTGCGGCATTGGGCATAACTCTCAAATATACGCAACTCCGATAAACGAAATTTTCACAAATCCATCCAAAACTGGTTAGCATGACGTAATAACTACAAACCTAAAAAGCTAAACAAAAAACTACGTACTGGCATCGGCCAGCGATAGTAGCGGAAAGCCCACAGCGAGGAACGAGCGAGGACTTGTAGCGGATAGCGCGGCCCCGATGGCACCGTGTGTAGGAAGGTGCGCATCGGGGGGCCGTCCACCTTCGCTGAAGCTACGGTGGGCAGGCCCAAACAACCAAAGTCGTCTGACCGCTTGTTGCGGGAATTCATAGCAGTCTGCTAGGAACAAGTCCGCCTTCGACAAGCCTTCGCCAAGCTCAGGCTGACAGGTGGTTAAGAAGCTACCACCCGTTAGCTAAATAAACGCGTTATCCGTACTTTTGAAGCCTAAAACCGCTTTCCGATGGCTGCTGCTACTTCTGAGAAAAAAGAAAAATCCGTTTCCATGGCAGGGCATACCGCACCCGAGCCGTACAAACCCAAAAACAAAGTGCGCATAGTCACTGCAGCCAGCTTGTTTGATGGGCACGATGCGGCCATCAACATCATGCGCAGGATCATTCAGGCCACGGGCGTAGAGGTGATTCATCTCGGCCACGACCGCAGTGTGGAAGAAGTGGTGAACACTGCCATACAAGAAGATGCGCAAGCCATCGCGATGACAAGCTATCAGGGCGGCCACACCGAATACTTTAAATACATGTATGACTTGCTGCAAGAAAAGGGCGCGAGTCACATCAAAATATTTGGCGGTGGCGGTGGCGTGATCTTGCCCGATGAAATCAAAGAGCTGATGGACTACGGCATCACTAAAATTTATTCACCCGATGATGGGCGCGCCATGGGCTTGCAGGGAATGATCAATGATTTGGTGGAGCGGAGTGATTATGCGACTGGGAAGTCAATTGACCATGGTCCATTGACCATCGACAATCATGTACGAATTGCTCAATACATCTCGGGCGCTGAAAACTACTTCGATGATCATAAAAAAGCATTTGAAGAAATTAATAAGAAAGCTGCATTGTCCAAAGCACCGGTGCTGGGGATAACGGGCACGGGCGGTTCGGGTAAGTCTTCGATGGTGGATGAAATTGTGAGAAGGTTCTTGATCGATTTCAAGGATAAAACAATTGGTTTGATTTCGGTCGATCCATCGAAACGCAAAACGGGTGGTGCGCTGCTGGGCGATCGAATTCGCATGAACGCCATCAACAACTCACGAGTGTATATGCGCTCGTTGGCTACGCGCCAAAGTAACTTAGCATTGTCGGCTTATGTAAAAGAAGCAGTGCAAGTGTTGAAGGCAGCAGGTTTTGATATTATTATTTTAGAGACATCGGGCATTGGGCAGAGTGATACAGAAATACTTGACCACAGCGATGTATCACTCTACGTGATGACGCCTGAATATGGTGCCGCCACGCAATTGGAGAAAATCGACATGCTCGATTTTGCCGATGTGATAGCATTGAACAAATTTGATAAGCGTGGCGCGGTGGATGCTTTGCGCGATGTAAAAAAACAATACCAGCGCAACCACAACCTGTGGGACAAAAAGCCGGAAGACATGCCAGTGTATGGCACGATTGCTTCACAGTTCAACGACCCTGGCACGAACCAACTTTACAAGCATTTAATTGATACGCTCAACGCGAAAACGAATGCAGATTTGATCTCTTCATTTGAGATCACTCGCGAAATGAGTGAGAAGATTTTTGTGATCCCTCCGCACCGTACTCGCTACCTCAGCGAGATATCGGAGACAAACCGAAAATACGATCATTGGGTAAACGAGCAAGCGGAAGTGGCACAGAATTTATATGCAATTGAAAAAGTCAAATCGCTGCTCAAGAGCAAAGCAGAATTGGAAAGCGAAGAAAGCAATCTGCGCTTGAGCCTTAGTCCGAAGAATTGCAAACTGATTGAAGAGTGGCCGGCTAAAGTGCAGCAATACAAAGCACCTTTGTTCAAATTTAAAGTAAGAGATAAAGAACTCGCCATTCAAACGCATACCGAGTCGTTGTCGCATTCGCAAATACCAAAAGTAGTTTTGCCTTCTTACCAAGCGTGGGGCGATTTGTTGAAATGGATGTTGCAGGAAAATGTGCCTGGAGAATTTCCATACACAGCTGGCATTTATCCTTTCAAGCGCGAGGGCGAAGATCCTACCCGCATGTTCGCAGGTGAAGGCGGCCCCGAGCGAACCAACAGACGCTTTCATTATGTGAGCAAGTCGATGCCCGCCAAAAGGTTATCGACTGCCTTTGACTCGGTAACACTTTATGGAAATGATCCAGACTACCGTCCAGATATTTATGGAAAGATTGGCAACTCGGGCGTTTCGATCTGTTGCTTAGATGACGCCAAGAAATTATACAGCGGGTTTGATTTG
The DNA here is from genome assembly GCA_020402945.1 of Cytophagales bacterium. GTDB lineage: Bacteria > Bacteroidota > Bacteroidia > Cytophagales > Cyclobacteriaceae > ELB16-189. The sequence goes on along the minus strand of JADBYQ010000011.1, from coordinate 138,450 downwards.
TCTGATCCCAAGACTTCTGTATCGATGACCATCAACGGCCCCGCACCGATGCTACTCGCCTACTTCATGAATGCGGCCATCGACCAGCAATGCGAAATTTATATCAAGAAGAATGGATTGGAGGAGGAAGTACGCAAGAAGATTAAAGCGATGTATACCAAAGGCGATGCCCCAGCCTATCAGGGAGAACTGCCGGAAGGAAATAATGGATTGGGATTAATGCTGCTTGGCACAACCGGAGATCAGGTGTTGCCGAAAGATGTTTACGAAAAAATCAAAGCCGACACACTCACGCAAGTGCGCGGCACGGTGCAAGCCGATATTTTAAAAGAAGATCAGGCACAGAATACGTGTATTTTCTCAACAGAGTTCGCCTTGCGCCTGATGGGCGATGTACAACAGTATTTTATTGACAAGAGTGTTCGGAATTTTTATTCGGTTTCGATCTCTGGCTATCACATTGCCGAGGCGGGCGCGAATCCGATTACGCAATTGGCATTTACCCTTTCAAATGGTTTCACTTACGTGGAATATTATTTGAGTAGAGGGATGGACATCAATGAGTTTGCTCCTAACCTTTCGTTCTTCTTTTCGAATGGCATCGATCCGGAATATGCCGTGATCGGCCGCGTAGCTCGGAGAATTTGGGCAAAGGCCATGCGTGAAAAATACGGAGCAAATGCGCGCAGTCAGATGATGAAGTATCATATTCAAACTTCGGGTCGATCGTTGCATGCGCAAGAAATTGACTTTAATGATATTCGTACCACGCTGCAAGCATTGTATGCCATTTATGATAATTGTAATTCGCTGCACACCAACGCCTACGATGAGGCGATCACCACCCCTACTGAAGGATCGGTACGCAGAGCGATGGCTATTCAGTTGATCATCAACAAAGAATTAGGCTTGGCCAAAAACGAAAACCCTTTACAGGGTTCCTTCATCATTGAGGAGCTGACCGATTTAGTAGAAGAAGCAGTTCTTTTAGAGTTTGACAAAATTACCGAGCGCGGTGGCGTGTTGGGTGCCATGGAGACCATGTACCAGCGCGGAAAGATTCAGGAAGAAAGTTTGTATTACGAGACTTTGAAGCACACGGGTGAATATCCCATTATTGGTGTAAATACTTTTTTGAGTTCACAGGGCTCTCCTACTATTATTCCGGGAGAAGTCATTCGTGCCACTACGGAAGAGAAAGAATACCAGATTAAGATGTTGCGAAATCTCCACACTTTCCAGGGAAACAAAATCGATATCTCTATCGATAAAGTGCAAGAAGCCGCAGTTCAAAACAAAAATATCTTTATTGAATTGATGGAAGCAGCGAAAGTTTGCTCGTTGGGGCAAATAACGAGAGCGTTGTTTGAAGTAGGTGGGCAGTATCGGAGAAACATGTAGGCAAAAAAAGAAAGCTCCGGTCGGAGCTTTCTTTTTTTCTATCTATTAGTAATCTTATTTTGTAACTGATGCAGTTACATTCTTGTCACTCACTTCGAATGTAGGGGTACCAACTAACTGCTTCAGGCTATATACTACGCCCAAGTCACCGTTAATGTTCATGTTTCTGTTATAAACCATTTCTTTGTTACCGTTTAAGATACGAACGTTCACACGGTTGGTTCCCTGATTAGAGATCGCCAACAAATATTTGTTCTCGCCAGATAACTTTGAAACGTAAATAGACTTTACTGTTCCGTCTATTACCTTTTCTTCAGTCGATGGAGTAGAATAAGTGATCATTTGCTCAGTAACCTGGTTGCCTGATTTCAACTCTACTTTATAGGCACCTGATTCCATTCCTAAGAAATTCAATGGACGGATAAAACCATTTGAAGATCTGATATAGTCAGCAAATACGATTTCGCCTTGTTCGTTATATACTTTGAAAGCTACGTTGTTCTGACCTGGCTGGTGATAAATCACCTTAAAAACACCCGTTGTACTCGTGTTCAATACAACAAGTTGCGAGTTGCTTGGATCACTAGCGAATGTAAACACGCTTACCAACACCATCATTACGCTTAATACAATTGACTTCGTTTTCATAATTTGTTTTTTCGTTTTGTTTATGATGCAAATGTACGGGGCTCACGCACGCAAGGCCGAACGTTGTAAGTAAACTTGATTTTAAATCAAAAAAATCGTTTGCGTAAAGTCAACGTCAAAAACAAAACTAAATACCTATCATATCGAAGGGAAAAATGAGAAAATAAAAATGGAAGAAAGAATTAATTCCGAACTCGATTGCATTGATTTTGCTTGAAAGACTTAATAGTCAATCTGGTTTCGTGCCATTTCTCATGCCATCGTACTTACTCGCAAAGACATATTTTATTCACTAGTGTCAAAACCATCTGCACTTAGTGCAAGCGATTGTCAACACCTACAAAATGAATTCTAGTTTAGATGAAAAACATCTTTCGATTTTTCAGCCTGTAGAAGAAGCTGAGAATGATACGTCAATTGATTGAACAAAAAGGTTTCCTTGCGCTCGTCTGCTGCTGAAACAAATTTCAATTTGCTTTCAAAATCCATACTCAGATCGTTGGCGATATGATATATCGAAATGTTTTTTGTTGACGGGGTAATGTTCATGTGAGCTGCATACTCTTTGTACTTCTCCACTAACTTCACCGAAGTGGATACATGCATGTCCGTGTTCATCATCATTACATCGCCACCCGGATACAGCTTATCCCTGAATGTGCGATAGAGTGTATCCATCACAAAGAGATCGGTGCATTTTACAATGATGTCAGACTCTCCGCTTGGGTAACGTTTTATGATACTTTCCAATTTTACCAACGCCCCAAACTTCTCGCTGTTTAGCGCATGGTTAAAGTAAATGCCGAAGCTAATGTCCTTTGTTTCCGCGTCATCCAATAATTGACGGTAGCGAGGCTCAAAAATATGGAGGGGAACCATCTCCCCAGGTAGGGGAAAAATGGTCAACGGAAACATGGGAATCTTGATTAAAACACTCATAAAAGAACAAAACAACAAAATCAGCATTAAGTTGCGGTAGTAGTAAAAAAAACCAAGGTTAGAAGCTGATTAAGTAGTGCGGCACAACGTTAAACCGGCTTTGCAACAACGCGTCTCCAGGCAGAAAACTGAGATTCGCAATGAATGAGAAGCCAGCCACTTTTGCACCTAATCGCTTGATCATATTGCCCGCTGCTGAAGCCGTGCCTCCCGTAGCTAGCAGGTCATCGTGCAATAAAACCTTTGTTCCCTTGGAGACAGCATCTTCATGCATCTCAATAGAAGCAATTCCATATTCAAGGGCATATTCCTCTCTTATTTTTTTAAAGGGTAGTTTTCCAGCCTTGCGGATGGGAATGAAAGGAATGGCCATCTTCTGGGCAATCAGCGAACCGAAAATAAAGCCACGAGCCTCCACTCCTGCCACGGCATCAATCTGATGGTTCTTGAAGTGATCTGCAATGGCATCGACCACTCGTTCGCGCGCAGATGGATTAGCCAATAGAGGCGTAATATCTTTAAATAAAATACCCGGCTTAGGAAAGTCGGCCACATCACGAAGCAAAGGCTTCAGCTCTTCTTCCAATGTAATCATGTATTGGTAATTCTCTTTCCGTTTAAAAAAATCTGATCAATCCAATTATAGCCAAGGCGATAGGGTAAATAGGCAAATGAGGGAGCTGACTTAGTAATAATCAGGTTTGCTTTCTTCCCTTTCGTGATACTTCCATGCGTACTTAACAGTTCCAAACAACTGGCCGTGTTAATAGTTACAGCATTAAATGCTTCTTCGGGCGTCATTTTCATTTTTATGCAGGCAAGCGAAAAGATCAACGGCATACTGCCACTGGGAGAACTCCCGGGATTGTAATCCGATGCAACTGCGATCGGCAACCCCGCATTCAACATTTTGCGAATTGGTGGAAAGGGTAAACCAAGAAAGAAGGCAGCAAAGGGCAAAGCGGTTGGCATCACTTGTGTATTCTTGAGTAACTCAATCTCCTCGTCACCAATATTTTCCAAATGATCTACACTCAACGCCTTTGTGGCCACACCTACTTGCACACCTCCCGATCTGGAAAGTTGATTCGCATGGATACGGGGTTTCATTCCAAATTTTTTTCCATGCTCTATAATTGACATTGTTTCTTCGCGACTGAAAAAACCATCTTCACAAAAAACATCGATATAGTCGGCCAGTTTTTCATCGGCAACGGCCGGAATCATTTCTTCTAAAATCAATCTTAGGTAATTGGGTTTGGTCATTTCTTTGGGCACTGCGTGCGCACCCAAAAAAGTGGTCTTTACTGTGAGCCCCGTTTCCAACCCGATCTTCTTTGCTACCCGCAACATTTTGATTTCGTCTTTCACGGTAAGTCCGTAGCCGCTTTTAATCTCCACGGCTCCTGTCCCCGTTTGGATAATTTCGATGGCTCTGGGCATCGAGCGATCAAACAATTCATGCTCAGAAATAGCCTGTAGTTTTTTTGCTGAGTTGAGTATGCCGCCACCGGCCGCTGCAATCTCCTCATAGCTAGCACCTTTAATCTTCAATACGAATTCCTCTTCACGTGTAGCTGCAAACACGAGATGTGTGTGGCTGTCCACAAAACTGGGTAGCACAAATTTGCCCGAAGCATCTACCTTTTCGATGGCCTCTGCTGGAGCGTCTTCCTGACCACCGTACTCCGCAATCAGTCCGTCTTTAACAGCCAAGTAAGCATTGGAAAGGATGGGCAAATCGCTCATCGAAGCACCGCAAAGAAAAGTGGGTGTTGAATCTCTCACCTGAACCAGACCCTTGATATTCTCGATCAGCAGATCAAAGGCCATGCTACCAAAAATTACTTGCCGAATGATTCAACTTTGTAGTCGAGGTTGGTGCCAAATACAGGGAATGCAATTTTAAACATCATGTAAAAACCCTGACCGGCAATCGAAGGCCGTATACCGACTTCACCACCATAAGACCAGCTCATTGTGCGATTGAATTTACCATCAATGCCTGCACGAAACCCAAAAGAACTGGTTTTAACTGCATTTGTTGAGTAGTCTTGTCCTAAATAAGTAACGGGATCTAGCGTTAACCCTGGTGCAAAAATCACATCGAAAAACAAGGTCAACAATCCATCGTCAAGCCCCTCCTCATATTTTTCAAAGCTGACGGCCACATTTCTAAACCAGGCGGCTGATCCTCCTATGTAAATATTGGTAGTTGATAGGTTACTGAAAACCGCTACATTACTAACAGTACCAGTTATTGGATCCGGAGGAAGAAGTCCTTCTCCGTTGTTATTCACCAAATCCTCATTGGTGAGTCCTTGTTCTTTCAATGCACGATTTAAATCAACTGTACTCTTCCAATGTATTCCGCCTAGCCTAACTCCATAGATCTTTCTCACCTTGCACGGCACTTCCGCCCGGAGGGGAACGTTGGCAGCCCACTTGTTGCCTCGAAAACTCTTTTTGTAGAGAACCATCTTCGTCTTTCCTGCTCCATCAAAATCTTTAATGTGGTAAGTTCCTCCGAGCTCAAAATAGTTAAAAATCTGTGGTTTGTTGGTAAAATCTAAATCGCTATTGTCCAATGCGGCTTGGCGATTAAAGTCAAAGAAATTGCTGCTATAGGTTTTTCTAAAATGGGCTTTGAAGTCAAGTTTATCCTTGTAATAATAACTTGCTTCTACCCCAAATCCTGCATTTGCATTGGTGGCAAAAAGCTCTCCATACAGTGGCTGAAACCCAATAAAAAGCTTATTGACAGAATAAGGTTCGTCATAAAGTTCCTCATAAGTGACCGCAGGCTTCTCTTTATTTTCCTGAGCAACCATTGAAAACGGAAGTAACAGCGGCAGGCAAAAAATCAGGAACCTGTTCATAGAGTTATTCATTATAGGCCAAGTTAACAAAAAAAGAAGCTTCGCAAAAAAGGTTGAAAGACTCCTTGTATATCAGTTTAACTCGAAAGGTAATTAAAAACGGACTTACAACTAATTGACGCGTAAGTATTTCAATCAATTTGAATCAAAAGGAGCTATTTGATTACTTCCAACTGCCCAGTTTTGAAGCGCACGAAAGAGACCAATCCATTGTCGCGGGTGGGTTGCAGAAAGTAACCAGAGGTGAGTACGCCTGGCAAGACACCAGCTACGAGCAATCCATCTTGAAAATAATTGCCATACAATTGCAAGGCTCTTCCGATATTCATCATAGTCTCATAGCCTTTGATGGCATAATCCGGGGGCATCAACCCATGTTTACCGATGTAGGCTGAGTGGAATTTTTGAAAGGCGGGATTGCTGGGCGAATAGTAATTGGGGGCGATGAAGACCACGCCATTGTCATCAAACTTGCTGTATTCAACCGCATTATCTTGAAGCCAAGACTCCTGCCCAATAACTATGATGGAATCACCTCTAGATTCTACACTGTTGATGATCTTTGTATAAATGACAGGTTCATCAGATGCCACAAAAATAGATCCAATGCTGTCCTTTTTCAACGTGAACTCCAATGGATTTTTCCACTCATCGTATTTTGTAGCCTTCGCTAATTTTTCAAATATGCCGGCCGAAGTTTCACGCCTTACTTCCTCAGCGTACACAACCTTCACACCCAAGTCTAGCGCTCGTTTGATATAGTTGAAGGCCAGTATCGAATCTTTAGAACTCGTGCCATAGTATACCATCGTGGTTTTTTTTCGAGGCATTGTGGCCACCATTTCTGCAGCTTTTTTGCCCATCGTTGCGTGGCTGGGTTGATAGAGAAATGAAAATGGATTTTGCTGAATAAAATCACTGTTGCTCGAAACAGGATTAACGATCAGATTAATCTCATTTTTTTGTGAAAAAAGTTGAACTGCTTTGGCGTCCTCTGCGAATAATGGACCAATTATGAGATCTGCGCTCTTTAATTCAGGTCGCGTAAGAAGTATTTTTGTCGCCTCGGTATTTCGCTCTGTATCATAGGCAATCAGATCAATGCCAATAGCGGTCTTGTTCAAAGAATCTGCTGCGAGTTGCATCCCCTGATACAAATCGAGAATGGGTTGATTTCTTTTTTTCTCGGGACTTGGCTCGAGAGTAGCAGTTTGAAAAGGGAACAACAACGCCACTCGATATCGATCTTTCTTAATGGATCTCTTTTGATCGGGCACCAGAAACTCATCACGTCTCCATGCGTATTTTGTTAGCAACGAATCAAAAAGATTATTTTCTAAAGTTGAAAAACCTTTTCTTCCAATGGCTCTGGCCAAGGCACGATCTACTTCCTTATCATTGGGGTGGTTTTCCCGAAGCATCTTCATCGTCTCCACGTCTTCGATCTTTGAAAGATAGAATCGCTTGAGCGAATCGCACTTGTGGCTCAGCGAACTGTCTTTTATTTCGGCCAGCAGAAGCATTGCTTGAAAAAAATCAGACTGCTGAAAAAACAAACTGGCCAGCCAGAGATTCACTTCATTCAACTGAACCCAAGTGGGGTATGTTTTCCGCATAGCCGAAAATTGATTCTTTGCCAATGTGGTAAACCCCAGCCGTTGCGCGGATAGCGCATAATAAAAAGAGGCATACTCCGGATAGGGATTATTTTTATCATAAACAATCAGCGCGTTGAACCCATCCATGGCAGCACTATAGTTGCCGTTAGCGAATTGTTCTTTTGCTTTATTAAATTGCCTTTTGAAGTCCTGCGAGATTGCATTTCCTCCAAGAGCAAGCAAAAGGATCAACAACAACAATCGTAGGCTTGATTTTACTGAGAGAGTAAAGTGAGAATAACTAATGATCATTCCGTTTCGCTTCATTTTCAAATTATCGAATCATCAAATTGCCACATTGACTAAACAATTACTCCCATTCAATAGTAGCTGGCGGTTTCGAACTGATATCATATACCACCCGATTCACGCCTTTCACTTTGTTAATAATGTCAGAAGATACTTCACTTAAAAATTCATGCGGTAAATGGGCCCAATCCGCTGTCATCCCGTCTACACTAACTACCGCTCGAAGCGCAGCAACTCTTTCGTACGTTCTTTCATCACCCATTACGCCAACTGTATAGACAGGTAACAACATGGCTCCGGCTTGCCATACTTGATTATACAAATTGTGTTTTCTCAAACCTCCAATAAAAATACTATCTACTTCCTGTAATATTCGTACCTTCTCTGGTGTGATATCGCCCAAAATCCGAATGCCCAAACCAGGCCCAGGAAACGGGTGACGCCCTAAGATCAATGGATCTATCCCCAATGTTTTACCTACCAAACGAACCTCATCTTTAAAGAGTGTATTGAGAGGTTCAACTATCTTCAGCTTCATTTTAGCGGGCAACCCGCCCACGTTATGATGTGATTTTATGGTAGCCGAAGGGCCTTTCACAGAAACAGACTCTATTACGTCAGGATATATCGTTCCCTGACCCAACCACTTTACATCTTCAATCCGGTGAGATTCCTCGTCAAAAACATCAATGAAAGTTTTACCTATTGCCTTGCGCTTTGCTTCGGGCTCTGAAATATCTTTTAGTGCTGCATAGAATTTATCCTTAGCGTCAACGCCTTTTATGTTCAGCCCCATTCCTTTGTAGGATGTCAGCACTTGCTCAAACTCATCTTTTCGTAGCAATCCATTGTCAACAAAAATGCAAAACAGATTTTTGCCGATAGCGTGATGGACTAGCATGGCTGCTACCGTAGAATCTACTCCGCCAGAAAGAGCCATCACGACTCGATCATTCCCTAACCTGATCTTCAACTCCGCTACCGTTTTTTCTACGAATTGATCAGGCGTCCAGTCCTGTGCACAGCCACAAATGTGAACGACAAAATTTCTTAACAATTCTTTTCCTTGTAAAGAATGGGTAACTTCAGGATGGAACTGGATGCCGTATAAATCAACACCTCTCTTTTTGAAGGCCGCTACTTTTACAGACGAAGTGCTGGCGATGATATCAAATTCATTACCCACAGAAGCAATCGTATCTGCATGTGACATCCATACTTGTGAATCAATGGATATCTCTTTCAATAGAGGATTGTGATGATCAACCGTAGAAAGTTTGGCTCTACCATATTCTCTAATTTGTGAGGGTAAAACAGAGCCTCCCGTTTTTTGAGCGATCAATTGTGCTCCGTAGCAAACACCTAAAACCGGTAAGTTTCCAAAAAGACTCAAGTCTATGTCAGGTGAACCTTCATCTTTTACGGAACAAGGGCTCCCTGACAATATCACACCTTTAATGCTGGCACTAATTGCAGGGATATGATTAAATGGGTGGATTTCGCAATAGACATTTAGTTCCCGTACTCTTCGGGCTATTAGTTGTGTGTACTGTGATCCGAAATCAAGGATTAAAATATGATCTGCCATGTGTAAAAGTAACAAATCCTCATGTAGTTTATATACAAAAAGAATGCTGAGCGACTCATTTGTAACAAGAATCACATTTTTTGTACTTTTGACTATGGAAAAGAATCTTCTTGAGAGAATTACTTCTAACCCGAAAGTCTGCGGGGGAAAACCTTGTATCAGGGGAATGAGAATTCGGGTAGCAGACATTCTTGAATTGCTAGCAGCTGGTCTTACCTTGCACCAGATTATCGCTGAAGAACTGCCTGATCTTGAAGAAGCTGATATTTCCGCTTGCCTACTTTATGCTGCTTCTAAAGTAAATCATCCGGTGCTTGCTGCCGCATGATACTGATTCTATATTTACACCTGTCACCATTTATCGTCCCTTGGATAATTGATAATTTTAAGATCGAATGCGCCTCGTTCCATCATTTGGGATGGCAAACATTAGAGGACGAAGCAGCTTTTCTGAAAGCCAAAGAAATGAATGGCATCGTAGTTACCAAGGATGAGGATTTCATTGGCCTGTTAGAAAAACACTCAGCACCACCTAAAGTAATTTGGCTGACTTGCGGCAACACTTCCAATCAACGGTTAAAGCAAATATTAACTGCTAACTTAAGTGACGCCATTGATTTACTATCAACCAATGATTTGGTAGAGATAAGCGATTCGGCCGCTACTTAAAAATATCGTAACAATGCTCTTTTAGATAACCGGCTGCATCATCCTGACCGGCCTTGAACGCGCGCGCCAAAAGTCGACAGCCCTCCTTCTCGTTCTTCAACTCAACCAAAACCATGCCTTTGTAAAACATGGCATTCGCATTTTCCGGATTTACTAGCAAGGCAAGATTGAGGTACTCAAGACTCTTAGTATATTTCTCAGTTTCCAGGCAGAAGGATCCGCCATACAAGTAGGCAGGTTCATAAGTGGCATCCAACTCAATCGACTTATTAATGGCAATGAGTGCACTGTCTATATCATCCAATGAATAGTAAGCCAAGGCGAGGTTAGTCTCCAATTCAGAGTCATCCGACTGACCTTTCACCACCAAAAAATCTGCCTTCGCCAATTGGTACTCGTTTTTCTGAAGGAACAATGAACCCCTCCACTTGACAAGCTCCAAATTATCCGGCTGCAGTTCAATGGCTTTTTGAATACTCGCCAACTGTCCATCTGCATTATCCAACTCACGACAAATAAATGCGCGGAGCACAAAGGCTTGCGCCACCTGAGGGAATTCTGGAAGAAATACATCAAGGTCTTTCAAAGCCTTATCAAATTCACCAGTGTAGTAGTAGGAAAACGCACGCTTATATAGCGTTCGGTAATCGTCTCGTTCTTTGAGCCCGCGTGTTGTAATTACTTTTGAATAGAGTTTTGACGCTTCTTCAAACTGCTGCCGGTTCATCAATGTGTCTGCCTCAGTTTCCCATTGGGCATATTGTGCAGATGCGGTAGAATTGAGGAAAAACAAAATGACCAAACTCAAATAGAGTCTGGTCATTTTAAGGTTACCGATAAAAAGAGCCACTGAAGACACTTTACACAAATAAGGTTAAGCCGTTACTGTTGCCTTATTGGCATACCGTTTACGATCTGTTTCGTTCAAATAAATTTTTCTCAAGCGGATCGATTTTGGTGTTACTTCCACGTATTCGTCTCCTTGAATATATTCGAGTGCTTCCTCCAATGAAAACTTAGTAGCTGGGCGAATCGTCATTTTTTCTTCCGATCCCGTGGCACGCATATTCGTCAGTTTCTTTGTTTTGGTGATGTTAATCACTAAATCACCACTGCGATTGTTCTCACCTACCACCTGTCCTTCGTAGACTGAATCACTTGGATCAACGAAAAACTTTCCGCGATCTTGCAAATTGTGCAAGCTGTACGGAATGGCTTCTCCCATTTCCATACAAATCAACGAACCGTTTATCCTGCCTGGAATCTCTCCACGGTAAGGCTGGTATTCTTTGAAACGATGGGTAACCACGGCCTCGCCAGCAGTTACGTTTAATAAGTAGTTTCTTAATCCAATGATACCGCGGGCAGGCATAATAAATTTCAGAATCATCCGATCGCCTTTGGGATCCATGTTGGTCATCTCTCCTTTGCGCTGCGATACGGTCTCAATGGCTTTACCTGCAACCGACTCGGGTAAGTCAATTGTTAACTCCTCCATGGGTTCGCACTTCACGCCATCAATCTCTTTAAAAATAACTTGCGGCTGCCCGATTTGTAACTCGTAGCCTTCTCTTCTCATTGTCTCGATCAACACGGATAAGTGAAGAACCCCTCTACCGAAAACCAAGAAGCTATCAGCCGAGCCAGTATCACCTACTTTCAATGCCAAATTTTTCTCCAACTCTTTATCCAAACGATCTTTGATATGGCGAGAGGTAACGAACTTACCTTCCTTGCCATAAAATGGGGAGTTATTAATCGTGAAGAGCATACTCATGGTCGGCTCATCAATTTTGATTGACTTTAATGCTTCCGGTTTTTCCAAATCAGAAACGGTATCTCCAATTTCAAAACCTTCCAAACCCACTAATGCGCAAATATCTCCCGCAATTACTTCATCTGCTTTCTTCTTGTCGAAACCTTCAAAAACATATACTTCTTTGATACGTGTTTTGACGATAGCTCCCGTATCGCGTTTTACTAACGCTACAAACTGCCCTGCTTTCACGCTTCCACGTTGAATACGGCCAATGGCAACTCTCCCGATATAAGAAGAATATTCTAGTGACGTAATCATTAATTGAGTAGGACCTACATCAATTTTTGGAGCGGGAATATATTTGATAACGCCTTCGATAAGCGCGGTGATATCAGTGGTTGGTTTCTTCCAATCATCACTCATCCAACCTTGCTTAGCTGAACCATAGAAGGTAGGAAAATTAAGCTGCTCTTCTGTCGCGTCTAGCGCAAACATCAAATCAAATACAGACTCATGAACTTCATCAGGTGTGCAGTTTTTCTTATCTACTTTATTGACCACCACAATTGGTTTTAAACCTAATTGCAGTGCTTTTTGTAACACAAAGCGAGTTTGTGGCATGGGCCCTTCAAAGGCATCTACCAGCAACAAACAGCCATCGGCCATGTTCAACACACGCTCTACTTCGCCACCAAAATCGCTGTGGCCGGGTGTATCGATTACGTTGATCTTATAATCCTTATAGCGAACAGATACGTTCTTTGCTAGAATAGTGATCCCGCGCTCACGCTCCAAATCATTGCTATCCATGATCAATTCCCCTGGATTCTCATGATCCTTGAAAATGTGGCCTGCATGGAGCAGTTTATCAACTAAAGTTGTTTTTCCGTGGTCAACGTGGGCGATAATCGCAATATTCCTGATTTTTTCAACATCCATAAATGGCCTATTCTAGTGGTTTTTCTGAATTAAGGCCGCAAAGATAGGCTTATTTACTCAAAAACCGGGTACGAGTTCAACCAATTCATTGTTACCATTTAGTTGATGGAATCAGCTTTTTTAGGATTTACCCTATATTTGCAACGTGAGTACGCAAGAAAAAGAAATGCGGTATCGTGAAGCTGCTCGATATATTGAGAACGCAACCGATATCTTGAAAACCAAAGGAAACAAAGAAGGTGGCTACTACCAAGATACGAAATACGTGAAGATGGCCTGTGGCACAGCTTACAACGGTGTTCTCATGGCCGTTGACACCTATCTTGAAATAAAAGGCTCTCCAATAAAAGAGAAAAAAAGCAGTCGCAAAACCGTGAAAGATTATATAGCCAAGCTTTCTCAGTTAGATAAAAAATTGTTGCAAGAGTTCAATGCCGCCTACAATATTTTGCACTTGTCTGGATACTACGATGGCAATAACAAATACAATGTAATCCGGGAAGGCCTTGACTCCGCCATAACTATACTCAATAAAATCAAACCTGTTGGCATAGAAGGATTGAGATTAGTCAAGTAATTTTTGGTCATCTTTTAAACCTCAAAAATGTACCCATCGGCAAATCATTGCCCTTTTTGGGATGCAAAACAAACTCTCCAAACTCAGGATCGATGTTTTTAAAATTGCTCTTGGCCACGTTCAGGCCTACAATAGACGAAAGTCCCACCGCATACATCGACAAGATGAAAAACGAATTCTTCTCTTCCAGCAATTCACTACTTAATGAAACTAGTTCGTTCAATTTCTCTTCCAGTGTCCACTTTTCTCCATCGGGACCGCGTCCATAAGGCGGTGGATCCATTATAATACCATTATACTTTTTTCCTCGCTTCGCTTCGCGCTTCACAAACTTGAGCGCGTCTTCATGCACCCAACGAATGTTATCCAGGCTGTTCATCTGCATGTTTTGATTGGCCCAATTCAATCCGGGTCGTGAAGCATCTACATGTGTTACGTCTGCCCCTGCTGCTTTGGCTACAACCGAAGCAGCCCCAGTATAAGCAAACAAATTCAACACTCTAGGACTCGCTAAACTCCAACTTGAAATGGCATCGTAAATAAAATTCCAATTCGCTCCCTGTTCCGGAAAAAGCCCCACATGCCCAAAGTTTGTCAACGCCAAGCGAAGTGAAAGTGAAAGCTTGTCGTAACCATATTTTATCTCCCAACTATCGGACATGGTCTTATACTTCTTCCATCCACCTTTTATATCGTCTCCAAAGCGAAAGTTATCCTTTTGTTCACGATTGAAATGAGCGGTTGCCAATCGTTTCCATTCATCTTGCGACAGAGAACTATTCCAAATGGCTTGCGGCTCGGGCCGAATAAGATGATAAGCACCAAATCGCTCTAACTTTTCAAAGTTGCCGGAGTCAATCAATTCGTAGTCGATCCAGAAAGAAGCGCTTATAATGTTCATGGCGTAAATATAGTTACCTGTTACCAGTTTCTGGTTGCTGGTTTGCCAGTTCCCGGTTTGTAAACATTGCAAATTAGCGTAGAAGTTTGAATCCAAGAGTTTAGGACTGCGGCCTTCGGGCTTAAAACAGTCGGGAGTTTAATTATCGAAGCCCGAAAACTGGAAACCGGAAACCCGCAACGTGCATCACTTTCGATTTGAATGTCTAATTTTGAATCACCATGCATTTCAAAATCACCAGCACCCAAAATCCGAAAGTAAAGAGCCTGCTTGCCTTAGAAAAGCCACGCGAGCGAAGAAAACAGCAACTCTTTATCATCGAAGGTAAAAGAGAAATTGCATTGGCTTTGGAAGCCGGATATAAAATCGGCAATCTTTTTTTCTGCGATGAGATCGTGAGCGAGAAAGAATTGGCTGAACTTCCGTTAGAAGACAAACTACTCATACCCGTTTCAAAGGAAGTGTTTGATAAAATTGCTATTCGAGAAAGTACTGGTGGGATTTTGGCGGTAGCAGAGCAAAAGACACATCAACTGGATGGTATCCAATTAAGTAAGAATCCTCTCATTCTCATTTTAGAAGGCGTAGAAAAACCCGGTAACTTAGGTGCCGTTTTAAGAACGGCCGATGCTGCAGCTGTAGATGCTGTAATCATCTGCGATCCGCAAACTGACTTTTACAATCCAAACGTTATTCGATCCAGTGTAGGTTGTGTTTTTACCAATCAACTCGCTGCAGCTTCTTCAGAAGAAACCATTGAGTGGCTACACAAAAACAATATCTCTATTTTTTGTACCTACCTGAAAGCCTCTAAGCTCTATCATCAAACTGATTTCACTCAACCTTCCGCCATTGTCATGGGAACCGAAGCCACTGGCTTATCAGATGTTTGGGTAAAAAATTCAAAAGCAAACATAATCATCCCGATGCTGGGCAAAATTGATAGTATGAATGTTTCAAATGCTGCTGCGGTCGTGGTGTACGAAGCGATGAGACAAAGAGAATTTAGAAAAAGTTGAAAATTCAAAGCTTAAAGTTGAAAGCTCATAGTGAGCGACACATCAAACTTTCAACTTTAAACTAATTTACTTCTTCACCCCAGGCTCGCGCTTTAGGAATTCATTGTATAATTCAGTCTGGCGGCTTACCATCGGCATACTCCACCCTTCAATAAATACATGAGAAACCTGAGTCTTCGTTTCAAACGGGTCGCCATTGCAAATGAAAAGCGTGGCACTCTTACCCACTTCTATTGAACCCAATTTGTTGGCGACCCCAAGTAATTCAGCCGGAATAATCGTAATGGCTTTCAATGCATCATCTTTATTCATACCATACGCTACAGCAAAGCCCGCATGGTAGGGTAAGTTGCGGTAGTTGTTGTTGTTGCTCTCAGACTTGATAGCGACCTTCACACCTGCCTTTTTTAGTAACCCAGGATTGGCATATGCTTTATCATAGCGATCATAATCACGGGTAGGTAATTCCAAAACTCCGCCCGTTATAACCGGAATGCCGGACTTCGCAATTTCTTCAGCCACTCTCCAACCTTCAGCAACGCCCGTTAAAATTGACTTCTTCACTTTCTTTTCTTTCAACCATTTCAAAGCAGCCTGAATATCTTTAGATGCATTTACTTCCACCAACAATGTTTGCTCTCCACGTAGAACTGGAATCAACGCTTGCAACTCAGGATAGTAACCGGCTTTTCCTTTTGTCGCAGAATCTAGCTTTTGATATTGAGTGGCTTTTTCCCAAACATCGTTCAGGCTTGCTAGCGCCTTGTCTGATGCTTTCTTTATTTCTTCATCTGTTCTTCGGTCAAAAAAACCTCTCCGCCCAGTGTTTGGAAAATTCAAAACAATACCCTCAAACCCGGCAAACATTTGGTCGGGTGTATAACCATGTAGATTGATCAAAGCGGCAGTTCCTGACAACATCCCACCAGTGGGAATAGACAGAGCTGTAGTTACACCGCTCACCCTCGTAACAGGAATAGCGCTTGCATTTGGGTTCACTGCAGTCAACGCTTTCATCTGCGGAATCACTTCTCCAATTTCATTGAAGTCGGTGGTCCGAGCGACAGAACTGATTTCGCTCATGCCAAGATTTGTTCCCGCATCAATCATACCAGGGTAGATGAATTGCCCCTTGCAGTCAATAACTTCTGTTCCTGTGGGTATAGACACATTACTGCCAACTGCGGTAATTTTTCCATCTGTTATTAGCACAGTCCCATTTTGAATAGTGCCTTTCGTAACGGTTTCAATCGTTGCGTTGGTCAACGCCACATTTCCATATTTTCCCTTTGGGCTTTGCGCCTCAACGCGCAACACTACTATACAGACGATGGCTGTCAGTAAACCCATTATTGTTTGTAATCCTTTCATCTTATTTCTTGTTGGCATTAAATAATTCTGAATCCAAAATAAACTCTGCACCTTCCATGCAATGATCTTGATCGGAAAGTTTGTCTCTGAAAGTAGCCGTTTCAATGGCTTGTTTGGGATCTACCATTAGCCTCATGTCATCGGGGTCTTTCTCGCGATCAAAGCGTATGATACCATCTACAATCGTAAACATTGGCACGCCATATATCGACAAGGGGTGATTCTTAAAGATCGCTATATCAGCTTCTTTTCCTACCTCCAAAGAGCCAACTCTGTTTTCTATACCCAATTGTTTAGCAGGGTTGATAGTGATTAGTGCCAACGCTTCTTCATCGCTCAATCCACCATACTTTTGCGTTTTACCCGCTTCATGATACAAGTGGCGCATCATTTCTCCATCGTCTGAATTGATAGAGGTAACTACCCCGTTTTTTGCAAGTATCGCTGCATTGTAGGCCGTAGAATAATACACTTCAAATTTATAAGCCCACCAGTCAGAGAATACAGAAGCCATCGCTCCTTGTGCAGCCAACTCGGGCGCCACTTTGAATCCTTCATTTACGTGTTGAAATACAATGCGTTTAATACCAAAGTCTTTGCACACTTTTAACATCATATAAATCTCATCTGCACGGTAGCTGTGGCAATGAACGATTATTTTATCGTTCAGAATATCAGACAACACTTCATGTCTGTAGCTATAAGTTGGAGGTGCTCCCCGAAAGCCCTTTACTAATTTAGCTTTGTTGTATTGGTTCCATTTCTCGGAATATTCCTTTGCTTCAGTAAAAGCCTGACGTATCACAAACTCCACCCCCATTCGCGTGCGGGGCACAATGCCACTCCCTTCTCCATGACTACGAGTAGGGTTTTCACCTAGCGCAAATTTTATGGTGCGAGGTGCTCCGTCCATTTTCAATACTTCGGGATCGAACGTGCCATAACGTAACTTGATCGTCTCACATTGGCCACCAATCGCGTTGGCTGATCCGTGCATGGCGTGCACTGTTGTGATTCCTCCGCCTAACGCACGATAGATTCCTATTTGGAATGGATTGATAACGTCACTTTCATTTACCTCAGGAGTGATAGGATTTGTGCCTTCATTGATTCCATCCAAAGCAATGTGCGAGTGTGCATCTATAATCCCGGGCATTACAAAATGGCCGGACGCATCTACTGTTTTGATGCCTGCCGGAGCAGTTATATTTTTTCCTATCTGGGCAATCTTTCCATCTTTAATCAGCACATCGGTTTGTTCTAAATTGCCTTTAGTGATGGTGATGACCGTTCCATTTTTAATCAACAAATTTCCTTTATCCACTTGAGCCATTGCGCCAAGCAGAATAAAACTTGAAAAGAGCAGTACGAATAATTTCTTCATATCAATTTTTTTAAGTCTTAGTTTTTAGGATTTTTTGTTCCTTCAATGGAGAAACTTCCACGAAGTCCAATGCTTGCATTCCCTTTGAATGAATCGCCTTCTACCGTTGCCTCCACGTCTACCTTAATCGAATTGCCACCAAAACTAAGTGAGTAAGAGTAAGACAACTTATTTCCTTCCAAGGTGACGGAAGTCAAATCTGCCGGGGCAGGCATTCTACCCCCGGAAATAGTTCCCTTGTACCCGCTTCCGTCCTTTTTAAACGTCACTTTTCCATCGTTGCTGCCTTGTGGAGTTTGAGTAACAGTAGACCAGCTTCCCTCTATCTCTACTTTTGCATTGGGGTCAGCTTTCCCTGCCTGTCCGGCATGCAGGTTTTCCTCTTTCACTTCTAGTTTGTACATCACACCATCAACAAAAACGTAGCGCACTTTCGCTTTCTCATTGAAATACGATTTATCTGAAATAACGAGGTTAGCCATTTTACCATTTTCCACGGTTCCCATTCGATCAGACAAACCGAGCAATTGTGCCGGTGTCGTGGTCAACGCAGCTAAGGCCGCATCTTCCGATAAACCTGCCGCAATCATTCTTCGAAGATTGGCAGGAATGTCTTTTGGCTTGGCGCTCAATGACGAAAAGCCAAACGAAACACCCGCTTTATTAAAGACACTTGCCTGAGTTGTATAATTAGCAATTGCTTCAGATTTTCTTTTTTCCAACGCATCTCTCTCAAGATCTGCTGCTGTCTTAGGCTTAGCTACTTCTTTGGCTTTGGTAGAGTCTGCCTTTTTATCTGATTTGCCTCCACTCTTCTTATCATCTTTTTTTGCTTCTTCGGGCAAATCAAGTGATAAGAAAACCTTGGCGCCAGAAACTTTGATCTTGCTTAGCACTGGCCAGCCCTCTTTTACATCGGCCATCACCAAAGAAAAACCTAAATCAGATTTCAATGTCAATATCCGATGTGCATCTAACATTTTTTCCGATTTGAATAACACTGGAATTCTTTGATCGATCACGGGATAAAAAGCTTCCAACACGCGATCACTACCCGGTCTTTCTAACCCAACCCTATTAGATGCATACAAACTCTGATACGATTTTGCTTGAGAAGCCTGCCGATACAATTCCCTCCACTTGGCGATTACGGCCATTGTTGTATTTGGATATACACCGTTGGCACCTGACAACTCAGAATACAACGAAGAATTACTGACCAATACCATTTGATCTGCCGACTTACCGCTCAATAGAACGATGCTGCCCTGTCCAGGTAATAGGTTTCCATATGGAACAACCTGTGCCACCGTAAATCCAATGTTTCGAAGATCTTCGATTGATTTATCGGAAGCATTTAACGAACCACGAACATCATTTTGAGGAGTGATACCTGCTCTTTCGGGAGCAGGATTCCCTGGATCTTTGACACGCTCACGGCTAATTTCTTCTTTGGGCTTTGTAACACCTACTCTCGACAGGCCATCAATAAACCCTGCATACACATACATCGAATCTGCCTTGATGACTATTGCATCGGCAGGGATAGCGATCCCTTTGCCTACTGCTGTGATCAAACCATCTTTGATCAATATGGTGGCCATATCTATTTTTTTTCCGGGAGTCGGCACGACATTAACATTTGTAATGGCATAGGTTCGGGTTACAGGCTTGAGCTCCTTTTCGTCTTGTGCAAAAAGTGAGAAGCTACAAACCAGCAGTGCCAAAACTCCCCCTGTAATTCGTTGAATAAATCTTCTTTCGACCATAAAATTAAACTTGAGCCGAAAAGGTAAGAAGTTTTGACTAAGTTTCGGGCGGCCTTACAGGAGTGGTTTTTATGATGGCCAAGTGGGCACAAACTCTAAACCTTGGCCGGTAGAGAAAAAGTAAAAGTTGAGCCCGCGCCCAATTTACTTGTTACGTGAATCGTTCCATTATTAAGTTCAACGAATTCTTTGACCAGCAAGAGCCCCAGGCCAATTCCTTTTTCGTTTTTGGTACCCGGCTTTGAAAAATTAACTCCCGCCCGAAAAAGTTTTTCTGTATCAGCTACATCAATTCCTACACCTTTATCAGTGACAGAAATTTCAACTTGATCCTTCTTCTTTATAGCTCGGATGATAACCACACCGCCCTCGTTACTAAACTTGATTGCATTACTGACGAGGTTTCTGACTATCAATCCAAGTTGATTTTTATCGGCTCGCACCCGCAAGTCTTGACCAACCTCCACGTTAATGGTTATGGCTTTGACCGAACTACTCTCAGTCAAAAGTTGAACTTTCTCAATAATCACATCATACAAGCCAAGCTCCTCAACGGCAGACTTTAATCCCTTTTGCTGTGATTGCGCCCAACTCAACAGATTGTCGAGGTCAGCATAAACGTAGTCTACGTTCGTTTTGATTTTTTTTGAGAATGCAACAAATTCGTCTTGCGTTAAAATAGACTTGTTCAACAAATCCATCATGCCCCTTAGGCTATTCAACGGGCTGCGTAGATCATGGCCAATGATCGAAAAGAGTTTGTCCTTTGTGGAATTTAATGCCTCCAACTGCTGCGTTTGTTCATTGATAAAGATATTCTTCTCGGCCAATATTTTATTGATGGAATGGCTCCTTCTATTTGTTCTCATTAACATCAGCACCAGAGCGGACAATAGAAGCATGCCCCCTATCCCTACATACTTTAATGTCCGTTGTAATCTTAGTTCATTCTCTTTGAGTAATGCATCTTTGGTCAATAATTCTATTTGCGAATTTTTTATATCAGATTCAAATTGAGCTTGAGCAATAGCCATTTGTTCACCATTTCGCTGCTCGCTCAACGAATCATGTAATGCGAGATATTGATTTTTGAATTGATAAGCCTTTTTGAAATCGCTTTTGATTACATAAATCTCTGCCAATAAATTAAACGCATCTTCTAATTCTCGTGTATAGTTATTCATCTTTGATATTGGCAAAGATTGATTTAAGTAAACCAATGCTTGCTCCGTTTTTCCCAGCTTCAGGTGAATTTTACCTAGTCGAATAAGGGTGGAAGAGATAAGATAATTGTTGTTTGATTGGATTGACGACTTTAAGCAGTTTTGCCATTTCTCTAAAGCTGCTTTGTAATTACTTTCCTCAAAAAAAATATCACCTAACGTTCTTTTTGAAAATGCCGTCCTGAAGTCATCGTTAACATTTTCATCAATAGCCCGTAGTGCGTAGTGCCGCGCGGAGTCTAACTGACGAGTTCTTAAAAAAGCAAAAGAGATATTGTTTAGACTTCGACTTTTGATTGCAGTCACGTTAAGCTTGACCCCTAGTTGATAGGCTTTTTTATAATTTGCTATTGCTGCATCATAAAGCTTGTGTTCAACGTTTACTGCCCCAATATTGTTTAGGCAGTTAGCAATTTCCTTTTCATCACCAATTTCCTGATTCATCAGAAGCGCTTCCGATGAGACTTTCAAAGATTTGGCATACTTCCCCTGACGGTAATACATCCATCCAATGTTAGCTTGCACCTTTGCCAAACCTTTTTTGTATTGCAGTTTTGTTGCTAAATCTCTTGCTTGTTCAGCAAATTGAAGTGCCCGGTTGTTATCCGCCTCTCGAAGCGAGGTGGCAACATCATTAAGTAACAATACTCTTGTGGTGTCCATTGGTGCTGCTAATGCTTTACCCAATAGGCTGTCGCTGGCAGGGGATTGCGAAAAGGCAGTATTTGCAAAAAAAATTAGCAAAGAGAACTGTAAACAAAACCTGCTCATTTGTACAAAACGGTTCAAATCCAA
The DNA here is from genome assembly GCA_020402945.1 of Cytophagales bacterium. GTDB lineage: Bacteria > Bacteroidota > Bacteroidia > Cytophagales > Cyclobacteriaceae > ELB16-189. The sequence goes on along the minus strand of JADBYQ010000011.1, from coordinate 116,682 downwards.
TCTTAAATGTAGCTTTTGCAGGTACTGTAAAAGCTAGAAAAACACATCAAACCTTACATACAAGAGCTTTTCAGTAGATTCCAATTAATTCTCACAGTGTTCCAAATCAGAATCGCCAATCGGCATGCCGGGCGGTGCAGGTAAAAGTTCATCGCCCTTAAACTCTTCTGGATTTTGCTGCATAAAATTGATCTGACGGCCTATAAAAGCATAGTGCGCACGCCATTCTTCATCGATGGCCGTTTTGGTTAGCAACCAACCTTTGAGTTGTTCGAGTTTCAATAACACAATTGCTTTTGTCTCTGCTGACGCATTTTTCGCCAGGGCCAGCTTTGCCAAGTTGGTGAACAAAACATGATTAGTTGACATCTGAATAACCCCCTCTAGTCCTGGTTTGGTGGCAGACTTAAAAGTTGCACTTACTAATCTATCGATCACTGTCGGCAAGCCGGCTAATTTAGGATCCCTAGCGTGATGCTCTATCAATCTGTTTGCCCTTGCTGAGTGAAGAATCAAACTGAACGTAAGATCAGCGGCACTTTCCGCAGCCGATATCGGGTCAAATGTTAATTCTGTTTTAATCTTTATCAACTCGCGATGGCGGCTATATCCAATGGGCCGAGGAGGAATTATTTTTAATAGACTTTCAGGTAAAGTTAACGCAGCGGGGTCAACGGTTTTAATAAGCGCATCCAACGCTTTTGCTTCTTGCTGAGGAGAAAGCAATTCCGTAACCGGTTGTCCGTCTCCTCGTAACGCATACCGATAATTTAATCCGCCTATCATTTTGACAGCAGCCTCTGCCTGATAGCGATGGGCAAAATACAAGGGTACCAGCACTTCTTCCAGTGTTGCCATTGGTGCGCCCATTTTTATATTCTTCTCTCCAAAGTTTTTCAAAGCCACTGCTCTGACTTCCATCACTCTATTCAATTCATCGACCGGATCTTTGCCGTTGTCCCATAAGTGCGTGTAGGGATGCGCTCCGCCAACAGGGCGAGCATCTTGATCGGATAAAAATGTAAGGCCGGCCTTCAACGAATTCTGAATAATTGCATCCAGTGCCTTTTCTTCATCCGTTCCCTGTGGAAAATCCTGATACCCAAATGTAATTGATACTTTATCGAACGCACCAATTTTTGTATCGTAAGCCTCACTCAAATCAATTTTGCCGTTATTCAATTTTGCGACAGGGTGAGGATAATCCATCACTGAAGATAAATTTTCGGCACTAGAAGAATAAGCGTGAGCTAATCCCAAAGTGTGTCCTACTTCATGGGCCGCCAATTGCCTCAACCGAGCCAAAGCCATTTGTTCCATTTCTTTTATAACCGGCTTGCCTTCTTCATACGGAGCAAGCAGTCCTTCTGCAATCAAATAATCTTGTCGCACACGGAGCGAACCTAATACGACATGCCCCTTGATGATTTCTCCCGTTCGCGGGTCTGTCACCCCTCCGCCATACGACCAGCCCCGCGTGGAGCGATGTACCCAGTTGATCATGTTGTAGCGCACATCCATCGGGTCAGCATCCTCGGGTAAAAGTTCGACTCGAAAAGCATCTTTATAGCCAGCCGCTTCATAGGCTTGATTCCACCAACGAGCGCCATCAATTAAAGCTGAACGAATAGGTTCAGGTGCACCTGGATCCATATAATAAATGATGGGCTTAACTGGCTCACTAAGTGCTGCCGTGGGATCTTTCTTTATTAAGCGATGCCGGGTAATGAATCTCTTTTCCAACGGTTCGCTGATGGGAGTAGCATAATCATAAAAAGAAGTAGAATAATAGCCTGCACGCGGATCAAACTTCCTCATCTTAAAGTTGCCGTCCGGTAATTGTACAAATGAATGATGCTCCCGTACCGTTACGATTGAAGAGGTGGGTGTAACACTTCTAATATATCCGCCTGTTGGTTGCCCGGTGAACGTAAGCGTAACTTCAAATTCAGAATTTTGTGGGAAATTTTTTGTGCGTGGCAAATAAAAAGCGGAGCGGGATTTATCTAAAGAATACGATCCTTGCTTGGTTTCCTTCAATGTGCCAATTACATCATGCGCATCTTGCAATAAAAAGTCGGTCGCATCTACCAATACTTTTCCTCCCTCTTCCACTTCGACTTTAAACCCCCACAATACCGATTGTGCAAATGACTCCGTTACTGCTTTACGTTCGGCTGCATTGGTGCTAATCGCGCGATAAAAATAATTGGGCTGCGTCATTAAAACCTTGGGACCTTTACGCTCAAACTTTACAATACGCTCGCCTCCTAATTGATTGCGATCAATCCCAATATCATTAGACCCTACGCCAGCGGTAACAGATTCCACATAAATAAACTCCGCATCCCATTTATCGATCACCAAGAAAATCTTGTCTTGCTTCTCGTCATAGTAAAAATCAAAGAAGCCCGGGTACTTCTTCATACCACTAACTTTGCCTTCTATTGCAGAAGGTGTTGGGGTTGAAGATGCCAGTAACAGTTCCTGCTTTTTCTTTTGGGCGAAAAGGTTGGTCGAAAATAAAACTAATAGAAGTAGGAGTAGTCTAGTCATAGGAAAAGGAATTTGATGGTAAGATAAAAAATATTCAGTAAGAAGATTGAGAAAATTGATGAAAGGCAAAATCTCAATCAGGCTACTTCTAATAGGTTAACAGTTACAGCTCTTACTACGTTTCCTGCTAAAAACTGCTTATGTACTGGCTTCTAGCCACCAAAAAAAACGCCCGACTCGTTCACGAATCAGGCGGTTTCATTTTACGTGTTGATGGTGTTACAGCTTAGCCAACTCTTGCACCAGGTCAATGAGTTTGTTGGAGTAGCCCCACTCATTGTCGTACCAAGCTACCACTTTTACGAATCTATCGTTAAGTGCGATACCCGCTTTGGCATCGAAGATAGAAGTGCGTGCATCACCCAAAAAATCTTGTGATACTACATCGTCTTCGGTATAGCCCAGGATTCCTTTCAATTCACCTTCAGAAGCTTCCTTCATCGCTGCCTTCACTTGCTCGTAGGTGGCAGGGTTTTCTAAACGCACGGTTAAATCAACTACCGATACGTCAGCAACCGGAACACGGAACGACATGCCAGTCAATTTTCCTTTCAATTCAGGCAAGACTAAACCTACTGCTTTTGCAGCTCCGGTAGAAGAGGGAATAATGTTTGAAAAACCACCGCGACCACCTCTCCAATCTTTGTTGGAAGGACTATCAACAGTCTTTTGTGTTGCAGTGACCGCATGTACAGTACTCATCAATCCTTCTAGGATGCCGAATTTATCGTTCAAAACTTTGGCGATGGGCGCCAAGCAATTGGTAGTGCACGATGCATTGGACACAATTGTATGCGCAGCTGTTAGTTTTTTATGATTTACACCCATTACAAATGTTGGTGTATCGTCTTTGGCCGGTGCCGACATGACTACTTTTTTTGCACCCGCAGTGATGTGCTTTTGCGCATCGGCAATGGTGAGGAACAAGCCTGTCGATTCGATGATGATTTCCGCTCCAACTTCTCCCCATTTCAAATTAGATGGGTCTTTCTCGGCTGTTACGCGAATGGTTTTTCCGTTTACCACCAGGTGTTTATCCTTCACTTCTACGGTGCCGTCAAATCGACCATGTGTGGAATCATACTTAAGCATATAGGCCATATAATCCGGCTCTACCAAATCATTGATGCCGACCACTTCAATGTCTTTGCGCTCCATCGCAGTGCGGAACGCCAGGCGACCGATGCGCCCAAACCCGTTGATTCCAATTTTTGTCATGATGAGATTTTTTTAAAATTTATGAGGTAAAATTATACTACTTGGAGGCGAAAACCAATGTAAAGAGTTCAGATGAGTAACTTTTTTAATGCGAGGGTTTGTAAATCTACCGTAGGAATCTATCTTTGCGCCTCTTTACAGAAAGACGGTCCGTTCGTCTAGGGGTTAGGACACCAGATTTTCATTCTGGTAACACGGGTTCGATTCCCGTACGGACTACATATAGCAAGATAAAGCCCTGACTAACAGGGCTTTATTTTTTTGAGGTAACAAATAAGGTCACGTGAACAAAAGGGTAAAGCGCATTTGGCTCTCTCCTAATTGTTAGCCCGCCTTCGTGCACTTTATCCAAAAAACTCGCACGCTTTCTCTCCAGGGAAGAATCCTTCAATTCGTATTTGATGATTTTGAGTTTCACATGGCTGATGGCTAAGGAATTGAAACTCTCTTCCAGATAAGCCATCAGTCTATTCTCGTTCATCAACTCGGTTTGATAAAGTTTTGCGTACATCTCAGATATTGAAAGATATAAATCCTGAGAGAATGATTAATCTAGAACAGTTCGTTCAATCTGGTTTAGCGAGGCCATATTTCTTGAAGATGGCGTTTAGCTCAATCTCAAGGAGAGGATGTTCAGTTGTGAATGAATTTGACCCAAGTCCTTTGGTATTGCGAATGATGGAGGCATCGTGGACGAGTTCAAGGGAAAAATCACGCAACTCCTTCAAATCGCGTTTGATAAATTCGAGTTGCACGTGGCTGATGGCTATGGTATTAAACTCTTATTGGACTCCCAATCTAGCGTTCTCGTAATTGTTTTTTCTCTGTCCTCCCTAGCTTGCAACTTCTCTTTTAGAAATTCGAATTCGTTAGGGCTCAGCAACGAGGTTGTAAGAATCGGGAAGGTGCTATCCTCATCGCAATTATTCACAAAAACTCCTTTCATTCGAAGCAAATGTCTTCGTTCCCTGTCCTTAATGGAATCATGCTGCAAAATTGCTCTTAATGAATCACCGCAAGGCAAAAACCTGTTGATGTTATCAGCTATTTTTTCCATCAGTTTCTAAAGTTTGAGATGAAATTTTCAACAACAAGGGTATTAGTGAATGAACTTTCTTCTACTGTTAACTTGGTACTGTCCACCAGCTGTTCATATTGCAAACGGTTATAATCCGGAAAAGCAATGACGGTACTTGATTGCATATTGGCTGTAATATTTTTGGCCAAGCCTATGAGCTTTATCAATTCATCATCCTCGAAATTTTCTCTCGAGCAGAGTATGAGTGAACTTTTTTCGGAATCTATTTGAACTCTCATTGGCAATACACTTGATGCTAAGTATTGGACAGGCATTATGCTACCATTTTTTGGTGATCCATTGTCGTTGTTCAATCTAGTACTGAAATAAGTAAACTGAATATCCTTACCAGGGTATTTTCTTTTTGCGAATTCAATTGCCTTAGAGAGAAATTCAATTTTTTTGTGATCAACTAGGAAGATTCCATCATGGTTAAAGTCCTTTGGCGCCTCAAGTTTTGAAAGTTTCGGCAAAACATCTTCAGCATCATCATCGACATTATTTAACCAAAAAATTACACCTCTGTCAAAAGTCGTTTCAAAGTCGGAGCGACTGTTGAGTGTCTTTGCCCTCATTTCAGATTTCTTGAAGGATTCAATAGCCATTCCTAAATCGCAGTAATATGATTTAAATTTCTCAACGGGCGCATTGGGATATTTGTCCCTGGTGTATTTAACTGATATTGAGGGCATCTCAAAAAACCCATGCTGAATCTACAATAATTGGTTAACGGTTCTATCTTGGGAAAAAAGAGAAAGAAATGGGTCACGCAACGCGCGGATTATTTGATGAGCAGTTTCGGTTAGAAAAGATAAGCAAGCAAAACGATCCGATTGAAAAACTGCGGGCCCCTATAGATTTTTAGTTTTTCCGTAGGCCGTTGGAAGATTATTTCGAGAAGGATATAGTGAAGGGTGAGAACAAAGGAGGCAGGCCACCTTACGATTACGCACTGATGTTTAAGATCGTCATCCTTCAGCGTTATTATAACCTAAGTGATGACAGTACCGAGTACGCCACTTTGGACCGTTTGTCGTTCATGCGCTTTTTAGGGTTGACCCTTTCCCATTCCGTGCCGGATGCCAAGACGATCTGGAATTTTAAGAATGAGTTGGCCAAAGGGGACATGGTAAATAAACTGTTTAAAAAAACTGGACAACCGATTAGATAAGGAAGGGGTGATTATCCATGAGGCAAGATGGCCGATGCCACCATTGTAGAGACACCCCGCCAGCGGAACAGCAGGGAAGAGAATGAGCAGATCAAAGCTGGTGAAGTGCCAGAGGACTGGAAAGAAAACCCGAACAAACTGCGCCAGAAAGATGTTGATGCCGCCCCGCTTAAAAAAAACGGGGAGACATTTTACGGCCACAAAGATCACATCAAAGCCGACACTAAGACCAAACTGATCACCGAGTATGAAGTGACATCGGTCAGTGTACATGATTGCGAGGCAATGAAAAACTTGTTGAACAAAAAAGAAGACCAAAGCCAGCCCATCTATGCCGATAGTGCCAATCGCAGTGAAGCGATAGAGCAGAGTTCAAAAAAGAAAAACATTGGGTCACAAATCCATGAGAAGGGTTATCGCAATAATCCCTTAACCAAAAGGCAGCAGCAACGCAATAGAAAAAAATCAAAAATACGTGCGCGTGTTGAACACATATTTGCCTTTATGCAAAACAGCATGCAGGGTGTGTACCTTCATTGCCGAAGCCTTGTACGGGCCAAGGCTGCTATCGGATTGATGAACATAACCTACAACTTATTCCGCTTAACACAACTCAAGGTATGTCTATCAAGGGCGTAGTGGCTCCAATCGGAGCCAAGGATGCCTCGCCAAGAGGCAAAACCCCTGATGAAGAGACTGCCATAAGAAAAAATTGAAGAAAACTTGTCAAAAAAAACAGAGTCGAAAATTCACTTCGCAAAAATCAGGTTATCAGAGACCCCCTAAATACAAAATCAAAAGACGGGGGACATAAAAACGACCAACACTCTATATATGGACTTGTGCTTCCCACAGTGCGGCAAACGGTTCAATTTTCGGCCACGCTTTTGGAACACGCCATTGCCAAACCACCCACATCCAAAGCGGTGGCAAAAGCCAAACCCACTCGCTAGCTTTGATTGGAAAAAACCACCCAAAAGATTACAATTAGTTTAAAATTATTACATGCAATAGCAAGTTTGGGTTTAAATTTTTAACTACGCGAAAACTACAACCAAATTTCCAACCTATGAAAACATTTTGGATTAATCTTATTGTGACATGCGCTTTACACTTCACAATATCATCTTTCGGTCAGGAGCAACCCGCATTCGAAAAGAAGTATTTCCAGGAAGCGGACGGGAAAATTTATTGGAACTTAAAAATCCCGGTTTACCTCAGTATGGCCTCAACGCCAGAAATGAAAGAAGCCGTAACCCTGAAGGAAGTAAGGAACGAAGAGATGAAGAAGTATGCACTCCCCTTTTATTTTGATGGCCCTGGCGAGCACTATATAAGACACCTTGACAACGACAGCCCCATCCCGGAACATGAAGTGGCTTTTCGTGTTTACGTGGATGGAATCAATCCCGCTACCACGACTCAATACAGTAATGCCCCAAAATTTGTTAGCAAAGGCATCACTTATTATGGCCAAAGTTTAACCATTAAACTACTTTCGAAAGATGAAATGTCGGGCGTGAAAGAAACCTATCACTCTATCAATGGAGCAGGCTTCAATCTTTATACTTCAGACCAAAGCTTCAATGAAGAAAAAGCAGTTGTTTACAAATACTTCTCTGTCGATCGTACAGGAAATGCAGAAGCAACAAGAGAAGTGGGTTTTACAGTTGACCTCACCGCTCCAAAAACCACGCACAGCGTGGCTAAAGATTTTTTCGATAATATTCTTTCACCCCGATCCAGAATTACATTGACCAGCACTGACAACTCTTCGGGTGTTAAATCGGTGGCCTACAGTTTTGATGGCAACTCAAACGTAAATTATTATACGCCACTTCCTCTATATGGATTAGGAGATGGCGACCACAAGCTCGTTTACAATGGCAAGGACAATGTGAACAACATGGAAACAATAATTGAGTTTCCATTCTATCTTGACAAAACCCCCCCAATGGTAACTTCTTCATTTGAAGGTGAGTCGTATAAAACAGCAACCAAAGTTTTTGTTGCATCTGCTACTAAAATCACTTTAAGTGCCACCGACAATAAAGCAGGCGTAAAATCTATTCAATACATTCTGGATGGCCGACAGCCTGTTACCTATGATCAACCTTTCCTATTGGGCGCCAACGGAAACCACTTTTTAATGGTGCGGGGAATTGATAACGTTCAAAACGAAGGCTCGTTCAAATCAAATGACGACCTGAATAAACTTTATGTGGACAACAATCCGCCTGACATTACCCATAATTATGATGGCCAAAAAGTGCTGGCTCGCGATACTAATTTCGTCACTTCTACAACGAAAGTAAAACTCTCGGCAAAAGATTATGAATCGGGCGTGGCCAGTATTAACTACAACCTTGATGCAACCACTTCTCAGGTTTATAATAATCCATTCACAGCTGACCGTGAAGGATTACACCGTGTGGAGTATTCCGCATCAGATAATGTAAAAAATTCCAAAACAGCTAATTTCTTTTTCGTTATCGACAATACAGGGCCGGAGATTTTCTATCACATGAGCCTACAGAATATTGGCACTCAAAGATTACAAGGGAAATCCGTTGAGATTCCTGTTTATGCGGCTGGCACCAGTGTATATCTCGCGGCAACGGACAAACTTGTTGGGACAAAGGCACTTTATTACTCACTCAACAATCTGCCGGAAGTTATTTATGGAACTACCTTTAAGCTCCTCAACAAAGGTTCATATACGCTGAAAATTCGGGCGGTGGATTTGTTAGGAAACGAAACAAAGTCCGAGGTCTTTGAATTTGTGGTTCAGTGATTTAAACAAAACCATAGTGGCAACAATAATTGTAAAATACAGGTTAGCTGACTATGGCAAATGGAAATTTTTTCTGAAGATTTAAAAACTTGCAATCATTCTTATGGCTGGATTGGATACAGAGTGTTTCTTGATCCAGCTGATCATAGTACTGTTGTAATGGTAAACAGGTTTAAGGAAACTGAAAATGCAAAAGCTTTCACGCAAACCCTTGAATTACAGGAAGCGATGCTGAAAGCTGGCGTGAACAAAGCTCCAGAAGTTCTTTTTTTTTCAAAAAATCCACGTAGTTCAACAAATTCAAATCGCATATTCTCTCCGCACTAAAAGGGACAAGTCAGGAGGCCGAGAAAAAAGACTAGTCTTCGACTACTGTCTCCTTCGCCTATTGACTGGCTAGCAAAGCGTGATCAATATCTGCTATAATATCATTTATGTTTTCGAGCCCTACGGATACTCGTATCAGCCCCGGGGTGATCCCTACAGCGAGACGCTCGGCCTCTGATAATTTTGAATGGGTAGTAGAGGCAGGATGGGTGGCGATCGTTCTCGTATCTCCTAAGTTCGCAGAGTGAGATAACATCTTCAACGAATTCAAGAATTTTCGCCCCCGCTCAATTCCACCCTTCACTTCAAAGGTCACCACTCCCCCACCTAATCTCATTTGTTTTTTGGCTAATTCGAATTGAGGGTGCGAAAGAAGAAACGGGTACTTGACATACTCCAGTTGAGAATGGTTCTGTAAATGTTTAGCAACGCTATTGGCATTCTCGCAATGTCTGTCCATCCGAACGGCCAACGTTTCAAGGCTTTTGGAAAGTACCCACGCGTTGAACGGAGACATCGATGGACCCGTGTGCCTAGCGAAGAAACGAATCTCCTTGATGAGATCTTTTTTGCCTAAGATAGCTCCCCCAATTACTCGTCCTTGCCCATCAATAAATTTTGTAGCCGAGTGAGTTACTAAATGCGCACCCCACTTGGCCGGGTTCTGTAAGTAAGGAGTCGCAAAGCAATTGTCGACATTCAAAATCAGTTTATGCTTGTTTGCCAATTCCCCCAAACACTCCAAGTCGATAATATCCAACGCAGGGTTGGAAGGAGTTTCAACAAAAATCATTTTTGTATTTGGCAGAATCTTACTCTCCCAAGTCGATGGGTCATCCAAGTCGACATAGGTGTGCGAAATATTGAAACGAGGGAAAAGCGTATTGAGTATTTGGTGGGTAGAACCAAATACCGAACGGGACGCCAGCAAGTGATCTCCTGCCTTAAGCAGCGCGGCCATGCTACAATACATGGCGGCCATACCCGAGGCGGTGGCAATTCCATCCTCAGTACCTTCTAACAAGCACAGCTTGTTTATGAGCTCCGAATTATTCGGGTTTGAAAATCGAGTGTAGATGTTTCCCGGAACTTCATCGGCAAATAAAGCACGTGCCTGTTCGGCATCTTCAAAAACAAAACTGGATGTTAGATACAAAGGCACCGAGTGCTCACGAAAATTGGTTCGTTCGGTTTGCTCACGAATGACATCTGTTTCAAAATTTCGTTTGTCTTCCATTTTGTCAATTGTTGTTTATTACCTCAACGCTAAATGTGACTCTCGCAGTCTTCTCTAACGTTTTGGCCACCGAACAATACTTTCCGACCGACAGAGCAACGGCCTTGTTTGCTTTCTCTAAATCAATATCACCATAAAGTCTAAAATGGGCATGTACCTCTGTATAGGGAGATGGGACAGCCCCCTTTTCCCGTTCGCCAGTTACGGTGATCTTTATATCCTTAAGCTCCACGCGTTGCTTCCTTAAAATAGTGACCACATCAACCGCACTGCACCCGCCCATCGCTGCCAAAAGCATTTGCATGGGGCGAAAGCCGCTGTCATGTCCACCATCAGCAGGAGAGCCATCCATGACAACCGTGTGTCCTAGGTCATTTACGGCCTCCATACGCAGGTCGCTGTCTGTTCTATGCAATTCAATTTTCGTCATACAAATTCTTTAGTCTTCAAAAATAAGCTACCGCCAATCATTGCCAAAAAACTGACCAATGTAGCTGGTAGTAAAGCCGGCCAACCAACATCGTAAAAAGAAAAGTACGCCAGCGTGAGGGTACCGAGCACCATGGCAAGTAATGCCCCGTTTGCATTCGCTTTCTTCCAATACAAACCCAACACCATGGGTGCAAGGAGCGAAACCAAACTCAAGATGGAGGATTCACCCACAAGCTCGTAAATATTGCTTCGCAAACAGGCCATCACTGTGGCGACCCCTGCAAAACCGAGCACGCAAAGTCGGGTAATGATCAATAACTGTTTGTCTTTTAGTTTACCTTTTGATAGCGGCTTAATAAGGTTCTCAGAAAAAATAGCAGCGGGGGCGAGTATCGCAGAACTGGTTGTGCTCATAATAGCCGACAACAAAGAACCAAAAAACAAAATCTGGATGGGCAGGCTTGCATGTGCAAGGACCATGTTAGGTAAAGCCAATTGAGCATCTACCGAGGTGGTTTGAGGATAAAGGTGCTTGGCACATAGGCCTATGAAAAGAGGTAACATTGCAACAGTCAGATAAAGACCCGCTGCAATAAAGCACGAACGAACTGCAATCTTCTGCGAACCTGACGACATTACTCGTTGGAAGATATCTTGTGAAGGCAGCGAACCCAGACCCAACACAGACCAAGCCGCGAGATAGAGCATGATTTCTTTAAAACTCCACTCAGGCAGAAATCGAAAGGTAGAAGGATGCACCTCTTGTAGTATGACTGTGACCCCACCCGCTTTATTTGCCAAAATTATTGCTAATGCCAACAACCCAACTACGATGACAATGCTCTGAAAGAAATCAGTGATCGAGATCGCCCACATTCCCCCGATGTAAGTGTAGAAAGTGACCACAAAAGCGGATATAACAACGCCCTGCCATACCTCTAAGCCAGTCACCACATTGATGATTAAACCCATAGCAACCAACTGTGCTGCGATATATCCCACATAGGGTGGCGCGAGAAAAAAACTAGCTACCAACTCGGTGCGATTGCCAAAACGAACTTTAAAAAAATCTCCGAGTGTAAGCAAATTCATGTTGTACAACTTGCGTGCAAAAAACAATCCGAAAAGCAACAGGCATAAGGCAGCACCAAAAGGATCTTCAATCACTGAATACAAGCCACCTTTTAAGAATTCAGAAGAAGCACCAAATACTGTTTCAGATCCGAACCACGTAGCAAACAAAGCCGAGGCGCTGAGAAAAATGGGCAAGCTTCTGCCAGCCAACATAAAATCACCGGAAGTCTTTACTTTGCGCGAAGCCCAGTATCCGATAAGAATCGTGAGCAACAGATAGGCAATAATGGAAGCGAGCAGCAATTGGCGGTCGATAAAAACCTAAAGCTAAATAACCAAAAGATTATATCAACAACAGCGGGTCGCTATTTCGCCTTTTTTAACTGGAATGAGCGTGTTACATTGAACCCAAGGTGAATGTCTCCCGCAAAAAAATCTCCCGTTGTTTCCCCAATAAATGCTCGCTCCGTAATTCCTTGTGCATTAGTTAGTACAAGTTGAAAAACGTGACCTCCGGTTTCGATATCAATCCCTACGCCCAAAGAATTGCGGAATTGATTACCATCCTTCAGATTCATTCGGTAATAGTACTCGGATGTGAGGGCAATGCTTCTGGTTACTTTTAATCGACCGCCAACTCCCAGTGCAATAAGGTCATTGTCTTCTTTTGTTTTATCGACCGCATTGCGGTGGATAATCGTTGGCATCAGTTGAAGTGATAATCCGGGAGAAAATTTTCTAGCTATCAACAGTTGACCGGTATACGATAACCTGTCGGAATAAATTTGACCAACAGGTAACTCCTCAGGCGAAGTCTTAATTGCTCCATTGACGAATGCGGTAACTGTAACCGGCATATTTCGTGCTCCTGAACTTTGGCGCAAAAAACGATAGCGTAAATAACCATCCATCGTCTTGTCTACCGAGTTTCGTCCAAAACCAACTCCCAAATGATCGGTAATTCCATACTCTAAACCCAAACGGACATAGGCCTGATCCAACCCAAAAAGATTGTAAGAACCACTATTGATGGCGCCAAATCGATGAGAGAAGATAAACTCCAGTTCTCCTTTTCCTTTTGCTTCTACAGTTTGTCCATTCACCAGACGCGAACCCTTGAAAGTGGAAGACGTGTATTCAACCTTTGGTTTTTCGCTTTGTTCCAGTTCCTTTAGTAAATCATCTTGGGAAAACAGAGGCAAGGAGAATGCCATCAGAGCTAACCATAAACTTTGCTTCATCTGTTACTAATTTTTAGTTAATTAAGGAGCCTTATATACAAAATCAATCTTCACCTCCACTTCTTCAGCAATGTTCTTCCAAAGCAGTTGAGGTATCTTCACCTCATAGTCAGCCAATTTAATTTTAAACACAGCTTTTACTATAAGCCGCCCACCTTCCATCGTGATCACTCCTGGCACTTCAATTTCACGAGATACGCCATGAATAGTCATCTTGCCCTTTGCCGTTGCGGCCTGTTCACCACTGGTTTCTTTTGAAAATCCACTCACTTTCCCTGCGAATGTCGCCTTCGGAAATTTCTCAGACTCCAAATACTTCTCGTTAAAATGTTCTTTCATCAACGCTTTGTCAAATTCAAACTCTTTAATAGGAATCGAAAACACAATGTCCATTGTCTCGCTATTAAAGATACTCATGGCCTTGGTGTTCTCGGCCTTGATGTCTTCAATAGATGCCTTTGAAAAAAAGGAAACAAAGGTTTTTTCAGCTGTCATTTTTTGCGCAGCGCACCAATATCCCGATAAAACAAAAAGAACGAAGGTAGTTAATCTCATTGCCGTTTAAATTTAGATCTAGTTATTAAGAGCACCATCATCTACCCAACACCCAATCAAATCAATTTGAGCCTGTGTCAATTGAGAGGAGCCGCTGGGAGGCATTGATTTATTCGCAGTTCTCGCTTTTACACTGGCCGCTCGATTCTTTACATTTTGAAAATCTGTCAAATCTCTTGATCCGCCTGAGTGACATGAAGCCAGATTGCAGCTGGCATCCAAAATAGGTTTTACTGTATTCAAATAGCTTGTATTTGTGTTCTCACGAGGCACGGTTACTGGAATGATTTTCTGGCAATCTGTAGCATCTTTCACGATTAGATTATAAGTACCGTGTCTAACGTTGTTAAACACATTGGTACTAGTAAACCCAGCTGTTCCAAATTGGAAGGAATAAGGCGCGTTGCCGCCAGAAGCTGTAACAGTTATCGAACCATTTGGATTCGTACATTGATTATTTCTAACCGCAACAGCGGTTGCGTTTAAACTAGAATTAGGCGCACTTATTTCGATAAGTATCGAAGTCACTTTACACCCATTTGCATCCGTCACAATGACATTGTAACTACCTGCCCCTAAATTCAAAAAATCACCAGTAGACTGGCCAACACTTCCGTTTAAACTAAAACTATACGGTTGATTGCCACCCGTGGCACTTACTGAAATTTTTCCGTTAACGGAATTACAACTGGTTGTATTGGTTTTACTTGTTAACTCAATGGTGAGATCGGAAGTTGAACAATCAAACTTCTTATTGATATCATTGTTTGTACAACCTACCGCCAGCACGATGAATAAAAGACAAATAATACGCGTCATTTGGGTTGAGTTATGTTTGGTCTTATACAAAAATGGAGAAATGCTTTGAGTTTACTACTATAACGCTTGTGAGTTTTTTGGCGCTGAATCCGCATACGGACTTGGTTAGAAATCTGTCCAAAAAAGAAAATCCCCCAGAGTCCTTGACCCCAGGGGATAATCCTGTCTATAGTTGGCTTTAATCTGATGTAAACATAAAAGGAGCGCGCAGAAAAGAAAACTAGATCACGCCTAACTGGCTTTCTTCTGGACGAGTTGCATTTAAGGGCGTTGAACCGCTCTGGATGTATCTGCCTTGAGAGAATCCTCTACTAAATATTGCTTCTTAAGCCTTTCTTTTAGCTGGGACTTAGAGCCAGGAAAGGTGGTTTTAGAGCTGATATCGTAACTGAGGTATATCAAGCCTGCAAAAAACAGGATGCAAACGACAATAAAAGTTTTTTTGGATCGCGACACAGGGCAAATTTACCAAGATTTAAAAAACCGAACTAGGCTGTGCAAAAATTACTAACTGTCAAATCTCCTCCGGAAAAATCTCGGCTAAATTAATCGAAAATCCGGGTAGTGTTATGGGAGAAATCCGATCCGTGCGAACATAAGGGGTCAAAACTCCCTCGTACTTTCCTTTTTCATTAAGCACATAAACCAATACGGTTTGTTCTTGTGGATGCACCACCCAATATTCCCTCACGCCACACTCTTCATACACGTCAAATTTCTCGCGTAAGTCCTTTGATGAGGTACGGGGCGAAAGCACTTCAATCATCAAATCGGGTGCGCCTAGACAGCCTCGTTCATCGATTTTCGCGGGATCGCAAACCACGCACACATCGGGCTGCACCACCGTTGTAATGTCTCGGTCTTCCTTCTTTTGGGGTGATAGGGGCAGCCGAACATCAAATGATGCAACAAACGCCTGACACTTTTTACCTTCCAAAAAGTTGCCAATCTTTAGGAATAGCTTTCCTACCACTTTTTGGTGAACGGTGCGGGGTGCAGGCGACATATTGTAAATCTTACCCCGAATCAATTCCCTCATCTCGGTCCACGACCAAGTCATGTAGTCAGCATAGGTATAACTTCCGGAAATATCGGGCTCTTCAATCTTCATTCAATCAAATATAAACCGGCTCGTTCTAAAACACAATTATTCTAATGACCCTAACCGAAACAAAAAGAGCCGTCTCAACAAGTTGAGACGGCTCTTTTTTATTTCTGCGAAGTCTATTTCAACTTTTTCACTACTGCTTCAAATGCAGTTGGGTGATTCATTGCAAGATCGGCCAATACCTTTCGGTTTAAATCGATGCTTGATTTCTTTGCTTTACCCATGAATTCTGAATAAGACATTCCGTGAAGACGGGCACCCGCATTGATACGGGCAATCCAAAGTGAACGGAACTCTCTCTTTTTTGCTTTCCGATCGCGGTAGGCATACACCAAGCCTTTCTCAATTGCATTTTTGGCTACTGTCCAAACATTTTTCTTACGGCCAAAGTAACCTTTGGCTAACTCCATGAATCTCTTGCGCCTTGCGCGGGATGCTACACTGTTTACTGAACGTGGCATTGTTTTTTACTTTATGGCCGTTGGCGATCCGCCTGAGGCGGATACTTAGCTGCCAAAAACCTGTGAAACATTAAACTAAACTATCCGCCTGAGGCGGAATATCATTATAACAAATAAGGAAGCATGGCACTGATATTATTAGTATCAGCTTTGCTCACGATTGACTTTTTTGTCAATCTTCTTTTTTGCTTGGTAGTCTTCTTTGTCAAGATATGGTTTTTGAAAGCGCTCTTGCGCTTGATCTTTCCACTTCCGGTTATTTTAAACCTCTTCTTGGCACCTGATTTTGTTTTTACTTTTGGCATTTTACTCTCAGTTAAACTTTATTACTTCTTGCCCTTTGGGGCCATTAACAAATACATTCTCTTTCCTTCCAATTTTGGCATCTGCTCCACCTTTCCAAGTTCCTCAAGTGCGGTCGCAAATTTGAGCAGCAAAATCTCGCCACGTTCCTTGTACACAATTGACCGTCCTGCGAAATGTACATAGGCTTTTACCTTTGCACCTTCTTTCAAGAAATTCTCAGCATGCTTCACTTTAAAATTGAAATCATGCTCATCTGTGTTAGGCCCAAAACGAATTTCTTTCAAAACCGTCTTCTGTGCGTGAGCCTTAATTTCCTTCTGTTTTTTCTTTTGCTCGTACTTAAACTTAGAGTAGTCGACCACTTTACAAACCGGAGGGTCTGCATTCGGTGAAATTTCCACCAGATCCAAACCTTGCTCTTGGGCAAGCTTGATTGCTACCGAAGTCGGGTAAACATCTACCTTGATGTTCTCACCTACCACTCTTACTTTTTGTGCCAGAATCCGCTCGTTTACACGATAAGGTTCTTCCACGACACGCCTTGCACCTCTTACAAAAGGTTTGTTACCGGGGCGACTACCACCTTGAAATATTGCCACTCGTTGGGTTTAAGTTCTTAATTTAAATGAAAACAGCCTGCCTGGTCAGCAGACAGGGCTGCAAATATCGCTCTTTTTTACTCTTTTCAAAATACTTATTGACTCAAGATTCAAAATCGCACCTTCAAAATTGTGCCGAAATCGAGCTTAAAACTTGATCTGTGAATTTTGGATTACAAGCTTGGAAGTCCAAATTCCTTTGAAAAAGCAGAAACAAAATCAGTTAGGAACATAGACCCCTTATCCTCTCCTCCATGCCTTCTTACCGAAATCTTTCCCTCCATCGCCTCTTTCTCGCCAACGATCAGCATAAAAGGCACCTTTTTCACTTCTGAGTCTCGAATTTTTCGGCCTACTTTCTCGTCCCTATCGTCCAAGAAACCTCGGATGTCACTTTCCTTTAATGTATCTACCACCTTCTGAGCGTAGTCGTTGAATTTTTCTGAAATTGGCAATACTGAAAATTGCTCCGGTGCCAACCAGAGCGGGAAATTGCCTGCGCAATGCTCAATTAAAACCGCAACAAAACGTTCCAAAGAACCAAATGGTGCGCGGTGAATCATTACTGGTCTATGCTTTTGATTATCTGCTCCTACATATTCAAGCTCAAATCGCTGCGGCAACTGATAGTCAACTTGTATGGTGCCCAACTGCCAACTTCTGCCCAACGCATCCTTTACCATGAAGTCAAGCTTGGGACCGTAAAAAGCAGCTTCACCCTTTACTGCTACTGTTTTCAAACCACGCTCATCAGCAGCTTCCTGAATTTCTCGCTCGGCTTTGTCCCACAATTCATCGTCACCAATATACTTTGCTTTGTTTTCCGGATCGCGCAATGAAACCTGTGCCGTATAGTTTTCAAAGCCCAATGATTTGAAAACAAAAAGAACCAAGTCAATTACTTTCACAAACTCTTGCTTGACCTGATCTGGTCGGCAGAAAATATGGGCATCGTCTTGCGTAAAACCACGTACACGTGTCAAGCCATGTAACTCTCCACTCTGCTCGTAGCGATACACCGTTCCAAACTCTGCGTAACGAATAGGCAGATCTTTGTATGAGCGTGGCTTTGTCTTGTAAATCTCACAGTGATGAGGGCAGTTCATCGGCTTCAGCAAGAACTCTTCGCTTTCGTCAGGTGTGTGAATCGGCTGGAAAGAATCCTTCCCATATTTTTCATAGTGACCAGATGTGACGTACAGTTGCTTGCTGCCAATGTGTGGAGTAACAACCGGATCATATCCAGCCTTGACCTGCGCTCTGCGCATGAACTGCTCCAAGCGCTCACGTAGCACAGTTCCTTTCGGCAGCCACAACGGCAAACCCATTCCTACCTTCTCTGAAAAAGCAAACAACTCTAGTTCCTTTCCTAACTTTCTATGATCGCGCTTCTTGGCTTCCTCCAGCATGAAAAGATATTCTTCTAATTCTTTTTGTTTGGGGAATGTAATGCCATAAATGCGCTTGAGCATTTTATTTTTCTCATCTCCACGCCAATAAGCTCCTGCTACACTTAACAGTTTTATGGCTTTGATAGGCCCAGTAGTTGGAATATGTGGTCCACGGCACAAGTCCACAAAGTTGCCTTGCTGATAAAAGGTGATGGAGCCGTCTTGCAAGCCATCGATCAATTCTAATTTGTAGGGATCTCCCTTTTTCGTGAAATACTCAAGGGCTTCCTTCTTCGAAACATCTGTTCGAACAAAAGCATTGTTGACCTTCGCCAACTCAATCATCCTTTTTTCAACAGCCAATAACTCCTCGTCACCAAAAGGTGTGTCACCTAGATCGACATCGTAATAAAAACCATTCTCGATGGGTGGACCAATGCCGAACTTAACTCCCGGATAAAGTGCCTCTAATGCTTCGGCAAACAAGTGGGCCGATGAATGCCAAAAAGCATACTTTCCTCCCTTGTCGTTCCACGTAAATATTTTGATAGCCGCATCGGCTGTGATGGATCTGTTCAAATCCCAAATTTCACCATTCACTTCAATGGATAGTGCATTACGCATCAAGCCTTCACTGATGCTCTTCGCTATCCCCATACCCGTTACCCCGGCAGGGAATTCCTTGACGGAACCATCGGGCAACGTAATTTTTGAATTACTCATTCCAATTTAACTTTTTCGGATTGCAAATATGCGGTTTTTAACAAGAGAAGGAAAGTGGTGGCTTTAAAATTGTAACTGCCACGACCGCGCGGCATTGAGCTTGTCCCCACCAACTGATAAACGATACTACAGTTTTAATTGAATTGTAAACAATACACCAAAGCTTCTAGGATTGTTGGGCAAATCCAAATAGCTAAGACGATGTATAAAATCCACTCGCAAGAATTTAAAAATATTCTCTACACCATAACCCAACTCAATATAGGGTTTCTCTGGGTCTAGCGCGAAAGTTCTAAACTTGTTATATTCCTTTAATTCCCTTTCAGATAGTGAAGGTGAAGGCGGAACAATAACGTCTTGATTGGACTGCTTAAGGCCCCCCACTAATACATTTGCGGTAGCCAAAAGTCTCCATTTCAATTTTTGAAGCATTGGCATATTATTTAAAAACAATCCTTCAAAATTCTGACGATACTGCAACGCTATGTATTGATCCGTAGCAAATTCACCGAATCTCAACAAGTTAAAGTTAACAGGTGAATAGACCGGGGATTGATTACCTAGCGGCATATTCAATAAAGGGTAAGGTAATCGTCCAAAAATTTGTTCTCCCGTTAAATTGATATAGCCATTGCCAAGCGGCCCCATCTTTACTCTCTTATTTATATTCAGTCGAATCTTATCGTAGTTAAAATCACCGAAACTACTTCTGAAACCGTGAGTATAACGCAACGTGAAAACGGGCCACCTTTTAGATTCTAAACCAATACGGTTATTTCCATTCTGAATAAAAACTTGGTCTCTGGCATATCTTGATTCAAAGAAAACTTCAGACGCTTGAAATGTACTAGAGGTTGGCGATGTGGCAATATCGGACGGTTTGGTATAGTATTCAAAATTATAGATCGGATCGAAGTTAAATTGGCGCAACGCCACACGCTGAGTAAAGCCTTTAAACAATTCTCTTTCAAATGTGGCGCGGTATTCATGATAATAAAAACTCTTGTTGTATTGACCCCACCTGCTGGCAAATAAAAACACAGGAAAATCAGTAATCAAGTCTTCATCCAACCCAAGGCGATTGAGATCATATCTTGCACGAAGTGTAAATGTACTCCATCGCTTTCGATCCAGAATTTTGGTCACAAAGGCCTGATATTTAAACTGCTGATCATGAAAACCATAAGCCAATCGACCACCCAAGACCCACTTACGGCTAAATTTTATATTCGTCCTAAAACCGGCTTGTAACCTAAACCCCTCATGATTATTCCATGCAATGGCTGCCAAATAAGGGCCCCAATCTAATTTGCCGGACGTGTAATATCCGTTAACAACGAGCCTTATTGCATCAATGTATGACCTAACGATGGGAATGTTTTTTATGGTATCAATCATTTGGTAAACATTCTGTTCGGTTTTTGTCAATGGTTCATGACGAAGAGTATCCCAGACCTTTTCTTCTTCTTCTAAGTTTGCATCTTCAGCCTTTTCGATCGCAGTATCAAAAAAAGAGGTTGGTTTGGGCTTATTGACAACAAAATTTCTATTGCTCGTGTAAAACTTTGCTAGTAAACCTGCGGAATTGCTCGTCAATTCACCGACATCGATCAATACACGGCTTTTTGAAGGAAGCCAAGCCCCCCCCGCAACCTTCTCATACTCATGCTGGATTTTTATCTTCTCGATAAAGTTAATGTTTGCAGTACTTCCCATTGTTGCGTCTATCTGCTTGATCGCATACTCATCTTTGGTGATCCACATCGTGCCAGAGAATGCCAAAGCCTGCTCGCTCTTTGGGAAAAAATCTAAGCGATAGCAAAAATGGCCACCGAGCTCAGCACTATCCAAGAGTTCGTAGTCATAATAAGCTCGCCAACCGTCTGCTATTGGAGAAACAAATGCCTTTTGTCCAAAATTTAACCAGTTAGAATAGAAATTATAGTCCTGCATCGATGGGCCGATCACTTGCGATAGTAGATCGCTGTACCCCTCGCCCATTACACCATTCACTTTATTCTTTTGTATTAACTCCTTCTTCAAACTTGGATTGTCACGATAGTAAATTTTTGAAACACTTTCAGAAATGTAGAGCGGTAAAATTGGTTTGCCATCTTCCCCTGCAATCCGATCCAAGCTATCAAGCACCTGCGCGATCTTCTTCATGACCTTCTTCTCGCGAAGTTTTTCGGAAATGTTGTCTGCATCAATCTCCATTTTTGAGTATGTATCATGCTCATAGCCAGAAAGCCTTCGCTTGTCATTGATACTCTTGTTATCAATGATTTTTCGCATGATAGGAAACGCTGGATTCTCTCCTGATTTGATTACCACCTCCTGCAAATTGGTTACATCTTCCTGTAGTTGGAAGTTGATCACCTGGGTAACTCCCCTTTTGAATTTTTTAGACCGGGGCTTATAGCCAATGTATGATGCGACTATAGAATCACTTTTCAACAATGACAACGACTTTATTTTGAATTTACCATCAAAATCTGTGGTCATTCCCACTGACGTGCCCTTAAATACCACGTTGACAAAAGGAATCGGGTCGCCAGAGGCCGCGTCTGTTACTTTGCCAGTGATAACTGTCTCCTGCGCAAAAGCAATTGCGCAAACAGAAAATGATAGAATAAGAGAAAAGAAAACCCTTTTTATAACCACAAGACCTTCAAAACAATAAAATGACCGCAAACATAAATAAATTCTTTGAGCTTCGACCCTGCCTTTCAACGGGATTTTGATTTTTTTGTTTCATATTTATTTCAGTAGAACTGGTCTACCCAAGTGATGTGGTGGGGTATTAAAAATGTATAAATCGGCAACGGCTTTCGCACGGGCAAACCATTCTCTGATAGTTATTTTCAACGACTCATGTGGATCTGCGGGAGAGTCCAATAGGGTGACCGCATCGATGCCATAAAACTTGCTAATGAACAATGCTCTATAACAGTGAAAAGACTGGGTAACGATCAAAATTTTGGTCTGCCCAAATATCTCTTTGCTTCTTACAATCGAATCGAGGGTTCGCAAGCCTGCATAGTCAAGTGTAATCAAGCTGTCTGGTACGCCTAGTCTGACTAATGCTTTTTGCATTTCTATCGGTTCATTATAATACTTTGATCGATTGTCGCCACTAAGAATAAATTGGGAAATCTTACCGTGTCGATACAGATCAGCGGCCAACTGAATCCGTTCAAAAAAGTAGGGGTTCGGAGAACCGTCAGTAAGTTTGTTACTCGTACCTAGCACCAACGCCACACTTTTTTCAGGAAGCTCACTCACTGCATCGAGTATCCTGCTTTTCGTGCTGGTGACCACCCAAATATTGGAAACAACCACAAAAACAGAAAGCAAAAGTATTACCCAAACGAAGGCGCACACGAGCCTCTTCCACAAGTATCTCATCCCAACAGTATTAAAGCCGCACAAATCTACTGAATCGAACGAAGAAACTCCTCCTCCAGAAGATCTGACCTTCGCACCATTTTGCGCAGCCATTCAAGACGTAGTTGCTCCACTTCCGATTTTTCCAATTGCCAAGCTACATCCGAATGGCGAAGCTTGGAAACAAGTGTGTGAAGGCATACGGCCGCACTGACTGATATGTTAAAGCTCTCCGTAAATCCAAACATGGGAATGTTCACTTTTTGATCCGCATTTTTCAAAGCAATCTCTGAAATCCCTTCTAACTCATTTCCCATGACGAGGGCAATTTTTTGATCGATGGGCACTTCGTTTATTGGAATTCCATCGGGTAATGGATCAGTAACCAGAATTTTATAACCAGACGAACGCAACTGTTGATAACACATTAAAGTGTTTTCTTGATTCCTTTCTTTGTATTTAATGATACTCATCCACTTATTTGAACCTTTTAAGACTTTCTTGTTAACCGAATAGCTACTCTGTTTTTCGATTACGTGGAGATCTTGAATACCCAAGCACTCACATGTCCTTACGGCTGCACTCGCGTTTTGGGATTGATAGATATCTTCTAAGACTAACGTGATGTGGCGGGTTCGTTGGCTTAGCACATGTTCCATTACCGATCGCCTTCTATCAGTTACGAATTGAAGAAGATGATCAACGACTAATTGATTCTGCTCGGTTTGATCCATTTTGTGGGTTCAAAAGTAAATAAGAAGTATTCAAAATCAATTGATTGCCTATTTTTGAAGGCAATTTAGAAAAATGCAATACGTCTTTCCCTCAGACTTCATATTCGGTACCAGCACTGCAGCTGCGCAGATAGAGACTGCTTTTGAACATGACTGGCAGGGGGTGAAGTCAAGAGACGGTTTTGTTCTCGACCGAACGACCGATCACGAGACACGCTGGCGCGAAGACGTTGAAATCATTTCATCGCTTGCCCCCAATTATAGGATGGGCATGATGTGGAGCAAACTGCAACGTCAGCCGATGGATGGGCTTCATGCAGAAACCGTACACCACTATTTTGGTTTGTTAGAAGAGCTACAACAGCGAGGTGTTAAGATCATGATGGTTCTCCATCACTTTACGAATCCTGTTTGGTTTGCAAAAATGGGCGGTTGGGAAAAAGAAGCAAACATTCACTATTGGGTGGACTTCGCCAAAAAGGTGGTTGATCAATTTGGCGATTACGTGAGCTACTGGAATACGTTTAACGAACCAAATGTATATGCCAGCTTCGGTTGGATCACAGGCGGCTTTCCTCCTTTTAAAACAAATCCGGTTCTTGCTGCCACGGCCGTAAAAAACATGGGCAAGGCACATGATTTAGTGTACGACTACATCAAAGAAAAATTCCCGCATCAGCCCGTTGGTATTTCAAACAACACAACCATCTTCTCCGCAGAAAATACACTGGGTTGGTTTACCTCAAAACTAAGCGACTGGTGGTTTATGGAGTGGGTGCCCGATCGGTTTACCAAAGTTGATTTCTTTGGCATGAGCTATTATGCGCGCATCCCACATGACCCCATGCCCATTACTTATTTGGAAACGCCTGATAAAATGAAAAAATTGGGCGTGATCCATGATGATATGTGGGAGTATCACCCCGAAGGAATGAGAACTTGTATCGATCGGTTTTGGAAAAAATATCGAAAGCCAATCATCATCACAGAAAATGGGATTTGTCAGCAGACCGATGAACTTAGAGAACAATCGATTGGTGACTACGCCAAGATTTTACATCAGGCGTTGCAAGATGGGGTGGACATCAGGGGATATTTTCACTGGAGTACCTGGGATAATTTTGAATGGAATCTAGGGCCTACCAAACGATTTGGGCTTTACGAGTGTAATCTGGACACAAAAGAAAGGACTCCTCGACCCAGCGCTGAAATTTTTAGAAAACTTGCCTACTTCAAAATATTTGAAGAGGCTGAATTCAATCAAGAAGCTTTCGTAGCGAATCAGTACTAGGAGAAGGCTAAAATTTGTAGGTGATTGATGGTCCGATGACTTGTCCACTAACTCCTATCACCAATGTGTTATACCTATCGACACCATTTTTTATTCGAGAACTGGCAACAATTTCAGTTGCTAAAAACCCGACTATTGTCCCTCCGAAAACATACAAAAACTCAGTTCCATTAAAAGCTCGGGTTGAGGAAATAGAGATAAGATAAATTCCAGGAATCACTGACAATGCTGCCCCAACATTTTTCCAACCTCGAAACGATTTATAGTAGCGGTTCACCACATTATCATCCAGACTTTGAAGTGGAATTTGTAACCCGTAAGCGCCACCGTGTACGCGCTTAAGGTCGTAATAATAAATGGCGCCCTGCTTGACAATCGGCTTCAATTCAATTATTCTGAATTTTTGCGAATAGGCTGCAAAGCCAATTAAAAATGCAAGAAGTAATAGCGAACCAACTTTCATTGAGTAAATTTAAACAAAAAAATCATTCATTCAGCACCCGCATCTCTACACGCCTATTGAGTGCTTTTGCTTGTTCTGTTCCTTCGGTTGATAGTGGCTGTGTTCCGCCAAAGGCTTTTGTCTTTACCCGGTCCTTTGAAACTCCTTTAGAAGTTAAATACTTTTTTACAGCCTCCACACGATCTCGGGATAACTCCATATTCTTTTCTGCATTTCCAATATTATCGGTGTGACCTTCTAATTGGATGACCACTTTCGTATTCTCTTTCATCATCGCTGCCACCTCATCCAAACTTGTATAGGATTTAGGGTTGATCACTGCTCTGCCTATTTCAAAAATAAGGTGTTCCAACCGAATAGCTCGACCAGTGGACGTTAAAGAAATATCTCTATCAATAACGTTGCTCACGGCTTCTTTAGGATCAACAATTATCGTTTGTGGAATATAACCGTCTGCGTCAGCAGTAACCTGATATTTGGACGAACCAAAGATGGTAAATGAAAAAGTGCTGTCACTGGATCTTCCGGATATCCCGCCAGTAGGGTAGCTTTTATAACGAATGGTAGACTTGATGTGCTTTCTCGTCAATGCATCGATCACATCTCCTTGCACAGTTATCTCCTGGCCAGATGCAGCCATCACCAAAATTGAAAATAACGCTGTCGTCAATGATTTCATTTTGACCCTTTAAAAATCCAGTTCAACGGTCTGTCCAGGGGTATACCCCTTTTCATCATCATCTTTTTTTACTTCCTTTTTTTGGTTTTGGTCTTCCTCGAAGAGGTTTGCTTGCTCGACTGTTGGCTTTTTTTCCTTTGGCTTTGGGGGCTGGCCGTTGACGAGCGGCTGGCTTTGATTTGCTTGGGACTGACTTTCCTCGAAGAGGCTTGCTTGTTCTCCCTCCTCTGGTTCTTCCCACCTGTTGCCCGGAGCGGTTGCGTAGGGGAATTTTTTTTTTGACGGTTGAGAACTTTTTGAGGTTTCAACAGTCGCCACATCGTTATCCGAGTCGCCCTCTTCAAAGCCAGTTTCATCGGGATCTTCCAGTGACTTAATCTTAGTCACCTTATATTGTGATAATCGATTTCCCAATGCCTTCCAGCCTTTGACGTCCACAATCTCATCCAGACTTACCACTT
This sequence comes from Cytophagales bacterium, assembly GCA_020402945.1. Lineage (GTDB taxonomy): Bacteria > Bacteroidota > Bacteroidia > Cytophagales > Cyclobacteriaceae > ELB16-189. The sequence goes on along the minus strand of JADBYQ010000011.1, from coordinate 90,577 downwards.
CCGTCTCTTTATCCTTCCCTTTTCCCTTCACCACGTCCATCTCAATCTCTGGCGAATCCGAAGTACTGGCATAATCCAACCGTGAGCCAATGCCTTCGGAAATAAACCCAAATTCTTTATCCAATGTATTGGTTTCGATTAAGAATCGTTTGACAAAATACTGTTTGCTTTCGCCATCCAAATAAACAGCTGTAACCACCTTTTTAGGATTGTACTTCTGAACTAGAATGGTTTTTTCCGGCTCGTAGCGATTCGTCAGTTCATAGCTGGTAATTTTGTACGCACCACTTTTCGTAATAGCAATGATCTGATCATCTCCGTCAAATTTCCCAACATATTTACCACGCTTGTCTTTATTCAATCGGCCGCTTGCCTCATCAAACCACAAATCCAATCCGCTTAATGTCGAACCTCGCGATTCTTTAAAATCTACTTTACGCACAGGATATTTAGTAATCATATTACCACGTACCCCTCTCCCCTTCACTTCCAACTCTGAAAAATCAAAATCAAATATTTTCTTCCGTGCCGAACTTGCCGGTGTCAATTTCACTTCAACCACTTCTGCTTCGCCATTTGGATTGGCACTGAGGTAATGCACCTTGCTATTGGGATTTCCCATATCAAGATTATATTCTTTATCTCGCGTAATCGCAGGCATGGCAAAACGCTTGGCATACGTAATTCCTCCCTTGCCGTCACTGTAAACGAGGTTGTAGATCATTCGCTCATCACCTTTACGCCAAATGCCCACGTGCAAAATGTCCTTGCCCATAAACACTTTTTCGTTGATGCGACTCACTTTCGCTTTGCCATCTCTACGGATGACGATCACATCATCTAATTCAGAACAATCGGCAATAAACTCGTCCTTTTTCAAGCTCCAGCCAATAAAACCATCTTCACGGTTTACATATAGTTTTTGGTTGTTGGCGATTACCTCCGTAGCCGCGACTGAGGTGAAACTCTTAATCTCTGTTTTTCGCTCACGCCCTTTACCATACTTATCTAACAAGTTTTGGTAGTAGGCAATGGCATAGTCTGTTAAGTGTTTGAGATGATGTAGTGTCTCCTTCAGCTCTTTTTCCAAATCACGCATCAACTCATCCGCTTTAAACGAATCGTATTTCGAAATGCGTTTGATCCGGATCTCCAGCAAGCGCAAGATGTCATCACGAGTAATCTCCCGATAGAATTGTTTTTTATAGGGTCTCAGTCCTTTGTCAACAGTTGTAATTACCTCTTCAAAAGTTTCGACATCTTCAATGTTTCTATAAATTCTTTTCTCAATGAAAATCTTTTCCAATGAAGAGAATAATATCTTCTCCATTAGCTCGGCTTTTCGGATCTCCAGTTCTTGTTTTAGAAGCTTTACCGTCAATTCAGTGTTATACTTCAAAATCTCGTTCACTTTCATGAACTGAGGCTTATCGGCTACAATCACGCAAGCGTTGGGAGAAATAGAAACTTCGCAATCGGTAAATGCATAGAGTGCATCAATAGCAATCTCAGGCGAAATGCCCGCTTGCAAGGACACCGAAATTTCTACGTCTTTTGCCGTGTTATCCACGACTTGTTTCACCTTGATCTTACCCTTTTCGCTGGCCTTTACAATAGACTCCATCAGCGAAGCAGTTGTGGTGCCAAAAGGAATTTCTTTGATCAGCAGCGTCTTCTTATCTTCTATTTCAATTTTTGCCCTCACCTTTATTTTTCCTCCACGGAAACCCTGTTCGTATTCCGAGAAATCACCAATGCCGCCAGTAGGAAAATCAGGGTAGATTTCTGGGTTCTTCCCTTTCAACACATCGATGGACGCTTTAATCAGCTCGCAAAAATTATGTGGTAAAATTTTGGTCGAGAGGCCTACTGCAATTCCCTCAACTCCCTGTGCTAACAGCAACGGGAATTTTACCGGAAGTGTGACAGGTTCTTTTTTTCTACCATCATATGAAAGCTGCCACTCAGTTGTCTGTGGATTGTAGACTACGTCCAACGCAAACTTTGAAAGGCGCGCTTCGATGTAGCGAGGTGCAGCGGCACTATCGCCCGTGCGAACGTCACCCCAGTTACCTTGTGTATCAAGTAACAAATCTTTCTGTCCAATATTAACAATCGCCTCACCAATAGCAGCATCTCCATGGGGATGATACTGCATGGTACTACCAATAACATTTGCCACTTTATTGAAACGGCCATCGTCCATTTCCTTGATGGCGTGTGCAATTCTCCGTTGCACGGGTTTTAAACCATCTTCAATTCGTGGAACGGCACGCTCCAGAATCACATACGAAGCATAGTCTAGAAACCAATTTTCGTACATGCCATCAATCGCAATTGAATGAACGTTCCCGTCTTTGTCTGTTGTTTCGTTAGGTATTTGCTTTTTACTCATTGCGTTACTTCTCTTCGTTTGAAAACTCCAATCTATCGTGGTGTCACAAACCGTGATACCATCTGCGCTTGTTATTCAATATCGACAATCTCCTCCTCTTTTATCTCTACTTTATCCAATTCAATTCTCAAGTTCTCTATAATAAATTCCTGACGGTCAGGCGTATTTTTGCCCATGTAGAACTCCAGTAATTTAGCCAAGTGACTCTCTTTGTTTAACAGCACTGGCTGCAACCGAATGCTTTCGCCAATAAATTTTCCAAACTCGTCAGGAGAAATTTCGCCCAAGCCTTTGAATCGGGTGATTTCCGGTTTACTACCCAACTTAGCTACGGCAGCTTGTTTCTCTTCTTCACTGTAGCAGTAGATTGTTTCTTTTTTATTACGAACTCTAAACAGGGGCGTCTCTAACACATAGACGTGATTTGCTTTCACCAAATCAGGAAAGAATTGTAGAAAGAAGGTCATCAACAAAAGTCGAATATGCATCCCGTCCACATCGGCATCAGTGGCGATAATCACTTTATTGTATCGCAAGCCATCCAACCCATCTTCAATGTTAAGTGCATGCTGAAGCAGATTGAATTCCTCGTTTTCATAGACCACTTTTTTAGTTAGACCATAGCAATTCAACGGTTTTCCACGCAAACTGAAGACAGCCTGCGTTTCCACATTGCGCGATTTGGTGATCGACCCGCTGGCAGAATCTCCCTCTGTAATAAAGACCACCGAATCCATCCCCTTCTCCCCTTTTTCATCATCAAAATGAAAACGGCAATCTCTTAGCTTCTTGTTATGGAGATTAGCTTTTTTCGCGCGTTCATTGGCTAACTTTTTAATACCAGCAATTTCTTTTCGCTCGCGCTCTGATTGCAAAATTCTCTTTTGCAGGGCATCTGCCGAAGTGGGATTCTTGTGGAGATAAATCTCTAATTCTTTTGCCACAAAATCACCCACAAAGTTCTTTACGCTTTGTCCGCCTTCCGGTGCCATGTTAATGGAACCCAACTTGGTTTTGGTTTGTGATTCAAAAACAGGTTCTTGTACACGCACGGCTACCGCACCCACAATACTTGCGCGTATATCTGCCGCATCAAAATCTTTTTTGTAAAAGTCACGAATACCCCTCACCACCCCCTCACGAAAAGCGGCCAGGTGAGTGCCTCCCTGGGTTGTATTTTGACCGTTTACGAATGAGTAATACTCTTCTCCATATTGATTTCCGTGTGTCAAGGCAAACTCAATATCATCGCCCTTGCAATGAATAATTGGGTAGCGTATCTCCTCCGCATCGGCTTTTTGCTTCAACAAGTCAAGCAGGCCATCTTTTGAAAAGAATTTTCTGCCATTGTAGTTGATGGTCAGGCCGGCATTCAGGAATGCATAGTTCCACATCAAATCGTCCAAATATTCCGGAATGAAATGATAGTTCTTGAACATGGTATTATCCGGTTCAAATTCTACCAAGGTTCCATTTTTCTCGTCACTCTTGCCTACTTTAGGATCGGCTGTTAGTACACCCTTCTTGAACTCTGCCAGTTTGGTTTGGCCTTCGCGGAAAGCTTGCACTTTAAAGAAATTTGACAAGGCGTTAACCGCCTTTGTACCAACACCATTTAGTCCAACCGACTTTTGAAAAGCACCCGAGTCATACTTTGCTCCTGTATTTATTTTAGAAACTACATCCACCACTTTGCCGAGCGGTATTCCACGGCCGTAGTCGCGCACCATCACGTGTTGATCGGTAATTTTTACATCGATGGTTTTGCCATACCCCATCATGTGCTCATCGATACAGTTGTCGATAACTTCTTTTACTAACACGTAAATGCCATCGTCTTTGGCAGAGCCATCGCCCAACTTACCAATATACATTCCCGGCCTGAGTCGAATATGCTCCCTCCAATCGAGGGACCGGATACTGGATTCATCGTATTCACTTGTTTCCTTCGCCATAGCAGTTCAAAACTTAAGAGTTTAATCGCCCGCCCTCCATAACGCTTTAGGAAGGCGGGCGCAAAGATGAAAAATTTATCGGGTCTGACTTAAAAATTCTACGGGCAAACGCCAATGTCTAGTTCGAAGAAAATATTTTTCTGCGAGAATTCCTCGTGGAGTAGAATGGGGATTACAGCAAAAAGAATCAAGGACAGCCGAACTAATTGGCTGATTTACAACTGGTAAAAAGAATTGATTAAAACTGATTATTTAGAAAAAAGTTTTCTGGCCACTGCATATAGGGGCCAACTAATAGCCCAACCCACCACAAGCACAATGCCGCCATAGATAATAGGTCCAATCGCCTGATAGTCAAATTTTTCCGCACTATTGTAGAGGGCTACAAAATTGACACCGATGATCAAAAAGATATTGAGTGAAATAACCAAGCCGTAGAACCAAGCTCTAAACCCCAATTGAACGGCAAACAATTTGTTAATGACAAATACAAACAGGTTAAAAATTGCTGCAATCGCCAAAACGCAGTAGAATAAAGCATCACGCGTAAGCGAAAATGGCGTTTCAGACTCTAAAACCGTAATTGTCTCGGGCAAAGAGGCGTAGTTGTACATAAACACACCTAAAAAAATAACCAACGAAAGAAACCAGATCGCTTTAAATACCTTTAGTGTCATGTAACTACATTTGTGGTGCAAATTAAATGCAAATACATTGAACTATCGGTGCCTTTTCTTCTTTACTATTTTGTTATTGTTGTTACCGGGTTGTTCCAAACCGCTGCCGACCTTCGAAAAAATAGACCTTACAAAATGGAAGGATGACAAATGGGGCTGCCTGAAAGATCGGCTCGCAGCACTGCCTGAGTTGGTTGAACAAAAAGAAAAGTTAAAAGGCCTCTCGCAAGACGACATCGTCAAGCTTTTGGGTAGACCTGACAAAAACGAACTTTATAAGCGCAACCAAAAGTTTTTCTATTACTACTTGACACCGGGAATGAATTGCGGGAGAGATACAATTGCTCAGCGACTTTCACTCCGGTTCAATGCGATGGGGTTTGCGAAGGAAGTCCTGGTTGAATAGTTCGAGATTCAAAGTTCAAGATTCAAAGTTCAAGATTCAAGATTCAAAGTTCAAAGTTGAAAGTTGAAAGTTCAAAACTTAAAGCCTAAATCATAGAGTTGAATTTTGAATTTTGAATCTTGAATTAACTATGCAGCGCGTTTCTTTGAAAATGCTGTTTTTTACTTTTTGCCTTTTCAATATTTGCCCAAAGCACATCTACCAACGCTTCCTTTTTTTTGTGGTTGAAAGGATAGAGAAGTGATGGCTTGAAATAAAACTTGTCTCCAAAAAGTTCTTTCACATATAAATCAACACGATATACACCTCCCATTGACACAAGGTTTACGTCTTTGACATTTTCGAGAGGGATGAGCAAGTCTTGTTTTCTTTGGATCACATACATAAAGTCATTGTCGAACTCAACATGGTAAACTCTCTTATTGACATTCCACCATAAATAAAGAAAATAGCCATAGTACATTGGCCAAAACAACATGCCAATTCGAAGTTTTTTTAACGAATCCACTTCAAAAAAAACAAATAAAAGGACTACCGTAAGAATTATTAGGCCAACTCCCCATTTGTAAAAAGCTAGATAACGAGTCGACAAATTTCTAATTCTTGATTTTTCTGGCACCATTGAAACTCTATCTTTACAGCGAACAAAATTACTCAACTCAATGAACAAAATAGCGGTTATCGGTTCGGGAACCATGGGCAACGGTATTGCGCATGTATTTGCTCAACACGGATTCAAGGTTTCCATCATAGACATTTCTGAAGATGCCTTAAAAAAAGCGATCTCTACCATTGACAAAAACCTTACCCGGCAGGTAGAAAAGGGAACGATAACTGCCGATGCCAAGCAGCTAACTTTGTCGAATCTTTCTACCACCACATTTATAAAAGAAGGGCTTCAAGATGTAGAATTGGTGGTAGAGGCGGCTACTGAAAACCTGGAATTAAAACTAAAAATTTTTAAAGACCTCGATGAAGTTACCAAGCCTGGTACTATTCTTGCCTCCAACACTTCTTCTATCTCGATTACGAAAATAGCATCTGTCACCAAAAGTCCGGGGAACGTGATTGGGATGCACTTTATGAACCCAGTACCCATAATGAAACTGGTTGAGGTCATCAGAGGCTACAGCACCACCAATGAGACGACCCATACAATCATGGAGCTTTCCAAAAAATTGGGCAAAATTCCAGTAGAAGTAAACGACTACCCCGGCTTTGTGGCCAACCGGATTTTGATGCCTATGATCAATGAGGCAATCTACTCCTTGTATGAGGGTGTAGCCGGTGTTGAAGAAATCGACAACGTGATGAAATTAGGAATGGCCCACCCGATGGGGCCACTTCAACTGGCCGATTTTATTGGGCTAGATATATGCCTTTCTATTCTGCGTGTATTGCACGATGGGTTCGGAAATCCAAAGTATGCACCCTGCCCGCTGCTTGTTAACATGGTGCAAGCCGGAAACAAAGGTGTAAAGTCTGGCAGTGGATTTTACCAGTACATGACAGGAAACAAAGACCTTATTGTGGCGGAAAAGTTCAAGTAGTCTTACGTACCAAAAAAAATCCGGTGAGGCTTTTCACCGGATTTTTTTGAATTTCTATTTTTTCAGTAGGTCTCGTATCTCAGTCAATAAAACTACATCAGCGGGAGGTGCCGGTGCAGGTGCTGATTCTTCCTTTTTCCTGCTCGCTGCATTCATACCCTTCACAACTAGAAAAAGGACAAAAGAAATCACGAGGAAAGAAATCACGGAAGAAATAAACTTGCCGAGAAGCATGCCACCCGGCTTCCAAGAGGCAATATCGGCTGCACCGGCTGCTTCAAGTGCAGGTTGAAGGATTATTGGGGTGATTACATCTGCCACCAGCGAATTCACGATAGCGCCAAACGCCCCGCCAATTATTACGCCAACAGCCAGATCAACCACATTGCCGCGCATCACGAATGACTTAAATTCTTTTAACATAATGTAAGGGATTAGGTAATGTTTGCCCGAAAATACAACTTTTCTAAAACGATTTAAAAACTAGATTTACTGTTCGAAACAGATTTATGCGTAGCCCTTTTTTATCTACTGCTATTGAAAACTCAACTGGGGTAATTGCCTTTTCGTTAGATCGACACTATCGCTATACGTCCTTTACAAACTCCCATTACCAGACCATGAAAAAAATCTGGAATGTGGAAATTGCCATTGGCGTAAACCTTCTTGATCTGTTAGAGAAGTTGAATAGGGGCGATTATCTTAAAGCGAAAGAAAATTTTGACAGGGCATTGGCGGGTGAGCATTTCACGAAAACAGAAGACTATGGAGATGGAATCCAACGCCTCTTTTGGGAGGATCGGTACGACCCTATTTACGATGAGAATAAAAACATTATTGGATTGGTTGTGATTGTTATCGAGGTAACTGATCGGATTGAACTCATTCATAAAAATGCCATTTCGAGTGAACGACTCAACCTTGCATTAAATGCAGGAAACATTGGAATATGGGAGTGGAACATGATCACCAATGACGTTTTCTGGTCAGACGAGATTTTAAGAATGTATGGCGTGGATCAAGCATTCCGCACCTTAACATTTGAAGACTACCTGACGTATGTCCATACGGAAGACATTGACAAATTGAAGCGGGGCATCGATACGTGCCTACAAACAAACGGCCAATACAAGACAGAACACAGAGTCATTCCACCCGATGGCATTATGCGGTGGATTTCGGGAACAGGAAAAGTGTTCATGAAAAATGGAGTTCCATCCAAGATGACCGGAACAATCATTGACATCACTCAACAAAAAGCAGACGCAAAGGCATTACTCGAAAGTCAAGAAGTTTACCGGACTCTTACAAACAATATGCACGATATGGTGGCGCAAGCCGACATCAATGGCAATTTTATTTATGTCAGCCCCTCTCACAAAAGAATTCTCGGCTTTGATTCGGAAAATCTATTTGGGCGATCGATTTTTGAAATTATACATCCCCAAGATTTGCCTTTAGTTACAGCAAAGTTTGAAGTTTCAATCAAAAACAAGAATCCGCAAAAAGCCGAGTTTCGATATAAGACTGCAAATGGGGAGTATGTTTGGATAGAAACACAGGGAAACCCGGTATTAAATTCAGAAGGCGAAGTAGAAACAATCATCCTCTCAAGCCGCGATATTTCTGAAAGAAAGGCCAACGAAGAAGCATTACGTCACCGTGACGCCATGGTTTCGGCATTGGCAGAAGCAACGAGTTACCTCGCTGTAGAGACTGATATTTGGATCGGGCTACAAAAAGCCATCGGTGTATTGGGCGAAAAAACGGGAGCCGATCGTTTACTTATTTTTCAAAACGATCCGAACACAGATGCAGCCGCGTGTACATTAAAATTGAAATGGGCTTCAAAAGAAATGGAAGGTAAATTTGAGTATGCAGGAACAGCAACGTTTCCCTTTCGACTTGCTCCCTCTTTGGAACAAAGGCTTTCTTCTAAAAAAACGTTTTTGAGCCATGTTGCAGACATTCAAGATGAAGCCTACCGAACTGAATTGACAGCACTGCACGTAAAATCAGTGATTAATGTGCCTATTCAGGTCTATGGTAAGTTTTGGGGATTTTTAGGGGTTGATGAATGTAAAGCTGAGCGGCAAATTACTGATTCAGAATTCGCGATTTTGAAGTCGTTCGTTGCCACGGTAGGAACCGTATTAGAGCGAAAGGAGATTGAGCGTGAAAACAAAGATTGGCAGACACGCTATGAAATTATTGCAGCCTCTTCCGGGCAAGTGATTTATGATTATGACGTGCCCTCAGGCCAAATTGTTTGGAGTGGCAACAGCAAAGATGTGCTCGGCCTTGAGACGAGCGAGATGGGCCATGCGAAGGAGTGGGAAAAGCGAATCCACCCGGAAGACAGAGAACGCGTAACAGCTGAGTTAGAAACCTGCCGACTGGAAGGAAAGAGCTTTCAGGTTGAATATCGTTTCCAGACAAAATCAAGTGGCTTCACCCAACTTTTCGACCGCGGGTTTTTTCTGAAAGATGCAGAGGGAGTCGCATACCGAATGTTGGGCATTATGACTGACATCTCGCAGCAAAAAAAGGCTGAGTTTGAGCTAAAAGAGAGTGAAACCCGATTCCGCACATTGCAAGAAGCGTCTTTTGGCGGTATCGGTCTACATTATGAGGGTGAAATCTTGGACGCAAACAAAGGGCTAAGTGATATTACCGGGTTTAGTTACGATGAGTTGATCGGCATGAATGGCTTGAATCTTATAGCGCCCGAATCTCAATCAGTTGTGAGGGCGAAAATAAACGTAGGCGATGAAAAACCGTATGATGTCATCGGGATTCGCAAGGACGGCACTCGCTATAATTTAGAACTTCACAGCAGAAATATTCCCTATCAAGGAAAAACAATTCGTGTAACCGAATTCAGAGACATCACCGAAAGGAAACAGAACGAGGAGAAAATTATTGATCAAAATAACAAGCTGTCGCTCTTTGCTGAGGATTTAGAAAGAAAGAATGAACAGCTTGAAGAGTTTACTCAAATTGTTTCGCACAACTTGCGTTCACCAGTATCGAATATTCTGAGCTTACTTGATTTTTACGAAAAAACGGAAGATCCTGCAGAAAAGAAGATGTTTATCAAAATGCTCCATGACTCTGGAAGCAAAATTCTTACAAGCCTACAGGAATTAAATGAAGTCTTAAAAATCAAACAGGACAAGGATATTGCCAGACAGGATCTGTTATTTGAAAATGTACTTGAGGGAGTAAGAAAACAACTAAGCTCCCAAATTGCCGAGACAAAAGCAGTGGTTACTACAGATTTTGAAAGAGTGCCAAAAGTGAGATACCCAAATATTTATCTGGAAAGTGTTTTGATTAATCTGCTGAGCAATGCGCTCAAATACAGGCATCCTGACAGAACCCCGGAAATTAGCTTAAAAAGTACAGTTGAGAATGAGAGAATAGTACTAACAGTGACTGATAACGGACTTGGAATTGATCTAAAACGGCACGGACACCACATATTTAAATTGAGAAAAACATTCCACAAACACCCAGAAAGCCGTGGGATAGGGCTGTTTATGATAAAAAGCCAAATTGAAGCATTGGGAGGAGAGATATCCGTTTCTAGTGAGCCAAACATTGGAACCATTTTTATTGTTAAATTTTAAATACGTTTAAATTCTTACGCAATGGCAATTATTGCTTTAGTAGATGATGATTCAATCTTTCAGTTCACGGCTACACGATTGCTTGAATCATCCAAATTGGCTCAGAATATATTGCATTTCGAAAATGGTGCCGAGGCGCTGACTTTTTTAAGAGAAAAGGCCTTGCAGAAAGAACTTCTACCCGACTATCTGTTTCTAGACATCAATATGCCATTTGTAGATGGCTGGATGTTCTTAGAGGATTTTACAACACTAAAATCTTCCCTAGCCAAAGATATTTCCATCTATATGGTCACTTCCTCGATAGATCAAAGAGATTTAAATCGCGCCAAGGGTTTTTCTGAGGTTACCGATTTTATTATTAAGCCGATTTCGTTAGAACGTTTCCAAGAGCTCCTAAAGTCAGTTTAGGCTATTGAATAATTTTTAACTGATTTTTCAGGCCTCTAAAACTGACCATCTCGGTGCCGGCATGGCCAACAAACATTTTGGCGTCCACTTTAACGGGTATCTGATTAGCATCTGCGGAAATCCATGCCGTTACCGAATTCTCTCCACGAAAAAGCGAGTTGCTGGGCATAATTGGCATCAACTTGTGGCAAAGAATTTTTCCTAAATCTGTCTTTACAACCTCTTTTCCAAAGTAAAGAATTTTGAAGCTATAGGCTTTGTCTTCAAAAAATCCAGAGACAGTAAGTGTATCCTTGACTTTGTAATTCGAAAAATCAATGACCCGCAAATACATAAAACCGGTGACCACATCGCGGACATTGTCTGGTGTACTATACTCTTTTGGGTCATTGAACTTGCCGGTGGCTTTATCTGCAATTTGAACAAATGCTTTATCCTGTGTATGATCGTACTTGATAAGCTCGTTTAATCTATACTTTCCTTCCTTTAATTTTCGATACGACTCGTGGGTGATAATTTCGGATGAATCGATATACGCGCCCCAATTGTCATTAACATTAGAAACCCAGGTAGCCATACCGAGGGTCTCCATATATGCGTCCACCTTGAAACAGGTTCGGTTATTCTTTGTATGAAATTTCTTGTCCACCTCAGCCGCCCCTTTTCCTATGGTAATGCCCCACAAGTACATTTCATAGTCGACTCTCTCACCGACTCCGAATGAGGCCTTAGTCCTGGAAACCATACTGGATTCCTGAATAAACCCAAACCCAGCAATGGCCATCAATAAAAGTACAAACGAACGCATACGCAAATTTATCGTATATGTCCTTCCTGGACAAAGCCTATGCCACTCTACACCGACACACCATTTTCGCGAAGCGCATCGTTCAATGAAGTCTTTTTGTCGGTGCTTTCCTTTCTGGTTCCAATAATGAGTGCGCATGGAACTTGAAACGTTCCGGCCGCAAATGCTTTTGGAATCGTGCCGGGTATAACCACTGACCGCGGGGGCACAAATCCTTTATGCTCGACCGGCTGTGCGCCTGTTACATCAATGATCTTAGAACTGCCTGTCAAGACTACATTGGCACCCAACACCGCCTCGCGCCCAATTCTGATGCCTTCGACAACAATACAACGAGAGCCAATGAAAGCATTGTCTTCAATAATAACCGGAGCCGCTTGTACAGGTTCCAGAACACCACCAATTCCAACCCCTCCGCTCAAATGAACATTCTTTCCAATTTGAGCGCAACTACCTACCGTTGCCCATGTATCTACCATAGTGCCCTCATCTACATAGGCGCCAATGTTTACATAAGATGGCATCATGATAACACCTTTGCTTAAATAAGCCCCATGCCGCGCAATGGCATGCGGAACCACACGAACACCGAGTTCCTTATAGTTTTTCTTCAGGGCAATTTTATCGTGAAATTCAAACGGACCTACCTCGATGGTCTCCATTTGTTGGATGGGGAAATAGAGAATAACGGCCTTCTTCACCCACTCATTTACTTTCCATATATCGCCATCCGGCTCGGCCACGCGCAGTTTGCCCCTATCCAGTTGTTCCACTACTTCGCGGATAGCAGACTGGGTTTCTGGTTGCCTCAATAGTTCGCGATTGGCCCAGGCATTTTCTATTAGTTCTTTGAGTTGCATTTATGTCCTAATTTTAAATCGGATTGCAATATAGAAAGGTCAACTTGAAATTGACCCGTTGGTGCTAAAATGGAGTCAAAACCTGTCGTTGGTAAAAAGCGAATTCTGCTCGCATCGGTGCTGAAGCCGATCGATGATACGCGCATGTTCGAGAAGCTAGGAAAGTCACTTTCTGATGCTGGAATTTATGATGTTTTCATTGTTGGTTTTCCGGCTAAAAAAAACCCTACTAACACGACCAATATTCACTTTCTACCACTCCAGCATTTTAAGCGACTGAGCTTTCGAAGACTTTGGGCACCGCTCACTGTGTTGAAAAAGATACTTAAAGTAAAACCAGATGTATTGATAGTTAATACCCATGAATTACTGCTAGTTGCCACTATAAACAGAATATTATTTGGCACTATGATCGTGTACGACATCCAGGAAAATTACTGGCGGAATATTCTCTACACAGACGCTTTTCCCAAACCACTTCGACCTGCTTTTGCTTTTTGGGTTAGATCGAAAGAGGTGATCACATCGCCTCTCTTTCACTGGAACTTACTGGCAGAAAAAGGCTATGAAAAAGAGATGTCGTTCTTCGGTGGCAAGGCTACCACTTTAGAGAATAAGGTTAGCATTCCAAGAGGTTTTTTTCGCAATCCAAGCAAGACCCAATTCAGGCTATTGTTTAGTGGCACGCTGGCCGAGGCTACCGGGGTTTTTGAGAGCATTGAACTCGCCAAAAAACTTAAGGCTTTGGAACCCACTGTTCAACTTTTGTTAATCGGCTATTGCGCAAAAGGAATCACGCTCGAAAGAATTCGTAAAGAAATAGAAAGCTTTCCGTTCATTACCTTGGTTGGCGGTGATGTCCTTGTTCCACATGCCGAAATCTTTCAGGCCATTTCCACATGTAACTTTGGATTGATTTATTACCCACCTTCACCCCACACTGAAAACTCAATCCCGACAAAACTATATGAATACCTTGGTTGTCGACTACCGATTCTTTTACATGATTACGAGCCTTGGTCAAGTGTAACGGCTCCGTTTAACGCCTCCATTAATCTCAATTTTGCAAACCCAAATGTGGAGGCCATCCTAGATCAAATTCGGACAACTACTTTTTATGAGACGGCCCCATCGAATGTCACTTGGGAAAGTGAAGAGCAAAAGCTCCTCGAAATCATTGGAAGGTTACTTCCAACCCAGACAAAATAATTGGCCTAAATATTATTTTAGACAAGCCTAAAATAATATATTTGCTGCAATTGCATCTTCATGATAAGCCTTGCAGAAGAAAACTATCTCAAATCAATCTATCACCTTTCGCAAGCTGGCAGCAAATCAGTGTTGACGAATGAACTTGCCGAGGCCATGAACACCAAGGCTGCTTCGGTAACGGACATGATCAAAAAGCTCTCCACGAAAGAATTTATTTCTTACGAGAAATATTATGGGGTTAATCTAACCGCCAAAGGCAAAGCGGTGGCACTCTCAGTCATTCGAAAACATCGACTATGGGAAACTTTTTTAGTCGAGAAGTTGGCATTCTCTTGGGATGAAGTACATGAAGTAGCCGAACAATTGGAACATATTCAGTCAAAACGGCTCATTGAAAAACTAGATGAGTACCTCGGGTTTCCGAAGGTTGACCCCCATGGCGACCCGATCCCCGATACCAAGGGCAAGATCAAAGCACTTCAGCAAGTGATGTTAGCCACGCTAAAGCCGGGTGCCGACAGTATCATCGTAGCAGTTAAAGACTCTGACTCACAATTGTTAAAATACCTCGATAAAATTGGTGCTCGCCCCGGCAAAACAATTAAGGTAATTGAGAGAGAAGAGTACGATGGCTCGATGGAAGTGAGCATCAATAATCAGCGCTTCTTCCTTTCGAAAGAAGTATCGGAGAATATTTTAGTAAACGCATGATCAGCAAAAAAAAAGAATTCGTCAATTCCTATGAGTGATTCTACTACCGCACGAAAATCACTAAGCGAGGTAAATGCCTCAGTTGATGCTACCAACCGAAGAGGTTGGAGAAAGCTTTTAGCCTTTCTAGGACCTGCATATTTGGTAAGCGTAGGGTATATGGATCCCGGCAATTGGGCTACCGATATCGCTGGCGGCAGCAAGTTCGGTTATTCGCTGTTGTGGGTGCTACTAATGAGCAACCTGATGGCGCTATTGCTGCAGAGCCTGAGCGCACGGTTGGGTGTAGTTCGTCAGCTTGATCTCGCCCAAGCATCCAGAAGTTCTTATCACCCAGTGGTCAATTTTTGCTTGTGGATTTTGGCGGAAATTGCCATTGCGGCTTGTGATCTGGCGGAAGTATTGGGTATGGCTATTGGGTTACAGTTGCTCTTTGGGCTACCCTTGATCTGGGGTGTTTCACTCACTGTGCTAGATACATTACTGTTGCTCGTGTTGCAAAGTTATGGAATGCGAAAAATAGAAGCATTCATTATTGCTTTGGTTGCCATTATCGGAATCTCCTTTTTAATGGAAATGATCTGGGCCAAACCCGAGGTTGAGCAATTAATGAAAGGATTCATCCCCTCCCTACCCTCTGACGAAGCCTTGTACATTGCCATTGGAATCATTGGGGCTACAGTGATGCCCCACAATCTATACCTGCACTCTTCTTTAGTTCAGACACGGAGGATCGACAGTAGTGAAAAAGGAATTTGGTCAGCCATCAAATACAATTTTATTGACTCTGCGATTGCACTGAATGCCGCCTTCTTTGTCAACTCAGCCATTCTAATTTTGGCTGCTTCTACTTTTTTCCGCGCTGGAATGTTCGAAGTATCCGACATACAAGACTCTTACAAATTTCTAGCGCCATTGACGGGCACAGAATGGGCCTCAATACTTTTTGGTGTTGCATTGGTAGCTGCCGGACAAAGTTCCACCATTACTGGAACGCTTGCGGGTCAAGTAGTGATGGAAGGTTATCTTAATCTGCGCATCGCCCCCTGGCTACGGAGATTAATCACCCGATTGATCGCGATCATTCCTGCATACGTGGTGATTTTAATTTATGGTGAGGGCAAAACCGGTGAGCTCTTGGTTTTCAGTCAAGTGGTACTAAGTCTTCAACTTGGTTTCGCGGTCATCCCACTGATCCATTTTACGAGTGACAAACAAAAGATGGGGGTTTTTGCCATTAAGCCCTGGGTAAAAATAGCGGCTTGGACAATTGCTTTCATTATTGTCTCCCTGAATGTGAAATTGGTGATTCAAGAAATAACAGGATGGCTGAATGATGCCGGGGAAAACGCCTGGATCATTTGGTTGGTCGTGATACCACTTTGCGTGGCTACAGGTATACTCCTGTTTTATATTACCTTCAAGCCGTTGTTTGACCGAAGACGGCAAGAAAAGAATGCGCGTCCACCGCACGGTTCTGCGTCATTGTTGGAAAACTTAGAAAAACCGATTTATAAAAAGATTGCCATTACGATTGACTTTAGCTCTGTAGATTCTATATGCATTCAAAGCGCCATGGCACAGGGTGGAAAAAACGCATCGTACTTGTTGGTTCATGTTGTAGAAACGGCAGGCGCCATCTGGTATGGAAGTGAAATTGCCGATAGTGAATCCAGCGTTGATACCGCGTCACTTCAAGACTATTTGGATCAGTTGAAACAGCAAGGCTACCAGGTTGAAATGCAAATCGGCTATGGCAATCCCAAGCAGATCATTCCCGAGCTCGTTACTAAATTTGATGCAGATCTTTTAGTAATGGGTGCACATGGACACAAGTGGGCAAAGGATTTGATTTTTGGAACCACAGTCGATACGGTGCGGCACCGAGTGGCTATTCCAGTACTTATTGTTCGTTAATTTTCAACCGTAATTTTTTTGAGCCCAACAGACGACACTATTATCGCACTAGCAACGCCTCCGGGTGTCAGCGCACTTGGCATCATCCGGCTGTCCGGGAAAAACGCCATCGAGTTGACGCAAGCCGTCTTTAAAGGTAAAAACCTCGAGCAACAACCATCTCACACTGTTCACTTGGGCACCATCGGTGATGGCAGGGCGATAGACGAAGTTATGGTATCGCTCTTCAAAGAACCCAACTCGTTCACTAAAGAGAACTCGGTTGAAATTTCGTGCCATGGATCGCCTGTGATCATCAAAGAAATAATCAAGCTTTTTTTAAAACGTGGAGTAAGGTTAGCCGAGCCTGGAGAATTTACGAAGCGCGCATTTCTGAACGGTCGTTTTGATTTAGCACAAGCAGAAGCAGTGGCTGATTTGATCCACGCAGAAACCGATAACGCGAGGCAGGCCGCGCTCAACCAAATGCGAGGAGGGTTTTCTAAGGAAATTCAAAAACTGAGAGAGGAACTTATTCACTTTGCTTCATTGATTGAATTAGAGCTAGACTTTGGAGAAGAGGATGTGGAATTTGCCAAACGAGATGATTTGAAAAAATTGATTCTTCAAATTCAATCCTACCTCACATCATTAATTCAATCATTTGATCAGGGTAACGTAATTAAAAATGGAATACCGACTGTCATTGCCGGCAAACCCAATGCCGGAAAGTCAACACTACTAAACGCCTTGCTCAATGAGGAAAAGGCTATCGTCTCTGAAATACCAGGCACTACGCGTGACGTGATCGAAGATGAAATGATTGTAGGAGGCATTGCTTTTCGTTTTATGGATACAGCCGGGCTGCGCGAAACCACGGATGTAGTAGAATCAATTGGCGTAGAAAGAACCCGCGACCGCATGAAAAAGGCTTCGCTCATTCTATATCTCTTTGATCTAGCCATCACAACGTTGGAAGAGATTCAAACTGAAGAAGTGGAATTGAAGAAGTTGGGTATTCCCTACCTGAAGATTGGGAATAAGATGGATAAAGCTAGCATGGCTTTCATCGAGCTACTGAAGGAAGAAGATTTTCTTTTTATTTCAGCAGCAACGAAAACAAACATATCAACATTGAAGGAAAAAATTGTTAGTCAATTTCAAATCAAAGAAATCAAGCAAGGCGATGTGGTGGTGACCAATCTACGGCACTACCAAAATCTTGTACAGACTCATTTGTCATTGGAGCGAGTGCTTGCCGGAATGGAAGAGGGAACCACAGGAGATTTCTTAGCCATGGACATTCGTCAGGCCTTGCACTATCTTGGCGAGATCACCGGGACGATCACATCAGACGATCTATTAGCAAACATCTTCGGGAAATTCTGTATCGGGAAATAGTATTCATTTTATTTTTGAGTGGTGAGAAAAATTATCTTACTAATAAAATTTGCGCTTGCCTCTAACGTGCTGGGGGCGCAAGATGGGTTAGGCAGCTGGAACATCCTCAGCGCAAAAGCTTCTGTTTCGGAAAAATGGGGGTTCTTCCTAGAAGGCCAGGTTCGTTCCCTACAGTTTTACAACAACTTTCACTACCATGAGATAAAGGGCGGAATGACGTACGCCATCGATAAAAATTTCTCGTTTGCGGTGGCGGGCGGCAAATATGATACTTACCAAGAGGGGGGAGACTTCCTTACGCCAAAGGCTAGTGATGAAGTAAGGCTTTTCGAGCAAATGAGTATGAGTCAATATCTGCACCGCATCAAATTTGAGCACCGCTACCGGGCAGAACAGCGCTTTACAAAAAATGGATATCGAAACCGATTCAGGTATCGAATGCAAGCCATAATCCCATTGAATGGGCTTAAAATTGAGCCCAAGGTTTGGTATTTTTCGGGAAGCGGTGAGCTATTCTTCACTGATACGCCTGCTTACTTTGAGCGGATTCGCACGTACGTGGGGTTCGGCTATCAGCTTTCAAAAAACATTGGATTGCAAGCAGGCTACCTACACCAATTCGACTATAAACTGGTGGACGAAACGGGAAAAGACTTCCTTCAAGTTTCACTACTATGGGACATACGGCTCCATAGAAAGGAGCAGGAGAAAATTCCATCGCAGGTAGATTAACAAAACATTTGTAATTTGTTTCTAAACTTCTTGTTTATCGACTCAAACTTTCTTTAACTTTAAGAGGCTAATGAATGTAGCCTTGTAAACCAGAAAATAAAACCCACTCTAAACTCATTGTGCTATGGCAAAAAAAGCAAAGAAGGCAGCAAAAAAGGAGGCAAAACCAGCCAAGAAATCAGCTCAAAAAGCGGTGAAGAAAGTAGTAAAACAAGCGGCCAAAAAATCCGCGAAAAAAGCAGCCAAGAAGGTTGTGAAGAAAGTAGCTCCTAAAAAAGCGGCTCCTAAAAAACCAGCAGCCAAGAAAAAATCTGCACCTAAGCCAAAACCTGCTACCGCTCCCAAGCCAGTAGTTGTTGCACCTGTACCTGCGCCACCACTTGCCCCTGCACCAGAAATCAATGGTGGCGATATGGAAATGGGCGGCTCAAACTAGAAAGTCTCATTTGAAATAGAAGAAGCGATACGTTGAGTATCGCTTTTTTTATGACCTTCATTCAGTAGCGGCAAATGAACTTCTTAATCTCAAAAAATCACTGCCATCGACATGGCAAATCCACGCCCAAAAAGATATACTTTTGAGCAAACCGCATCAATGCCTTTATTCAGTTTGAAAAGCCTCCTCTCGCCTAAAGATCTTCTTCGAGAGAAAACCAAGGACTACCGCAGAATTGTATTGATGCAAGTGGTAATTGTATCATTTGGATTAGTTCTGTCAGAACCTTTGTTGGCCGATTCAAAGAGTGACGCCTCTAAGCTGATCATTTCAATATTTTCGCTTTTTGCAGCGGTCTATGCTTTTTTACAATGGGATTTGCTTCGGAATTTCACAGACAACCGGAATGTATTAAATGCCATTCTTATCGCGTTGATATTGGTGATAGTAACCGGCATCCTGGTTGAATTACCTTACTACCAAATCATACAGGTACCTAACCGCCAAGCCTATTTGCTAACCCTACGCGGTGTTCTCTTCCCCATCGAAGTGACCGTAATCAGCTTTGCAATACATGATCTGTTTTCTGGAAGTCACATGACACCCGACAAGCTTTGGGGTGCGGCCTGCATATTCTTGATGATAGGGATATCCTTTGGCAGTTTATTCGACCTGATATCTTTCGCCAAACCCGGGAGCCTGAGTGTCGCTATAGAATTAGGCCTTCCAAATTACGCTGAATGTGTAACTTACAGATTTAGCATATTAGGAGGAGTAGACTCCGGACTGCAGCCCAGTCGGTTAATTCGAAATATTAGCATTTTAGAGGCCGTTTGGGGAGGCCTTTATGGCATGCTTATCATCGGAAAACTACTTGGACTGCCACGAGACGAAAACAAAACAGAAAATAAATAACTAACAACCAACTACCATGAATAACAGTAAACTTCCATTTATCATCGTGGGCATCATTGCCTTTTTTGTATTACTGGCATTGTCTTCAAGCCTTTTTTACAATGTAGCCGCGACCGAGCGGGCGATCATCTTTTACCCATTTGGCAAAGGTCTTGATAAAACAGATGTAATTGGGCCTGGAACCCATCTAAAAATGCCCTGGAACGAAGTATCTACCTATAAAGTAAACGAAACTTCTTCCGATGAAAATATGGATGTGCTGGACAAGAATGGTCTGTCAATCCATGTGGATATTACCGTTCGTTTCTATCCGGTTCCCAATAAAATTGGCTTTATTCATGAGCAATTTACCAAAGACTATGTGAATGTGTTGGTTATCCCGGAGGTTCGTTCAACAGTTCGCCAAGTAATGGGTAGATATACTGCGGAGGAAATTTACTCTACCAAAAGGGCGGAAGTTGAGACCGCCATCACCACGGAAACCGAAAATATTTTACACACCAATAACGTAAAAGCTACTGCGGTTCTGATTCGTTCCATTACTTTGCCAGAACAAATCAAGGCAGCCATAGAAAATAAGCTACAACAACAACAAGAATCACTGGCCTACCAATACCGACTCGACAAAGAAAAGAGTGAGGCGGAGCGTAAGCGGATTGCCGCAGAAGGTGAATCAAGGGCAAACAACATTATCAACAACAGCTTAACTGACAAACTACTAAAAATGAGGGGGATAGAAGCGACTTTAGAGCTTTCTAAATCACCCAACTCAAAGGTGATTGTAGTGGGTTCAGGCAAAGACGGCATGCCGCTAATCTTGGGCAATAACTAAATATCAAAGACTATTTTTTTCTACTAACTCTTCCCTTTATCTTTAAAACCGAAGCATAAACAATATTCTTATGGCGAAAACAGCTGAATTGATTATTAATGGTAAGTCGTACAAGTTCCCCATCGTTGAAGGAACGGAGAACGAAATAGCAGTAGATATCAGTACCTTGTTAGAAGATTCTGGTGCCATAACCCTGGATCTAGGTTACAAAAACACAGGCGCTACTAAAAGTGCTATCACTTTTTTGGATGGCGATAAAGGTATCCTTCGTCATCGCGGTTATTCAATCGAAGAACTGGCATCGATGTCCAGCTTTTTGGAAGTTTCATACCTATTAATTTTTGGGGAACTACCCAACAAAGACCAGTTAGATAAGTTTTCAGATGATATCAAACGACACACAATGGTGCATGAGGATATCAAAAAGATATTGGATGGATTCCCGTCTTCATCCCATCCAATGGGCGTTTTGGCTTCTATGTTTTGTGCACAAACGGCTTTCTATCCTGAATCACTAGATCCCAACCGATCTGCTGAGGGCGTTTATCTGAGTATTGTTCGGTCGCTGGCCAAGATGCCAACGTTTGCTGCATGGGCCTATAAAAACGCAATGGGACACCCCGTAAATTATCCTGACAATTCGCTTAACTACTGCTCCCGTTTTCTAAAAATGTTGTATGCCTTGCCGGCTGAACATTATGAGGTGGATCCCATCGTGGCAAGCGCCCTCGACAAACTATTGATTCTACATGCCGATCACGAGCAAAACTGTTCAACTTCTACAGTTCGCATCGTGGGCTCTTCCAAAGCTAGTATCTACTCCTCTATTTCCGCAGGTATCAACGCCCTTTGGGGGCCTTTACATGGAGGCGCCAACCAGGAAGTTATTCTCATGCTAGAAGCCATTAAAAAAGATGGCGGAGATGTCGAAAAATGGATTAATAAAGCCAAAGACAAAAACAGCGGCTTCCGCCTGATGGGTTTTGGTCATCGTGTCTATAAAAACTTCGACCCACGCGCGAAGATTATTAAACAAACGGCAGATGAAGTACTTGGTAAATTGGGTGTAAATGATCCCGTGTTGGATATTGCTTTGAAACTTGAAGAGGTAGCTCTAAGAGATCCGTATTTTATTGAACGCAAATTGTATCCAAACGTAGATTTCTACTCGGGTATCATTTACCGCGCATTGGGAATTCCAGTGGATATGTTCACCGTCATGTTTGCCATGGGTCGCCTTCCTGGATGGATAGCCCAATGGAAAGAACTACGTGAAAACAAAGAACCAATTGGTCGTCCCCGCCAGATATATACTGGCCAGAATCTGAGGACTTACGTACCTATCGGAAAAAGATAATTTCTCAACGTCCATGGTCGATTGTCAATTGACCATGGACTTTTTTATTTACAAAATTATGGCGCTCATAGATGACTTTAACGCAGCAGTTTCAAAATCAAAAGACTTAACCAAGAGACCTTCGAATGAAGAACTTTTGGATTTGTACGCACTCTTCAAGCAGGCAACTGATGGCGATGTGAGTGGTGATCGTCCGGGAGGTTTTGACTTTAAGGCAATCGCAAAATTTGACGCATGGGCCGACAAAAAAGGACTTTCCAAAGATCAGGCGATGACCGAATATATTTCGCTCATGAACCGGCTGCAAGCAGCTTACTCGTAGGCTGAAGAAGGCTTACTATTTAGCCGTGAATCTATTTTTTCAACCAGCGGTTTCAGAAGGAGTCAATCACCTGACCGCTGAGGAATCGTACCATGCTTTTCGCGTTTTGAGACTGTCGGTAGGTGACGAGATTAAAATTACCGATGGCAAAGGTGTTTTATATCAGGCCACGATTACTTCCATTGATTCGAAAAAGTGTGGATTCAAAATCAATACCGAAAAAAAAATTCCAAAGAAGAGCTACTACATCCACATCGCCATTGCTCCTACCAAAAATGCTGATCGGCTAGAATGGTTTGTCGAGAAGGCCGTAGAAATTGGCATTCACGAAATCAGTTTTATCCTTTGCAAAAACTCAGAACGAAAGGTGCTCAACTTAGAACGAATCGAAAAGATTGCAATAAGCGCGATGAAACAGTCGCAACAAGCATGCATGCCAATACTTCATCCGTTACAACCGTTTAACGAAATCCTAAAACAACCGGCAGATCAAAAATTTATTGGGCATGTGGATTCTTCCAACCCTTTCCATCTCAAGGCGATCGCTAAACCGAACAAGAGCTATTTGGTTTTGATTGGACCTGAAGGCGATTTCGCAATAGACGAATTGAATGCTGCACTTCAATCTGGTTTTGAAAAAGTAAGTCTTGGCGAAAATCGGCTAAGAACTGAAACGGCTGGCGTTGTTGCCTGTCAAGTTTTTCGATTTGTAAACACATAGAAGGAACTCTACTTTCGTATCAAATACTCGTTCAAGATGTCTGCTATAGAAGCAAAAAAGGAAATTCAAGAGTTGGTTGATCAGATCAATCATTACAATGAGCTGTACTACCAAAAAAATAAATCCGAAATTTCAGATTATGAGTTCGATCAATTATTAAAAAAACTAGACGATCTAGAAAACGAATTTCCGGAACTAAAGCAGCCCGACTCGCCCACCCAACGAGTAGGAGGCACCATCACCAAAGAATTTGAAAACGTAGTTCATCAATATCCCATGCTTTCGTTGGGAAATACCTACTCCAAAGAAGAGCTGGAAGAATTTGACGTTCGCGTTGCCAAGGGCTTAGAAGGAGAACCCTACGACTATTTCTGTGAACTGAAATTTGATGGCGTTTCAATTAGCTTGGTCTATGAGAATGGTATCCTGATCAAAGCGATCACGCGTGGCGATGGCGTGCGTGGTGATAATGTGATCGCCAATGCAAAGACAATTCGAAGCCTGCCACTAAAAATCAAATTAGAACCAATCCCCTCCAGGTTTGAAGTACGAGGTGAGGTTTTCCTGTCCAAAGAGGTCTTTAAAAAATTAAATCAAGAGCAGGAAGACATTGGAGAAGAAACCTATGCCAATGCACGCAATACAGCCTCTGGCACATTAAAAATGCAGGATAGCGCTGAGGTCGCAAAACGTAAACTGGATTGCTATCTCTACTACTTATTAGGAGAAGAGCTAAACGTTAGCTCGCATGAAGAAGCCATTCAAAAAATTGAGCAGTGGGGATTCAACGTATCTCCTACCTATCAAAAGTGCAAGAACATTCAAGAGGTGATGGATTATATAGTTCATTGGGAGAAAAAGCGTGGTGAATTGCCACTAGAAACCGATGGTGTGGTCATCAAGGTAAATAGTCTTGATCAACAACAGCGACTGGGTGCAACAGCTAAAGTTCCAAGGTGGGCTATTTCATTTAAATACAAAGCAGAAAGCACCAGCACGCGCCTTAATGGCATCACCTATCAGGTAGGTCGTACAGGAGCTGTAACTCCTGTCGCAGAGTTAGAGCCGGTACAATTAGCTGGCACCACGGTAAAACGTGCCTCTCTGCACAATGCCAACGAAATTACCCGGCTTGATTTGCGAATAGGAGATAGCGTATTTGTAGAGAAAGGTGGCGAGATCATTCCAAAGGTCACTGGTGTTGATTTGACGCAACGAAAAGATACAACGGCATCTGTTGTTTACATTTCTGAGTGTCCGGAATGTGGCACCCCTCTGATACGAAAAGAAGGTGAAGCGAATCACTATTGCCCTAATGACAGCGGATGTCCTCCACAGATCAAAGGACGAATCGAGCATTTTATCCAGCGTAAAGCAATGGATATTGATTCGTTGGGAGAGCAAACGATCAAGCAACTTTTTGATCTTGGCCTAGTGAATTCACCAGCAGATCTCTATGATCTAAAAAAAGAAGACTTGCTAAGGCTCGAAAAGGTAAAAGATAAATCAGCCGAAAATATGCTGGCAGGCATAGAAGCTTCGAAGAGCACTCGTTTCCAATCGGTGCTGTTTGCGATCGGGATACGTTTTGTGGGAAAGACAGTGGCAGAAAAATTGGCCTACTATTTCAAGTCTATGGACAAGCTTGCTGCTGCTTCCGTTGAAGAACTGCTGAAGGCGCCAGAAGTGGGTGAGAAAATCGCGCAAAGTGTTGTTCAATTCTTTAACCAACCGCACCACGTGAACGAAATCGCCCGATTGAAAAAAGCTGGGCTGCAAATGGAATCGACTAGTGTTGAACCAGAATTGATCAGTCAAAGACTCGAAGGCAAATCTTTTGTGATCTCAGGTACATTTGAAAACTACGAACGAGATCAACTCAAAGAAATGGTACTGGCGAATGGAGGACGAATCCTCTCCGGAGTTTCGGCAAAACTTGACTATTTGTTGGCAGGAGAAAATATGGGTCCGGCAAAACTAGAGAAAGCACGGAAGTTGGGCGTAACGTTAATTACTATTGGCGACTTCGAAAAGATGCTGATCGGTTAAACAAAAATGTTGAATGTTGAATTTTAAATGTTGAATTTGCAACATGTTTAAGATGAATTTTCTAAAAATGCGTACACGCTCTGCTTTGCGAAAAAACCAGAGCCTGCGTTCCAGCATTCCTTATAAACAAACAAAATCAGTGGGCATTGTTTTTTCAGTTGAAGACAAACAAATACGTCAAGATGTAAAGGAATTCATCCGCACTTTGGAGCTAGACGGAAAGCAAGTAAAAGTATTGGAGTTCTTACCAAATAAAAAAGAAAACTATGAGATTCTATTTGACTTTTTTTCAATAGAGGATTTAACATTTTGGGGAAATATCAATTCTGAACATGCTAACAATTTTTCGAAAACTAGTTTCGATCTTTTATTTTATGTTGATTTAAATTCTAATCCACTGGTACTTGATCTACTGGCACGCTCAAAAGCACATTGCAGAATTGGCCGCTATTGCAAAGAAGAAAGCCCTTACTTTGAGTTGATGATCAAGCAAGAAGGCACTCCAAAAGGATTGATAGAAACAATGTATAAATACGCTAAACAATTACGATAAGCTTTCATGATTTCGAAAAAACTACACGGGACGGGGGTTGCGTTGGTGACTCCATTTGACAACCAAGGAGAAATTGATTTTCAAGCATTAAAAAAGCTATTGCGTCATACGTCACAAGGAGTCGATTACTATGTTGTCATGGGCACTACGGGAGAATCGGCAACACTTTCCAAAGAAGAAAAAAAAGAGGTGTTACAATTTGTTATCGCCAACAATATCAAGAAACTTCCCATCGTCTACGGAATTGGGGGTAATCATACACAAGGTGTTGTGGACGAAATTCGATCAACGAACCTAACCAGTGTTGATGCTCTTTTGTCGGTTAGTCCCTATTACAATAAGCCATCCCAAGAAGGAATATATCAACACTTCGTTGCGGTAGCAAATGCAAGCCCTATTCCAATTATACTTTACAATGTTCCGGGACGGACTGCCTCAAACCTGACTGCAGAAACGTCTTTGCGACTTGCCAAACACAAAAACATCATCGGAATCAAAGAGGCTTCTGGAAATTTGGAGCAATGTATGAAGATTGCGAAAGAAAAGTCGGTTGATTTTCTGCTCATCTCCGGAGATGATATGCTTACTCTTTCCCTATACGCCATTGGCGGTGAGGGCGTAATTTCAGTGCTTGCCAATGCCTATCCCGTGACATTCAAAAAGATAAAAGAGTACATGCGTACAGGCAAATTGAACCGAGCGCAGCAAGAGCAATTCAAATTATTGGAGATAAATGCTCCTATGTACGAGGAGGGAAATCCTGTAGGCCTGAAGCACTTGCTAAAAACCATGAACATAGGCAACGGTGACGTTCGGCTTCCATTAGTTGCCGCGTCAAGCGCGCTGCAGAAAAAAATCGAAACATTAGTTAAGAAGAAGTAGCCTTTCAACACCACTGGTGACCCTTCTACTTTTTGGGAAAGAATATCCAACTATCCAAGCAGAGAACCAGAATGGCTGCAGTATTATTGTCCAATCAGATTAACCAATTCAACCAGCACCTTTCCATTTCCGCACGTTTGCCAAAAGATATTGAAATCCTCAATCCATTTAAGGATCCTATTACATCCTATCTAAGTCAACGCTTTTACAAGAAATACTATAACGACACTAAAACGCGAACAATGATCTTAGGGATCAACCCAGGTCGATTTGGATCCGGGTTAACAGGAGTTCCTTTTACTGACCCAATTAATTTGGAGAAGTATTGCGGCATCGAAAACAAACTCCCCAAGAAACACGAGATCTCCTCAGAGTTTATTTATTCAATGATTGATTCTTTTGGAGGGTGTGACCGATTCTATCAAAATTTTTACTTTAGTTCTATATCGCCTTTGGGGTTTGTCAAAGAGGGTAAGAATCTTAACTACTATGACATAAAGGGTCTATCTGAAAAATTAACGGACTTTATTCTTTCTAGCCTTAGTCAACAACTCAGTTGGGGAATGAATAGAGAAGTTGTCTTCTGCCTCGGTGAAGGAAAGAATTTCGCATTCCTTGAAGAGCTAAATACAAAACACAAATTCTTTAACAGAGTTGTCCCTCTATCCCACCCTCGCTTCATTATGCAGTACAAGAGAAAACGAGTGAAGGAGTATGTGGATGAATATGTTAAGAAGTTGGCGGTTAGAGGTTAGAAGTTAAAATACAGAAGTCAGAAGTCAGAAGATAAAAGGTAAAAGTTAAAAGTTAAAAAAATTGGAATCTTCTAAAGTGCAACTCCGCAAAACACTTGGCCTTCTGCAATTGGAACGTCAGGCTGACTTAGAACAATATCGGCAAAAAGTATTAATGCGGCCTTTGCATGCTCGCGTAAAAGAAGGCATGACCTGGTACCCTGTTCGACTGGCGAAGGAGTATATAGGAACTGGTGAGCGAATCATTATTGAAGTAGAACGCACGACCCAAAAAGATCAACCTCACGCCTTTCAAAGTGGAAAGATGGTAAGTGTCTTTTCAAATGCCTCTGGCAAATCTGAAAAGCAACATCAAAATGGCGTTATTAACTATGTACGTGACAATCTCATGGTAATCACCTTAAACGGGGATGATCTTCCGGAATGGATTGATAGCGGTTCACTAGGTGTAGATGTGATGTTTGATGAGATGAGCTATCGTGAGATGGAGTATACGTTAAAAAAAGTAATTGAAGCAGAGGACGATAGAGTAGCGGACTTTCGAGAGCTGCTGCTGGGAGGCGGGGTTGCCGGTTACCGGTTGCCTGTCGCTGGTGAACAGGGAACCAGGAACTGGCAATTGGCAACCATTTTAAATGAAAGTCAACTCAAAGCAGCCTACAAAATAATTGAAAGTAAAGACATCGCCTTCATTCACGGGCCTCCAGGAACAGGTAAAACCACCACTCTTGTTCAAGCGATCAAATACACGGTAAAAGAAGAGGGGCAAGTGCTCGTATGCGCACCAAGTAATGCGGCCATTGACCTACTCGTTGAGAAACTGAGCGATCAAGGATTGAACGTAATCCGTATTGGTCACCCGGCACGCGTTACCGAACAATCGCTCAGTAAAACAATGGATGCTCGAATTGCGGAACATCCGAACTTTGATGAGCTGAGGTTTTTGCGCAAAAAAATGGAGCAGGCCAAACAAAAGGCAAACAAATACAAACGCAGCTTTGGGTATTTTGAAAAAGCAGAGCGAAGAATGTTGCGTGAGGAAGCCAGGCAACTAAAGTCAGATGCAGACACATTGGAATTCTATATTACCAACGACCTACTTCAAAAAAGCGAAGTGATTTGCTCTACTCTCGTTGGCGCATCGCACCCTACCTTAAAAGGCAGGAGGTACAAGACTGCATTTATTGATGAAGCCGGACAAGCGCTGGAACCTGCCTGCTGGATACCATTTCTCCGTGCGCAACGCGTCATCCTTGCGGGCGATCATATGCAGCTGCCACCAACTGTAAAATCAAACGAGGCTGCCAAGTTAGGATTGGCAGAAACACTTTTTGAAAAAGGAATTTTAAAGCACCCCTCACAGGCATCGATGCTTCAAGTGCAATATAGAATGCACGAATCCATCATGAAGTTCTCTTCGAACTATTTTTACAAGGACGAATTGATCGCACATGAATCTGTTCGTACAGAATTGCTGCGCCCCAATCAACCACCCGTTGAATTTATTGATACTGCTGGTGCCGGATTTACCGAGGAGCAAGATCCGGAAACTTTAAGTCGATTGAACAAAGAAGAAGCAGCACTTCTCATTCGCGTAGTAGAAAAATTAGTCGAAGAAATAGGATTAGAAGATTGGATTACTCAAAACATCACGATGGGAATCATCACTCCATATCGAGCACAGGTTGACTATCTACATCATTTGGCCGAAAGTTCTGCGTTCCTGGAACGACTTCACAAATTAGTTACCATCAACACCGTAGATGCTTTTCAAGGACAGGAGCGTGACGTGATTGCTATAAGTTTCGTGCGTAGCAATACGAAAGGCGAAGTTGGTTTTCTGGCAGACATCCGCAGAACCAATGTAGCCATGACCCGAGCCAAGAAGAAACTAATCATGATTGGCGATAGTGCTACGCTGGGCACACATCCTTTCTATGTGAAATTGTTAGAGTATGTACAAACAAATGATTTTTACAAAAGCACTTTTGAAGTCAGTTTCTAGTGCGTTACTTTTTCCGAACTGCACCCCTCACCGCCTCAGCTGTCCAAGGGTCTTCCGGCCAATGATGGCGTGGGTAGCGTCTCTTTAATTCACTTCGTACTTCATGATAAATGGTATGCCAAAAGCTTTTCAGGTCTTGATTTTACAACAAGCAGTAAACTCGTTTCAAATAATCATTAAGTCTCCGATTTGTCAACGCTTTTTAGGGCGTTGCCGTATTTCGCTCACTTCTTTTGCCGTTATAGGCACACCGTGATTCTCAAATAAATCACTTCTGACATAATTAATCAGTGTAGCCAATTCCCGATTACTCAGAAAGGAATAAGAGGGCATAATTTGATTGTATGTTTTGTTTTTCACTTGTATTTCTCCTTGTAGCCCCAGTAATAAAATACTAACTATTTTTTCGCTTTTTCCATTGACCCACTCGGATCCAACAAGAGGAGGATAGATATTTTCTACGCCTTGACCATCCTTTTGATGACATGGAGCACAGTGTGTTTCGTATAGAGCAACAGCGTTGACAGGCTTCCTAGACAATAAATTATCTACTTTTTCATCAGGAACCTTAATGTAGCTTCGAGATTTTCGTTCTTCCATTCTACCAAGTTGATGCTCGCCAAAAGTGGCCGCCTGTCCGCTGTATATGACCCTCCATATTTTACCTTTTTTTGACTCGGCAATGTATAAGGAGCCATCGGGGCCTTCGGCCAAACCCATAGGTCGATACATGGCATCGCTCATGTTGGCCACAGTATCTATTCCAGTAAAGCCATCTGCAAATACTTCCCATTTTCCAGACGGCCTACCATTTTCAAAGGGTATAAACCCAACAATGTACCCTGCTTGTGGATATGGTCCACGATTTGTCGATCCATGAAATGCGACAAATGCTCCTTTCTTATAGCGAGAAGGAAATTGGTTTCCTTTATAAAAAAGCAAGTCATTAGGTGCCCAATGGGCAGGTAATCCCATCAGTGGCGCGGCAAAGTTGCTTGCCTCTTTATCTCCATCTCCACCATATTCCGGGGCTAACATTTTTTTGTTCTTGAATTGGTCATAATATGCATAGGGCCAGCCAAAATTGTCGTCCTTCTTAATTTTCAAGAATTCTTCTGCTGGAAGAACCGCATTTTCCCAAGGAGTAAAATATTGTGGGGCGTGCCCGTACAAATAATCGCGCCCATGTTGAAGAGCATACAAGCTGTTGTCATCATCATTCCAGGAAATCGCTACGATACTTCGAAGGCCGGTGGCAAAAAGTGTACCATCAGTCTGAAATTGATTAAGTTTATTTTCATCAAATTTCCATATTCCTGCAAAATCATTCAATTGCTGGCAGGGGTATTGCCCTTGTACATTGGCAGGTGAGCCATTAGTAGAATTCCAGTCTTCACAAACATTGGTTGGCGCGCTAAAAGTTACGTACATACCACCTTGTTTATCGAATGCTAAAGACTTCGCATTATGCCATCTAATGGGAAAACGGTCAACCAAGATTACTTCCGGTTTACCTTCCGGCACAAGTTTGAATGGATCCAGTTTTTGCCGATACACCACCAGTTCAGAACTAAAGTATAAATAGCCTTTGTGAATTCTCATTTCAGTACCAAAGTTTCCGTCATTTGGATAGTCACCAAAACGTTGAACAATATCAGCCTTTCCATTACCATTGGTGTCTCGTAACGCTACGTTTCCCATGGTACCAGTGATCATCCGGAGCTTAACATAAATATCTCCATTAGTGTTAACGGCTAGATGTCGGCAAGAACCTACGCTATCTGATACAACTAACGCTCCAAATCCATCAGGCAAAAATAAGCCTCCATTATCTAGATCAGGTTTTGGCAATTCAGTAGCCTTCTCACTATGGCAGCCGGCAAATGCCATTAATAAACAAAATGAAATAGCAGTTCTTGTCGCTGTCGGCTTCAATAGATTCTTCATAAAATTCTATGCCTCGATGTAATTAAAAAATAGAAAAATTTCTTGGAAAGATAGCCAAATATTTAGCCAAGTAGCTTGAACAGGTACTTACCAACCTTCCGAATAAAGACCACAACAAATCATATTTTCTTCCTTACTCCCGTCACCGCTTCTGCAGTCCAAGGGTCTTCCGGCCAATGATGGCGTGGGTAGCGTCTCTTTAATTCACTTCGTACTTCATGATAAATGGTATGCCAAAAGCTTTTCAGGTCTTGAGTTACCTGTACAGGCTTATAACCCGGAGAAAGTAGGTGCAATACAATCTCCACCCTTCCTTCATTAATTGTTGGCGTCTCTAACAATCCAAACATTTCTTGTAATCGTACTTCAATTTTTGGGGCTTGGCCGTCTTTAAAATAGTAAAGCTTGATCATTGACCCGCTGGGAACTTGCAATTTGGCGGGGGCTAATTTATCGAGTTTGGCATTTAGCTCCCAGGGAAGCAGGCTCGTTAAAATAGTCTGTAAATCCAATCGGTGAAAATCAATACGCTTCGAAACCTGACTTAGAAAAGGACCGAGCCATTCTTCTGCACTGGCTAACAGTTTTTCTTCACTAACATCTGGCCATCCTTCATTTGGTCGCCACACTCGAATGCACATCAAACGCACCTGCCATTCCGTGTGCTCATCCTGCCAATTCAGCAAACTAAATCCTTCTTCTCGCAGCGCGTCACATAAAACACGTATTCTTATTTCTTCAGAAATCTTTTGCAGTGGTCGCGTGGAGACCACCACATTTCCTATTCGCTTCTCTACCACGGCCACCAGCATTCCTCTTTCTTTATCCCACCGAACAGCTTCCTTTTCTTGAGCTCGTTCGACCAAATCATCGAGATGTAATGGCGCTGCCAAAAACATCTTTCCTTCCCCTTTAGTACCGGCATCTAATTGCGCTACACACAACCAACTTTCACGCGTTAATGGATCATGATCTGGCAACCGCACAACCCGGCCGTTGGCTAACTTGTATCGTTCGGTTTGTTTTTCAATCTGATGAGCAATTCGCTCAGGATAGGCTTCTGATAAAAACTTACCAACATCTGTATCCGCAACGATAGCGTTGTCCATTTCCAAATTAAATGTCTTTCGCCAGGATGAGGCCAACCGTTCAATTCGTTGCAGTACGTTTCGATCAGCATTTACTCGCTCCCCTT
This sequence comes from Cytophagales bacterium, assembly GCA_020402945.1. Taxonomy (GTDB): domain Bacteria; phylum Bacteroidota; class Bacteroidia; order Cytophagales; family Cyclobacteriaceae; genus ELB16-189. The sequence goes on along the minus strand of JADBYQ010000011.1, from coordinate 57,962 downwards.
TTCGCCACTTGCGTAAAACTTCCACGCGTAAACTTAAGTCAGCCCCTGCGTCTTTCGACAGTGGGTCACGTTCTTCCAACAATGCGGCTACATCAGTTGCCAGCGTATTGCCCTTTGCATCCGCCTCTTTTGCCGACAGCAACATATGCGCAATTCTGGGGTGAGTAGGAAGCTTCAACATGGCTCTTCCCCGTTGGGTAATCACGTCTCCGATCAGGGCGCCCAACTCTTGCAACAATTGTTTTGCCTGACTAACCGTACCTATTGGGGGCAACGTGATCCACTGCAACTCGTTCAGGTTTTTTATTCCCCAGTTGCTCAACTCTAAAAGAAGTGGCGACAAATCTGCTTCTAAAATTTCCGGCTGTCGCATCGGCAACAAATGGCTGTGTGTATTCTCGGCCCACAGACGATAGCAAACTCCCGGTCCCAACCTTCCGGCACGACCGGCACGTTGATCAGCTGCATCTCTTGTAACACGTATCGTTTCGAGCTTAGTCATACCACTTCGCGGATCAAACCGTGCTACCCGAGAATAGCCTGAATCAATAACCGTTGTGATGCCTTCTATGGTCAGTGATGTCTCGGCAATAGAAGTAGCTAACACCACTTTGCGTAGGCCTTGCGGATGGGGCAAGATGGCTTGCTGTTGTTCCTTCAATGGCAAATCGCCATAAAGTGGTTGAACAACTACAGAACTTTCATCGGTACTCAAAGCTTCCATCGTTTTTCGAATTTCGCCACTGCCTGGTAAAAAAACCAATAAATCACCTGACTGCTCTTTTAACGCCCTACGAATGACCCGAGTAGTTGCAACCGCAATGGCGTCTTCCTTGTCAACAGGCTGATACTTGATGGTAATGGGGAATTGCTTCCCACTACTTGTAATGATGGGCGCATTATCGAGCAATGCAGAAATTTTCTCACCATCTAAGGTGGCCGACATGATCAATAATTTTAAATCATTCCGAAGCACTTGCTGACTTTGGTAGCACAATGCCAAGGCTAAATCAGCTTGTAAACTGCGCTCATGGAATTCATCGAAAATAACCAAACCAACGCCCTCCAGTGAATTGTCAGACTGGATCATCCGAGTGAGAATTCCCTCCGTGACCACCTCGATACGAGTTTGAGCACTCACTACCGTTTCAAAACGAATTCGATAACCAATGGTCTGCCCTACTTCTTCCTTTAACAAGCTAGCCATGCGTGCGGCAACTGATCTGGCTGCCAGCCTGCGTGGTTCAAGCAAAATGATTTTATTGTTTTTTAGGTATGGCGCATTTAAAAGTTCAAGGGGTAGGACGGTAGACTTTCCCGCCCCGGGAGGTGCTTGGAGAATTACGATCGGATACTGACCGAGGTTTTCAATCAGTTGGGAAAGTACGTCAAGAACGGGGTAAGACATCCTGTAAAAGTAACGCGGAATTTGAAATATTATAAGGGCAACTTACTTTGTGCGTATACATCGTTGGTGCGGGCGGGCTTAACAGAACTTATTGAGTTCTACGAGTCAACGATTCTTGAACAATAGATGTACCTCTTCCATTGGTTGGCCTCTTACATATTGAGAGAGCTTAGAAACAACACGTTTTGCAAAACTGCAAATTCTTCATAAATAGGCCAACAATAAAGAATCAGTTCTATCTCGAAGTAAAAAGCATGAAAAACAACAGACTTGTCATCATTCTAATTTCAGTGGGAATTTTACTGTTTATTCCATTAATCGCGATGCAGTTTACAGAGGAAGTTAAATGGACCTTCTTTGATTTTATAGCCATGGGCACTCTATTGCTAATTACAGGAGTTATACTGGAAGTCGTGCTTAGAAAAGTAACACAAACCAAGTATCGAATTCTTTTTTGTGTATTAGTTATTGGAGCATTTCTGTTAATTTGGGCAGAACTTGCCGTTGGAATTTTCGGGACTCCATTAGCTGGCCATTAGCCAATAAAGTAAGTTAATAGTGACTATTCTACTTATTGCATCGACAACATTATTCAAATCAAATTCACAAGATGAAAAAGTACCCTCTCAATGTGTTAGCCATGGCGCTCTTTTACGTTGCTGCCGGCCTTAATCATTTTCTCAATCCTTCCTTTTATCTTCCACTCATTCCGCCCTATTTTCCATATCACGCACTTATTAATTGGAGTAGTGGTGTGATAGAGATTTTATTGGGCATCCTATTAATTCCTACTTTTTCTAGAAAATGGGCAGCCTTTGGAATCATAGCTATGCTTATTGCATTTATACCTTCACATGTCTATTTTATTGAAGTTAACAGCTGTGCAGGGGATCTTTGTGTTCCCGTGTGGGTAGGATGGTTCAGGCTCGTTATGATTCATCCCCTCCTGATTTATTGGGCGTGGAGTAATCGTAACACTTAACTACTCTTCGCCAACTCCTTCGACAATCGACCTCTAAAGGAATGATAGTTAACCGTAATAGTGTGCCTTGGCGTTTTGATTTGCTTGAAATCGGGATGCTTCACTTCGTTGTTAGCTAATGCCGCAACTTTCTTTGGACGCGTCCATTTTCCCACCAACTCTTTGGCCATGATTTTACTTTGCAGTTCTGCTCCGGGCCATATACACCCCAATGGCTGAAACAAGCCTATAAAGTATACATTCTCAATTTCCGGATGCAACATTCTTAAGTATAGCGGCACATCACCTTCGGAGTAATCAATAAATTTTTTATCAAAAAACGGGTGTGAGATAATGTAGCCGGTGCAAGCTACAATCACATCATAATCGCGTTTACTTCCATCCTTGAAAAACACAGTTTGCCCCTCATAGCGATCAATATCTTTTCGAGGGTTAATCTTTCCATGACGCAAAAAATAAAACAGTTCACTATTAATAGTTGGGTGATGAAATCCAAAATCGTCTTCCGGCTCAGGAAGGCCATAAGAAGAATTTGTCCCCTGAATTATTTTAATCATTAGGCTCGTTACTTTGCGCCAAATGAACTTGGGCATAATTCGAAGTATACCACCAACTATGTCGGAAGGCTTACCAAAAATAAATTTAGGTACAATCCAATAACCTCTCCGCCAACTGATATCCGTAGATTTCGAAAATCTACTTGACTCCACTGCCACATCACAGGCAGAGTTACCTCCTCCGATGACGAGTACTCGCTGATCTGTGAAATCCGAAAAGCGCTTCACATCATGTGAGTGCATCATCTTCCCTGAAAAATTTCCCGGATAGGTTGGATAACGGGGCTTCCAATGGTGACCGTTGCAAACGGCAAGCGCATGAAAAGATTCCGTCTTCGTAATTCCGCTTTTGGTGGTCGTCACTTTCCACTTCTTATCATTGTCTAATTCACACTTTTCTACCAGTGTATCAAACTGAATATGCTCATACAACTTAAAATGCTTCGCATAATTTTGAAAATAGGCAGCTAGCTGCTGATGGGATGGATAATCCGGATAATCTGCGGGAAATGGAAAATCATCATACTGAGACAACGTCTTCGAACTAATGATATGTGTTGTCTCAAATACACTTGAATGTGACGACTTCGCATTGAAAACCCAATTCCCACCCACTTCCTGTCCGTAATCATATACGACTACACCCATTCCTTCGTCTAATAGATTTTTCGCAGCTGTAATCCCCGAAGGGCCTGCACCAATCACGCAAACTCTTTTTCTTACACTCATTAGGTCGTATACTTAAGCTGACAATTCGTTTACAATTTTTATGGCTCGGTCAATTTCATCTGTTGAATTAAAAATATGCGTTGAATGTCTCACGCCAAAGACATCGCCTTGCGACCGCGGGCGCATCTTCGCTTTCGCCCAATATGCATCCTGGATTTGAGTGCCCGTTAAGCCTTCAATCGTATACAAGGTAATGCCCGCACACATCGCGTCTTCTTCCGGAGAAAAGATTTTGACTTTCTTATTTTGTTTCAGCCCCGTGCGCAAGCGGTCTCCCAAAAATTTGATACGTTCATATACTTTGTCGGGCCCGAGTTGAAAATGAAAATCAAGGGCTGTTTCAAGGGCTAGTAAAACGGAAAAATTACCCGTTCCTCTCTGTGTAAACCGAAAGCCTTCATCTGCATGATCATCCCATCGGTAACTAGCGATGGTAGTCCATAGGTCTTTCATATGCTCTGCCTTCACGAACATAAAGCCCGTTCCAGTTGGCGCACCTATCCATTTATGAAAGCAGCCTACGTAGGCATCGCAATCGATGTCTTTCAGATTAATTTTTATGTGACCTATCGTTTGAGCGCCATCTAACACGGTAAAAATTCCTCTTCGCTTCGCCTCTGCACACAATTCCTTCACAGGAAGAATAGCGCCCGACCCGGAAATCATGTGCGACAGCATCAACACTTTGGTCTTCGGTGTAAACGCTTTTACAATCGTATCATACACTTCTACCGAACTAGTAATTGGCTTTCCAATGGCTACTGTTTTGAATACCGCACCGAAACGTTTCTCCTTCACTTTCCAGGAAGATTGTCCGCCCCCGTGCTCTTGGTCGGTTGTTAAAATTTCATCACCGGGCTGCAATGTCATTCCATTCGCGATGTAACTCATCCCATTCGTTACGTTGTCTGTCATTGCAATCTCCCCTACTTCACAGTTCAACAGTTTTGCCACTTTCGTTCGAATGGGTATTAGATTATTGTAGCCGCTTATGAACTGTTCTTTGTTGTCATCTTTGTATGCCCAATCAGCAACATCGGAAGCCAGGTAGCGAGAATGTTCGGTTAGCTTTTCAAAAACCACGCGTGGCATCACTCCCACAGTTCCACAATTGAAAAAGACTTTGTCCTTGCTCAACATAAATTGACCGCGCACACTGTCCCAAAATTTAGGATCTTCGAAATCAAGCAAAGGCTGTTGCAGGTCAGTCGCACGCGCTTGCAGAGCCGATAGAGAGAGCGCTGAAAGGCCTAACGATTTGAGAACATTTCTGCGAGATAACATAAGGTCAAAGGTTAGAGATTAGATGCAAGACGTAAGTAGTAAGACGTTAGACATAAGTAGTAAGGTAGTAGATACTGTGCTTTAAAGTAAATCAATGTGATAGACATCTGTTTCGTTGCGCTTGATATTTTTGATGTGAAAGCCGCCCGGCTGCGCAATCTCTTCCACCATATCAAACATCAAACAGCTTTTAGGAAGACCACCAAAAATGAGTAGAAAGGTAAAATCTCCCTTTCGGGGAATGATCGTCCACTGTGGGGCATACGAGATGTTTTCTGCATGGACAAGCTGCGACCTGGCTACTGAATCACGGTCGACCAAGAATGTAGTCGACCAGATACGAATCAACATGTCATCAGACGTATTGTTGAAATGGCAATGAACATACACAAACGAATCCTCCATCGTAGACGGGTCAATCGAAGCCAACGTCTCCACATCCACTTTGGGCTTCACCAGAGGGTCTTTTACTTCAACAGCAGATCGAATCCAATTCATACCTTACTTCTTAGGAAACCAGGGGAAAAAGGATGGTGTTCTGCGAATGTATTCCTCGTATTCCGGTTTGTTTTTTTTCAATGCTCTTTCCAGTAAAGCTACACCAGATACCTTCAAAAGAAGAAATGTCATGAGCACAGAACTCAATACAGGCCAGTAACTTCCGGCCGCTGTCGCAAACAACGCAAAACCCCACCATACGCAGGCATCGCCAAAATAATTTGGGTGGCGCGTATATTTCCAAAAACCGGTATTCAATACTTTACCTTTGTTGGATACATCTGATTTAAATTTCGATAGTTGATAGTCACCACCGGCCTCGAATGAGAAGCCGATGATCCAAAGTGTGAGTCCTAAAACATCCAACATCCCAAAAGGGCGATCTGACCCTTGCTGGGCAACCAGCAATGGCGATGAAATTAGCCACAACAAAATTCCTTGTAACAAAAAGACTTGAAAAAAACTGAACCACCAATACCGTTCCGGACCATATTGTTTTCGGAATTGAGCGTACCGATAATCTTCTGGCTTACCGGCATTTCGGAATAAGAGATACCCAAACAAACGAAGTCCCCATACACTTGTCAAAAGTAAAACAACCGCTTTTCGGGTTAGATCACCCTCGGTATTGAAATAATAGTAAATCGCCAATAGCACAAATCCCAATCCCCAGAAGGGATCGACTATGCTCGCATTGGTCAATTTCACACTCACCATCCATACAAAGGTGAGCATCGCCATCACCACGCCAAATCCAAACAAGTAAACTGACCAAAATTCTGACTGCATCGACCAAAATTCAAAATTTAGCGGATAATTGCCAAATGGATTTACTTATTGGTGAATGTGATTTCATACTTTAGTGCCCGTAACCTACTACCCATGAGTCAACTCGTCATCAACAGTCACGAAGAATTCCAAACCTTTTTAGGCAAAGAATTGGGTGTATCTGAATACACGACCATCACACAGGATCAAATCAACCGGTTTGCTGATGCTACCCTCGATCACCAATGGATCCACACCGATCCTGCCCGAGCGGCTGTTGAAACCACTTTCAAAAGCACGATCGCGCATGGTTATTTAACCTTATCGCTGGTTCCTCATTTGTGGGATCAGATTGCCGAATTTAGAAATATCAAGATGATGATTAACTATGGTATTGAAAAACTAAAATTCAATCAACCCGTGCTGGTCAATCACGAAGTAAGACTTAGAGCCAAACTTCATTCTATTCTTAACCTCCGCGGAATCACTAAATTTGAGGTGGATGTAACATTAGAGATCAAAGACAACGCCAAGCCTGCATTTAATGGAATCTTAGTATTCTTGTATCACTTTATTAATAGCAAATAGGCTGCAAGCTTCATGCTGCACGCCTCACGCTTGTAGCCTTTAGCTTGCAGCCTGTTGCTCAAATCCGCTCAAAAAAATGAAAGACTTCAAAAAATATTTTACGATAGCCGCACCCCCTGAAGATGTCTATCTGGCACTCACCAATCCGAATACCATTCATCTGTGGTCTGGCGAAGAGGCTGAAATGAGTACGGAGCCCGGGAGTGAGTTTTCGCTATGGGAAGGCAGTATAGCCGGAAAAAATCTGGAGTTCGAAACCAACAAAAAAATAGTGCAGCAGTGGTACTTTGGAGATCAAATCGAACCCTCCATTGTCACGATCAAACTCCATGAAGATAAAGCCGGAACTTCTGTAGAAATTCGGCACACAAATATTCCTGATCAAGATTACGATGATATTGTTGAAGGGTGGATCAACGCATACTTCGGATCGATCGAAGAGTTCTATACCTAGTAGCCCATGGCTTTGTTGGAGAAAAGTCTTTTTGTCAAGAAATCAAACCTACCGAAAGCAGGGAAAGGCCTTTTTACTAAAATAGAAATTAGTAAGGGCACACGCATCTTGGAATACAAAGGTAAAATGAGAAAATGGAAAGAGGTGAAGCACCTCGATGGCTACAACGGTTATCTGATGTACATTACCCGAAGTGCAGTAATCGATGCACTACACTACAAGAAAACCTTAGGCCGATATGCCAATGATGCACGAGGATTTGGCAGGATACCTAAACTTAGAAATAATTGCGAATATGTAAGTGAAGGTGATCGATGTTATCTTGAAGCAAAACGCTCAATAAAAAAGGGGGAAGAATTGTTGGTGGATTATGGAAAGGAGTTCTGGCAATTGCAGCGGAAAATTAGGAAGACTAAAATTCAAGAATAAAAATAGTACTTCGAATAGAGTAATATTACTTATTGACAAAAACCAAACAAGAAAGAATCGTTGTTTTCACTCGACCCAAGTATTTAGGTATTTCTCCCGGATAGTTTTGAATGCCGCTCAAGTCATCTCGGTTCGTTAAATGTATCAAGCGAGTAGCGTCTGTAACATCTCTGGAAATTTGTTCACCTTGAACTGCAGCTAACTTCAATAGTTCAACTTTGATTTCCCGAATTGTTTTTTCATAAAAAGGAATCGACTTGATGTCATATCGGAACGATTCTTCACTTTGCATTTCCAATGCATAGTTCATGTTCAAGTACCCAAAAAATCTAAAAGGTATGAAAGGTTTTATTCGCTCATTAGCTCGCGAGCATTTTCCAGAGCCAATCGTGAGGGGTTTGCGCCAGCGATCATTTTAGCGATCTCATCGATGCGTTCATCCGGTGTAAGTTGTTTCACCAAACTTATTGTCTTGGATGCCTTATTATCTTTGTAAACGAAATAATGCGCATCCCCTTTTGCGGCAATTTGTGGTAAATGAGTAATCGTGATCAACTGGTGGCGAGTGGCCATTTCCTTCATCATTTTACCCAGCTGAATGGCGATTTCGCCAGAAATGCCGTTATCTATCTCATCTAAAACTAATGTAGGCAAAGCCGTTTTCGCAGCCATCACATATTTGATGCTAAACATAAGTCGTGAGAATTCTCCCCCTGAAGCAACCTGAGCCAAGGGTTTCGGTGCAATTCCCTTATTCGCACTAAAGAGAAGCTCCACATAATCTTGCCCGGAAACTGTCGGTTCAACCACCTGATGTTCAATTTTTAAAACAGCATTGGGTATTCCCAAATCAAGCAGTAATTGGGTAACCTGCTTGCACAGCGGTGAAAAAACTTTCTCTCGCGACTTTGTCAGTTCCTGAGCCGTTCGCTTCAGTTCGTTGCCTGAACTTTCTAAAATCTTTTTTGCTGAAAGAAGCGTCTCATCCAGGTTAGCCGTTTTATCAAACTTAAGTTGCAATGATTCCTGAAGGGCGAGCAGTTCATTGACATCTTTCATGCGATGCTTTTGCATCAGCTGGTAAATCAAGCTTAGCCGATCTTTTGTTTTTGCTATACGTTTTGGATCAAACTCAACTCGCTCCTCTTCTCGTTCTACTTCTTCTAAAATATCATCCAATTCTATCCGCACGCTTTCCAGACGATCATACAGTTTCTGGTAGTCTGGTGAATAGGCTGAAATGGAGTGAAGCATATTTCGGACGGCACCTAATACCGGACTGACTGCAAACTCAGATTGGCCCAATTGTGCTACCATTGTATTTAGCTGAATTTTGATCTCCTCAGCATGCTCCATCACTTTCAACTCTGACTCCAGCTTTTCCTGTTCGTCAGATTGCAGCTCTGCTTTGGTCAATTCCTCCAATTGAAATTTTATAAAGTCACTTTCTTGTTTCAGCAAGACTGCTTCCTTTTGCAAACTCTCATAATTCGCTTTGGCTGCCACAAAATTTCGCCAGTTTTCTTTGTACTTCTCTTTCAGTGACAAATTGGACGCATAGGAGTCAATAAAATCCAATTGAAAAACCCGGCTGCCTAATTCAAGTGTCTCATGCTGTGAGTGCACGTCCATCAACCTACCACCAATGCTGCGCATGATTTCCAGCGTTACCGGAGTGTCATTGATAAATGCACGGCTCTTACCACCGGGGCTGATCTCCCTTCGAATAAAAGCTTGTTGCTCGTAGTCAAGATTGGCCGATTCAAATACAGATTGTAACTTATAAGAAGAAATATTGAAAACGCCTTCGACAATGCATTTTTCGTTTTCATCCCACAGTGCTTTGCCGTCTGCACGATTGCCCAAAAGCAGCCCGATAGCACCAAGCATAATTGACTTACCCGCACCGGTTTCCCCCGTCACCACATTCAAATGCGGAGATGGGTGGATTTCCAACTCTCGAATGAGTGCATAGTTTTTAATTACAAGGCCGATCAGCATAGCGAAACAAAAATACCATTTGTGAGGAAAATGAAGCGACTAAATTTACAACAAAAAAAGGGTCGCCTTCTTGGTAGTTATTTGGCGATGATGCTCTGGTAGACATCTCGTTTGGGATCCACAGTCGTCAAAATGTCGTAGGCCTCCCTTCGCACATTTAGCGAACCATCGGAAAATATTTTGGCCAATTCATTTGACTTGGTATCAAAGAAAGAGATTACGGCAATAGCATTTGGATAAATACCCCATATCCGTTTAATGTTTTTCAGCACCTCTAGAATCTTCTCACGGCTTTGGTCAGGATTTTTGTCAAATGTATCCAAGGCAATCCGATGATATTGATAGGTGTTCTTCCGCAAGTCCACCATCTGCGGGTTATTCATATTTTCCACCAAGGCGTAGCGATTGCGTGTGCTGCCCTGCGCAGCCCACCCGGGCTTACCAGTTGACTGCGCGTTGGTCACAACAATCAACGCTTTCTGTACAAAAGGGCTACCGCCCAACTCGGCAAACGAATCGTAGTCTAAAGCCAAAATGGTGTAAGCATAAAATGCCAAAATAGAGGTGAGATTGTTGATATAGGTATTGTCGTTGTATTCCATCGGCTGGGACTCAAGGTATTCAAACTCCCAATCGCGATCGGCAAAATTCAACAGAACCGTTTCATAATTAGAGTTGTACACGGGGCGTGCAACGGTAATTTGGGCACTTGCCGTAAAAACTCCAATAGCCGGCATTTTACTGATGTTCAAAAAAATGCCGCAGTTAATCCGCTCGTGTGTTTTATAGGAGTCAGCAGTCCACTTGCGCGTATTCATAAAATTGGCAATGGCGCGCTCCAGATCCTTGAAGACTGATCGATCCGATGTTTGGATCTGTTCCGCATTGATCGTGACTTTGCAATTGAGTTCTTGCCCAGATGCCGGAAAGCAAAATAGGCCGAGTATCGTTAGAAAGATGATAGATTTTGCTACATCAGCCATCCAACTTTTTTTTACTGGCATTGCTAGCATATCGTTTTACTATTTGAAGGACGCGACAATGGCATTGACAATATCTTTGGCCACGTCCTTTTTTGATTTCAATGGAAATTCCTTTTTACGACCAGCACTATCAATGAGTGTAACCTTATTCGTATCGTGTGCAAAACCTGCTCCCTTGTCGTTAAGTGAATTGAGAACGATCAAGTCGAAATTCTTCGCCACTATTTTTTTCTCTGCATTGGCGGTTTCATTTTCTGTCTCCAGAGCAAATCCCACCACGAATTGGTTGGCCTTCTTTTGCTTTCCCAACTCGGCCGCGATGTCTCTGGTCTTGGTCAGTTCAATCGTCATTGAGCTTTCGCTCTTCTTTATTTTCTGATCTGCTTTATGGATTGGTCGATAATCAGCTACTGCGGCTGAAAGAACGGTAATATCAGAGGAAGGAAAATGAGAAACACAGGCATTGTACATGTCTTCGGCAGAAGTAACGCGTGTAACTTTTACTTTGTCAGAATGAACAGACAAATGGGTTGGGCCCACCACCAATTCCACATCTGCCCCCATATTGGCTAGTTCTTCAGCAATAGCAAACCCCATTTTCCCGCTTGAGTTGTTTCCAATAAAACGAACAGGATCCAATGCTTCGTGTGTTGGGCCAGCGGTCACCAGTGCTTTTTTTCCTTGCAGTCCTTTGTCGGTTGAAAAAAATCGACTCAATACACCTACTATTTCCTCTGGTTCGGCCATTCTTCCGGTGCCAACCAACCCGCTGGCGAGTTCGCCAAAGGCGGGCATTATCTGATGATTTCCAAAAGAAATCAGTCGATCAATATTTGATTTCGTAGAGGGGTGTTGCAGCATGTCCAAGTCCATGGCCGGAGCAAAAAAGACCGAACACCTGGCGGATAGATAAACCGCTGAAAGCAAATTATCACAAATACCATTCGCCATTTTTGCCAGTGTATTGGCGCTGGCAGGGGCAATGACCATCGCATCTGCCCAAAGACCTAGTTCTACATGATTATTCCACCCGCCTTGATCATCTTTCGTGAAATCAATCAAAACGGGATTCTTCGAAAGAGTCGCGAGTGTAAGGGGAGTTATGAAGTCTTTCGCAGCTGAGGTCATAACGACCTTTACTTCTACGCCTTCCTTCACTAACAACCGTACTAATAGCGCTGATTTGTAAGCCGCAATACTGCCACTTACACCGACAATTATTTTTTTGCCGGCCAGCATTTTAAATTAGTCAGCCTTTACTTCTTCAACACCAGCATCGCGCATTCTGTGACGAAGCTTTCCGTCCAAAAACTCCTCAATGGCAGTCGATGTCGGCTTTGGCATACGCTCGTAGAACTTTGAAATCTCAATCTGCTCGCGATTTTCAAATACTTCTTCCAAATTATCAACCGTTGTAGCGAAATCAGCCAGTTTGTGATTCAATTCTTCCTTGATGTCAACGGCAATCTGGCGTGCGCGTTTTGAAATCACAACAACTGATTCGTACAAATTTCCAGTCGGGTTGTAAATCTTATCTACATCGCGCGTGATGATGGATGGTTGTGTGGCCATAGTCTGTCTTATTATGATTTATTGGTTTTTAACTTATTTAATTGATCAAGGCTGCCCGTATAATAACGCTCAGCTTCTTTTAGAAATTCACTTTTCGGATAATTATCGACTAACTCTTTATAGTACTCGACTGTGGCGGCAAAGCGTTCCTTTTGTTTTGAACTGATACTTTGCTGCGCAAGTTTGTACTGAGCTTCAATTTTCAAGAACGTCAACTCCTCCATAAATTTTGAGTCAGGGAAGTTCTTTTTAAAATTATCAAATGATACGACCGCTGCCTGATAATACTTCAACTTTAAGTAAAGTTTTGCGTTTTCAAAGCCCTTGGTTTCCAGTTTTGTCTGCGATGCCGCAATGACTTCGTTGGCCTTGTCGGCAAACTTGCTATCTGGAAATTGGTTGACATACGCTTGCATAGCACCCATCGCTTCAATGCTACTCTTCTGGTCAAGGTTCTCAGCTGGTGAAGCTACGTAAAGAGAATACGCATACATATAGTAAGCTTCTTCCGCTAATTGGCTGCGACCATAGTTCTCAAAAAATGTCTTGAACTGATTGGAGGCCAATAAGTAGGTCTTCTCGTAAAACTGACAATAGGCCAGGTAAAACTCTACTTTTTCGCCCTCCGGCAAACCCCGAACAATGGGCAAAATTTGCTCAAACAAGATTGCGGTACGGTAGTAATCTTTCTTTTCATAGTACTTCAAGCCCGCCTGGTACTTCAACTTCCAATCGTCACTCTTTTCAATCTTCCTGAATTTGCTGCAAGAAGCCGCAAAAAGAAAGAAAAAGGCAACTAAAAAAAGCGCCAAAAACTTACCAAACCGCGTAGAGACGTTAAAAGGGAACAAAATCAAGTTTTACAATTAGAAATAGCCTGCAAATATAAGACAGTGGTCGAAATTTTCAATGCTGCAGTTAGGATGCAGGAAAACGGAAAAAAGTGGCAATTATTTCCTTACAATCAACTTCCGGGTAAGAACACCACTGTTATCGATATAAACCGTGTAGAAATAAACACCGGAGGTGAGTTCATCGGCTTGAATTTTTACCCGGGTTTCCGATGAGGGAAGTTCATAATCCCCCATGATTTTGCCCAAGATATTATGCAACGTGAGCCGGGCCTTAACAGACTCTGAATGAAGTTTGTAATCAATGGAAGCCTGGGTCTGAACTGGGTTTGGGTAGACATCTTGAATCGAGATATCCTTCGACTGAAAAATGAACGAGCGACCTGGTTTTTCGTCAACTGATATAGCCACCGAACGATCTACTATATCATGAGCACTTCCTTTCTGAAAAATCTCGAATCGAAGTGTCGTTTGCATGGCCTGAATGCCACTTTCTATAACAAAATACAATTCTTGCATGGTTTCGCCTGGCTCCACCTTCTTTGAAAATTCAGAAATGGTGGCGTCTAAGCAGTTATTGCTAAGACAAAAGTACCCCTTTTGCGTATCACCCAACTCTCCTTTTACTTTACGAATGACAAAAAACTGGGCTTTCTCTCCATTGTTCTTTATTCGGATCGGAATTCGTAATTGCTGGTTAAAGGTGGTTTGATAGGCCTCTTGAATTTCCAAAATTTCAAATTGCTGAGCCAGGCCTGACCAGGAGAAGAGGAACAAAACAGACAGTAAAACCAACTGTTTCAGCATGACAAACCAATTGCAAGTGAAAACTACGAAAAAAAAGCTTCATTTTACCGTAGCGCAAAAAATAATTGGGCAGAAATATAATTTGATATGTTATCAAATCGCTACGTGCGACTTTTAGTTACTACCTGGCTTTTGGTGGGCTTTTCTTTTCTTCGCCAGGCAAATCCTTTTAGTGTTCTATTCTCATTTTTCAACTCGTGAATGGGAATCAATTGGGCATCTGGCTTTATATAAAAACTGACGTTATTGACCCGTCCTTTTATGAAGTTAATTCTCATGTTACTACAGATCATCTTATTCATCCCCATCGTGATCATCAATTTGAGAATCATACTATCCGTTTTGATCAGCTCCTTTTCTTCCAGGGCATAGTAAAGGCTTTCGCCATTTCCCAGTACCGAAACGTGGTCAATATTTTGCCGATCAAAATAGGCAGTCATTTTTCGACCCTTTATTTGGTTGAAGTTGCCAATGGAATCTTGCGAAATGACGAATGAATTGTTGACCATATAAATCCGGTCAATCTCTTTATTCTTTAACAAAATCCGAATGGAATCTGCGGTCATCTGGTTGTCGTCTGACCAAAGAATTGGCTGGCGGTACAAATGGAGTGTTGAGTCTGCGGCAACATAAGCCAACGAATCGGCTGAGCCCTGCATATTGGTTTTGAAAATCTTCACCTTGTTGTAGGCGAGAAGTCTCTTTTTCTTGGGATTGGTATTTTCAATAGAGACAAGCGTATCGGCAGAGAGGAAAAGAGTATCTCCCTGGTCATCAATTTTGGTGACGTAGGCATTGCCATATACTTTTGAAATGCCTCTTTTCTTGTCATAAAATCCATCGTCACCAAAAATGGTGAGCTTTTCCTCTTTGGATATCATCGACACACGCCCCTTTGATGTGTAAAATTTTTTAACATCATCTAAAAAGTTTTGATCACCTTTCATTCGATAAGAGATAGTTTCAAACTCACCTTGTTCCAACAGCGAAAGCTTTTGAACGGTATTATAAGTGCCGTTTTTGTAGAGTGCCTTTTTCCCATCCTTACCCTTTACAAGGGTGGTGTCTCGAAAATAAATGACACGCGTCTTTGAGTTGTATTGTAGGGTGTCAGAAGTAAGTGTATAATCGGGGTTGACCCCTACCACTTCTGACTTAAAAGACGCGAGATTAACCGGAATGTCGTAGTAGCCTTTCCTACTGGTCAATGTATTGGTAGTATCCACCAGCTTGCCACCGTTGAAATAGCGGGCTTCGTTTTTGATCCGATAATAGTCGAGGAAATCTGTGTAGAGTCTTGCAATCCCAAGCTTAACAAAAACTACTTTCTTGCGCAGTTTGGCAATTTTTTTGTTCCCATCATAGGAAAGGCTCAAAGCGGTGATATCTACCGAGTCGCCCTCAGTAATATGCACTCGACCAAATGCATCCAACTGATTTTTGGAGCGAAAAAAATGAGCGGAATCGCAGTATATCGTGGTTGTATTCTGTTCAAAAATCACATTCCCAACGAGCCGATCGAAGCGCTCACCATTACGAATACTGCCAAATGCATTGTCGGCTTGTTTTAATTTCACTTTTCGCTGCGCAAACGCCTCGCCAGGTATCATCAGAGCCAGGACCGATAAAAAGAAAAATGATTTTGAAGCGAATTTTGACTGCCTTTGACTCATCTCATTCTACATTTGTGTCGTGCTTCGCCCATTTCTCACTCATATTGAAAAGCTGTGCAAAACTACCGATAAAATTCTTTTGGCCGTAAGTGGCGGAATGGATTCGATGGTGATGCTCCATTTGTTTCATCAGGCTGGTTTCTCCATTGCAGTGGCTCATTGCAATTTTCAACTCCGTGGCGAGGAATCGGATGAAGATGAGATTTTCGTAGCGGCCAAATGCAAAAAATGGGGTATTCCGTTTCATAGTATCCGGTTCGATACCAACAACTATGCCATCCAGCACGGGCTATCCGTACAAATGGCAGCGCGAGAGCTACGCTACAATTGGTTTCACCAAGTGAAGGAAAAGGAAAACGCAGACTGGATTGCTACTGCACACCATTTAAGTGACTCCGTTGAAACCGTCCTATTGAATCTTTCAAGGGGAACGAGTTTGGATGGTTTACTGGGAATCGCTGAAAAAAATGGCTTTGTGATTCGGCCATTGCTATTTGCTACTCACAACGAAATAACCAATTACGCTGCCGAAACCGGGGTTGTTTGGCGTGAGGATCGAAGTAATGAAACGGATGATTACCAGCGAAATTTCGTTCGCCACCAGATCGTTCCGAAGCTAAAGCAGATAAACCCTGCCTTTGAGCAATCTATTGCAAAGATGGTTGAGCGATTGTCGGGAGATGGAGCGATCTTAACGCATGCAATCGAAGTTTGGAAAAAGCAGTTTCAGAAAAACGAAAACGACAAAGTTATTCTGGCAAAGAAGGGTTTCGAGCCAAGTTTGGACGACTCCTACAACTCGGCTCTGTTATGGAGACTCTTGCGTGGGTTCGGCTTTCATTTCGATCAGAGCAAAAAAATAGTGCAAGCACTAAATGGCCAATCTGGCAAACAATTCCTGTCCACCAGCCATCAATTAGTGGTAGATCGAGAGTACTTGATTTTGGTGCCTCTTTCGTCTGAATTAGCTGATGTGACTATTGAAGAGGGTCAAGTTAATGCGTATATGGGAAATAGGCAACTCACGTTTTTGAGTACCACTATTGGCGGTTCCATAAACAAAGAAGAAGCTGCCATCGTGCTGGATATTGACTCGCTTCGTTTTCCGCTTACTTGGCGAAAGTGGAAAGCCGGAGACTTCTTTTTCCCTTTGGGAATGACGGGGCGTAAAAAAATAAGTGACTTTTTGGTCGACCAGAAGGTGTCACTAGTAGACAAAGGAGCCGTCTCTGTGTTGGAATCAGCCGGAGAAATTGCCTGGGTGGTGGGCTACCGCATTGACGACCGGTTCAAAGTAAAACCAACTACCGAACATGTCTTGCTTATCACGCTAGCATAACTGAGTTAACGGTCTTCAAAATTTTGTCAATTGTTTTTCTTATTGAGCCATCGATTAATAACTTCGCGACCGATTTCACACCAACTTAATACACCCCATATGAAAATAACTGTTGTAGGAGCCGGAAACGTAGGAGCCACTTGTGCTGATGTGCTGGCTTATAAAGAAATTGCTAACGAGATTGTATTGGTAGATATCCGGGAAGGGTTCGCTGAAGGCAAGGCACTTGACATCTGGCAAAAGGCCCCCATCGATTTGTATGATAGTCGCACGATCGGCTCCACCAATGATTACACTAAAACAGCTGGTTCAGATGTGGTCGTGATTACATCCGGTCTTCCCCGTAAGCCAGGGATGACGCGTGATGACTTGATTGTAACGAATGCTGGTATTGTTAAGTCGGTTACTGAAAACGTAGTGAAACATTCGCCAAACGCAATCATTATCGTGGTGTCCAATCCGCTAGATGTCATGACCTATCAGGCACACTTGACGTCACAACTGCCTCGTACGAGAGTAATTGGCATGGCAGGTATTTTAGATACTGCTCGTTATAGAGCATTTTTAGCGGAGGCTTTAAATGTTTCCCCCAAGGATATTCAAGCCATGTTATTAGGAGGACATGGTGATACGATGGTGCCGCTACCACGTTATACAACGGTAGGTGGAATACCTGTAACTGAACTAATTGCGAAGGATAAATTGAACGCCATCATAGAGCGTACAAAAGTGGGTGGTGGTGAGTTGGTAAAATTGATGGGCACCTCGGCCTGGTATGCGCCAGGTTCGGCTGCCGCGCAAATGGTGGAAGCAATCGTAAGAGACCAGCGCAGGGTATTGCCAGTATGTATGCAGTTGGATGGCGAGTACGGAATTAAAAATTGCTACTTAGGTGTTCCCGTAATTTTAGGAAAGAACGGAGTGGAAAAAGTAATTGAGTTAGATTTGAACAGCGATGAAAAAGCGTTGCTAGAAACCAGCCGCCAACACGTGAAAGAAGTAATGGAGGTATTGGATAAGTTGCCAAAATAGTTTTAAGATTTTTAACACAAAGGCACAAAGACACTATGTTTTTGTGCCTTTGTTTTTTTAGGGTGATACGTAACCAACAAGAAAGAACTATCCAATTGAATCACGCATCTATAAAGAAAAGTAAGATGCTCAAAGCCGCGCTAACTGTTCTACTTAGCATTCAAATTGGATATTCTCAAGTCATTATCCGAGGAAAAGTAATTAACCAATTGGACAAGAAACCGATTGCCTTTGCTAACATTGGGATTGTAAACACCGGTATTGGCACCATTTCCAATGTAGACGGATCATTTTCATTAAGAGTACCAACACCCAATTTGAAAGATACACTGCGTCTCTCTGGGATTGGTTTTATCAGCAAGAATATTCCTATTCAGTCTTTCCTCACCCAAGAAGTAGTCGTTTATCTAAAGGAGCACGTGACCCTCTTGAATGGAGTCACTGTGATATCAAAAAAAGAAGATAACAAAACATTTAAATTGGGAAACAGGAAATCAAGAGGGGGAACACTTGAAACCGATACGATTTATGCGGGTTCTGCAACGGCCCTTCTGATTGAAAACAAAAACCCTTTTCAAAAAGAACTTTTGTTTCCAGTCTATTTACAAAGTGCAAGCATCCGGATTTTCAGGAATAATTTGCCATCCTTTAAAATGCGTGTTCGCCTATATTCAGTTGATAGCATTACAAAATCGCCCGGAGAAGACCTTTTGAACAAGAGCGTGGTGCTTGAATCTACAAGGCGAAATGGTTGGTTGACTTTTGATCTTTCCGAATTCAAATATTTAATCTCCAAACCATTCTTTGTCGCTTTTGAACGTATTCTCACCAAAACAGATAGAGACCAAATTGCTAAAGGCTATCATGATTTTATTAAAAAGCACCCCAAGAGATTACGAATTGACACGATTGTTTTTGAGGGTAAAAAACAGGTGCGCCAGCAACTTGGTTATGGCGGCATTGATTTGCCAGGTACTTTTATTGGTGAAGCGCCCGGTGAATCGGCAAGCAAGTTGTTTAGCTGCTATACCCGAAAAACAAGTTTCGACAAGTGGGAAAAAGTAAGGGGAATTTTAGCTGCTACGGTAGCGGTAAGCAATCAGCCTCCAACGCCTCAGACCAATCCTGCTATAGCAACAGAAAAACCATGTTCAGAAAGCAGTGCAGTATGTGTCGCCATACAGGCTTGCAACGATTTTCTGGACGAATCAAATGTCAATGGGTTACAACTTTGTGTTAGCGTAAAGGGCGAAATAAAATTATCGAAAGGGTTTGGATTTGCCGACATCGAAAACAATCTGGCGGTAACTCCTGACACACGCTTTCGCATCAACAGCGTCTCGAAGTCAATAACTTCTGCTGCATTGATAAAACTAGCATCTGAAAATAAGCTGGATCTAGATGCGCCTATTCAAAAATATGTTGTTTCGTTTCCGAATAAGAAATATTCGTTTTCAACGCGCCAATTGGCAGGACACTTGGCAGGAGTTCGAGACTATCACGAAAATGACTTGAGCGATTTAGTTCGAAACCAACATTACCAAACGGCTACACAGTCCATCCAAATTTTTGAAAGGGATAGCTTATTATTTAAGCCAGGCTCTCAATTTCACTACTCCACTTTCGGGTGGAATTTAATTGGCGCTGTGATTGAAAGTGCAAGCGGGCAAAGCTATCTGGATTATATGCAGGAGCAAATTTGGAAACCAATGCAGATGATGAGTACTTGTGGAGATGATAACACTAAAAGTATTTCAGGCAGAAGTAAGTTCTATGATATCAACGGAGAAAAGAATGACTATGGTGATTTTAGCTACAAATACCCCGGTGGCGGACTTTTGTCGACCGCAGAAGATTTGGTAAAATTTGGAAACGAATTGTTGCACGGCAATGCACTTAATCCTGCACTGACCAAAAAATTATTTGAAACGCAATTTACTACTTCTAACCGGGCAACCGGCTACGGCATGGGTTGGTTCATTGGCCAAGGTAAAAACGGCCACCGCATTTGGTACCATGCGGGCGATATGCTCAGCAGCAGTTCCAGTTTAATAATTTATCCTGACGATGATATTGTTATTGCTTTCCTTGCCAATTCGCAAGAGGGAGTTTTGTTCGATGTTGAGAAGATTGGGGAGATGTTTTTTAAGAAGTAGTACATCGGTTGTATCTTCTCAATTTTTACTATTATCTTCAATCATTACTTTCATACAATAAGTAGTTTTAACTTGAATTTTATGAAAAAGCTACTGGTATTCGTTTTTCTGGCAATATCATTGGTTGCAAATGGTCAAAACTATCGAAAAGTTTTTCTCGCTATCGATGGGGGCGCACCGTTGGGAAAGAACAGTGGGATTGGCTCTATTTCCCTCGAACCTAGTTACCGCATAAACGATAAAATGAGTACGGGTTTTAGAATAGAACATAACGGCATACTCTCGATGACTGGTGGTAGTAATCCGTTTGTAGGATCCCTTGGTGTCAGCTATCAATATTATCTACCTTTTAAGCCCCGCGTTTTTGTTGGAGGTGGCTTTGCCATTTTTAATCCTAGCAATAATTTTTTGATTAGCAATACAGACACACAGAACGAACGAAATCGATTAGGCTTCTTTCCAAGAGTGGGTGTAGATCTTGGTCATTTTCGACTGATCGTGGAGTATAATTTCGTTGGTAACATGACTGACTATGTTTTTTCCTATAGAGGCTCACCAGCTCCCACTGGACAATTTGAATCGATCAACAAAAACTATCTGAATTTGAAGATTGGCTTTTTCTTTGGCGGAGGTAAGAAATAGTCTATGTTATTGGTCTTTCCTGCCAACATATAATACTTCGTTGCTCTCAATTCCAAAATAGGTTGCTTTCGTTGCCGTGAAATCGGAGGCAAACATGTTCGCATCAGATTGAAGGCCTGCCGATGCAATACGCTTTGAATAGTCTTTTCCAAACATTCGCACGTGATCATCTTGGCCAAAAATCTTTTCGCGCTCGCGTGGATCAGAAATAGAATTGTCTTCGAAGGTTACATCAGGCACAGGTGAAAAGAACGGCACCTGCAAAATTGCCCAACCACCTGGTTTTAAAACTCGTTTGATCTGACTCATGGCCTTGATGTCATCTTTGACATGCTCAAGTACGTGATTACACAACACCACATCAAAATGATTTTCCCCGAAAGGAATTTGATGGATATCCATTTTTACTTTGGCTAAGGGCGACTCAATGTCCGCGGTAATGTAGCCTTCACCGTGTTGCGCTTCAAAAGGCTTCAAGAAGCAATGCTCAGGGGCTATGTGCAACACCTTTAACTTTTGTTGAAAGAAATTAGTTTTTTGCTGAAGGTAAAGCCATATCAAACGGTGTCGTTCGAGGCTCAAGCAGCCAGGGCAAAGTGCGTTAGGACGTGGGTTGATTCTGCCGTAGGGTAAAAACTTTCGGTAATGATTTTTGCAAATCGGGCACTCCACCTTGTTACCCATGTAGAAAATGCCGAGTGCTTTGAGGCCCACTCCGCTAAAAAGCTGCAGGTATTTGCGGGGAACAAACCGAATAAGTAGAGAAATCAATTTTTTCATTGGGCGCAAAGATAAGTTTCTGGCTGCAGGTTTCAAGTTACCAAGTGACCTAAGGGCAGGCATCGGCCAGGGATAGTAGCGGAAATCCCATCCCCGATGACTATCGGGGTGGATTGCAGCGGATAGCCCGGTGGCCGACTGCGCCTCGCACGGCCAGGCCGCAAACCTCCGGTTACACGCCTTTCGTACTAGGATGCTGGAGCCTGCAATTTGAAACCTGAAATTCGTATTTTTGCACCCTTAACCTTATCAATTATGCCTGGATCTGAACTGTTTGGAATAGAAGAGCGCAAAGAGGTAAATGATGTCATGGAAACGGGCATCCTCTTCCGCTATAACCACGATGCACAACGCAATAATATTTGGAAAGCCCGCGAGTTTGAGGCAGAAGTAAAAAAGGTAACATGCGCAAAGTTTGCCCATGCCGTATCGAGTGGCTCTACAGCCGTTTCGTGTGCATTGGCTGCCGCGGGCATAGGTGCCGGGGACGAGGTAATCGTGCCTCCATTTACCTACATCGCTTCGGTAGAGGCGGTTTTGTTTGCTGGCGGGTTGCCGGTGTTTGCCGAGATTGACGAGTCGCTTTGCTTAAGTCCAGAAGGAATTCGTGCGGCTATCACTCCAAAAACGAAAGCAATCATGCTCGTGCATATGTGCGGTGGCATGGCTAAGTTGGATGAGATCTTGAAAATTTGCAAAGAACATAATCTCACGTTGATTGAAGATGCCGGTCAGGCGTTTGGCGCTTCTTACAAAGGCACTTCGGTAGGCTTGTTTGGAAAAACCGGCTGCTACTCGTTCGACTTTTTTAAAATTGCTACGTGTGGTGAAGGCGGTGTGATGGTGACCAACGATGAGCAAGCCTATCTCCATGCCGATAGTTTTTCAGATCACGGGCACGACCACGTAGGCAATAACCGCGGAATGGAAAATCACCCGATCGTGGGCTTCAATTATCGCATTGGCGAAATCAATGCAGCCATTGGATTGGCGCAGACGCGCAAGGTGCCGTTTATCCGCGAGAAGAATCGTGAACACAAAGCGATACTGACAAAAGAATTATCTAAAATTGAAGGAGTGAGTTTCAGTACGTTGGCAGATCCTGCCGGTGACTCGGCCACGTTCCTAAATATTCTGATGCCCGATACTGAAGCGGCTAAGCGCACAGTAGATGAATTCAATAAAGCAGGTGTTGGTGGTTTTAATTATTGGTTTACGAACATGTATCATTTCATTAACCAATGGAATCATTTGCGCGATTTAAAAACGGCAGCTAAACTTCCGATTCATATTCTTGGTGCTCCTCAACACTATAACAAACTGCAGCTTCCGAAATCACAAGAAACCGTGGGCCGATTGATTTCGTTTGGCATTCGTTGTACATGGAAAGAAGAAGAGGTGAACGCGTTGGCGAAGAAAATTGGGGGATGTATTGAGAGGGCGATGATTCAAGTACACGCTTAGTTTGCGTTTTATAAAGGCACAAGGATATGTTATCTCAAATTGTGATGACAAACAATGTCATTAGCCATTTTTGTAAGTTTCCAATAATTTCGTTCACATGCAATTGCAGAACATTGAGGGCAAAATCCATGACGTAAGAAAGCAAAGGGTTATGCTTGATTTTGATTTGGCTGAAATGTATGAGGTTGAGAACAGGGCCTTGAAACAAGCTGTTAAAAGAAATCTTGATCGCTTTCCTTTGGATTTCATGTTTCAGCTTACAAAAAAAGAGTGGCAAGAGGTTATCACAAATTGTGATAACCTACCCGAAGGCATAAAATTTAGTCCAGCCACGCCTTTTGCGTTTACAGAGCAGGGTGTATCGATGCTTTCAAGTGTGCTAAAAAGCAAAAAATCTATCCAAGTCAACATTGCAATAATGAGAGCCTTTGTTGTATTGAGGCAATTTGCCATATCGAATAAAGATTTAAAAAGTAAACTTCAAGAACTAGAAACAAAATACAATAAACAATTCAAAGATGTCTATGATGCAATCAATTATCTATTGCAAAAAGACAAACAAGAAATAGCTTTCAAAGACCGGAAGCAGATTGGATTTAAGACAAAAGAGAAAGATTAAATATTTACACAAATGCACAAAAACTTTAAAGGAATTGAAAAGACCGTATTTGGTCGTGGTAGTTTTAACCAGCTTGGTGAAATTGTAGAAACACAGCGTCATCAGAACGATGGGTTTATGCTTTACCTTGTCGATAACTATTTCAAAGGAAAAGAACTAGCGAATCGCATCCCGATGAAAGCGGGCGATACGATTATGTATATTGACATAGATCAATTTGAACCCACCACCCAACAAATAGATTCAATCCGCGATTCAGTAAAAAAAACCAGAGGGATTCCTGCGGCTGCCATTGGCATTGGAGGTGGATCGATTATGGATATTGCCAAGGCGGTGTCTTTGATGTTCACCAATGAGGGTTCTTCGCAATTGTATCAGGGACTAAACTTGATCAAGAAGCCAGGCATCTATCACGTAGGTGTGCCAACGATCTCTGGCACTGGAGCCGAAGTATCCATGACTGCTGTGCTGACTGGCCCCGAAAAAAAACTAGGATTGAAATGCGAATGGACTGTATTCAATCAAGTAATACTAGATCCAGATTTGATTGCAAGTGTGCCCCGCAATTGGTGGTTCTACACCGGTATGGACACTTACATCCATTGCATCGAATCTGAAAACGGAACGCTGAATAATGCATACAGCCACGCCTATGCTGAACAAAGTTTAAAGCTTTGCAGAGAAATATATTTGGGCGACCAAAGCGGACAGACAGCCGACAACGATGATAAATTAATGGTAGCGTCACTCATGGGTGGATTGAGTTTAACCTACTCTGAAGTAGGGGTTTGTCATGCGTTATCGTATGGACTTTCGAAAATACTTGGCACACGTCATTGCTATGCAAATTGCATTGCCTTCAATCACCTGGAAGATTTTTATCCAGAAGGGGTGAAAGAATTTAAGACGATGATCGCCAAACACAAAATAGATTTACCGCAAGGTTTATCCAAAGACTGGACAGATGACCAGATCACCAAGATGGCGCATGTATCCTACAACCTCAGCCACATGTGGAATCACGCGATCGGAACAGATTGGAAAGAGAAGGTGACGATAGAAAGTATTGAGAAACTTTTTAGGAGACTTTAATTTCACGCTAAGGCGCAAAGACGCAATGTAAATCGTATGAACGAAAATGAATTGTCTAAAATCATCGTTCATTCCTGCTTTAAAATACATTCTGAACTTGGGCCAGGGTTACTGGAGTCAGTTTATGAAGAACTACTTTCGTATGAGCTTAAGAAACAAAATTTAAATTTTTCTAGACAGCAAGGAATTCCAGTAGTTTATGAAAATGTCAAACTAGACCTTGGCTTTAGATCTGATATTATTGTAGAGAACAAAGCAATCGTGGAGATCAAATCAGTTGAGTTAATTGCGCCTGTGCATCAAAAACAACTATTAACCTACTTGCGAATTACTGGAATTAAGTTAGGATTGCTGGTTAACTTCAATGAAGCACTGATCAAGGATGGAATTCAAAGAATTGTCAATGGGCTATAAAACAATTCTTGACAATATCATGAGCTTTGCGACTTAGCGCCTTTGCGTGAACCATGTTTCGCTTCAAACAATTTTCTATCGAGGACGATCGCTGCGCGATGAAAGTCGGTACCGATGCCGTCTTGTTGGGAGCGTGGGTTAACGTTTCAAAAGCAAAAAGAATTTTAGATGTTGGAACGGGTTGTGGCATCATTGCGCTCATGCTTGCACAACGCACAGAAGAAGAGGTAAACATAGAAGGGATTGAGATTGATCAGCAAAGTGCTCAACAAGCCCAAGAAAATTTAGAAAAAACTCTTTGGTGCAATCGGGTTTTGTTTCACCATTTGTCGCTGCAAAATTTTAATTCACCTTATAAATACGATTTGATTGTTAGTAATCCACCGTATTTTAATCATAGTCAATTGCCACCAAAAGCTCATCGCGCGAAAGCGAGGCATACGCAAGCATTATGTTACGAAGAATTGATTTCTCACACTATGCTCCTGCTCAAAAAAAAAGGAAGATTGGCGGTGATTCTTCCTCACACAGAAGGAAATGATTTTGTAAATATTGCCTCTTTGAGTGGATTGATTTGTATACGTCAGCTAGCTTTTTATTCCCGTGAGGGCAAGCCTCAGGAACGCTGGCTGTTTGAATTTTCTTTGAACCCTGCTCCATTGAAAAAAGAGAAGTTGGTGCTACACGGAGTGGGTGAATCTTGGTCACCTGACTACCAATCGCTCACCAAAGCCTTTTATTTAAAGCTCTAGCTATTACTAGGCCGCCCATAAAAATTCTACACCTTGGGTTCTCAAAAACAACTATCATTGCAAAATTTTTGCAGTATGAATCGTTTGGTCGTTTTCCTTTTGTTGTGCTCTTCGCAGCTATGGGCGCAGTCTCCCGGGCTAAACATTAAAAAAACAACAGAGCGTATCGTATTGGATGCCGAAATGAACGAGGCGGTTTGGAGAGATGCCGAAGTAGCCAACCACTTCAAACAATTTTTTCCTTTTGACTCGTCTTACGCACAAGCCCAAACAGAAGTTCGCATGACGTACGATGATAACTTCATTTATTTGTATGCCATCATGCACAGTAAAAGCGCAAGCACCTATGTTACGCCCTCTCTTCGTAGGGATTTTCGCGGGGAGGCTAACGATTCATTTGTCGTGCAGTTCGACACATTTAAAGACAATACTAATTCATTTCAGTTTGGCATTAATCCCTTTGGCGTTCAACGGGAAGGATTGGTTGCCAATGGCGGAAGTACCAACGCGTCCGATCTTTCGCTTAATTGGGATAACAAATGGTATTCTGAAGCAAAAATACTTGACAGTAGTTGGGTTTGTGAATTTGCGATCCCCTTTAAATCACTGCGGTATAAACACGGACTGAGTTCTTGGAATCTTAACTTTTACCGCATCAATAGTGCTAATGCCGAGCGTTCCACCTGGGCGCCCATCCCAAGGAATTTCCCCTTGATTGCTCTTGCGTTTACCCGTCCATTGATTTGGGACAAACCCCTCGATAAGCCCGGCTCCAATATATCACTCATTCCATTTGTTGCCACACGTGTTAACCAAAATTTTGAAAAAGGCGAATCGCAGCAACAAGACTACTCCATCGGTGGAGATGCAAAAGTGGCGATCGGTCCAGCGTTAAATTTAGATTTAACAATAAATCCTGATTTCTCCCAAGTAGAAGTAGATCAGCAAGTGACAAACCTAGATCGGTTCGAAATTTTCTTTCCCGAGCGCAGACAATTCTTCTTAGAAAATGCAGATCTGTTTTCCGATTTTGGTGGAGATGGGATGAGACCATTTTTTTCTAGGCGAATAGGGGTAAGTACCGATAAAAACACGGGGCAAAATATTGAAAACCCAATCTACTTTGGAGCCCGACTAAGCGGTAAAGTCAATAACAACTTACGCGTGGGTCTGCTAAGCATGCAAGCCGGAGAGGACAAAGCCAACAATTTACCTTCCATTAACTATACCGTAGCAACCTTTCAGCGAAAGATCTTTGCGCGCTCCAACATAGGAATGATTTTCATCAACAAACAAGCATTTCAAGATTCGGTAGGCGCTGATTTGCTGGTTAGCCCACAAAAGTTCAATCGAGTGATTGGCCTGGACTATAACTTGGCCAGCAAAAACAACAGGTGGAACGGAAAATTTTATTACCACCGTTCGTTTAGCAACAGCCAGACGGATTCTGCCTTTGCTATGTCTGCGCGTCTGGCTTACAACACCTTGCGTTGGGAAATATCCGGCACGGCAATGAATATTGGCGCTAACTACAATCCCGAAGTAGGCTTTGCCCGAAGGAAAGATTATTTGAGAGTCGCGCCTACGGCTTGGTATAACTTCTATCCACAGTCCCGAATTATCAACAGCCACGGGCCCGGTTTGGATTTTGATGTGATCGGTAACAAAAAATACGGCATCACCGATTATGATCTCAATTTCATGTATCGAGTCCGCTTTCAAAGCACCGCACAGTTCAATATTCGCTTGCGGCAGGAGTACGTCTATCTTTTTAGTGCTTTTGATCCAACCAACACTGGAGGGCTTCGGCTAGCAATAGGAACAGAATATACGAACAAACTAGTCGTGGCGAGTTACTTTTCGGATGCCAGAAAGAAGTTCTTCTATGATATATCCACTCGTTCGGGCGAGTATTTTAGTGGGCATCGGATAAATTTTTCCGGAACTGTCAATTACAGGGCACAACCCTACGCAGTCCTGTCTCTTAACTACAGCTACAATCAAATCAATCTTCCAGCACCGTATAAGAGTGCTGAACTGATACTTATCGGCCCCCGTTTTGATATCACCTTCTCTCGAAAAGTCTTCTGGACCACCTTTGTTCAATACAACAACCAGATTAACAATCTGAATATTAATTCGCGCCTGCAATGGCGGTTTCGCCCCGTTTCAGATCTCTTTCTCGCCTATACCGACAACTATTTTGCGGAGGCTGGCAGAGACGGGAATTTCCTTTATTTAGGTCAGCCAAAGCTTCGTGCAATCGTTCTGAAATTTACGTATTGGCTGAATTTGTAGAAATATTTCTCCCTGCCTGTCAACTAGTTACAATAAATAAAATACATGTTTAAACATATATTAAAGAAGTTCCGTTATACTTGCGCAAAACAAACAAAACCATGAAAAAATTTAACACATTATTTCTTGCACTTTTAGTAGCCGGAACAGTATCTGCCCAAAATTGGACACTGGACAAATCTCACGCAAAAGTTGGATTTGCTATTACACACTTAATGATCTCTGACGTAGAAGGAGCATTCAACTCTTTCGATGCAAAACTAACTTCTTCAAAAGAAGACTTCAGTGATGCAGTTGTAGAATTTACAGCCGATGTAAATAGCATCAACACAAATAGCGAAGGCCGTGACAAACATTTGAAGAATGAAGACTTCTTCGATGCTCCTAAATTTGGAACTCTTACTTTCAAAGGTAAGTCTTTGACTAAAGTTGAAGGGAAGAAATACAAGTTAGCAGGTGACCTTACTATGCATGGCATAACTAAACCAGTAACATTGGATGTAATTGTAAATGGTCCTGTGGCTCACCCCTTCAATAAAAAGACTGTAGCTGGCTTTAAAGTATCAGGAATAGTGAAGAGAGCTGATTTCAATATTGGCACAAAATATCCGAATGCAGTTCTGAGCGAGGATGTGATCATCACTGCGAACGCTGAATTCGCGAAAGACTAGTTCAAAAAATATTGAAGAAAATCCACGGCTTTGAAGAGGGTCGTGGATTTTTTTTAAATATCAACGATGAAAATCGAAGAAGAAATACAGCAATCAAAATTTCGCAACGTGCACCACAAGGTAGCTGTTAACCTGCTCTACACAGCCGCGTGGCTAGATGATCGAAATAAAAACTTCTTCAAAGAATACGGAATCACCAACCAACAATTTAACATACTCCGCATTCTGCGTGGGCAGCTTCCCAACAAAATATCAGGTGCTGAAATCAAAAATAGAATGCTTGACAAGAATTCTGATGTGTCCCGGCTCTTGGATCGCCTCGTCTTAAAAAAACTAGTTACCAAAAATCAGTGCCCCAAGGACAAACGTGCTGTAGACGTACTGATTACAGAGCCAGGTCTTGCGTTGCTGAAAAAGATAGATGGTAAAATGGACGAAAACGATTTAGCCGTCTTTCACCTGACAAAAACGGAAGCAACGCAGTTAAGTGATTTATTAGATAAGTGCAGAGGGTAGAGTAACCAGAACTGATTTTAGAATTATTCTTTACCTTTGGTTATGGCATTACCTAAATACAGCATGAAAGCTCAATTTATTACTAATACCGAAGGAAAAAAGGTGGGCGTACTCCTCACTTTAAAGGATTACAATAAGTTATTGGACAGCCTCGAGGAGTTAGACGATATACGTGCTTTTGACAAAGCGCGCAAAGAGGATGATGGAAGTCGAATTTCGTTATTAGACTACCAGAAAAAACGCAAATTGAGAAATGAGAAAGTACACCGTCACCTTAACTAAGGGTGCTGCCAAACAACTCGACAAGCTTTCTGATGCCATTTCCACTCCGATTCTGAAATCAATTGAGTCACTAGCTTTCAATCCTAGACCTCTCGGCTGTAAGAAGCTAAAGGGAAGAGAAGGCTTTCGAATCAGAATTGGCGACTATAGAGTAATCTACACAATCTTCGATAAAGTCCTCCTTGTAGAAGTTATAGATGTTGGCAATCGAAAGGACATCTATTTATGATTGAATCTTACCCAATTCTCTTCTCACAAAATCCATCAACTCTTTAATGTACTTTTTGCTAAAATCAAATTTGATACCTGCAGCTTGATAAATCTCAGGTATTGATTTTGTGTACCCCAATTTCAAGGCATTCATGTAGCCTTGTAGACCTTTTTGCTTATCCAATTTATAATTTCTCCATACAGCAATCGCACCCAACTGAGCCATGCCATACTCAATATAATAGAATGGGACTTCATATAAATGCAACTGCTTCTGCCACAAATAATCTTTCGCTTCTTGTAACCCAGCCCAATCCGTGACAGTATCTGCAAACTGATCAAAGGTGTTGTTCCAGTTCCGTTTTCTGTCTTCCAGCGAATGTGTAGGATTCTCATAAATCCAATGTTGGAATTTGTCGATCGTGGCTACCCAGGGTAATGTTTCAATAATATCTTCCAACTGCTCTCGTTTGGCTCGCTTCAAGTCTTGCTCACTAGGGAAAAAGATGTGCCATTGATCCATTGATATCAACTCCATCGCCATCGAAGCCAACTCGGCTACCTCCATCGGTGGCGATTTAAAATCATTAAGCTCTAGATCCTTTGTAAGAAAGTTATGAACGGCATGGCCGCCTTCATGCATAATCGTTGTCATGTCGCGCATGGTACTGGTGGCGTTCATAAAAATAAATGGCACCCCGATTTCAGCCAACGGATAATTGTAACCACCGGGAGCTTTTCCTTTCCTTGATTCCAAATCTAAATGACCCATCGACTTCATGATAGACAAACACTGACCCAAATAAGGATCTAATTTGGTAAAGCAATCAATCGATCGCTCAGTGAGTTCTTTGCCATCTTTAAAAGCTTTCAGCGCTTCACGGCCTTCTGCATCAACTGCCTTATCCCATGGCCGAAGCTGTGTTACTTCCAACAACTCTTTTCGCTCTTTTGATAACTCATTCAAGATGGGCACCACTTCGGATTCAATCGCCTCATGAAAATTAAAACAGTCTTTAGGTGTATAGTCAAAACGACCGTAGGCTTTGAACATGTAATCTCTAAAGTTTACAAAATCTGCATTCAAAGAAACCTGATGGCGTAACCCAACTAATTTAGAAAACAATTCATTCAACGTATCTTTGTCTTGCAGCCTGCGCGCAGAGATTTTATGGTAGACTTCTTCGCGCTGAGTCCGATCGGTTGACATCAAGATCACAGCGGCCTGCTGCAATGTCATCTCCTGACCGTTTAGTTCTATGATCATGGCTCCGGAAATAGATGCATACTTTTGCGTATCAGTGGTAATCTCCGTCATCAACGGTATATTCTCCTCGCGGTATAATTCTACTTCCTTTTTCAAGTTTCGAATCATAATGTCATAGCCCGGCTCTTTCTCAAGCTGACTCAACCAGGGAGATTCCAGCACCTTTTTATTCAATAGATCAGAATACGGTGCAGCCTGTGGCTGAATATGTTGAACAAAATCCTGATAACTCTTTCCATATTCTTCGTTTTCGGTAAAGCAGGTCATGCGGACGTAACGCCAGCCCATATCTTCGCTCAACACAGATTCCAGTTCACTTCTATGCTGCAGCCATTTTTTCAAATCGGCAGCTGTGTTGAGCTTTTGCTCAACCAATTTATCCAAATATGGCTTTAGCGCTTCCCAAGTCGATACTTTAAAGTCTTCAGGTAAAAAGTTACGTGTTGCCCTTACTGGCACTTCTATCACATTGTTCATCGATCCATCTATTTATCTCCAAATAAACTTTAAATTTATCAATTCATAAAACTTAAAAATGAACATCATTCTATGAAGATTTTCTACACCTCCCTACTCGCAGTTTTGCTGGTTCATTGCAGTCCCAAGAAAGAAGCTCAACAAACCAGCTTAACAGTTTCTTTAGAGCGACTGAGTCCATTACTTGACTCAGTGATCTCCAACGAAGTAACAATTTCGGTCATCGCTCAGGGTTTTGAATGGAGCGAGGGGCCGCTTTGGTTGGACGACAAACAGATGTTACTGTTTTCAGATGTACCTGCTAATACTATCTACCAATGGACAGAAAAAGAGGGAGCAAAAGTTTATCTAAAACCATCAGGGTATACCGCAGCAATTCCAAATCCAAAAGCCCAAGGCTCTAACGGACTGACACTAGACCAAGAAGGTCATCTTATTATCTGTCAACATGGTGATCGTAGGATCGCTATGATGAATTCACCCACCGACCAGCCAAAAGCGGAGTTCACTACCATAGCCTATGAATTACACGGTAAGCGATTCAATAGTCCAAACGATGTGGTCGTCAATAATTTTGATTACTATTTTACCGATCCGCCTTACGGATTGATCAACCAAATGGAGGACTCTTCAAAGGAAATTCCATTTCAAGGCGTTTACCAATATACCTCAAACAAAAAAACATTGATATTAATTGATACCCTCACGCGCCCTAACGGGCTCGCCTTTTCACCTGACAATAAAAAACTATTTATCGCCAACTCAGATCCGGAAAAAGCTATTTGGTATGAGTATTCGTTAAATCCGCTCATGCAGATCGTATCCGGTAAAATCTTGTATGATGCGACCAGCAATACGAAAACAGAAAAAGGTTTACCCGATGGGTTGAAAGTAGACGCGCATGGAAATATCTTTGCGACAGGTCCGGGAGGGATTTGGATATTTAGCGGAAGTGGTGAATTGCTAGGAAAGATAAAAGTAGAAGAAGCTACATCCAATTGTGCACTTACGCCCGATGGCAAAACGCTGTTTGTCACTAATGATATGCAAGTGCTGAAAATAAAATTGAGGAATTGAATCGGTTACAGGTTGCTGGTTTCTAGTTGTTTATTGCTAGTAACCTGATACTGGAAATCAAAATATGCAAGTCTTATTAGAAACTATCGGTTGGATCGGCTCACTACTTGTCATTGGGGCATATGGCCTTATTAGCTATCAAAAAATAAAATCCGATTCGCTCATTTTTCAATTGATGAATTTAGGGGGCGGTGTACTACTAATCATTAATAGTGTGTACAAAGAAGCGTATCCGTTTACGTTTATTAATACAGTGTGGGTGGTAATTGCGGTCAGTTCCATAATCAAAAAGAAAAAGAAATAGTCATGAAAATACTCCTTTGCATTGTAGTTTTTACGATTTGCAATCATCTCTTAGCTCAAGACTTTGATGGATTTGTTATTACGGAAAGTGACTCAATATTTAAGGGTTATATGCGAATTGTAAGCGGTGGAGAAAATGGTACAAAATTTCTCGTTACTAAAAATAAAAAAAAGAAACCAAGAGAATTCTTTTCTAATGAGCTAAAATATTATGCTTATAAAAAAGACACTTTCATCTATCTACGAAATTTTTATCCTTTTGAAAACGCTGATTATGCAGTCGACATTCTGGAAGCAAAAGTATTAATCTCGAATGGACGTCTAACGCTATATTCAAGCACAATCATTCCCAACAAAAAAGACCCTAATCGAGTACTTGGCACCATGCCAGGTGGAACACGCAACGGCTTCTCTTCACCCATAAGTCATACCTATGCAACGCCTGAAACGATTTTTATTGTCAAAAATCAAGATGGGGAGTTAATAGGTATTCGAAAAAATAATGAAGATTTTATAAGAGCCATGGAATTTATAATTGGAGATAACATCGATCTAATCAACAAGGTTAAAACAAAAATATTAAGGTTTGCTGATATGAAACAAATAATTACCACCTATAATCATAGCAAAAATGAAGTGTCTTAATAGCCTGGCATTAATTGCCTTGTTAGCTGCATTGTCGTGCCAACCCAAAAGAAAGTTTGAAATTGAACTTAATGCTTTTTTTCAGCGGGAGTTCAAAGAAAATGAACCAGGTGGTGCGTTGCTGATTATCAAAGGCGAAAAAATCATTTTCTCAAAAGGTTATGGTTTAGCTGACCTAAAATCACAAGAAAAAATTACGACCCTTACTCTTTTTAATACTGGTTCTATCTCAAAAACTTTTGTTTCAAATGTCATTTTAGCGCTACAAGAAGAAAACAAACTTTCCATCAGCGATAGTTTGGCTAAATACTTTCCAAACTTCAAGAATAAAGAAATTGCGAAGAAAGTAAAAATTCACCATCTACTTTCTCACACCTCTGGGTTGCCTGATAACCGTTGGAAACTACTGACTGAAGAATTTCTATTGACCGCAAAAGACGAAGAGAATTGGGCACCCATCCTGCTAAATGATTCCCTTCTTTTTGAGCCTGGTTCAAAATATGAATATTCAAATCCTGCATTCAATGCCCTCGCATTAATTATCGAAAGGGTCGAAGGTAAAAAGTGGCAGCAGGTTGTGACAGAAAGAATATTTAAACCCTCTGGTATGAATAGCAGCGTTATTACAGATGGTTCATTCCCTGATCAAGGAGTGGCACATGCGTACATAAAAAAACAAAGGGAATGGAAAGAGTTGGATTATGGGGAAGAACCCACCTTTGCCGCTGCTGGCAATGGAGGCATATGGAGCACTGTAGAAGAACTAGCTAAATATGAAATAGCCATTCGCAAATCAGTTTTTCTGAAAAAAGAAACGATCGAAAAATCAAGAACACCTTTTTTGTATGGAAATTGGCAAGACAGCATCCCGCCATTTATTGGGCACAGTTGGTTTATAGACAGACAAGACAGCTTGAAAGTAGTATCACATACGGGTTCGCAGGGAGGCTTCATTTCTGACTATGTAAGCATCCCGGAAAAGGAAATTTTGTCCGTTATCCTTTGTAATACACCCAAACCAATAGGACCGTATAGAAAAAAGATTTTTGAATTGCTGAAGAAATATAATTGGCTTGACTAAATTGAAATTTCCAATAATGTTATGAAAAAACTACTCATCGCCTTTTCCTTATACGTAATAAACTATTCCGTCTTGGCTCAACCGCTTATAGCTCAATTAAAAGAATTCGATGCGTATGTGGAAAAATCACGGGTCGAATGGCAAGTGCCGGGTATGGCGGTGGCTGTGGTTAAAGACGGCAAAGTGATATTTGCAAAAGGATATGGTGTTCGACAACTAGGAACTAAAAACATGGTAGACACACAAACGCTTTTTGCGTGTGCGTCTACTACCAAAGCGATGACAGCTGCCTGTATGGGCATTCTAGTAGATGAGGGAAAAGTGAAGTGGGACGATACAGTGATAAAATACCTGCCAGAATTTCAGTTGGCTGATCCTTATGTAACACGAGAATTAAAAATCCGCGACCTTTTTACTCACAACAGTGGCTTAGGTAATACGGATTTCTTGTGGAGCGTCATGAACATTCCTGCCGATGAAGTCTTGCGTAAAATGCGGCAAGTCGAACTGAGCTATTCATTACGTTCAAGTTTCATCTACCAAAACATTTTTTACCTAGCAGCCGGGAAAGTGATTGAAAGGTTATCGGGTCAAAAATGGGAAGATTTTATTCAGGCCAGAATTTTTCAGCCACTCAAAATGGCAAGAACTTTTTCCACATCTAAAAAGGCACAAGACCCCAACCACTCTAAACCACACTATATGGTCAACGGGTTGATTAAAGCCATTGAGCCAACCAGTGCCGATGAGATCGGCCCAGCAGGAAGCGTGCATGCTTCTATTGAAGACATGGGCAAATGGATGGCCTGTATGCTTGACAGCAGTAAGTACGATGGTGGCCGTCTCTTGAAAGCAAGCACCTGGAAGGAATTGTTTAAACCACAGGTGCTCGTGCCAGCAAATGAATTCTATCCCACCATGCAATTAATTAAACCCAATTGGACTACGTATGGATTAGGTTGGTTTCAACATGACTACAAAGGCAAAAAAATAAATTATCACACCGGAAGTTTGGCTGGTGAAGTAGCCATTCACGCACAATTGCCAGATTCCAAATTAGGCGTTTATGTGTTTGGTAACTACGATCACGCAGAAGTAAGGCACGCCTTGGTCTACAAAACCTTTGATCTTTTTGCGTTGGGTGGCAATAGAGATTGGAGCACTGAATTTTTAAAACTGTATACCGGACTAAAACAGCAAGGTGAAAAGGAAGAGAAAAATTTTGAAGCCAAGCGAGTGGCAAACACAAATCCAACAAAACCGCTCGCGGAATATGCTGGCAAATACACCGATCCCTTGTATGGTGAACTGGAGATTACGGTGACCAATGGCGCGCTGATGTTTTCAGCCAACAACTTTTTAAAAGCCACGTTGTCGCACTGGCACTTCGACACGTTTAGGGGCATGTATGAAAAAGATTGGTATGGGAGTGCCTTCGCCAACTTTAGTTTAGATACATCAGGGAAAATTGAGAAGGTGGATTTTGAAGGGATGGTGTTTAAGAAAGAGAAGAAATAGTTTCCTTTTTGGGAACTATTTATTACTTTTGTCCTTGTCTATGAAAAGGGTTCTTGCTAAAAGTACGCTCCGAGATTTTTGGGGAAAGCATAAAGATTCGGAGCAATACCTCAAGACGTGGTACAAAACAGCAATGGATTCTGATTGGAATTCACCAAGGGACATAAAAATAGCTTACTCCAGTGCCAGTTTTTTACCTAACGATAGAGTCGTGTTCAACATAAAAGGAAATCATTACCGGCTTATCGTTAGGTTTAACTACAAAAGAAGTTGGGCTTTCATTCGTTTTATTGGTACCCATGCTGAATACGATCGAATAGACGCTAAGACAATTTGAAATGGCAAAAACCTATTTTAATCAAACACTAAGCATGTTGTACTAAATCTGAAGTAAAATAAAATTTATAAACGATGAAAATAAAAACGATAAAATCAAAAAAGGAATACCAAGCTGCCTTGAAAAGATTGGATGAAATTTTTGATGCGCCCGCTAACACTAATGAGGGTGATGAAGCTGAACTACTTACGCTCGTAATAGATGTTTATGAGAATGAAAATTTCCCAATTGAAGCACCTGATCCAATTGAGGCGATAAAAATTAGAATGGAGGAAATGGGTTTAAAACAAACTGACTTGATAGGAATTATTGGTGAAAAAGGAAAGGTATCGGAGGTATTAAACAGGAGAAGAAAGCTCAATCTAAACATGATTCGAAGGATCAACAAACGGCTCCACATTCCTCCATCAGTATTGATACAAGAATACAAACTAAGCGCTTAGCCAATCTCAATCACCACATCATCCGTGAGTGGGTGGCCAACACAAGTAAGCACGTACCCCTCGGCACGTTCACTCTTTGATAGTCCCTCCTCTTCGTCCAATTTAACCTGGCCTGACAAAGCCTTGCCGCGGCAAGCGGTGCACAAACCGCTTTGGCAAGAATAGGGAAGATCAATTCCTTTGTCCAAGGCGGTTTCTAAAATTGTACGGTTGTGGTCAACCATTATTTTGTACTCGTTGCCATCGTAACGGATGGTCACCTCTCTCGACTTCTTTTCACCGTTAGGCTTGGCCGACTCTTCTTTCTTTGGTTTGTCGATAACACCAGTAACGAAGCTTTCCTTGAAAATCTTGTCCGCAGGAATTTTATGTTCGGCTAATAAATTGTCCACGTTTTTCATCATACCCTCTGGACCACACATCAGGTATGTTGTTTTGTCTAAGCCCCAAGCTGGGATGCGCTCGAAAAGTTTGATTAACATTTCCTTGTTCAAAAGGCCGGAATACCCTTGCCAATTCATGGGAGCATTGTCCAACACGTGTATCACGTGCAAGCGACCTTCATAAGTGGTTTGAAGTTGATCGAGGTGATTTTTGAAAATGATACTGTCAATGTCGCGATTGCAATAAATCAACGAGCAAATACTATCAGGCTCTTGGTTCAATAAAGATTTGATGATCGACATCATAGGAGTAATACCCGAACCACCTGCAAACAATACCAGATGTCTCTTATTCTCTTTCTTAAACTCTGTCGTGAATTGCCCCATTGGGTCCATCACCTTAATTTTATCGCCTGCCTTCAGATTATCGGGCAGCCAGTTTGACATGAGCCCCTTGTCGACTCGCTTAACGCTGACAACTAAATCTGTATCAACAAAAGGAGAACTGCATAGTGAATAGGCTCTTCTCACTTCCTTGCCTTGCACCGTGGTAATCAACGTTAAAAATTGCCCAGACTTGTATGCTATGTTTCCGGTAGCTGGCTGTTGAAAAGCAATGGAAATGGCGTCTTTTGTTTCAGCAATGATCTCTTTTACTGTCAGATCGTGGTAGTGAGGGCCTGCGGGTGTCTCTACTTTTTTCTCGCTTTTCTTGAATAATCCAAATGCCATAAAAACTTTTTAAAAGAACACAAATTTACAGATAAGGTTTTAAGTAACTAACTAGTTTATAGATTCTGATTTATTCGTCTATTCTGCAGCAGGGATGGAACGGCCTGTTTGAGCCCGAAATGGAAAGTGAGCGGGGTGGCGAGTAGTGACAGCCCGACCCCGTTTCGGGGGCTGCCCAAAGACGCTAAAGATTTAACCAGTAGGTAAACTTCACCACCAATGCCTGGATATTGGTGCGAGCGTCTGAAGGATATCCACTGACCACATGATTATAGACGATAAAGAAATCAGAAGCTGGTTTAAAGCGCCATTGTAAGCGCGCATTGAGATTGGCACTTTCAAATCTTGTGTTGTATTGAAACACCCCGGTAAAAAATAATTTTGACGTAAATGTAAAATCCAATCTGGGCCTAAGAAGTAAAAATTCTGTGTCTCCGTAGGGTTCTCCTAGTTGCAGGTTATTGTAGTCTGCAGTGAATGATAGGCTACCATACGGTTGATATCGGAAATTGAGTGTGCCTCTATAGCTTTGCCGGGTGCCGGAGTAAAATTGACCTGCTGTTGATTCGATAGAATAATTAACAACTTTTCTTGTGTTGGAGTTATACTGAACGTTGAACTCAGTCCATTCAAACTGCTCACCAACGAGATAAGTTCCGTTACCTCGTGGATAAAGTGGGTTAAATTTTTCAGGTAATTTTTGAAAGATACGACTGCCCGAAACACTAAAAGATGAAGTATTCAGAAAATTGATATTGTAATCTAACGTAAACGTTCGGTCGGTCAATACGCCTCCCGGTATATAGGTATAGTTGAACTCGCCACCGAGATTTTTCTGTGCAACGGAAGATTGGGTAGGGTAAAAATTTCCTTGCACCCTTGCAAAGCCACTCAAATAGCCGGGATAGACGCTCAGTGACGGGACGAATCCGGTCTCTGCAACATAATTTCTTCCGACAAAATTATTGGCAAAAAAAACATTTAGGTGGCGTGTGTTGTATCCCAGAAAATTTCCAGCTGAATAGTTCTCATTAGAATGAAACGCATCGATAGATCGATGGTAGTAAAAGTCGCCACTCCACTTATTACTTTTTGTTATCAAATTAAAGTCTACACCCACAACTCGATTGTAGGTATTGAGTACAGTATCCTGACCCACTCGCTTTACCAAATCGCGCTGATAGAATTTTCCTCGCTGGTAGGTGCCTAGGCCAAGCGATTGTTTGTCGACAACAAAAACACTGATATTTGATCGCGAGAATACTTGCCGTTGCACAATGGCCATGGAATACAATTGAGCGGGCAAACCCAGCGACTCCTTTTCTTGGGTACGCATATTCAATACTCCTATACGCCAGTCCTTCCCCACTTTGCCACTCAACCGGACACCATATTGAATCGGCACTTGCTGCGCTGAACCAGTAGAATCTATTGCCAATCCAATTCGTCTACTAAAAAACGGACGCGTATCCGGAAAACCGGGAGTGGAAAACAAATCACTATTTTCTAAAAAGAATTGTCTACGCTCAGGGAACTGAAATTCAAACCTTGTAAGATTAATCACTTGCTGGTCTACCTCTACGTTTGAAAAATCGGGATTAACGGTTAAATCCAAATTCAGCGATGGGCTCACTGCTATTTTAGCGTCCACGCCAATGGCAGATGAACTAACGGTTGGCTCATTCTTTTCGTGATCGCGCGAGGCGCTGCCTGCCAAGTAAGGGATCACGGAAATATTTGCTCCCGCATGGGGTGCCGAAGTCTCCCATTGCAGTTTACCCGTATAAGCAAACGAAGCAGGAATATATTGTATAGGCGTGGCAATCCAACTGGATACTTGATTGCGTTTAACATCATTCCGTAAAAAGGTAACATTCCACTCCTTTACTTTATGATTGTAACGAAATGACTTAAATGGAATAGCTAGTTCGGCCACCCATCGATCCTGATAACGCGTGGCATGAGAATACCATTTATTGTCCCAACTATTGCTAAATGAGCCATCACCATCTTGCCCTCCGTTGGAAATAATCCCCTCTGACTGCACACCGTAGGGGGTAATCGTAAAGAAAAATCCATTGGTATAGTCATTAAATGGATCTAAATAAATACCAATGTTATCATTCCTGTCCCAGTCGATATCACGCCTTAACGATTGCACGATATCCGGCTTGGTGTCATCGTAACACACGAATGACACGTATAGAAAATGATCATCAAAGGTCATCCTTGCCTCCGATTGAAAGGTGGGGGGTAGCGAATCAACCGGATAGTTCAAATAGAAATTCTTTGCAACATCAGCCGCAAGCCATTCCGGCTCATCGAGTTTACCATCCAATGCAATTGGTTTACTGGCTTTTACGATCGGCAGGCCAGTACCAGGTTTATTTTTGGGCTGCGCCACTGACGAAAGTGGCAATAAAGCCACCTTTAAAAAAATGATTAATAAGAAAGTTTTATTACTCCGCATGAAAAAGGCCACAAATCTAATTAATCAAATCGATGCTTTTTTAACCGTTAGTGTAAACGGCCTTTTTCACGCTGGAGTTGTGGCCTGCTTGTTAAGAACCTGTTAACGACTAATGGAAAATCAATTATAAAAGGCTTGTACTTTCTGAGCGAGTGCCAGTAAGGAATTATCAGAAGAAAAAGTACTCGTAAAATAAAATGCCAATAAGGTATCAATCCAGGCAATCGTTTTTACCTGACCTAAAAATTGTTCCCCTCCAGGATACACCCGTATGTTTCCTTGTAGGGATATTTCACCTGAGGAAAGTATGCGAGATGTTTGCCATTGCACACTACACCCAACGGACTTTCTCAATTTTTCATATATCGGCTCTTGTGCTGAAAGGATACCCAATAACGCCAGCGCCAGCCTTATGGAAACACCATTGTAGCTGCTGTCAAAACCTCCACCTTCCGTATAAAATCCAGCTGCATTTTGTTGTGCCAACGCTAACTCGATAAATTCAATGCCTATCGCTTTTGCTTGCGCATAGTTTAGGCAACTACCCAACGAATAAAATGCCACTGCATCAAAAAGCAGCCGATTAGGCGCTTCGGCATCGTACTGCTTTAAGATTTCTACTTGTGTTTTTAGAAAGGTCAGCCCAAGTTGAAATTTCGCTGTAAGATTATTTAGCCTAGTTGTGAGCTGGTCGGCAGGGCGATTTTTGTACCAGGTTGATTGCTGCAATAAAACCAATGACTGCCCAAGGGCAGCCGTGAAAAAAGAAATACCACTGGATAAATCGCCATTAGCTGGTTGGCCGAGATAGACTAAGTTAGACGGGATTACTAATTCGAAATCACCTCCTGGCTTCTGCCGTGCAAACGAATATTCTGCAGCTAAAATGAATTTAGCAAGTGCTGCATCGCTGTTCGAGCGGACTGCATACGAACCGAGAAATGCGATGTCTACTTGAAAGCGCACGTGAAAATAGCCGTCTCTGTTTCTACCCAGTGCGCCTTCGGCAGTAGGTTCTTTGGTCAGGCCATCGATAACATCGACCGGCAATTGCTTTATTAATGTTTCATAAGAAGAGGCCTTTGATAAGGGGTTCTCATTGCAGTTGGCTGAGGTCATAGAGTTTTGGCAGCTTACTACTGCCAAAACAGTGACGATCAATGCTATTTTTGTCATTTGCTAACAACTAATTCTTAGTTGGCACATAGAATCGCTGAGCTTGTAATCATCCCTTTGGGTGTAGAGCATCTTAATGGCGATTGCGTGGGTAATAAATGTATTCTTGTAAACCCTTTCGACCATTTAAAGTTCGCGAGGTTTAACAGAACGCTGTTCCTATTTTATTCCATTAGTTTACTTCTGCAAAATACATATTCTTGGCCGTCATTGTGAGCTGGTTGGCAGGTCGATTTTGTAACCAACTCGAAATCGCCTCCTGCCTGCCGAGCATCGGCATATTTTGGAGCTAAAACAAAATTAGCTAACGAGGAAAAATGTTTTCAACTACCACTCTTTACTATTATGACCAGTTGAAATTCGAACCTCTCCCCAAGAAACATCGGGATTGAAAAAGAGTCAATCATCATACCCTACGTCACTGAGCAGTCCCTCTCGCAAAGCCAACTGTATTTTTGACCGTTATGACTTCGTCAATATGACTTATCTCTTGATAACCAAAAAATAAAGAATAGAGGATAAATCAATAAAAATAAATTTGGAAGCCACCACTGCAACTGAAAATCTCTTGTGATTGTCCAATAAGAAATAGCCATGAGGCCGGATACGCTTGTCATCACTAGTGAAATCAGCGCCCAGAATCTCCAGAACTCTTTTTTCTTGCCTCTTAAGAAAAGACTATAAAACCCCGACCCCGAGATGGCCATATCGAGAGGAAAAAAACTCCAGTTCCAAGCTACCAATATTGGGTTGGTGTAATCGTTATACAAATAGGCTTCGTCTATCAAGTGAAATGCAGTGATCAGCCAATAAACAATAAACCCCAAATCGACCACAAGAAAAAATTTAGGCAAGTGCTTCATCGGGTTAATCTTTATCGTGGCTACTTCTTTTCCAGGTCTCAGTTATGCCAAACATTGGTAAACCCACATAGCCAGTTAGCTCCAAGGTATTTTCGTTTACCAACTTTATCTGACTTTTGTAGGTTTTGCCACTCTCAGGATCATAGATAGTACCTTTCCATTTTCCATCCGCATACGCAAGACCAGAAATGATTTCGAGGCCTTCTAACTTTCTGTTGCGCTTGGCAGGATCTGGATTTTCGGAATCGGTCAACGGTTTACCTTTTTCGTCCACGTTAGGCGTAAGCCAAATCATTTTGCCGTAGAACCGGGATTCCCTTTGATAGATTTCAATTTTCGCAGCCTTATCGGAAGTGAGCCATACGCCTATGATGCGATTTGGTTGGGCGTTGACTTGCCCTAGAGAAATAAAGATGCAGATGCCGATTATCCTTTTCATATCCTTTTTTAACAAAGATGAAACAGCCTAGTTTTTTAGAGGGAAAGAAAATTACTGAAGCGTAGAAAATGCGTACTGAAGCGAACGTCCGTCACTTCAATTCCCCAACCAGGTCTTAAACTCAGTAGCGCGCTCGCGACTTACCAAGATTTCTTCTTTGGTTGGTAAGGTCAGCAGCACTTTAATCTTGCCATTGAAATGTTGGTGGTTACTTTTTATGGAGCTGAAAGAAATAATGAATTGCCTGTTGGCCCTGAAAAAAACCTGCGGGTTGAGCTGAGCTTCCAGCTCTTCCATGTTTTGATCTAAAATGAACATTTCGCCCGCCTTTGTATAGAGGTGCGAAGTTTTGTTCTCGCTATGTATAAATGCAATGTTGTCTGTCGGAATACTTTTTAACTCATCGCGAAAATGAACCAGCAACCTAGCGCGATATACTTTTTCCTGACCTGCAATTTGCTTTATTAACTTTTTGATATCCAACGGAGGTTGATTGTTGTGATTAAAAAGTGTTTTGTATTTTTCAATCGCTTTACTGAGCTCCTCCGCTTTCACCGGCTTTAGTAGATAGTCGATGCCATTTACTTTAAATGCCTCGATGGCATACTGATCAAATGCCGTGGTAAAAATAATTGGTTTAGTCATTTTCACCTGCCGAAAAATAGCTAAACTTAGTCCATCTGAGAGCTGAATATCGCTGATAACTAAATCATAATCCGTATTGGATTGAAACCAGTCGATGGCACTTTCTACCGCATCGAAATGCGCCACTATCGCTGTGTGTGGGGCAACCTGTTCGATCATCCGCATCAAATGCCGAAGCGCAGGTTGTTCATCTTCTAATAAAACAAGTTTCATAAGTCTAGCAGGGGTAAAGTAACACGAAAGAGTTGGCCTTTATTCTCCACTTTGATTGATTTCTTACTCAATAACTTATACCGATCCTGAATATTTTTTAGTCCAACTTTGTTGCTATTTTCCGCATGGAGCTTAGGCTGAAAAGTATTTTCAACAGTCAGCAAATCTTTATTGGCGCGAATGGTAATCAGCAACGGGTGTTGGGCATTGATGATATTATGCTTTACCGCATTCTCTACTAAATTTTGTAAGGCCAACACCGGAAGTGATAACCTCTGTTGCGGTAATGCAATGTCAATAGCAACTTGCAGGTGCTCTCCAAATCGCTCTTTTAGCAAATGGGTGTAGGCCTCAATCATTTCCAACTCTTCTTTTAACGTTACTACCTTCTGGTCGCGATTCAATAAAACGTATCGGTAAACGTCACTCATTTTTGCCAAAAACTGGTTGGCGCTTTTCGGATTTTCCTCAATTAAAGATGAAAGTGTGTTAAAATTATTAAATAGAAAATGGGGGTCTAATTGCTGCGTTAAAATCTGAATTTGATTTTCCAGATTAGCCTGCTTCAATTGTTCTGCCTCCAATTGAGTAGCTTGCCAGCGTTGAAAGAATAAAACCCCAACGTTTACGCCCATCACCAAAAGGCTGATCAAACCTGCAATGATGGCCGTAGGAATAAAAATAATTGTTAAATCATGCTCTGTCCATTGCTCTAGATGAAACACGTAGATGTACGATGTCAAACAGCCAAACAACATCAAAATAGTCAGCACAAGTTGTAAGCTGCTTTGAGTGAGAAAACGCCAGAAAGGTTTGGTTGTCCAAGGCAGCACTTT
Organism: Cytophagales bacterium; assembly: GCA_020402945.1. Lineage (GTDB taxonomy): Bacteria > Bacteroidota > Bacteroidia > Cytophagales > Cyclobacteriaceae > ELB16-189. The sequence continues at coordinate 13,206 of JADBYQ010000011.1, read as the reverse complement.
ATCAAGCGCGTCACTTACAATAAAACTGATCTCGAGGTTAATGGCCGACCAAGCGATGGCGATAATCACATCGTAAATATATGCCCATGCTCCAAAACTGATATAGTATTCTTCAAAGCTTTCATCAGACACCAGAAAGAATGCTACTATGTACAGAATAATCCCAAACAGAGGCGATCCAAAATAGCCCATCCAGGCGCGAAGTGAAAATGAAAAGACCTTCATTCGTTGACTTGTGTTTTTGTAGTGCTCACAAGGCGTAAAATTAGAAAATCATTTTAACTCAAAAGTAGTGTTTCCACTACTCAAAGTGGTGTCTTGATCCCCGCTTGCAAACTGATACCATTCAATGCCTGCCTCTGGAGCGGGCTTGTATCTGGAATGGATAAAAATTGGCCCTCTAAATAGACGATGAAATTTTTAGTGATTTCAAAATCAAGACCTGCCCCCGTACGAAATGCAAATGTTTGAATAGACGGTTTATCAATTTGAACGCGGTTACCCACGGCCGTGGTAACCTGCGGTAAGTTTACCAAAGCAAGACCCACCCCCGCGTAGGCATAAGGCGAAACCCTACCAATCAGCCATGTATAACCAAAGTCGCCACCCAAATTTATCGCCTGCACCCGATCATTGAATGCAAGCACAATCCCTTGGGTAGTCAACTCATTCTTGTAACCAATGTCGTACGAATCAACAAAGAGCCGTGTAAAAAAATGGTCTTTGTAGTTGACTTGAAATTGAAAGGAAAACGTGTTGCCTGCATAGTCAGACTCTTTTGGTCCGTTGGTAGGATTATAAATCCCTACTGCACCGTTGAAATAATATTCAAAACGGGAAGGCTTTTTGTCTTGAGCTACACTTTGAATGCTTAACCAGCAGCCAGCAAGCGTTATGAGTATCTTCTTCATTTGCTAGGATTAATTTTTTCAAGTTCAATAAAAGTACTGTTGAGTTGCATCTGAATACTTGCAATACCAAATTGCGCCTGAGTTAACACCAATTCAGAATCTTTCACTTCCAACCACTTTACTAAACCTTTTTTGTACCGATCGGCTTGTGAAGCAAGAGCGCGTTGTGCCGATTCAACCACTTGTTTTTGAACAGCTAATTTTCGCTGCAGCTCTTCATACTTGTTCAGTTGCTGTTCATACTCGAGCAACGACCTGTTAATGGCATCTTGGTATAGCAACGTGCTTTGCTGTATATCCACATTGGCCTGCTGTGTTCTTGCTTCGCGTCTAAAGCCATTGAACAATGGAATAGTGATGCTCGCGCCTACGTAGGAACTTTGGGGGAATTTCCAGGTCGCAAGATTTAATCGTTCATCTTGCCCTTGCAGTTGCCAGTTGCCCGTGAGTGAAAGGATGGGCAAGCTGGCAGATTGGGCCACGCGCAAACTCTGCTTAGCCAACGTAATTTGAGATTGGTACACAGCCAAGTCTGCCCGATTTACAAAGTTCGGGTCGCGTTTATCTTCACTTACGTCATACGAGAAATCTTCATCGGTTAACTTGATTAACGTTTTGGCTTTCAAACCCAATTGATAGCGGAGCAGGTTCAATAAATTATCTTCTGCATAGCGAAGCTGAATCAAATCCAATTCTTGTACTTGCCTATCCGTAAAAACGCGAAGGGTATCGTTGGGGATGGCAAAGCCATTTGACAACATGCCCCGTTGAAACGCAAGCGCCAAGGCGTATCTTGTCATCGACTCTTCTACCACCTTGCGCTGCGATTTAATAAACAAGATATCGTTATATGTTTTCTTAATCTCATAAGCGACTTGTTGCTCGGAGGCTCTCACCTTCTTTTGGGCAATTTCGCTGCTGATCGCTGCTTGCTTAATGTTTGAAGAGGTTTGTAAATTGATCAGGTCAAAAGATGCATTCACCCCTGCGGTGATGGCATGGTTGCTCCCCGCTTTAATGGCTTGCACAGGACCAAAGATCAATTCACCGGTAGCCGGATCTGCCGAAAGCGAAGGAAAAAACACAACCGGAATCTGCGTAGCATGAAGGTAATTCCCAAAGCCATTCAATTGTGGCAGCCGATAACTAAAAGCTTCGCGCTGTAAGGCTTGTTGCTTCAACGGCTCTAGTTTTGCTATTCGCACGGCCGCGTTGTTTTCCATGCCCATTGCCAAGGCACTTTTTACAGAAAGCTGCAACGTGTCTTGTGCTTGCACAGACGATGTTGGAAGGAGGTTGAAAAAGAGAATGATCGCAACCGCTGCCGCTTTCACCAACATGGGGTGAACCTTGTTGAACTTTGCTGTTAAATTGTGAATGATGGCATACACCACCGGCACAATCACAAGTGTAAGAAACATGCTGCTGGTGAGCCCGCCCATAATCGCCCAGGCCAATCCGTTTTTCACTTCCGCTCCGTTGCCCTTCGCGATGGCAATCGGCAACATACCCAACACCATGGCGATGGTGGTCATCATGATCGGTCGCAGTCTCGTCTTGCCACTTTCCTCAATGGCGTTCGCCAGTGATTCCCCTGATGCTAAATTTTGGTTGATGCGATCGACCAATAAAATGCCGTTCTTGGCCACCAGCCCCGTCATCATGATCATTCCGAAAATGGAAAAGATGTTGATGCTCTCGCCCGTAAGGCCCAAAGCAAGCAATGCGCCAATCACCGCGAGTGGAATAGAGAACAGAACGACAAAGGGATCGATCCATGAACTATACAAGGCCACCATGATAAAATACATGAGCAAAATGCCAGCACCAAAGGCAAGCCCGAGCGGGCCGAAGCTGTCATCTTGATTGGCTAAGTCGCCTTGAAAATCTAACGATACGCCCTGCACATCTTTGAGTTGTGCAATGGCGGTTTTTATGTCCTCACCTACATCGCCAACAGGCCTACCGGCCACACCACAAAAAATCGTTACCGATCCATTCTTGTTGGTGCGCTCTAGCATAGCCGGTGTGCTTAATTGTTCAATCCTTGCAACTTGCCCCAATTCAACAAGTTGACCAGTTGAACTGTACACTTCTAATTGTGTTAACGTATTGATGTCTTGTTTTGCAGCAGGATTCAGCGTAATGCGAATGGGAACACTCTCGGCCTTCTCTTCAATCTTCAATTCGTCATAACCTACCATAGCAATGCGAACAGCGGTACCGAGGTCGGTAGCGTTTACGCCAAACCGCGCCATTTTATCCTTGTCGGGAATTATTTGCACATCGTATTTTCGTGCGGTACCGCTGATGCGGATGTCATAGGTGCCTTGAATGGAACGCATAGCAGAAGCCAACTCCTTGGAAATCTCACTCACTTTCTCGCGGTCTGTTCCGCTTACCAACAATTGAACCGGTGCCTCATCGGCCGTGCCGAATAAACCAATCATAGCTATTTTCACTTTTGTGCCGGGAGATGATAAAATACTTCGTTGGATTTCCCTACCCAATTGTTGAATCGACTTGGTACGCTGCTCTTTGCTTTGGAAGTTGAGGCTGAACTCAAAGTTTCGTTCTTCGGGTGCTCCCCATGCTTCGGCAGCCACTCCATGGTTCACCATGATGCGTGTAATTTCAGGAAACTGCTTCGTTAAATTGGTCTCTATTTTTTTGCTAAACGATTCCGTTTCCAACAAGGTAGTTCCAGTAGGCAATTGAACGGTCACGGCCATTTCACCACGGTCGATGCGTGGCGCAAACTCACTGCCAACATAACCCAGTATAGGCAATAGTAGCGAGGCCACAAACAAGCCAAACGCCAGTGCAATTACTTTCATTTTATTTTGAATAGACCATTGCAATAGTCTGCCGTATCCTTCTTCCAATGCTTTAAAATGCTTTTCGAACCACAATCCAAATCGTCCCGCCCAAGTAGCAGCCGATAAATGCTCAAGCTGACCAAAGCGGCTGGCCAACATGGGAGTGATGGTAAAGCACACAATCAAACTAAATAAGGTGCTGATTACAATTACCATGGCAAACTCACGTACAATATCACCCACCAATCCGCCTGTCAACGCCAGCGGAAGAAAGACAACAACATCGACTAGTGTAATCGCAAAAGCGGTAAACCCAATTTCTTCGCGTCCATCAATAGTGGCTTTGATTTTATCTTTACCCATTTCTAAGTGGCGATAGATATTTTCCAACACTACAATCGAATCATCTACCAATATGCCCACCACCAAACTCATTGCTAACAACGTCATCAGGTTTAAGGTGTAACCCAAAAAATACATGAAGATGATTGTACTTAACAATGAGGCGGGCAACGAAATAAGTACAATCATCGAACTCCGCATGCTGTGAAGAAAAACTAACATCACCAGCGCCACCAAACCAATGGCCAATAGCAAATCAACCTTCACGGCCGTAGCGGAGGCAGTAGTAAATACCGAACCGTCTTGTGCAATGGCAAACGTCAGCTTCTTATCGGCATAGGTTCGCTCCAATTCTTTTAACTTATCTTGAATTTGTGCGCTCATCTCTACCGCATTGGCATTGTTTTGCTTAAATAAAATGAGGCCTACAATGCTTTTCCCATCCAGACGACTTGTCGTTTCTTTTTTCTTGGCATAGCGTATAATTTCTGCTACATCTGCCAACCGGATATCACTTTTTTCGCCAGTAGCGATAAGTGTATTTTTCAATTCTTCGATGTTAATGACTTTGCCCGTGACGCGAATTCCTTGCTGATAGCCGTTGGAGGTGACATTGCCGGCAGGCACGTTGATTTCTGCTTGTTCTAATGATTCAACAATCTGAGATACAGAAATCCGATAATGCTTTATTTTTTCGGGACTAATCTGCACGATGTATTCCTTCTCTTCCAATCCGATAAAATCAATTTTGCCCATTCCTTTCAACCGAGCCAGTTGTGGTTTGATTTGGTTCTTTAGCAATGCGGACAACTCATCGTTTCCCATCTCTGCCGAAGCGGCTGCCTTGATCACGGGAACTTCGTTGATATTGAATTTACTCACCACCGGCTTCTTTGCTTGCGAGGGAAGCCTATCCACAACTTCGTTCACTTTGCGTTGCACCTCTTGAAATGACTGCTCAACTTCAGCTCCATAAATAAACTCTATGTTGATCAGTGAAAAATCAGGGTTGCTACTGCTGGTGATTCGCTTCACCTTTTCTACACTGGCAACCGCTTCCTCTAGCGGTTTGGTAATAGACTGCTCAATATCTGCCGGAGATGCCCCAGGGTACAATGTGCCGATGCTGACATAAGCGATGTTAAACTTTGGCAACAGTTCGTAGTTCAATTTTTGGTAGGCGAATATTCCACCCAACCCTAAGATGATGAAGATGACTACTACAATAAGTGGGCGCTTAATTGATATCTCTACTATTGACATAAACGGGATTATTTATTTGAATTGGTTGTGTTGGCAATTGTTAAAATCATTCCCTCCATCACATTCTCAACACCTCTAGCTACTATTGTCGTGTTTGCTGCAATACCTTGCGTTACTTCCACTTGATTTTCGCGAGAATTACCCAGGGTTACCGATTGAAGGCGTGCCTTGTTTCCTTCCAACACATAAACGGCAGGAGTTACACTATTCAATACCAGCGCGCTTTTAGGAATCAATAAGACGTCAGTTGTATTCCCTTCTTGAAAGAAAGCGCGTAGCGTCATTCCTGCCTTGGCGTTCATGGTGTTGTTAAACTCAACCTGCACTTGAAACTTTCCCGACTCATTGGCTTTGGGGTTCACAAAAATTACTTTCCCTGAAATCAAAACATCGCGCATGGCATCAAGTCGTATTCTCACTTGATTGCCAATCTTAATCGAAGCAATCGCTTTTTCATCCAACCATAGCAGCGCCTTTAACTTTTCAATATTGATGAGGTTAACTACGGGTGTGCCAACTTGGAGATAACCACCAACGTCCGCCAGTTTTTCAACAATCATTCCCGTGAAGGGTGCATGAACTGAACTTTCTTTGATTTGTTGCTCAAGTGATTTTATATTATATCCCCACTGCATCATTTGCAAATGGGCATTCTCCACTTCGGCCGTTGATGTATTATTGGCTGCTTGTAACCGTAAATATTTTTCGTAATCATTCTTTGCTTTATCGTGTTGCACATTGGCCGACTTCAATTCAATTTCTTTCAGCGTGGCGTCTACCTTACAAAGTATGGTACCTGCCTTCACCACATCACCTTGCTTTACAAACAAATGAGAAATCTTGCCAGTGGCCTCGCTGGCTACCACCACTTCTTGAAAGGGCTGGGTGATACCCTGAACTGAAAACCCACTCGATATTGTTTGAGGAAGTAGTTGAAGTGACTCTACCGTAGTAGGTATGGGTGCCTGTGCCTCCTGTGCCTCACGAAGCTTAGTGTTTTGACTATTCCTTAACTGCCAGGCTAAAACACCTGCTGCTAAACCGATAACAACAACTGCAATAATGATTTTGACGGACTGTTTCATAAATTTTTCTCTTTTGTTGCTCAAAAGTGAAAAGCTTTAGACAGCCGTGTGGTTAGAATGTAACCGAAGCGTAGAAATGAGGTACTGAATTGGTGTCGACTAGTAACTTTCAAGTGAGCAGCGCAAAATTGATCTAAGCCATACAGCTGTGAGGCGATCACAAACTAGCTTACCGTTGATTGCAGTAAACGATTCTTTTGCTCTACCCAAAGCACGGTCAGGATTGAGCGCGTTTAAACGCACCCAATTTTTGGCTTTCGTTTGCCGTTGTTGACGGCATAAATGTTCTGGGTGGATCAACCGTTTAAAATGGAGGATGCACGCAAAATCATGGACGATTTTCCTGGCCAGAAGAGAGACTATTTTACGAGAAACTCTCACATCGCAATCTTAAATCCTTTGCGTATTTTTACTGTCTAAATTAAAAACGTGTCGCAATCTTCTCTTTTTTCTGTCTCGCCTATTGATGGCCGCTACGCACAGGCAACTGAATCACTACGACCTTATTTTTCTGAGTTTGGATTGATTCGGTATCGGGTGCTCGTAGAAGTCGAATACTTTATAGCGCTGAGCGAGATTCCACTTCCTCAACTCGCCTCTTTTCCGTCCGCTAAAGCAATCGCGCTGCGCTCTATTTATCAGAATTTTTCTGAGGAACAAGCTCAACAAATAAAAGATATAGAAAAAACGACTAACCACGATGTAAAAGCAGTTGAATATTTTCTCAAAAATGAATTTGATCGTTTGGGACTCGCAGCTTACAAAGAGTTTATTCACTTCGGGCTAACCTCTCAAGACATTAACAATACAGCCACACCGCTGCTATTAAAAGAATTTCTGGATAGAGAATTTTTCCCACAATTGAATCAAGTTGTGTCACAGCTAGAGCAACAGGCGGGACAATGGAAGGATGTCGCCATGCTGGCACGTACACACGGGCAGCCCGCCTCCCCTACCCGACTGGGAAAAGAAATTCACGTATTTATTGAGCGAATCAGAAAGCAGCAAGTGCTGCTGCATACTATTCCACACTCTGCTAAACTGGGAGGAGCAACGGGCAATTTTAATGCACACCATATTACGTTCCCACAAGTTGACTGGATTGGTTTTGCCAATAACTTCACCCACCAAAAGTTGGGACTTCAGCGCAGCCACCCTACCACACAAATAGAGCACTATGATAACATGGCCGCCCTGTTTGATAACTTAAAAAGAATCAATACCATTCTGATTGACTACAGCCGAGATGTATGGCAATATGTAGCCATGAACTACTTCAAACAAAAAATTAAAGAAGGTGAAGTGGGATCATCGGCTATGCCGCACAAGGTAAATCCGATTGATTTTGAAAATGCAGAGGGAAATTTGGGCATTGCAAATGCTCTGTTTGAACATCTTTCAGGAAAACTACCTATCTCGCGATTGCAACGAGATTTGACTGACTCAACGGTATTACGAAACATAGGAGTTCCACTTGCACATACATTTATTGCGTTGAAATCCTTAGAAAAAGGAATCAATAAATTAGAATTGAACCAATCCGCTATTGATAAAGACCTGGATGAGAATTGGGCAGTGGTGGCCGAGGCCATCCAAACTATTTTAAGAAGAGAAGGTTATCCAAATCCATATGAAGCGTTGAAAGCACTTACGAGGAAGAATGAGAAGATTGCACAACATACATTAAGCAATTTTATCGACACACTAAATGTAAAAGACGATTTAAAGGAAGAGCTGAAGAAGATTACACCTTTTAATTATATTGGGGTATAAAGTTTCAGCCAATTGACTCCCTATAAAACAGTTGTCATTTTTGTCTTTTTATCCCTGATCGGATTGGCGGTAGTTTCGCGGTTTTCCATCGATCTGCAACCCAACTATAGCCTTCCCACGCTGACCATTTCATTCACGCTGCCCGATGCCTCACCCGAAACGGTTGAGCAGGAAGCAACCGCTCCATTGGAAAATGTACTGTCTCAAATTACAAATATCAAAAAGATATATTCAGTTTCAGGATACAACCAAGGCATCATAGAAATCACTTTTGATAAACAAGCGGATATAGATTTTAAAAAATTTGAAATTACTTCCTTGGTAAGGCAGATTTATCCTAAACTAAACCCCAAAATCAGTTACCCGCAGCTAGAGCAGCGAGCTCGGCAAGCAGAAGGCAAAAAGGTCCTTTTGCTCTATAGAATCAATGCTAAGGTAGCTCCATATCAGATAAAGAAAACTACCAATGATCTGTTTGTCAGTGAACTGGCTCAGTTGAAGGGCATCAAAGAGGTGCAAGTAACCGGTGCTGAAGATCTTCAAATTTCCATTGATTACGACCTGAATAAGCTTAGGCAGTTTGGAGTAAGCCCCGAAATTATCTCGCGACAAATTTCCGAAACGTTTGCGTCTTCCTTTCCTGGCCAAATCACATTGGCCACAGGGCAAAAACTAGCACTGAAGGTTGAGAATAAATTCTACGACTTAAAGCAACTGGGTGAAGTGCAAATACCAACTGGCAATGAGTATGTGAAGTTAAGCTACCTAGCCAAGATTTACGTGGAAGAAACAACTCCCAGCCAATACTTCCGCATCAATGGCCTCAATTCAGTCACACTTGGTATTTATGCTGACAATGAAATAAACAGGATAGCTACTGCCTCACAAACAAAAGATAAAATTGAGGAACTAAAACAACACCTACCCAACGATTTTGAACTACAGCTAGACTATGACGATACCGAATTCCTGCAAAAGGAAATGAACAAAAACTATCTTCGCTCGGGGCTGGCTCTCACTATACTTCTCGGTTTTATTTTAGTTGCTTATCGAAAATGGCAGCACCTTGTTATTTTATCAACAGGTATTTTAACTACCCTTTGCCTCACCGCACTATCCGCATATCTCCTCGGCATCTCTATTCACCTTTACACGATTGCTGGCATTACCATTTCTTTTGGTATGATGGTGGACAACGCCATTGTGATGCTCGATCAGTTAGACCGTAAGAATAACCGAGCTGTATTCAAAGCCATACTGGGTGCCACACTTACCACGGTGATGGCCCTGCTATTGGTTTTATTACTGCCCGAAGAAGATCGGCAAAACCTGACAGAGTTTAGTCTTATCGTGGCACTTGCGCTTGGATGTTCCATTTTTGTGGCCACATTTTTTGTGCCTGTCGCTTACCATTTGTTGTTTGGGAAGGCCGCATCGGTAAGAAAAAAATACTCCATCGGATCACTTCGGAAACAAGTATTGATTTTTAGTTACTACTTTAGGTCAATCTCTTTTGCTGCACGATTTAAAAAAACAATCGCGATGCTCCTCATTCTATCCTTTGGCATTCCCTTATTTATGCTGCCAGCAAAATGGGAAGGGCAGGAATGGTACAACCGAACCATTGGCAGCGATTTATACCAAGATAAAGTAAGGCCATATTCCGACAAATTCCTCGGAGGCGCATTGCGATTATTTGTGCGAAATGTGTATGAGCGCTCGGGCTACCGCGATCCGGAAAAGACAAGGCTTTACGTGAATGCCACGCTACCCTATGGAAACACACTGGCGGATATGAACCGCGTGATCATGGGCATGGAGAATTATTTACAAACTGTAACTGGTATTGATAAATTTGTTTCGGCAGTCTACACAGGGCAGCACGGATCGATCATAATTCTATTTGAAGAAGAACAAGAAAAAGGAGCACTGCCATATCAACTGAAGAGTAGACTCATTGCCCGTTCGCTCGATTGGGGCGGAGTGGAATGGAATATTTACGGAGTAGGCCAAGGCTTTAGCAACAGCATGGGCGAATCGCTCCCTAATTTTAAAGTGCAACTGAAAGGATACAACTATGCCGAGCTGGAGCGGCAAGCGCAACAATTGGCCGATGAACTTTTAAAACACAAGCGCATCCAAAAAGTAAATACCAATGAGCGTTTGAATTGGAATGAAAAATCTGCGGAGCAATTGGTACTTCACATCAGTTCAGTGCAACAGAATGGGTTACCTATCTCCACCGCCTCGGTGGCCGCTTCGCTCAAGGAAAAAGCGAACTCGCGTGCACCCTCATTTCAATTGGCTTTGCAACAAAAAGAAATGCCCGTATACCTGCGCGCAAGCGATGGGGATTCGTTCTCTACGTTTGCCATCATGGAAGATTACCTCCGTGCCGATAGCACCTACTACCGCCTTGCCAGCACGGCTACCTTGAACAAAGAGCGGACTACCAACGCCATACACAAAGAAGACAGGCAATACATACGCATGGTAGGGTTTGACTACTACGGTAGTTCCCTATTTGGAAACAAATACTTAGATGAGGTGCTCGCGCGCCAAAAACCATTACTGCCTGCAGGCTACAAGGCCGAAAAAATAAGTTGGCCTTTTTCATGGGCGAAAGCAAAGCGACAATATGGGCTACTGCTTTTGCTCATCCTTGGCATCTACATCATCGGCACTATTTTGTTTGAGAGCTTTAAACAGCCGCTCTATATCGTTCTCGCTATCCCTATTTCATTTATAGGGTTGTTCCTCAGCTTTGCTGTTTTTGATTTTTATTTTGACCAAGGTGGGTATGCCGCTTTTATCTTGCTGGGTGGCCTGGTAGTGAACTCGGTTGTATTCATCTTAAATGATTTCAATCAGTTGAAACGAAAAACAAATCGTGCGTTTGTTAAAGTAGTGGCTGCAAAAATAAAACCGATTACCCTTACGCTTTTATCAACCTGCTTAGGGCTTGTTCCTTTTTTGATTGGGGGGCAAAATGAAGTGTTTTGGTTTGCTTTGGCTGTTGGCACGATTAGTGGGCTTACGGTTTCTTTGATTACAACATTCCTGTTCTTGCCACCTCTGGCATTCAAAAAATAGTTGTAGAAAAAATACTAGTACTTGATTTTAATAGGGAGCTTAAATGACTCCGCATTACTCATAGCCGTGTATATTTTTCGGCTTGAGTCTGCAAAAATGGTATAGCTCTTCAGTTCTTCCGCATAATAGGAAACTTGCTTAGGCGTTCCAGATAGCACAAGTTTCACAGAATCTCTGTCAACAGATCCAACACGGAGTGAAGTCAGAAGCGATTCGTTGCACGCACCACATCCATTTAGATCAATTACCACATAGGCCCCGGAAACGTTATGATTAAATTCGTCCTTCATATAGCTAGCAAAATAATCACCCATTGTTTTTGGCTTACATCCTTCGCAAATCAAAAACAGGGAAAATAAAAGCGGCCCTAAGGAAGCTAAATTTTTCATTGCCTGACCTTTATTAGGCTAAATTTCATTTCATCCTCCTTTAGTTTTTTATTGAACGGACTGTGGTGCGACAACCAAAGCCCATCATCAGTAACAAAATAATCGTAAGCATTGAACGTATTATTTGGCAGCAACACTTCTGCCAACACTTCTAATTCTGTGCTGGCAATGATCACCCCTACTCTGTGGGCTGCGAGCCGGGTGGGCGGGTTGTTATTTTCGGGCTTTATAGGATCCGTGTTTCCGGGTAAGTGATAAAATCGGTAGAAAAGCCTTTGTTTTTGCGAGTATCCACAAAAACCGTAATAAGATAAATCCAATATTTTGTTTGTCTTTCTATCATCAGATGCCTGCTCGGCACATACAAGCTCTGTGTAAGGTTCTACCAGCTTGATATTGGGCGTGCCCAATCGCTTTTTCAATATCTCCCCTGTATCGATATTGTATTGATATATATGAGGGGAGGCAGGAAAAGAAATATATAGCATTCGCTTCTCTGGAATCAGCGCATAGCTTACATCGTCAAGAATATCCATATCCCAAAATTTGCCCGCATACTCTTCTGGCAATTGAACAATGTTCCTGATTGTCTCATTTTTCAGGTCGATTTCCGCAATCTTGGCCGCTACCGGGCTAACGTTTTTGAGATCACAGGCCTCATAAAATTGGGTGACTTCTACGTAAAGTTTATTTTCAAATTTTAGGATTGGTGTTTTAGAATTAGATACAATGAACCCATAAAATCCATTGATCATTTTAGCAGGATCCAAGGAGAAAGTCTTGTACACATGGCCTGTGGAATCTGCCAAGTACATTTTGGTGCGGTACTTGGGCAACACAAGTATTGAATCCATAGATATGATGTGGGCTGACAAAATGGAGCCAATTCCATTTGGCCCATCAGCCTTGAAGCTGATCTTTGCGGCCAATTTGCCCCTATTGTATAATTGCAATTGGTTGGTCAGTTCATTTACCCTTACGATGTACTCTACACCACCTGCACGATAAACAAATGAACTGCGCGCCAAAAAATCCGTTCGCTTGTCTAATGGGATCGTAATAATAGAATCAATAACTGAAGTGTTGGCCACGGGATTGTTCACCTTTCGTTTCTCTGAACATGAACTCACTACTGCAACGAAAAAAACTATCGTTACTACTGACTTAAGTCTTTGAAAATAATGTGTCATTTGGGCTATCAGATTGCGGTGAGTGGTTTTAAAAAGATCGCCCAACCCCTGCGTGTGTTGAGCGATCTTGTGCCCTTATTGCTGTGCTGGACATTGGACAGTAATTGTCGGACCACAACTACCTTGATGTGAAGCACAGTCTCTCAGAGCCGAGTGCCCGCTGCTTGAGTTATCTGAGGTTACTGTACACGCTTTCGATGTTGTTGGGTAAAGGATTAAACCAATTCCCAAAACCAAGCTAAAGGAAAAAAAACCAATAATTTTTTTCATAAGTTTTTTGTTTTATCCTGCTCAACTTTTGAACATTGAGATAAAACTAAACCTATTTTTTTTTTTTTTTT
>JADBYQ010000109.1 GCA_020402945.1 Cytophagales bacterium | reverse complement strand
TTTTCCTCAAAACTATGGCTCCCCTAAACTCCTTAAAAGATGTACTTTACCGAAGGGTTACGGTAAAATGACATAATCCCATTCCAAACCCTTTGCAGCATGGACAGTTGAAATAACAATATTCGTGCTTATAAATTCTATATACTGCTTCAAACCATTATGCTCAAAAGTGTCTTTAATCAGATTGGTTTTTTCCTCGTTAGAGAGAAAAGAGAAGTCCAAAAATAATTTATTCCAAAATATATCAAGCAGGGAAATTAATGCTTCAATCAAAGAGTCAGATGATTCGGAGTAATGTTTTGAAATTAAACTAACATGTTCTTTTGCCAGCTTCTTAGTTATGGTTTCCTTAATTCTTATGAGTTCAATAAATTCATATAAACATTTTCTATGAAACGAAAGGTAGTTTGTGTCTTCATCTGTAAAAAGCCCATAGAAATAGGGGATTTTATTGTGTTCAAAGGTTTCTATAATGGAGCTAACATTCTGCCCCCTTTGCTTCACTAAAATTGCAACCTTCGATTCTGGATATTTTTTTAATGCTGCGAGTGACAACTTTACAACATGTAATGCTTCGTCTGATTGAGTGTCAGTAATATTCAATTTAATTATTGCATCTTCTTTAATCTCAGGTTTACTGGTGTTCTCGGCATTTCTCCTGATATTATTATCAAGTCGAAGCATTTCAGGATTTGAAGCGAACCTGTAATTCTTAGACAATTCAATTTTGGTTAAACCAAATTGATGTTGTGAAATTGAAAGCAAATTTTCTACGGCTCCAATGAAACCATAAATTCTTTGTAGTGAATCACCCAATAAGATTACTTTAGTTTCAGCAGTAATAAGACTTTTTACAATTTCAAAACTTAGAATATTAGTATCCTGATATTCATCTACAAGTAAAGTTGAATAGTATTTTGTATAGAATTCTATAACATTTGGATGCTTTTTGAATAATAATTGAGTAAGAGTTAGTATAGCGTTGTATGAAATGAAACCTTGTGGGAGAAGGTGTTTGATTATTACTGCACAATACTTTTCAAGATTAGTTTCAAGATACGTGGCATTACCTTTTTTTAACGCGTCACAAAATTCGGACAGGAAAAATGCATCTTCATAAGATAGCCCTTTGACAGTTGTTTGTGTTCTTTTTACATCACTGTCGTCAATTGATTGAAGTGTGTCAATTGATTTCAAGTTAGAATGAAAAACGCTTCCGTATTTTTTTAAAACACTACGGCTAAAACCATGATAATTTGAAACAAGTATTTTATCAAATGTTGCAACGTCAAGACCTGTGTCAGCAAGAAGCAAAGGAACTTGTTGAGTAACATCTTTTTTTATTTTGTAAGCGGCATTAACACTAAAAGTTAAAGCCAAAAGTCTTTTAGGATTTGGAATCTGTTTGGTTGCAATCATGTAGGCAATCTTGCTTACCATCGTATTGGTTTTTCCATAACCAGCTGGGGCTTCAACAAGTAGTCTGCTTGAAGGCGAAAAAATAACTTCAAGTTGTTTCTCATCGCCTTGATGTCTGGCAACAATTTTTTCTTTTACTATATCAATAACCGACTTAGACATTAGCTATAAGTTTTTTAGCTTCGGTTATTACAGTTTGATAAATCGCAGGTATTTCAGATGTTGTTAGATGTTTACCTATTAGCAAACCAAGAGGGTATGATTTACATACCGAAAACCAAGTGATATAAAAAGCTTTTAAGTTTATTGTGTCGGTCAATGCTATATCAGCAAGTTTTAGTGGTGCTGTAAAAGGAGTAGCTCCTATTCCGTATTTCGTATGTGCCCTTTTATTGAGCGATTTGGCTTCCATAACTCTGTTTGCCCCTTGTGAATCGTAAGCACACAATATTGCCCTTAAAATGTTTTCCTTACCCGAATCTATGAGAGAGATTAATTCCGCTTCAAAGTCACGAAGATTGGTTTCGTAATGATTTGGCAAAGTTGGTGGACTTGCTCCATCATCTTTATCTGTAATACCTACGGATGCTATTCCAAATTTTGTAGCTAACTCAATCAGTTGGTGAATAGCATCTCCACCAGCCTGAATGACACAAATGCCTAAATCATCAAATTCAATTGATAGTTGTTTTGCGAATAGCGGGAAACTTGAAAATTCTGAATCACCCTCTACAAATATTGCACATCTTGAAAAGAAAGCTTCTTTGATGAATGGAAAGTGCAAATACAAATGTTTGTGCAATTGTTCACCTAATGTAAATTGACTACCTGATATTATTTTGGTAACACCGGATGCGGAATAAAAGCGAATAATTTGTTTGTAATCATTCAGTAAAATATTTGGAGAGTGAGTAACAACAATAACTTGACCGATGAATTCATCAATGTCAAACAGTTCTTTAATTAGGGTTTTAAATTCAGCGTTATTATTGGTTATAATAGAATTCAAATACTTAATCAAAGAACGTTGCATATAAGGATGCAAATGAATTTCAGGTTCATCCAATCCGATTATTAACGAAATTGATTTTGTTCCATGAGTTTCATCTTCAAAAATTCCTCTTTCACCTCTTTGCATTCTTATTGCTTGAAGTTTTTCTAAAACGGACAGTGTAACAAGTATTAAAAATTGAACACCATAACCCGTTTTCAAAAAGCTATCGCCTTTTCCGTCTTTTAAAACAACTATTTTAGATAGCAGATTTTCTGCATCATCTTCAGTTGATGCTTTAATTCCAAAGTCTTGAAACGATTTAATCTTTACAATTTTCTCGTTGATTGAGCCAAGCAATTCAGTAACCTTGGTGTCGTCTAAAAAGTCAGCATCAGAAATGCCGTTGTTCTTTAAGTATTGTGAAATGATATTTCTTAAAAACCTTCCAACACCTCTTCCTTTATCAAAATTTATTTCGGCAACAGGGTTGCGAAGTGAATCGTAATGAATGTAATTCAAACACTTTACTACCGAAGGTTGAATATAAGTTGTGGTTTCGGTATGGAAGAATACAATATTATCGTCAATATTATCTTGTCTTGCCGTTATGTTTATTAGTGAATAATCGTCTAAGTCAAAGAGGTCTTGAAAATGACCAATTTCAATTGGTGCAAGTTTGAGTCGAAAATTTACTTCAATAGGTAGGCTTGCATCTTTGAAATCATCCAGTTTGAAAGCTCGTGAAGTAAAAAGAATATTAACCAATGATATCAAATTGGATTTGCCAAGGTTATTCTCACCAACAATGAAGTTACAATTCTCCTCTAAGGAAATGTTCACTCCATCAAGGTTTCGATAGTTATGTATTTCGAGCTTTGTAATTTTCATTGCATAATTTTATTTTCTTATTCCCATTACGGCCTCACTAATCATTGCCTCTTTATATTCTCGTATCAATTCAATTTCTCTCTCGGCTTTGGCTATGGCGGTGTCTATAGTGGCTGTTTCGGTTTCTAATTCTAAAACTATTTCCTTCTGTATTTGAATGACAGGGATGGGGATTTTTATAGGTCCAATCCTTTCTACATTCAAGTTGTATTGCGTGGTAAGAGTTGCCTCAGAAAGAAACTTTGCTTTTAATGATTTCAATGCATGATAAAGAAAATCTAAGTCAACTTCTTCGTTTGGGACAATGCCTACTATGCTGTCAGGAAAGCAAGCATTGAAATTTAAAATTGCTACATCCCCAACATTTGCAGCAATAGTTAAACACAATGTTCCTTTTGGAAATTCTTTACTAACTGAATAGCCCCATTCATTAAGTGTTTGACGGTAGTTGTTTATATACTTACCTGCTTGTGACACTTCACCTGTTTGAATAAAGGGAAATTCACCGTCATAAAGCCTTTCATCATTTCTTGGTCTATGTGTAAATTTTCCTCGTAGTATCTGTGAGAAGCTCTTAATTCGCCTTTCTGGATAACCTTTTTTTATACCTTCTAAATGAATTAGACTAAATGAAACTATATTTTTTTGCTCCTTCAGCAACTCAATAAACTCTTTCTTCTTCTGAATAAACAGGTTAATCTTTTCTTCCTGTGTTTTGATGTATTGCACAATTTCGTCTTGCTCGTCTTTTGGTGGCACTATCGAAAAGATGCTAAAAAACTTGTCAGAGTATAAACGCAACCGGCTGTCAATAATTCCTGTGCTGTTTCTGCGAAATTCTGCTTTAAATAAATTGGTGGTGAACAAGTAGCCAAAATAATCGGGAATGTTATCTCCCTTTATTCTATACACACAATAAGCAGGGCTTGTGATACCGTTGAAAGGTGAAATACCTAAGCTGCCATTCCATGCCAACATGATATTGATAACTAAATCGTCTTTCTTAACCAATTTATAACCAACCAAACTTTCAGCATTGCTAATATGGTCATCTTCATTTTCTAAACTTTCACGTTTCAGCGTTACGCCAGTATAATGAGAAACCGAAAGCAGTTCTTCGCTTCCTGTTTCGCTACGGCTGTCCCTTTCCTGAAACAGGTTTTTAATGCGAAGCACTTTCCAATGAGTAGGGAACTCACCAAGCCAGGCGGTTTTAGTGTTTTCTATTGCCGTTGCTATCATGCTTCAATTATTTCTTTTAGTAAACCGTCTGTTTCCTGCTCAATAGCAAAAATGTCTTTGGCAATATCGGTCAAAGCCCTTGGCGGTTGGTGTTTGTAGAAGTATTTGGCAAAGTTTATTTCATAACCAATTTTGGTGTCTTTCTTATCCCACCAAGCATCAGGAGCAAAAGGCAATACCTCACGTTCAAAGAATTCTTGTATATCTTCCTTCAGCGGAATGTTTTCGGTGTCCTTTAGTTTCGGGTCGGGTTTTGGTTTGCCTTTGGCATCTTTTACATTCTTCCCTTTTTCATCTTTCAAAGGACGGTTTACGGTAATTTGGGCATAGCCAAAATCTTTATTGTCAAATATTTTGCTGTGTTCGTTTTCTTCAAAATTCAAAAACATTTTTTCAATCACAGGAATATGCTCCACAGAAAACTCAACCCGCTTTTTGCCTAATGGCTTCCGCATTTTGTAATAGAATTTTTCGGAAGTAGCATTTATCAGTTGCACTTTGCCTTTTCGATTTTTTGCCTTGCGGTTGGTGAAAAGGAAAATGTAAGTTGGTATGCCAGTATTGTAAAACATATCATTGGGCAATGCTACAATGGCTTCCAACAAATCGTTCTCAATTATGTACTTGCGGATTTCGCTTTCGCCTTGCCCTGCATCACCTGTAAACAAAGCCGAACCATTGTGAACGGAAGCAATACGGCTACCGAGTTCGGTATCTTTCATTTTACTCAACATGTGTAACACAAACATCAACTGTCCGTCATTTACTCGGCTGGTAACTGCTTCTTCTTTGTAGCTGCCTTTCAGCATAAAGCGTTTGTCAACAATGGCTCCTTTGGGACCAACGCCTAATGCTTTTTTATCTGGTGCCCAGGTTTTACCATAAGGCGGATTGGTAAGCATGAAGTCAAACTTCAAATCCTTGTCAAAACCATACGCACTCAAAGTGCTGCCATAAGCAATTTTGTCGGGGTCTTCGCCTTTTATCAGCATGTCACTTTTGCAAGTCGCATAAATGAAAGGCGTGCTTTCTTGTCCGTATAAATGCACAGTTGCATTGCTTTTCACTAAACCATCAGGATTGAGTAAAAAGTTTTTGGCAATGGTGAGCATTCCACCGCTACCCACACAAGGGTCATAAATCAAATAAGTTCCTTGTTTTATTTTGTCTTTTACCGGCAAGAAAACAAGGTGTGTCATTAAGTCAATGATTTCCCTTGGCGTAAAGTGTTCACCTGCTTCTTCGTTGTTTTCTTCGTTAAATCGTCTTACCAAGTCTTCATACACATAGCCCATTGCCAATGGTGGCAACTTGTCGGGATGCAATTCCACTTTTGGAGAACAGAATTTTTCAATCAATGAATACAAAATATCCGCTTCGTCCAATGTTTCAATTTCGTTTCTGAATTTGAATTGCTTAATAATGTCTTGCACATTTTCCGAAAAGCCATTTAGGTAGTTTTCAAAATTGCTTCTCAGGTTTTTCGGGTCGTCAAGCAGTTTTTTTAAAGTAAACTTTGAAGTATTGTAAAACGCCAAACCTGAACCGTGCTTTTTGTTGGTCAACAGGCTGTCAAGGTTTTGGAGTTTCGCTTTATACTCTTTGAAGGTTTTTAGAACTTGTTCTTTGGTCGGCTCTAATAACAAATCCAGTCTTCGAATAACCACCATTGGCAGGATAACATCTTTGTATTTGCCTTTCTGATAGGTATTTACCAAAACATCATCCGCAACTGTCCAGAGGAAGTTAATAACGGGTTGCAGTGATTGTGTATTTAAGCTCATCAATTCAAAAAATTAGGTAGTTGAAACTAAAAGACTAAAATACAGCTTTTTGAGGTCATTTTCGGCACTTTGCGGGTGGCGATTTGGCTCTTGCCATAGCTTTGGTGTCGCTATGGGGTGGTGCGGCTATGGCATGTGCCAAATGCGTGAGCCAATCGGAGCACAATCTCTTTAAAAATGCGAGGGGTCGGCTGTATTTTTTTTAATTGGCCCCATGTTTTAATTTTTTTGAAAGTCCAAGCTGTCTGCGAAGTCGCTAATGGTTTAGTGGAAAATGGTATCTGTTTTATTTTGATTTATTTCGTATTTTTCTCTTCTCAGTATTTTTCCAGAATCCAATTAATGGTAAGTCGAGAGCTAGTGCTATGGTAAGTCGCTCGGGGTTAAACTGGTATCCTGCGTTTACAGAAACCGGAAATTTATTACTTAAGCCATATGATACTAAGAAGCCTGGTGAAACGATTCTCTCGAAACTAACCACGTCTTTATTGTCTTTATTATTATTGAATCTGTAATCTATAACATTGCCAAAGTCGAATAAGGGGAACATAAAAGAATACCTACCAAGCGTAAATTCTATCCCGACAGGCGCTGTTATGGAAAGAGCATAATCTGTAGATTCACGTTTAAGATACGCAGTCCCGCCAAATCCAGGATAAGCTGTTAACATGAAGGACGAGAAGTATTTCCGCTTTACTTTGTAGCTCGCAACTGGCAACGTGTGCTTCGCAATTATCTTTTGTATGTCATCAGGATTTTTGGCATCGCTTGCTTCACCCGCGACAAAAACGAGGGTTTGAAGGGTGTTCAACATTTTCGCATTGTCTGTTTGTGAAACGATTTTTAAAATAGAGGGTGCAGCCAGAAAAGCAGCATCTGAATAACGCTGCTCACGCACTGCAAACCAAATTTCTACCCCTTGCTTCGCATCCCGGATATAATTCTCTGCATCAATTTTAATGGTTCTTTCCAGAATAATTGCTCCTGCAAATAAGAGTTCAGCGCTTTTTTTTATGATATCCTGAACTATTTCCTGCTGGTACTCTCGCAACTCTTTCAGGTTGCCACCATTTTCGTTTATTTGTAGATCCTTGTTTAGTTGCTCTATTTGCTTTTTTATTGTTTGATACTGCCTGTAAACATTAACAATCATTTCCTCGGCATTAGAAACATCTATAGATTGCTCACCTATGGCATCGTGCAATGCCATGGCTATAAGCATTTTTGATAGTTTGGTTAATTTTTCAGGATCGTCCAGATAGACCTTATCAAAGTTGTAGCGCTCTAGGCAACCTATAAGCTTGGCTGTAAACTTTATAAGTACAAAGGTCTGATTGTTATGCATATCTGCAGCCACTTTATCCGTTAAAAGAACTTTATACAATTGATCGAATGATTTTTCAACAGAACCGTAAAAGAGAATATTTTCATAAAGCGTGGTAAAAGCGTAAAGTGCTACAATCCCATTAGAACTAAATCGCCTTGTTAAAGTTAAATTTCGAGGTAGTTCTTGGATATCTTTAAGGAGTGCGTTCCTGATCATGACTACATCATAAATACTATTGTCGTACTTTAACAGGGAAAAGAAATTTGAAAATAGTCTTTCTTTAATCAACACGGCATCGTCCCCGAAGTCGTAGCAATCAATAAACTCTACAAATGAAATAACTGCCTCCTGTTTAGCGCGGTCGATTACGTAATCTGTGAAACCGAGAATGACTTTTTCTTCAAGTGAATATGTCTCCGTTTCTGCGGCCTTAGCCAACGGAGCATTTTCCTTGGGTTTTCTGGAAAAATCAGAAGCAAGTGCTTTTTGTTTTGATTGGGCTTCTATTAGCACCTGAAAGGACCTATCTTCAGTTAATTTATTTAAATAAGTATAGATGTCGTCTATATCCTTCTTAGAGAATTCAGCCTTTTGAAGAATGGCGTTCATCTCATTTAATATCT
This sequence comes from Cytophagales bacterium, assembly GCA_020402945.1. GTDB lineage: Bacteria > Bacteroidota > Bacteroidia > Cytophagales > Cyclobacteriaceae > ELB16-189. The sequence goes on along the minus strand of JADBYQ010000109.1, from coordinate 9,406 downwards.
TCTCGATGCCTTCCTCAGATAGCCCTTTTAAAGAAATTTTGGACGCATTAGGGTTCTGGGAGTCATTACCAATTAAAATTTCTGCGTCGTGAATGTAAACGGCAGTTCGTGTGAGTGTCTCCTCGCTTATTACTTTTGATTCGGCTTTTTTTTCAACTGCAGGCGTGATAAGTGCGGATGAAATTTCGAGATTTGCTTCGCTCACAAAATTATATAAATTAGCAACGTCCTGTTCGTTTACTTTTAGGCTATTGTTGTGCCAAAAAACAGAAATAGCGTTATAATACGGTTGACGGTTTTCATGTGAAACCAAAATAATGTAAACAGGAACGTTGTAATTAGTCTTAATTTTAGTGATCGAGTCGTTCACCATCTGGATGTATTGCTCTTTTGTCTGAATATCCTTTCTCTTTTTAAAGTCTCCATCCTCTAAGCGACCATCTGTAAAAATAAATACCCCACTAGATGGTCTATCTTTTTCATTTTGGATATCGAGCGATATCTTATTAACTGCTGCATCAATGTGGGTGAATTTATTCAAGGTTACGTGTTTTGTCTTATCTATAACCTCTGCGTAGGAAAGTACCTTACTGGAACTATTTGTTAATACATTTCTTTGAACAGTATCTTCTCCGAACGGGTAGAGGTTAAATTCAATTTCAGATTTCTTCTGTTGGTCTGTAATTTCAACGAAGTGTTTAAATAGTTCCTGTTGATTGAAATGTTTGAACTTATCGTTTATTGCAACGCTACCTGACTGATCGAAAGCGATGTAGTATTTAACGCGATCTGTAGTTTGTGCCATTGATATATAACCTGCTATAATGGAGGTGATAACTAAAAGGAATCGTTTAGCGTGTCCACTCATTGTATTAACTATTATGGTTATTTTTTGGCGTTCATCTGCAATGCTAGTTTATGGGCCCTTCTTGAGTGCAACGGCTTTGCTAGAATAAAAGTAGCACAAATGACCCAATCGGACAATACCAAGGTTGGTATGCACCATGTTAAACCAATGTTATGTGACTAGGCTATGCTTTATTTAATTGAACAATAGAAGATATATCGCCTTGAACAACGAGAGAGTTGGGTGCGGTTGGGATTTGGCTCTTGCCGTAGCTTTTATCAGACATGCCGAAAGTGAATCAAATGCTGGGCTTCCGACCACTGATCCGGCATCAATAGCTCTGACGGAAAACGGTCGACTACAAGCAGTTGATTTCGCGGAAAAGATCACTCAACAACCTGATTTGGTAATAGTCACATCCTACCTAAGAACATCCCAAACAGCACTGCCACTAGTCAACAGATTTATAGGCACAAAAGTAGAAACTTGGCCATAGCATGAATTTACTTATTTATCTCCCGCTAAATGCAGAAATACTACTGCAGCCGAACGTGCACCTTTGGTGGTGAAGTACTGGGAAAAATGCGATCCTTATTTGGTGCACGGCACAGGCGCAGAATCGTATGAGCAGTTTTCGGTCAGGATAATCAATTGCATTAGGAAACTCCGTAACTTGAGAAACCAAACAGTCTGTATTTTTACCCACGGCCAGGTGATCCGGTTTTTCAAACAATATCATGAAGAAGGCATCCTGCCACTACCATTTTCTATGAGGCGATTCAGGGATAGTATGTTACACTTTCCAGTCCCCAATCTCAGCGCTCATGAATTTGATTTTTAAATAAAATAGTAATTCAGTAGCCAGTGTCGCTTACAGACTCTGACAGACGGGGCTAAACCAAAATAGTTGCCGTTCTTGAGAAATCAATACCTTCTCTATGAGAAACATAGCCAAGTTGATTGGTCACTAAACTAGTCTCACCAATTTTAAAATTTGGAATGTTTCGATGGTGGTGTCCATAAATCCAGGCTTGCGGCTGTGTTTCTGTTATGATGTTCGACAATTCACTAGCAAAGGCATTGTTAATTGGGCTATCAATAAACTCCACTGGATAGTCTTTAAGCGTAGGCACATGGTGAGTAACAACGATTTTTTTAGGAATGCTGCTATCCAACAATTCATAGTAAATAAATCTTCGGCAATTCAAATGTAAAGCATTAAAGTCAGCAGGTGTAAACCTGTCATCATTATTCCGAATATGACCAAAATCAGCAACGCTTCTTCTGACATCAAATACGTTCTCCGGCCAGATATAGCTCCACAAGGAGGAAAAGACAATTTTTATATCACCAACTAAAACTGATTGGTTATTTACCAGAAAGACATTTGGTCTAATGGCCTCAAGACACGAAAATTCTTTATTGCGAATATCCCCTCCATAGTATTCATGGTTACCGGGTATCCAGTAGGTCTTCTCGAAATTTTCCGAAATAAAATCAAAGAATCGATTTGCTTTCTCAATGGAGCGGAAAGGTATTATGTCACCGGCAAGTATGAGTATTTCTCCAGTTGGTATAATTGGATTCGCCTCGATGAAAAGAGCGTTATCTATAAATTCTAAATGGAGATCTGAACAGTATTGGATTTTAATCATTTGGTAAATTGTACAACACTTTTTTCTTAAATTTAAAGAGAAATGCCTGCTAGGCAAGTTAATAGACGAGGCCAATATCCATGGAATTCTATAAAAAATTTGGCAAGTCTTCTTGTGCTAAGCACTTACGAAACAGGAAAAGGAGCCGGTTTACCAAACAGATGGCTAATAAAAAATCAAGATCGAGAATGAAGTTAGATATCAAAATTGAGAAAGTAGTTTGATATCTATGAGTAGTCGGCTACGGCCTATGCAGATATTATTGCCTGGATGTTTTTTGAACCGAAATGATTGTGTCCCAGATTGTCTCCGAAGTCATACCTATTGAGTCTTCGCGCAATCTGTCATAAGTGTCTGTCGGTCTGTGGTAATGTTCAAAAACCGGAGCCGATGCAAGGATTTCAAATAGTGCCTCTTTGTCGAGGCCAAGCTTTAAAGCATTAAAATAATGCTGTGCTGTGGCCATTTCTTTGTCTGAAATGCAAGTTACTGTGAACGAATCTTGCAGCCCATCCTTCTGAAACGATACATGGTCGGCAATGTTGGTCACAATTTGATCAAATCGCCTTGAAATGATTTTCCTATTTCTTGAAGCCGATTCAAAAGTAGTTAGTAGCTCCCCGTTGTTATTTTCGGTTACTGGCCACAAGGCGAACCTGTCGCCCAGTCCCACCAGCTCCATATTTATAAGCCCAATGAGATCCTTTGTCCCATAATCCTTAACGTAAGCAGTCGAGCCTTTTAATCCAGTCTCCTCTTCATCAAAAAAGAACACACGGATTCCCAGATCTAGATTTCCCGAATCCTTAAACTTCTTAATGATGTCTATGCAAACAGCTATCGCGGAACCATTGTCGTTTGCTCCAGCTGTGTTTGGAACTCTGTCAAAATGTGAGCTTACCCCAACTCTTTTCTTAGCCTGCCCTAGGTCTACAATCAAATTTGTCCCTGTTGAGTATTCATGCTTTTGGTAGTCGACTTCTAAATCATCGAGCTGCTTAATAATGATATCAAGCCTTTCGTAGTTGGATTTGTTATCCAGTTGTTGAATAAGTTCTATGCACTTCATAGCGAATGCGAACTAATTGGTAGATTCAAAACATCGAGTTTCAACCCTAATCGTTATCACTCCTCTTTGTCTTCTTGTAAGGAAACTCAAAACCAAATCGTAGGCTAATGCGATCGGAATAAGGGCTCTCCCTTCTTGGATCATACACATTGTACAACAACTGGGCGTTGCCGTTCACCTTTTTTGATATTCTGAAATCCTGTTTGATTCCCACAAAATAGCTCCACACCCAATCTCGCCTCGGTTGATCCATGGGCTGCAAAAGAGAAGGTTTAATAAATGTGTTCATCTGCTCTATTTCTGCGCGTAGCGTTAGCTTTGACCCAACCCTAAATTGAGCAAAGAAGCGTGAGCCGTAAACGCGATACTCATCAATGAAATAGTTTCCTTTATTGAAGTTCGAAGCAACTCGTTCGTTCCATCCTAAACCAATAATCCACCGCTCACTTAGACGATACCCCAAATAAGGGTTAACATCCAGCAAAAAATTAGTTTTTGTTTGAATCTCTAAACTAACTCCCGGGAGCATTCGTTCGCGGAGGGTCCTATCGCGCATGGGGTTATACCTACGCTTAGGCAAATCGTTAATACTTTTGATATTTCCAAACTTTGCTTTCTGGCTGTTTAAATCTGCGATCGCTTTGTCTACTTCTTTTTTTTGATCTGCCAGTTTATCAAAGGCGATGTTCTTTGATTGTCTTTCGAGTTCCTTTTTCATCGCTTCCGGATCTCGGTATTTTGCAGACTGCTCTTTATATTTTTCGATTGCCGCAGCCTGTTCTTCCAGTTTTTTTAACTCCTTCGTTTCCACTTGTGACTCTGCAAGAGTCTGAAGTTCTTCGGTATCTTTTAATTCACCATTCTTCAAATTTTTTACCTCATCTGAATACTTGGATACATCTCCTTGCAACTGCTTCCCCTCCCCTAGCTTACTCTGTAACTTATCTATCGACTCCATGCCAGGCACGGAATTTGGCAATGAGAGGTTGGGGCTTTTTACTGAAGGCAGGGAAGCATTATTTGGCGTAGCTGAATTTAGAGCTGGTAGGGTTCCGACATTTTGAGATCCTGGAAGCGTGGGCAAGCTAGCACCAGGTATCTGCGCTGTTGCCAGCGCTGGAATTTGCGCATTTCCTAACCCCGGAATTTGCGTACTCGGAGCGGTAGGCGTGCTCGCACTTGACAGACCGGGAATTTGACTTCCAACTTGTGGAGGTTGTAGGTTGGGCAATTTCAACTTATCGACATTACTAGCTCCAGGAATTTGCTCGCTGGATAATTCACTCAACTTAGAATTGATTTTAGTTTGAGCACCTTCTAATCCAGCTACTGTTTCGTTGTAGCTCGTTGTAAGTCCATTAATTTTTGAATTGACTTTTTGTTGTGCTTCTACCACTATCGCACTCATCTTTTGTTCCACGCTAGTCACTTTCTCCTCAAATTTTTTCTGAAGTTCATTTAATCTCGCTTCTGTTTTTTGAATATCTTTTATTGGCTTGCTGTTTTTCAAACTGTCCAGACTTGCCTGTAAACCCCTCATCTCGTTTTCTACTTTTTCAGTGGGTAACTTTAAAGCTTTCAAACTATCTAATTTGGATGAAAGTTTGGATTGGACAGCGCCTAACTTTTTTTGTATCGCTTGTTCCGTAGAATCAATTCGTTTGGTGTACACCTCCAACTTGGTCGAGGGATTTAGCGTGTCGGCCAAATGAGTTGTTTGCTCCGCGAACCTATTTATTGAATTTAGCCCTTTGTCGGTTTTACTTTTTGCGGAATCGATCGAATGATCAGGCAGCTTCAGTGTATCAATCTTACCAACAACAGAGTTAATTTTCTTCTTACTAAAAATAGACTGCGAATGTCCCTCTATCGAGATGCTAACAAGAAACAAAAAAAGGAATAGTCTCATGATGCTAGACGAAAATGCGGGAGCTATGGTAGTGGACGAAACACTTTCAGTAAAAATAACCTTTTATGCCGTTACTTTGAAAGCCAAAACATGCGATTTTTCGCCCTTTTTCTGAACACGATTGTGAGCATTTTCAGCGATGGAGACCAATAACAACACTAAGATGGCCGCTTCATTCAAAAACAAACACTTATCATTTGTTGAATGTTGTAATGGCCCTTTCAAGTTTTTTCTTCTGCGCAAACTTCAATGCCTCTGGGTTCTCGGCCACCATCTCTTCTAAGTTGTCTTTGTTCAACGGTAGAATGGGGGCCCCCTCCCCTTTCTGTATGGCGATCAAACTGCTACTTCCTTTTTCTGCCAAATATGAGTAGCCATTTATTTTTCCTTTCACAGCCAAGAACAGCCAGCAGCTATCTGCGGGCATACCCGCAATTTTTAAACCTGTTTCATCAACACGATAAATTTCTTTCGTGTCTTTGGGTTTGATCACCACTTTCTGTTTGTTGATTTTGGCTTTGATAAAGTGGTTCTTCTCAGATACATTAATTTTAGCTTTTACCTGTACACTACTGTCGCTACTGAAGACGATAGTGAACGGATACTTCACACTGGGTGAGACCGGGCCACCATAATACATCATAGGCATAGGCCGCCAAGTGGTGTACTGTACCGGGCCACGTGGTGTGTTGATGGTGTTGGTCATGGGCATCATTTGCGAAAATGAGCTTGTGCCAACTGCGAGTAGCAGGGCTAAAAATAACAGTCTTGATAGAGGCATGATGAGTAAATAGATATCAAGTACAAAAGTAGCTTTTTGCGGGTAGATTTAGATGTACTTGCTGCAGTTTGTGTTCGTCACAATGGTTTGAAATTTATCGGCTTGGCCAAACTATAACTCAAACTATGTCCGGAGGCCACAAACAAAAAGTGACTGCACACCGCTTCTACCTTGTGCCAGGCTTCGCGCGCAGGGTTTGCGCGGGGATTGGGCTCGGGGTTGATTGCTCAGGTCACACCTTTAGATCATCAGGGTCTTGGCGGGTATCGAATACTGCCATTATCAATACGGTTTTTCCCTCGGGTACTACACGGTAGACGATTTTATAATTCCCCGACACCAAATAGCGGTAGCCTATGGCGGACACCAACGGGTTGTTTTCCTTTTGACCCATCTCTGGGAAGCGGGAGAGCTTTCGTGTTTTTTCGTAAGCTTTTGCCCTGATCGATGCTGCTACCTTCGCACTTGCCACTTCCTTGTAATATTGACAGGCTTCCCTCAGTTGGGATCTGGCAAGCTCAGTCCAAATGACTTTCATGGTCACCATCCTTCTGACTCTTTTTCTAAGGCGGCTTGGCTGATCACTCTGCCCAGCCTGTAATCTTCCTCGGATTTCTCCAACATGGCCTTGTATGCCTTTGAGCTCATCGGCTTCAACTTGGCTTCGTAGGAACTTTTGACAGATTGGTTTTTCAAGCTCTCAACTTTCTTGATCACTTTCTTGTCTTGTAGTTTGGCAAGCCACTCGATCAGTTCTACTTTCTTTATTGCAATGTCCATGGTCATCGATTTTGTATTCCCAAAGTTAACATTTTCATATGTGTTTTTAATTCCATTTTTCATCCCAACCGGTGCAACTTGTTGATCTCTTCCTGAAGCCCTTCCGCGTTTGCTAAAGGCGGTCGCCTGATCAACTTATAATCAATTCAAACTTCCGCCTATAATTCCACGTTGCGGGTCAGGCGACCCGCTACTTCCTACTTCCTCGCAGAGTTACCCGCTTCGGGAACTCTGCGCTTTCTCAAAACTACAATGTCTTAGTCAGATCGATATCCTCCAATTCTGAATAGTTTGTTACTAGGTAAACTCCCTGCTCTCCAGTTTCATAATACTTTGCCGAACTGTGAATATACTCCTTTTCTTCCTTTACTAAATTCCATACTCCACGACATGGATTTGCATGGATGTAATTAAGTTTTTGATCGATGAACTTATTACTCCTGCATTCCTTCCAATCAAATGATGGCTCAAACACTTCATGCCGTTTGCCACGCTTTCTGTCCGTTGCATTTACCAATGCTGACAATCTCGCAAGCACTTCCTGGTCGTTTTTTTCCTTTAGCCTTCTCACAATCCCGTACGACATAAATCGCTTACCCTCTCCGATCATGGAGTTGATGGATACGCCTTGTGTATTTCTGAATGCAATGAGCGCGTGAATATGGTTAGGCATGATTACATATCCTGTAATGAAGTGTCCTTTGCTTTTCAGATGATCGAACCATTTATAAACTTCTTCATATCCGTTCGATAGATCAAAGAGATGAAGCCATTGGCTACAAGTGATGGTTATAAAATAAATACCATCGTATTCGGGTATCTCCCTGCGGACACTCATACCCCTAAATTTAGCACTTCTACTTTAATTTGGAATCTTTGAGAATACTAATTTGGTTTGTTGCTATCGCAGAGTTCTCGAAACGAGTAACTCTGCGAAGAAATGAATAACAAGGCGGCAAGTAGAATGCAAATTTGCTAGGAGCGGCAGCGCGTTGCAAACGCGCGCCAACGGGGGCGCCAACGGGGTGACCAACAACAAGGGGCTAAAGAAGAAATAAAACAACCAATAAGACTATTGTTATAAAAAAACAATACGTCCATGATTTCTCACTAGCCTTCATTATTTTCATTGCATCATCCACTTTATTGGATTCAAGGAGAAAAAACTTATTAATAAAAAAGACTATCACAAAAACAAAAAAGTATGGAATTGCAACATCTTCGTAATTGAGAGGGACGTTAAAAATAAACCTTGAGATTAAACTGTTAATCTTAAAAAATACTAATGTGGTTATGGCCGATACCATGCCAATTGCTGAATCTTGAAAGTTTCTCGCATTAAATCGTTTGAAAAACAAGTAAATCCTCAAATAGAAACATCTGTAGAAGATCATTAGCTCACATTATTTAAAACTGATTTTTTTTGGAGAAGGCGCAACAAACGTGTTATCCTGAGGGACAATTTTCGGGTCTCGATAAATCCTATGTGCAGAATTGCTTTGAGTTGCCATAAAATACATTATTGACACGATTGTTCCTGCCCCTGGTGCACCGACACCAAGAATGCCAAAAATACCTGCTGTAATATCCATCCCACCCTCTATTGGATGCTTATCTCCCTGCAACATTTGAATACCTGTCAATGTTATACCACCATAGCCAATAACAGTACCAGTACTACCTAAAACCGTTCCAATCGTAATTGCTTTTTTCGCTGCTCCTGTACTTTTAAGGATCTCAATTATTTTATCGTTAGTAAAAACTAGCTTTTGACCACTCTGCATTTTCATTACAGTTCCATTATTGTTAAAGGCTGTAACTAGAACAGCATCGTAGATTAAACTTGAAGGATCATAAACTGAAGATATATTCTGGGCGGTTGATGGTGTGTTGTTTTTTCTAAAACGATCTTCAAAGCGGCTCGAGTAACCGTTCACCATTTTTCCATTTACTTCGAAACTTGTACCGTCTGATTTATTGTATCCCCATTCATCTCCACTTTTATAAATTCCATTGCCACCTCGAACTAGGTTTCGCCAAAAAGCGCCTGCTTTAGAATAGCCTCCATCAGGATCAACGTTGCTAATTGGTACATTTCCCAAACCAATGTATGGCGAATAATACTGCCCTGCTGGGTCTTTGCTTGTCCACCTTCCAATAACGGGATCATACTCGCGTAACTCGAAGTGATTCCAACCGGTCTCATCGTCCTTCTCGGCATACTTCCCCTGATACCCATAACGGTATTTCCCTGCGCAACTTTTGGAATAACTTTTCTCAAAGCCCTAGCACTCCTTCAAAGAACAATTTCACCCCGACTGAGTGAAGCCTAAAGATAAGCGTTTTTCCTTTTCAGTTGAAAGAA
>JADBYQ010000108.1 GCA_020402945.1 Cytophagales bacterium | reverse complement strand
CAATGACGTCAATCCCTTCGAGTGGCTCAAGAACACACTCGAAACTATACCTCAACATCCTGTCAACAAATTATACGAGTTGATACCGCGCAAGGTGTAGTTTACCGTGGGCTTACATTGCAACGGCAAATACCAATTCAGATTTTACATACAGAATTACTTTAATTGGATTGAAAATTCTTTTTATTATCATAGGTCAGAATTCGTGTCTGATGAAACCGCCAACATTGTAAATATTGGTGAAAGTATTGTTGCCTGTTTGGTTGAAATCTGCACCTGCACCAAACTGGTATGTTTTTAATTGTAGCCCCAATCTAATTCTTTGTGTAAAGTTGAAATTGTCAGCGCTTTCTGTAGGAAAAGCATTTACACTTTCTATTTGTGTAAATAGATTTACTTTTTCTGAAAGCTTAGGAGTGAAACGAAATAACAAGAAATAGTCTAAGTCTGGCTTTTCAAGGGTTTCACACACAAGCCAAGTAAAAACAGTCATATTTTTACTGATGTGTGCATATTGAATACCTGCTTTGGGATAAACACCCCAACTCAACACCTGTCCAACCAATACGGGTGCAAATCCTTTTAATTTTTCATGATTATATGAAATTGCCTCGGTAAAACCGAATTGTGGTAAATACGTTGTTTTTGTCATGCGATAATCTACACTAGCTCTGTTTCTATTAAAGAAAAGCCAGCGTGAATTTTCTCCCTGCTTGTTTTTGAAATATTTAAAGAACATTACGTCCACTGTAGTGCGTTCATGTCCTCCGAAAAGTTCAACTGGAATTTGTGCTTTTGCTGTCGTGCAAATTCCAATCAAGATTATAAAAATTCCTTTTCTCATGGTTCATTTAAATAAAATCAGGTGGGGCTTCGCCCCACCTGATTTCGGTTTTTACTTTGTAAGTAATTCTACGACTAACTCAGCAGCCGCAGCACCTGAATTTTGTTGTTGACCCGTTACCAAATTTCCGTCTTGAATAGCATAAGAAGAAAATGGAGCAGCTACTTTAAAAGTTGTGCCTGATAGCTTTTTTGCTTCATCTTCAATTCTATACGGTTGAATTTTTTGACCAACTGCGTTGTCGGCAAAATCTTCTTCGGCACTAGCAAATCCAGTCCATGTTTTGCCTTTTACTAAAAGTTCACCATTTGATTTTTTAGCTTCTAACAAAAGAGTTGTTGAATGGCAAACCGCTGATGCAGGTTTTCCCGCCTCGTGAAACGACACGAACAATTTTTGCAAGTCAGAGTTCCCTTTGAACGTATACATTGGTCCTTGTCCGCCCACTAAGAAAATTGCAGCGTAGTCGTTGTGTTTTACTTCGGTCAACTTCTTAGTGTTTTCTAACATTTTGTTGAACTCTGGCTTTTGCATATAGCCCAAAGAAATGATGTCATGTGCAGAATATCCACTTGCATCTGTTGGGTTAGAGTAGCCGTCCATCATTAGCTTACCGCCTTCTGTAGAAACTAATTCAATTTCGTAACCTGCCTCTTGAAATACTCTCATTGGATGAGTTAATTCAGCTGCCCAAAATCCAATGGGCCATCCTGTTTGCTTTGAGGTTGATGGTGAACTCGCCACCATTAAAATTTTTCCTTTTGAGGGTGCACCATGTGGGTGAACGTAACTCAGTCTTTCTTTTGTTTTGTCCATTTTGTTATTGTTTTTTGATTGAGAGTTTTGTGCAAAAACATTGGCAAGAGCCAAAGTCATTACACTTGTGATTAGAATTATCTTTTTCATTTATAATATATTTTATGTCTCAAAGATGACCACATGTGCTACCTTTGCCAATATACTTACCCCGAATAGTGATACACACTTTTTAGAAAGTATCCTGATTAATAGCCAGATACAGTATGCCTGAATTTTTATTTAACAAAAAACTCTACTACAACCCTGTTGAGTTCGCCATGGACAGAATAGGAGGGACATGGAAAATGCCTATTCTTTGGAGATTAAAAGATAAGATTATGCGATATGGAGAGTTGAAAAAGGATATCCCTCACATCACCCATAAAATGCTCACCAGTCAATTACGAGAATTGGAGGGGGAAGGATTTATTAGTCGGGAAGTTTATCCTGTTGTACCGCCTAAGGTTGAATACTCAATTACGAAAAGAGGTGAAAGAGCAGTATTAGTCATTAATACAATTCGAGATTATGGACTTGAACTCATGAAGGAATTCCAAGTTGAGCATTCAAAAATTGCAAAGCACAGAAAGGGAAAATAATAATGCACTATTTTGTTAGTAGCATCGGCTTACTTAAAACCCAATTGTTAGGACGGTAACGGGGTGGTTTGGCTCTTGCCATAGCTTGGGTGTCGCGGTGGGTCTGTGCGGCTATGGCAAGTGCCAAATGCGCGGGGCAATTCGAAGTACCATCTTCTTAAAAATGCGAAGGGTCGGCTGTATTATTTTTTTACCTGTCCCACGTTTTAATTTTTTCAAAGTCCAAGTTGTCTGCGAAGCCGTTCACTTGTCCCCGTGGGAAATCTTTGTTAGAAAAATTGTCGTCCGTTTTTTGGAACACAAGTTTGTCCGGGCCCTATTGCTACCAACGTTTTGCAGCTTGGCGAAGTGGCGGACTTTGAAGCACTTACTTTCTATTTAGCACAAATGTTTATTAGAAATCCGAATGTTGAACCTAGCACCGAACCCGCCATTTTGCCAAACTGCTGTTAGGCGATGTATTTATTTTTCTACAATTTCTGTCAGCCGTTTTTTATAGTTTTCAAAGTTAGTGTTTTTGTCCATTTCGGAATGTCTTTTTGCTCCATAAACAATAAAAGGTTCAACAGAATTTAAGCCACATAATCCAAAAGTCCCAACAAATAAATGTTTGAAAATTTCTTTAATAGTTCCACGTTTATCTTCTGTCCAAGCGAAGTCGGGTGCACCTGTTGTCATACTAACCAATATTTTTTTTCCAACTAATGCTTGTGCACCACCATAAGCCCAACCATAGCTAAACACACGGTCAATATATCCTTTCAAAAGTGCTGGCATACTATACCACCAAAGCGGAAATTGAAAAATAATCAAATCGGCTTCGCTTAAAAGTTTTTGTTCTTTTAGAATGTCTGCCGAATAAGTTTGTTTTTGTGTTGCTGATTGCTGTTCGGTTTGCAGGTCAAAAAAATCGGCATTATAAAGTTCTGTAAAATCGTCTTCATCTGCCGATGCTTTAAATTTCATTTGATACAAGTCGCTCACGGAAACAGACCATCCAAACGCTTGAAGCGTTTGGATGGCTTTATTTCTTAATTGTCCGTTGTAAGATTGCAAATTCGGATGTGCAAATACAAGGTGTGCTTTCATTATAAAAATGCTAGTTTGTTAGTTTCAAAAAATGTTTCAGCACTAGTGTATTCTCTTCCTGTAATGTTCTTAAAATCGTCTGAATATCCTGCTGTCCAACCTTGTTTAGTAATGTAGTTAAGTTCCATCATTGCATTAACCATCCACTCGGGCATATGGTTAGAAAGCATACTTTCTTTGGCTTTCTCTTCTGGAATATCAATATAGCTAACTTTTCTACCTAAAACTTGACTTAAAGTTTTGGCTAAAATTTCGTTGGTGTAAGTTATTCCACTTAACTCGTAGGTTTTTCCAAAATGCTCATCACTTGTTAATGCTAATGCAACTACTTCGCCCAAATCATTAATGTCAAGCATCGATAATTTTGCTTCACCTGTTGGCAAATAAAAACCATTGTATTGCTTGATAGTTTGGCTATGAAAATTAATGAAGTTTTGTAAAAAACTATAAGGTCTTACAATAGTGTAATTTAAACCTGATGCTTTGATTAAATCTTCGCTTGCACCTGCCCAACGAGCCATTTGCATTTGTCCTTTACTGTCAGCACCTGATGCAGTACTTCTAACCAAATGTTTTACTCCATTTTGCTTGGCTGCATTGATAACTATTTGTGTTACAGCTTCGGGGTTTTGCATTAACGGTGTTACCAAAAATACACGGTCTTTTCCTTTTAATGCTTGGTTTAAACTTTCTTGGTCTGTAAAGTTTACAATAAGTGGTATTGCCCCAAATTGTGAAACTTTTTCAAAATCTTTTTCAGATTGAACACCAGCGAAAACTTCCACATTTCTGTTTTGTAAGTTTTTTAAAACGGCTGTGCCAATATTTCCTGTGGCACCTAATACGATTACTTGTTCCATTGTTTTTAAATTTTAATTGTTAATTGATAGTGCAAAGATGAGCCAACTTTTCGCCTTGTTGATAACCAAAAACAATAGAATAATGACCAAAATTACATTTGACTGTTTCGGTATTCTTTTGGTGTCGTTGAAGTTTGCTTTTTGAAAAACCGTATAAAGTGTGTAGGCTCTTCAAATCCAATATAATAGGCAATTTCTGAAATGTCGTCAGTTGCATATTTTAATAGTTTCTTGGCTTCTTGAATGATTTTTTCTGAAATCAGTTCTTTTGCTGTTTTTCCTAAAACTTCTTTGGCAGTTTGATTGAGTGTATTGGCTGACACGTTTAACTCCTTTGCATATTCCCCAACTTGTTTGTGCTTGATGTAACAATTAGTTACCATATTTTGAAATTGAAAAACCAATTCTTGTTTCTTTGATGGATTGATATTTATACTACCAATTACTTCCCGTAAACTTTTAGATTTGAATAAAAGTGATAACAAAAATGATTGTAAAATCTGAACTCGATAAGCGTTAGGCGTATAATATTCTTTGTATAGTTTTTCAAAATCAGATGCCAATTCAACGGTTTGTTCAACGTCTAACTTCAAAAAATTTTGTTGCGAAAGGTTAAAAAAGGAAAACTCATTTTTAAAATTACCACTAAAAAAATTCAAGAATTCTGTTTTAAAATACACCACAAAACCTGTTGTATGCATATTGCGTTGCCACGAAAAAATATGGTCTGGCGAAAGGAAATAGAGTGTATTTTCAAGTGCCTTGTTTGATTGTTCGTTGATGTTAGCAACTGCATTTCCTGAATTAAGAATTAATGAAACTTGATAAAAGTCCTTTTGGTAGGGTGGCATTTTTAAAGCATTGTCTTTTGGTAATTCGTCAAACCGAAATACAAAAAAATCAGCAATATCTGTTCGCTTCTCAAAACCAGTGGTTTCAAAAAATTCGTTGATTTCGTTAAAGCGTTTGATGTTCTGTTTCAATGTTTGCAGTATGTCAGTTAATATATCGCCTAACGTGAGTATTTGCGTTCGAGCGGGGCTTCCGAAGCCACGTGCTGTCCCCGACAGCGAACGCAATAAAGATACGAAAACGTTGGATTACGCGTCAACCCCGCTTGACGCAAATACATTGTTGTGGCCAGTTGGGTTTCACCCGTAATTGTCGGTCGTTCCTTTAATGTCTTGCCTGAAGTAATTTCTTTGTCCGCTTGTTGTAAACTATTTCGGATACTTGGGATGTTTTTTTACTTCCCGGATCTGTCCCAAATGTCGAAACGAGTGTTGGAAGAACATCATATATCGTTGATGGATATTTGGGCCAAAACAGACATAATGTATTCTGATATTATCATTTGTCTTTTTCAGATAATCAATTGACTCATTTGTCAAGGTGGTGTACCAAATAATATTATTCTTGCCTTCATTTCCCAGAGGAACACCATACGTAAAAGGTTTTGAATACTCTGTCGTGACGGTCTTTTGTAATCTTTTTAGATCTTGATCTATAAAAATACTGTCCGGGAGATGCTGTGGAAAGTCTGGCATTGGTCCCATTTTTAATGCTCCAGAAACATCATTCATTGTAATTAATTCCCAAAGGCAGAGGTGCTCGACAATCTGATTGATGCTCCATCGTTCAGGGCTTTCTTTAAAATTCCATTGCTCTTTAGTTAAGTTTTTTGTTTCTGCTAAAATTTCTTCTTTCGAGCGAATTAGATTGTCGAGTAGATATTTTCTATCAGCTTCAGTCCAAACTGGTACTTTTGGAGGTTCATCAGTCTTTGTTTGTCCGTTGGATAGATTGAGAAGTCCAAAACAAGAGTCAGAGTTGCTAGGATTATTTTCATAAAGGGTTTATGTTTCAAGTAGTCAACGGTCGCTTTACATTTTTGTTTTGTCAACCGAATTTTTTGTCGGCTTGTTCGTCACTTTCCACGGAGCCAACCCAATTGGCACCCAACGTTTTGCAGATTGGCGATGGGCGGGCTTTTCAGCACAAAAGTTGGTTCGGAGCACTGAACTTTCGGCTACCACAAAACTGTCAAGCGGAGACGAAACCCCGCCTATTGCCAATGTGCTGTTATAAGCTGCTGCTTCTACTTCTTTACTTCGCGTCCAATTTTGTACTTGCATTTTGTCACCCGTTTTTGTTTGTCAAATTTATTATTATTTTTTATATGTCGTTGTATGAAATTTATTTGGTCATTGTTTGTTCGTAAAGTCCTTTTGCATTTTGTCAAGTTACATAGGTCG
Organism: Cytophagales bacterium; assembly: GCA_020402945.1. Taxonomy (GTDB): domain Bacteria; phylum Bacteroidota; class Bacteroidia; order Cytophagales; family Cyclobacteriaceae; genus ELB16-189. Next base: position 805 of record JADBYQ010000108.1, on the reverse strand, counting down.
TTGCCTTAAAAGTCATGTCGATGATGGCTAAATTTTGCTTGTGTTTTGTCAGTCGAAATAGTTTGGTCAGTGCTTGTCGTCAAAGGTCAAGTTTTAAGTTATTCTGTCAAACCGTTATATGTTATTGTTCGATTTAATTCTGTTGTCACTCTGAAGTCAACCTTGTAGATATTGAATTACTGTCCACCCGCAAAAGTTGAGTGGTAGCTGAAACACTTTGGATGATGTAAAGTCGTATGTCGAAGAACGGAAGTGGGCAGTCATTCAATGTCTTTATTTTGCCCCAATAGTCATAGCACGAACTGGGTCGAGCAGTTGCTTATAACGTTTGTGTTTGCGCAGTGGTGCGGTTTCGAAGCCGCGTCCTGTCCCCGACACCGAACGCATTAAAGATACGAAAACGTTGGATTACGCGTCAACCCCGCTTGACGCAAATACATTGTTGTGTGCTGTTTTCATTGAAGTCCTTTGAAAAAATTCCAAACTTCTTCTGCATATTCAATATCTCTATTTTGAACACCATTTGCTGGTGAAGAATTTAGATAAACAGTTTTGCTAGCAACAGAATGTCCTGCATTATTTAATACATAATAAACTAATGGTTTTGCTCCATTATAAACTCTTTTTTCTACGTTTCCTGCGTCTGTTGTATTTATATCAAAGTTGGATATTGTAGGCGTAACATTTTGCAAACCATTCCTTTGGAGCCAATAGTTTATCGTTGAAGTTTGGGATACTACTTTTCCACGATTGCAACCACCTCCCAAGTTAGCAACACATCCACCATTTGCAGGCATTGCTGGAT
>JADBYQ010000107.1 GCA_020402945.1 Cytophagales bacterium | reverse complement strand
CCTTCCCAAACGAACTGATCTGGTAATCGGTCAGAATATCCAAGATGTGTTTGTCCATGGCTAAAGTTACTATTTTCCACAAACTCTCAGTAGCTTCGTGCGTAACATCAGTTATTAACGACCCTTCAAATAATTTCTGGGACCTGTCAAGACCACTGGCTGCCGTAACCTAACCTGTAACTTATTTAAGTTAAGGCCAGAATATTGTCGCGCTGAGTTTGTAAACACCTAGTATGCATAAAATATTGAACTGCCAACACCTCACTAAAATTGTCCCGGCTTTAGTTTTTGTTAGATATTTAGGTGGAGTATTTTAAGACTTTTGAGCATTATAGTATAAACTAACTTTTTTCTAGCTAATCAGGAACGCACTTCCATTCACATTTGCCATTCTTGCAAACTTCTTCTAAGTGATAATTTTTTTTGCAGACAGGTTTGGGTGCTTCCTTAGGCCGGAATTTTACAGATTCAATTTCAAAATCCCCAAGGTTATTCTCAGCCAGAAAATCCGAGAGTGTCTTCAAGACCCCCCTCTGTTTTGAAAAGGCGTCTATCGCTGCCTTATGGTCCTTTTTAAGTCTTGCCATAGTTTATAAATTTATAGTTACCAATACCGAATCTTTCATTTTTGTTCTATTGCCAAGGCTGTCCAAAATTGTCGCTCGTAACTTAATCGCGGTTCCTATCGGTAGATTGCTTGCTCCGTAGCGGATACTTACCCTCGAGGTATCATTGGAGGTAGTATTAACATCCCTGTATCTGCCGTTGGCATTTCCCCCGGCAACCAGCACATCATCAAATACAACTACGTATCCTTTAGAGACATAACCGCCATTCGCATTCTTCAATAAACAAGAGAGTTTTAGTTCACTGAAAAAATTTGACGCCATGGCAAAAGCTGAACTTTCCAGCTTTATTGAAGCTGGTTTCGACTTCTTAGCGGTTACGGTCTGAAACACGACAAACTCCATTACTGGGCTGTCAAATTCTGGCTGAGCAGATATTGTAATATCGCCGGGTGAAATTGGTGCTCTCAATATTGTTTTCGCAATTAGTTTTCCACTTTCATACTCAGCTTTAGCCGTCACTTTTTTACTGCCATCCGCAAAACTGCCGCCTGTTGTCTTAAAAATGACGCTCCGTCTGTCCGCACTACTTTTGTTGGATAGTTGAACTGTTACCGAAATAGTCGACTGGCCGTCTGCAAAAAAGGTCTTAGAACTTAGAGTTAGGTTAGTTAAAACATCCGCAATGTTGACATCCTTACTATCACAGCCGATAGCAAACAAAAAAACAAGGAATGCTCTTGTCAAGTTTTTCATTTGAATAGAATTGCAGTTACATCTTTAAGACCTTGAATGAAGTCGATATCTACAGAGAGGGAAACATAACCACCTATTATTGTTTCCTTCTCAGAGATTATCGGATTTTTTGAAACCCGATTCAGGAAGGATGCTCCTGCGCTCACCTTAAATGCACGTGCAAACCGATACGCAGGTCCCACCAGCAAGGAGTTGTTGTTATAAAGGTTGCCGAAATCGGAATTCGACATTGAACCGAGGGTGATTCCAACATTGAGGGATAGATGTTGCCAAATTGAACTTCTTGTAACAATTCCATAATCTGGGCCATAGTTGCCATTACCATCACATCCTTTTTTTCGGTCATCGAATCTAATGGGGAATCTGTTCCTACGAGTGTTTTTGTCAATTGGTCGGAAATAGATGCTAACGCCCCAATAAAGTTTTGGTATAGATATCGTACTATTGTCTAGCCCTTGGGCAAAAATATTGGTAATGCCTGCATCCAAAAACAACACATTACCGCCCGCTGACTTCAAGTCACTAGAGACAGTATTGCCTACAAGCGTACGCCCTTGGCGGATACTATCAACTGCATCAGTTGCCTCATTGATTGCTTTCAATTCTTTTCTAATAATGGACTGGTTGAATATAATATTATTTTTTATAGTTGAAACTAGAGTCCTAACAGCGTCCATATTTACCTTGGTGGTTCCAATCATAACCTCCATTATTCCCTTAGAAATTATTCTGTCAACACGTTGAAGCAGGCTGTCGACATACTTTAAATTCGCGGTGAGATTTTTGTTTCTTTTAGAGAGATGAAAATCTCCCGCTATTGGATCGTTAAGGAAGATTCTGGTTACGTTTATTTTTCCTAATTGGACATCTTCAAATTTCTTTTGAATAATAGTTTCTACCCATACTCTTCCATCAACGAATTTAGAAATATCTTTGCTTGATTGATCTATTGCTTGAATATCTTCGATAGACAATACTGCTGCCATTTTATAAGTGGCCGAACGAAGGTTCACATAAGATGCATCTAATTTCTTAGAAAAGAATTTTTTGTATGAGTTGATATCTGTCATTTCAAAATAATTTCTTAACAATACTTTGTCGAAGGTACACGACCTTGCTGCGCTAAAGGCAGTTTGCAATTCTTTATCTGTAGGTGGAGTTACTTGGGCAAGGAGTGAATTGACCTCCATTAGCTGATCCCTGCAATCATCTGAAAGAAAACTTACAATATTTATCACTATTGTCCGACTAAAATTTTTAAAGGGCGTCCTTTTTAAGGTCGCCCTTTATGGTTACGTTTAGTTACCACACTTCACATAGCCATGAATAAAGGTAAAAAATTTGTCGGACAGCCGATTCTTTCTCAAATACT
>JADBYQ010000106.1 GCA_020402945.1 Cytophagales bacterium | reverse complement strand
TGACGCATGAAAACCATCCCTCCCCAAGGGGTGATTTCCTTGTCTGTATAGCCAATTTCAAACTCCATAACACTAAAATAGCTATTGCTACGCATTAGAAAATCCTATTGCGTAATTTGGGTTAAAAATAGTATTCCCCTTGCTAGACATAGTCCCCAAAGCGGAATGCAAAGAGTAGACAATACGAAAACAAGAAATAGAAAATCTTTTTGCCATACATCGTCCCCGAAGCGGGAGACGATGGGAAGACAAAAATTGTGGTGAGGCTTTGAGGCCGCGAGTGTCTATAAAATTTCTGTGTAGTTTCTCGCTCCGTGAAGTATTCGATAAACGAAGACCCGTTTCAATTGAATTCTATAAAACACCAAGTAAGTACTCACGACTAAATATCGGTAACCTAATAAGTATAGCCGCTTATCTCTAGCCTTTCTTCCTGTTTCTTGGTTAAGGGCGAGTTGAGAAAATGATTGGAGAAATTTGTCCAACATCTTATTGGCTACGGTTGGTCGCTCTTCGGCAATAAAGTCAACTATCTCTTGCAAATCTTCCTCGGCTTGAGGTAGTAGATTAACTTGAAATTTCTTTTCCACCGATTCTGCTCCGAAGTGATTTTACTACATCTTGAAAAGGACGTCCGCGTTGGCCCTCATCCCATTGCGCTTGGGCGGTCGAGAGTTTTGCGAACAAATCAAGCTTTCGTTCCATTTTTCTATACTCTTGGATAGACATTACCACCAAGTCACCTTCGCCATTTTTGGTAATGTATATTGGCTCTTGCGAAGAATGAGCCAGCTCTGAAATTTCGGTAGACTTGTTTCGCAAATCGGAAATAGGTTTAATGATTGCCATATATCAAAATTATATCACAATTGTGATAGTTCCAATTCTTTGTCCCTTCAATTGGTCGGGCTGCACCATAAGCCTACGCCTCAATATGTATCTTATACTCTTCGTAGCGGTCTAGAATTTCCTTTACATAGCGAACGGGTCCATCACATCGGCAATAGCCGGCCGCAACTACTTTGTCGCGGTAATACTTTGGATTTGACTTTTGGAGTAAGAAATATTCAACGCTATTGTCCCAAAGGCTTGCGTTTCTACCGTTCTTTCTCGCCAACTTTTGTGCGTCAATGACATGTGATGCACCCACATTGTAAGAAGCCAAAACAAATTTCAATCGCTCGTTGGGGTCCGAAACCGTTTTTGCCCAATAGTCATCTAAAAATTTCAAAAACCGTATACCTGCTTTAATGTTCTGATTGGGATCCCATAAATCTGCTACGTGCAAGAACTCACCTGTTTCGGGCATGATCTGCATTAACCCAATCGCACCTGCCCATGATTCAACTTTGGGATCAAAGTTCGACTCCTGGTAAACTATGGAAGCGATCAGTCGCCAGTCCCAGCCAATTTGTTTGGCCCCTTCTTTTATTCTTTCATCAAACGGAGAAAGCTTATCACCCGTCAATGACGAGTAATCGCTGGAGGCGAGCGTAATCGAAAAACGAGGATTGTTAAAATACTTGTTGTAGAGCGTCTGAAACAAACCGTTTTGTTTGGTCTTTGTCAACCATGTGTCCAATGCTGTTTGAAGCGCGGGAGAATTTTTGCGTATACCCCAAGCAATCTGCTGAGGTAAACTCAACACTGTATTGATATCCAAATTCGGATAGTACAAAGAGTTAACCATCGCAATGGTTTGGTCCGTTACGGTGTATTGAATTTCTCCTGTAGCCACTTGCCGAATTAGCGATTCCGTTTCTGCTGTGGCACTGTCTTCTTTTAATTGAATATCACCACCGATCTCTTGCGAGAGGTTTTTCATTCGTTCACTAAAAGAAGAACCCTTCAATACATGCACTTCTTTTCCAATCAGGTCGATCGGGTTTCGAATCAATTTCTTCTCTACCAACGGAGTCGGTTGCATGCGCCAATTAGCAGGCTTCTTTTGCACCAACACTTGGTGAGTGCTGTAGAGCGCGGAGGAGAACGACAGATAACCAGTTCTCTCTTTTGTGATCGTCAGTGGAAAAGCAAGAACATCACCACCGCCCTCGTTGAGTTTTGTAATAGCCTCATCGATTCCGGAAATGACCCGAATCTTCAGTTTCACTTTCAGGGATTTGCAAAAATTTTGAAGCATCTCATATTCGTACCCCATGGGGGTGCCTTTGTAAATGAAGTAGCTAATAGAGTTATTATCTAAAATCGCTTCGAGATAGCCACGCTTTTTGATATCCGCCAAGTCTATTTCAACAGAAGGCTCTGGTAAAAAAGCCTGCTTTTCCCCAACTTGGCGGCAATGAGAAAGGGCCAAAAGGGCTAAAAAAAGGAAAAAACAAATAAATCGCGGCCTTGCCATTAGTGAAAGTAGGCAAACGGTGGCAAAATAAAAAGGCCACCGATTCAGCTTAGTTGAAAATTGAAATTGCTCTCTTAAAGTTCGACTTGCTTCAGGTATTGTTCAAATAGCTCGACCTTCCTTTTGTCTGTACTTTCAAACAAAAATGGAGCAACGTCATCCGCCATTGCTTTCATGTTCAACTTGCTGCACACGTCCAGCACACGCTGTTTTAGTAGCGTAGCTCCTTTAATCTTAAGCTTCAAGTTGAGATAATCGTAATCGGGCTTGGCACCCTTTGCCAACAAAAAAACGACATCAAAAAAATCGCGCCCTTTCGGTCGATGCCGATTAACAATTGCATAAAATTTTTGCGCTAATAAAAGATTGAGTGGAGCAACCGAAATTTCAGTAAACACATCAAATTTATTGAGGATGTGTTTGGCAGGCGTAAAATCATAATGTTGAGGCTCCGTGTCCAATTGAATAAGTATTTTCTCGGAATGATGCCCCGTGAGACCTTCCTTAAAGAGCAAAGCGGGGAACTTAATGTAACAGTGAAAAGCGTTGCGCATGACTGTTCGCATTTCAATTTCGTAACCTTCTTGCTCTAACTTCTTCTGAATGCATTCCGAGATGCCATAAAACTCCTCTTCAGTTAACCCTGTATTGTCAAAATCAATATCTTCTGAAAAGCGTTGGTTTCCATGGATAATCCTCAATGCCGTGCCGCCCAAAAAGCAGAGTTTCTCGGATTGACCTGGCATCTCAAAAACGATCTGAAGTATTTTATACTGCAAATATTCTCGCAGAATAAACTCGCGAAAAATCTGTTGTGGCCCTGGATAAAAGGGAAGTATCTCTTTCAGACTAAACATGTTGAATAAGTTTTTCGGTAATCAATTTTACCCTTTTGGTCAGGGATTTACTGTTAAAGATGCCTAAGTAGCTGTTTAACCTTGCCGTGTCAATTAAATTTTCAAATTCATTTCTATTCAACCGCAAACTATCAATGTCTTGCTGGGTACGCACCGATGGGTTTAAATAGAGATAATCCAATATCGCTTTTTCAGGTTCGGCCAAGCGATAGGCCATACCCTCAAATTCCATAAGCCGATAGCCAAATAGCAAACTGGGCTTTACGTGTTTGTATGAGAATGCCCCAATGGGGGTTTTAAAATGATGCGTTTTTAATGAAGTGACAGCAGTAATAGAAAAGACCCCTTCTGGTATAAGATGGTAATAGGAAAGAGCCCATTGCAGCGATACATAAGATGGTGCATAGATTCGGTTGGAGGTGATGAGCAGATCTTCTTGACTAAGGGGTTTTGAAAACACATACCACCGGTTGATTACTTTAGCTATATACCCTTTTTGTTGCCACTCTATCAGTCGCCTGAAATCAAATTTGCTGTCCCACTTTTTTATGTCAATGATGGAAAATATGCGGAACTGCTCAAAATGGGCTTTAAAATCCAGAAATCGCATAATGTGTTTCTATTTATTGTTAAAAATAACAATTTTAAGAAATATCTCGCTAGCCACATTTTTTTTATCAACGGATTATTTGAACTGCCGCTGTAACCACTCCAAGTACCGCTCTGTTTGAGAGACAAGATAATAAGGCAGATTGAGCAAGTGATAGGTCTTGCCAGTTAGTGTTTTAGAACTAGTGATCCGCAACGCGCCACTATAAAAGCGAACAGCCATATTGTGTGGACATTCGTCCATAAATAAGTGCAGCGATTTCAATTTGCCTTCTGTTCCTGCCTTTACTTCAATGGGTATCAACTTGCTTTCAAATAAAAATAGATAATCTATTTCTGCCGTGGATGTTTTCTTTTCCCTCACCCAAAAATTCAACGTGCTCAATGCATTGAATTGCATAGCCAACAATTCTTGACCAACGAGATGTTCTACCATTGTGCCTTTGTACACATCGTTTAAATCAGTTGTGCCGATCATCTCTTTTTGTATGCCTACAAAGTAGTTGAGCAAGCCTGTATCAAGTACATGCAGGCGTGGTGATTTTTTTAAATCAGGGATAATCGGCAAACTATACCCAGTATGCGGATAGATGAGATAAACCAACAATGCTTTTTGCAGCGTTCGCAATGCTTCCCCCATTTCTCGCGAACCATAATTGGAATTACCAAAACCCTCGAACTTGATGCGCTTGCCCGCTTGCGCATACGAAGCACGTATGGCATGCCGCACTACTTGCAGTTGAGTATTGTTTGCTGCATACTTTTCAGCATCGTCCAAGTAAGAGGTGATGAGTGAATCGTAAATGGATGAAAGTGCCGTTAAATCTCTATGCTGTACATAGTGGTTCACCACCTCGGGCATGCCACCAATGAGCGCATATGTGTGAAACAGGTGAAGCAACTTTGTGTGCGCAAAAGAAGCCAACGGAATCTTTTGCAATTGTTCCAACGAATTGGTTTCACCCATGGCTGCCAAAAATTCTGGAAAAGAAACGGGCCGCAGTACTTTGTACTCTACACGGCCAACGGGGAAGCTTACATTTTTATCAAACAGTGTTTCTAACATACTGCCAGCGGCCATTACCGACAAAGTTGGTTCTTGCTCATAGAAATAGCGGAGCAGGTTAAGGGCCTGTGGCACTTCTTGTATTTCATCGATGAAGAGAAGTGTCGCGCTTTTTTTATCGAGCGATTTACTTTTTAAATAAAAGATTGCCTGCAAAAGATTGGCCAAGGTGGTGAATCGTTCAAATAGGGCGCTGTCCTCGGGCTGCTCTAAATTCAGGTATATATATTGAGCAAAACCGGCAGCGAATTGATTAACCACAGTGGTCTTACCTACCTGTCTAGCTCCACGGATCACCAAAGGCTTTTTTGACGGGTTTTTAGCCCATTTTTGTAGTTCTGCTTGGATTGTTCTGTAAAACATGACACAAAATTAGGGTACAAGTTATCATAATTTTTCACATAGTTAGGGTAAATTTGAGTGCTATTTGTCATAAAGTTATGGTACAAAAGCGGCCAAAATAAAAAGGCCACCGAATTGGTGGCCTTTTTTAACTTGAAAATTTGTGTTTTTAATTAAAGATGTAACGAAGGCTAAGCTGAGCCTGCCAAACATCATTAATCGTTGTACGTGTTTGATAAGTTCTCGAAACAGGAGTAATTGTGCCTCCCGCAGTTGACAGAGGAGTAAATCTGTATATAGGTTCCCCGGCAGCAGTAAAACCAGAACGATTCAAAAGCTGTGTTTGAACGTTCAAATCCGAAACCCCCCAAGCACTATTCAATAGATTACCGATATTAGTGAAATCTGCTCTTACTTGGATCGTGTTCCTTTTCCCTTTGTCTCCTACCTTAACAAAAAACTCTTGGACAATGCTTAAGTCAACGCTAGTGAGCCATGGGCGCAATGCGCCATTGCGTTCAGCATATTGACCTCTTCTTGAACTGAGATATTCATCTTGCGAGATATAGGCATTAAAGTCGGCTGCTTGCTGAGCGGCAGAATAGGAACCTGCTGTCAATGGCCCAGATCCATCCGGATCCCATGTATTGTCAAAGATTAAATCGGTAGCTGCGTCACGAGGAACCCAGATTAGGTCGTTTCCAGTAGCTGCATCACCATTGGCATCGCCAGAATAAACGTAGCTAAATCTACCTTGCGTTCTGCTCTCCCAAACCATTGATATCTGAGTAGCTGCAAATCCTAGGTATTCCTTGCGGTAGCTTGCAGATGCGATCACTCTATGTGTTTGATCGTTGCCAGAAAAAGCCAGGTCTGGTTTGTTTGGATTGTTTACGATGGCATTTCCGGTCCATGAACCTCGTGCGATTGAACCAGCGTCCAATACATTTTTGGATTCACCGTAATTGTATGCTGCCATGGCCGTAAATCCATTTTTGAAAGGTCTGGAAAGCATGGCCGTAAGTGAAGAAGAATATCCTTGATCATTATTGGAAAGAACCTCTGCACTTGTAACGGTGAAGCCTGGCCCAGGATTTACTCTATTGCTTGTCCAACGGGCTCTAGTATCAGGCCCCACAAAAGATGATTGAGCACCCGGTAAATTTGCATTCCAATACGTAACTCCATTTACATCCTTTGAATAGATGTACTCTAACGTACCTACCAAGCCGAAAGGAAGCTTCTGATCAACCGCTAAATTTGATCGCCAGATTTGAGGAAACTTAAAGCTCGGATCTGTAGCAGCAAGTTCCACAGAACTTGGCAACGTAGGTGTAGCAGGAATATAGGCACCCGGGTTAGGACTAAATGGTCTGGTAAGAGTATTATCCAATTGCTCGAATCCTGTCAACACACCATTATTACCGATTTGGTTGGATATCCATACAAACGCGGGACGACCGGTAAACAAACCTGTACCACCTCTTATCTGAGTTGATCTATTTCCAAATACATCATAGTTAAACCCAAAACGCGGAGAAATCAACACGTTCGCATCAGGTAATTTTGAAGTATTGATTTTGTAGCCTGCATTTCCGCTCGCATCATTAAATGAAAGTGGTTCAACGGCTGTGTTGTTTCTTCCAGTACTCTCAAAACTTGGAACATCAAAACGAATACCAGCCGTGATTTTTAATCCTTCAATTGGTTGGATTTCGTCTTGTAGATATAATCCCATATAGTTCACCTTGGTTGGCTGAACTGGCTCGGCTCCTCCTGGAAGACCGGAATAACGCAATTGGAATCGTCTCAGAGTAGGATCATTAGCGGGATTCGCATCAGTAGCAGCATAGAAGTTGGCTAAACTGTTATAAACGTAAACACTTTGTGATCCCGGGAAAAACACATTCTCAAATTCGAATCTCTCAAAGTTGAATCCAGCGGTCAAGGTGTGTTTTCGCGCGTAGTAAGTCAAATTGTCTTGAAATTGATAAGTTTTGTAATTCAACTTATTGCTAGGTGTAAAAGGCTCAGAACCAAAAGTTATATAGGTCGTGCCTCCGTTCTGAATCTCCACTAACGGAAACAAGTTACCCGCAGAACCCCGATCTTCATTTTGGAAGGTATATCCGGCAATAATCTGGTTAGATAACTTACCGCTAATTCGGGAGTTCAACTCAGCAATTACTGATTGTATTTTCTCTGTCTGCTTATAGTTTGAATTCTTATAGTTTAATGCATTGTTATTTGACCTTCTGGCGCCAAAACCAAGTGAAGCGCTATTACTTAACAATACATCTGTTTCTGAATCTAAATAATTGTAACGTAGACTTAACTTGTTGTTTTGGTTGATGTTGTAATCAAACTTTATCAAAAACTTATCACTGAATGACTCATTGTTATAGCCTTGATAAGGACCGGTTTCGTAGCCATAAGTACTCTTGAGAAAAGAACTCAAAGCGTCCAAATCAGACGCTAACACACGTGTCACGTTGCCGGTAACAGGCTCAGTGCCTGTGTTTGCCCTGAAGTTGGTGGCTGGGTCGGTTCTTCTTTCAAGTTCGGCATTGGCAAAAAAGAACAATTTGTCTTTAATAATCGGACCCCCTATTCTAAAGCCATATTGCTTTACATCAAAACTATTTACTACAACAGGCAAATCTTTTGCCTTTGTTCCAACGAATGATTCGTTCCGTATGTTGTAGAAAACCGAACCGCTAAATTCGTTCGTTCCGCTACGTGTTACTGCATTAACTCCGGCACCTGTGAAACCAGCCTGACGGACATCGAATGGGGCAATATTTACCTGCACTTCCTCAATAGCATCCAATGAAATCGGAGTAGAACCAGTTCTACCACCTGGTTGATCTGCTAAACCAAAGCTGTTGTTGAAAATCGATCCGTCAATTGTAATGTTGTTTAATCTGGCATCTGTTCCAGCAAAGGAACGTCCACTCGCTTGTGGAGTCAATCTCGTAAAGTCATTTATCGAGCGGCTGATTGTGGGTAATGAGTTGATTGTTTGTTTCGTGATGTTTGTCCCAGCTCCAGTCCTATCAGCACTGAAGATATCGCTCTTGTCAGCTGAGACCACAACTGCCTCTAAATTTGTTGATTCCTCTGGCAATTGAACATCCAGATTGGTTACCGCACCGAGACTTAAGTAGATATCCGTGTAACTGGTCTCCTTATAGCCTACAAACGAGACCTTTACAACATAAGGGCCTCCGATTCGCATACCCGGAATAACAAACCTACCGTCAGCTTGTGTAGTGGTTCCGTAAGTGCTGCCCGAAGGCGTGTGTGTCGCTAGCACATTCGCACCTGGCAAAACTTCGCCAGGAGAAGTAGTCCGTTGTTCGGCAGTCACCGAACTTTTTATTCCTGTCACCCTTCCGCTGATCGAAGCGGTAGTAACCCCCTGCGCCATCAGCCCTATGGTTGCCGATAGGAGAAGCGCCAAAGTAAGCAGTAAATTTTTTCTCATATACTTTTTTGGTTTTTTAATCGGGGGCAAAAGTATTCTTTTCATGCTAAGTCTGTACGATGTACGTTTTAAGTTATTAACTCATTTTTTTAACAATTGCTTAACATTGGAATACCGTTTATCCCGTATTCGGTTGCGGAAACGCAGAAAATGCGATTACTTGTTGTGTTAATTAAAGCTCCACTTGAAATGAAAAAACTGCTCGTCATTTGCCTGACATTGGCGTCCCTATCGGCCGGTTGGTCACAGGTCAACCTTAACTACTACCTACCTTCCAGTGTTCAGTACAACACATCTATCCCAACACCACAGTCTGTCATTGGACATGAGGTTGGCGAATGGCACATTACCCACGACCGGCTGGTCAACTACATGGTGACTTTGGACAAAGCTTCTGATCGTATCTCGCTGGAAGTGATTGGTCAAACTCACGAAAACAGACCAGTTATCATCCTAACAATCACTTCGCCAAAAAACCATCAAAATATAGAACAAATAAGAAGTCAACATGTGCAATTGACTGATCCCACAAAATCAGGTAGTCTTGATTTGAAAGAAATGCCGGCCGTGTTTTACATGGGACATAGCATACACGGCAACGAAGCCAGTGGTGCCAATGCCTCTTTGGTAACAGCCTACTATTTGGCAGCCGCTCAAGGACCCGAGATTGAAAAGTATTTAGATAAAACAGTGATCTTGTTTGACCCTAGCTTTAACCCAGATGGATTACAACGTTTTTCTAGCTGGGTAAACTCACGGAAAAGCAAAGTGCCCAATGCCGACCCCAACGACACCGAACACAATGAGGCGTGGCCGGGCGGTCGGTTCAACCATTATTGGTTTGACCTCAACCGCGATTGGCTGGTCGCACAACACCCCGAGTCACAAGCACGCGTGAAAAAATTCCATCAATGGAAACCAAATGTTGTCACCGACCATCACGAAATGGGCACCAACGCAACGTTCTTCTTTCAACCCGGAGTGCCTTCGCGCATGCACCCCCTTACACCCGAAAAAAATCTGGAGCTCACAAAAAAAATTGGCACTTACCATGCCAAAGCGCTGGACGAAATTGGTTCGCTCTATTACACACAAGAAGGCTACGATGATTTTTACTATGGCAAAGGTTCCACCTTCCCCGATGTGCAGGGAGCTATTGGTATTTTATTTGAACAGGCTAGTTCGCGAGGGCACGCTCAAGAAAGCAACAATGGTATTTTGCGCTTTCCGTTCACCATTCGCAATCAGTTCACTACTGCGCTAAGTACACTAAAAGCAGTGAATGAAATGCGTGAAGAATTGTTGGAATACCAGCGCGAGTTTTATAAAAATGCTTCTACGGAAGCAGGCAAAGATGTAGCAAAGGGCGTCATCGTTGGCTCAAAAGACAAAATGAAACTCTTTCATTTCGTAGAAATGGCAGCACGTCAGCAAATCGATATTTATAAAGTAAACGGCAACCAAACCGTCAATGGAAAAACGTTTGAGGCCGAAAGCAGCTATGTAATTCCATTCAATCAACCACAGTACCGCCTTATCAAATCAATGGTGGAGAAACGGCTTCAGTTTAAAGACAGTCTATTTTATGATATCAGCAGTTGGACGCTACCCTTGGCATATGGTCTAGACTATGAAGAGTTAAAAACACCCATTTTGCTTGGAGAAAAAATCACCGAACTGAAAATGCCCCAAGGAAAAATCATTGGCACAGGAAAATATGCGTATGTCATTGAGCCTTTTAGCTACTATTCGCCCCGCGCTACCTACAGGTTACTGAATAAAAACGTGCGAGTAAAAGTAGCTACCGATCCCTTTTTCGCGGATGGGCGAAAATTTGAACGGGGAACGTTATTGATCCATGTCGAAAATCAGGAAAAAGTTTCGCCTGAGCAGTTACAGCAGTATATGAAAGAAATTGCTGAGCAAGATGGCCTGAATGTTTTCGCATTGAGTACCGGCCTCGACTATCGTGGTGTGAGTTTAGGCAGCCCCACTTTTTTGACGTTGAAAAAACCCGAGATTGCGATGCTGGTCGATGGAAGTGTATCTCCAACCGATGCGGGCGAATTGTGGCATTTGCTCGACACGCGTTATCAAATTCCGGTAACATTACTTCCTGTTTCTGTTCTTAACTCCACCAATATCAGCCGATACAACACGATTATTTTTCCGGAGGGAAGCTATGGTACCGTGTCGGATGCGACTAAAGAAAAACTAAAAACCTGGACACAGGCCGGAGGGCTACTCATTGGCTTTGAGTCAGCGATCAATTGGTTCAATACAGCAGGCCTGGCAAAATTTGAAGTCAAAAAAGAGGACGACCTGCCTACCGGACAGGCAGGAAAAGCAACGAAAGATGTGCAGAAGGCAAAGCCCTATGCCGACATTGAGGAAAATAGAGGCGCTCAAGAAACCAGTGGAGCGATTTTCGAAGCGGATGCTGACTTGACGAATCCATTGCTTTACGGTTACACGAGTTCTAAGATTGCACTCTTCAAACCCAACAACCTTTTCATGCAAAAAGCAACTGGGGCCTACGCTAACCCACTCTCTTACGGAAACGCTCCGCTGTTGAGCGGGTATATTTCGAAACCAAATTATGCCAAGCTCAAAAATTCTTCGTGTCTTGGAGTTGCTGCGCTAGGCCGTGGTCGGGTGATCGGCTTTACTGACAACCTTGCCTTTCGCGCATTCTGGTTTGGGACTAATAAGATGGTGATGAATGCTATCTTTTATGGACCGTTGTTGAATGCAGAAGTGGGGAGATAAATGGTAAGCGGTATTCGGTGCGAGGCATTGGGTAAGCGGTAGGCGGTAAGCGGTGGCGGTGGCGGTAGGCGGTAAAAAGTAAAATAGTTTTTAACAAAAACGTAAAAGTGATGGAGTATGTCGAAAGTTTTCGAGACTTAGAGGTTTACAGATTTTCGAGATTGTTGTCAAAAGATATTTTCGAAGTGACGAAAAGTTTTCCCAAGGAGGAGATGTATTCGTTAACTGATCAGGTTAGGCGGTCTTCCAGATCGGTAGGCGCTCAAATTGCAGAAGCTTGGGGCAAAAGAAGATACGAGAAACACTTCATCAGCAAACTAACAGATGGCGATGGTGAGCAGCTTGAAACGCAGCATTGGATTGAGTTAGCAGTAGACTGTGGCTATCTACAAAAAAAGCAGGCAGACGATTTATTGACCCGTTGTTTTTCTATCGGCAAAATGATCGGGTCTATGATTGCAAAATCCTCCTCGTTTTGCAAACCCGACCACTGACACCGATCACCGCCTACCGAAAACCTGATACTATAGCGGTTGCCAAAAAATCGCTAGCTTTGTAAAACCCTCAACGAGTGCTGCGAAAATTTTTTCAGCTCGACAAGAACTATCTCTTGGAAAAAGCCCAATTGGAGCTTAAGGATCAACTACTCTTTCAACTTTTTGATTTGGTTATTCAAACCTATGAACAACAGCAAAATCCTTTGGGCTTGGCCGATGATTTCAGTTTGAAGATCAAGAACTACAAGTTGTTGAATCTCGAACCGCTAGAGGACTTCTATTATAAACTCGCAGGTGTTTATCGTTTCAAATGGGGAGCTAATCAATTAGAATTTCTGTGGGATGGCACCGACCATCAGGAAAAATACAAGTCAGATTGGAAACATTTTTTCAATAACCAAATTCTCCTTTTCTGCCGGCAAAGTTTATTTGTCCAAGCAGTGCTGGATCTCACTGTTTTTTTGCCTGAAAACCGACCTTCTGATCTGGCCGAGAATAGAATGAACCACTTCATGCTACAACACTTTGAAGTGAAATTTCATAAGAGCAAAGGGCTGGTGGCAATGAAAGTGGCGTAACATGCCAAAAACCAATAACCTTCGACTATTAAGGCTTATACTAGCCAGTTCGCTTTCGGATCAAGGTTAGTGTTTATAACCGCAAAAACATCAATCACCTGATCTGTTTCATTGACCTCATAATGGATCATATATGGAAACCTTTTTACTAAAAGGCATCTGAACTTATCGTATCTAACTTGATAATAGGGGTTTCTGACAAGGACGTCAAATGCGTGGAAAACAGCATTGTTGAACTGTACCCCTAATCCTACTTGAATCTCTTCGTAATAATCAAACCCTTGTTGGATGTCATTCAAAGCACGTTCTTCAATTCTGATTTTGAATGAAATCATTCATTACTGAATTTTGAATCGATGCTTTACCTCATCCCAGTTTTTTAAAGAATCGAGTGTTGCCTTGGCTTTTCTCTCACGCACTAGATTTTTATGTTCTTCTGGAATGACTGGAGATTCGTCAATAGAAATAAACTCCAAATTGTTTAATAATTCAACCAGAAAGTCATATTTTTCATCGGATACAGAAACGGTTAGCTGCTTCATAAAGGCCTTTTGTTTATATGCAATATAACCAAAGTCACGAATTCTTAAGAAGGTTCAACAAGAAGAAGGCGCTGTTGGGGCGTGGGTTGCCTAACCGAAATCGGTTATTTAATAAGCCAGTAATCACCCACTCATAAAAAATTCTATATTTGACTACCAACCCTTTATTTCTATGAGAAAACTATTCATCATCAGCAGCATTCTTGTTTCTGCCATTTTTATCGTCTGGTCCTTTTTTTGGATCGATACCTTACTCGCATTCGTAATTATCATTCCTATAATTTATATGGGAGTCGTAGACATGATCCAGACAAAACAGTCGATCAGGCGCAATTTTCCTGTGTTGGGCAGGTTGCGTTACGTATTTGAAGATCTTAGGCCAAAAATTCAACAGTACTTTGTCGAAAGCGATACGGATGGCGCGCCTATTAACCGCAATGAAAGATCGGTGATTTATCAACGGGCAAAAAAACAAACCGATACCATTCCGTTTGGTACGCAACTGGACGTTTATGCGGAAGGCTATGAGTGGATCACCCACTCCATCGCTCCCAAAGATTTTCACAAGATGGATCACAGTCCCCGTATTCGTTTTGGTGGCAAGGAATGTTCGCAGCCCTATGACATGAGTGTATTAAATGTGTCTGCCATGAGCTTTGGCTCACTCAGTAAGAATGCCGTTCTATCATTGAATGCCGGGGCAAAAATCGGTGGTTTTGCCCACAACACAGGTGAGGGGGGATTGAGTCCTTATCACTTGGACCCAGGGGGAGATGTTATTTGGCAGATTGGAACCGGCTACTTTGGTGCCCGCACGGAAGATGGCAATTTTTCGGGAGAGGCTTTTAAAGCAAATGCAACAAAGCCCAATGTAAAAATGGTAGAAATTAAATTGTCGCAGGGTGCTAAGCCGGGTCATGGTGGAATATTACCTGCATCTAAAAACACGCCTGAGATTGCGGCTATTCGCCATGTGAAGGCAGGCACAACGGTCTTTTCACCTCCCTTCCATAGTGCCTTCTCAACTCCTAAAGAATTAACCCTGTTTATAAAAAAATTGAGAGAGCTGTCTGGAGGTAAACCGGTTGGTTTTAAATTGTGTATTGGCCGCAAAAGCGAGTTCTTATCAATTTGTAAGGCGATGGTTGACTTAAAAACCTATCCCGATTTCATTACAGTGGATGGCGGTGAAGGTGGCACTGGTGCGGCTCCACCTGAATTCTCCAATTCTGTGGGGATGCCTTTGTTGGATGCGCTGGCGTTTGTCGACAATGCCCTTCGTGGTTTTGGAATCCGCAATGAAATGAAACTGATTGCTTCAGGAAAAATATTGAGCGGTTTTCACATGGTGCGAGCGATGGCCTTGGGAGCCGATACCTGCAACACCGCTCGTGCGATGATGATGGCTTTAGGCTGTATACAGGCGCTGGAGTGCAACAAGAATACGTGTCCCACCGGTGTCGCCACACAAGATCCCTACTACATGAAAGGGTTAGTTGTTGAAGACAAAAAAGTCCGCGTTGCCAACTATCATAAAAACACCGTGGAGAGTTTTGTAGAGTTGATCGGTGCAGCAGGCATCGATCATCCGGATAAAATAAACCGCAGCCACGTGTACCGCAGAGTGTTCATGAACATGGTAAAAACGTATGAGGAAATTTACCCTACCCTGCCAGAAGGTTGCTTGTTAGAAGGTGGCGATACACCATTTGATTATGAAGACTATATGAAGAGAGCGAGCGCGGAGAGTTTTGAGGTGGTGGGGTAAATCGCTATTTTTGAAGTATGCATGAATCCATTAACAGGTTACCAAAAACCGTCATGGAAGTTTACAGAATGCTCCCCGAGGGTACGCTCGCGGAACTAATTGATGGAATCCTTTATATGAGCCCTTCTCCCATTGATTCCCACCAACGTGCAGTTACCCGGTTAGTGGGGCAGATGTATCTTTTTGTTGAAAAAAATGACTTGGGCGAAATATTCACCACGCCTTTTGATGTCTATCTTGATGAGCATTCTAATGCGGTGCAACCTGATATCCTTTTCATTGCGAAAGAAAATCTTAACATTGTTAGAGGCCATGTTCATGGGGTGCCTGATCTGATTATTGAAATACTCTCGGAAGGCAATTCAGAACACGACATGGTTAGAAAAAGAAATTTATACGAAAAGTCTGGCGTCAAAGAATACTGGATTATTCATCCGACAACGAAAGCAGTGATAGGGTATCAATTGCGAGGAGAATCTTTCAACGAATTGGAGACGACACGTGGAAAAATTAACTCACAACTGCTCAACTACACATTCAGTTTTTAGCCTACACAAACATCGTCCACAAAAACATAGTAGAAATTTTTGTGGAACTTATAGGCGCTGCGGGCATCGACCGTCCCGACAAAACCAAAACCTTTGAAGAAATCCACCCAACCATCCCAGAAGGTTGCGTGTTAGAAGGTGGCAATACATCCTTTGATTATGACGATTACATGAAAAGGGCTAGTGTGGAATTTGAGGTGGCGGGGTAAATTGGTGTTTTTGAGTATGCGGGAATCTATTTCTAGGTTGCCAAAAACAGAATAAACATTTCGCTCGGTCGAGGCGCACCACCACGTATCGATTTTAGCAACTTTGCCCTTTATCTATTATTTACTAATTTTAGCCGATGTCTTCGAGTTCGGTATCGATCAAAATTCCTAAAGAAGAGCAACTATCTGACGAGTGGCTGTTCGAATTTTGTATGGCAAATAAAGAGCTGAGAATTGAGCGTGATCCTGATGGAAAATTATTGATTATGGCGCCTGTTGGTTTGCTCGGATCATCTTACAATAATACGGTAGCTTCGCTGCTTTGGGTATGGAATCAAAAGTCGAAAAAAGGTATCACCTTTGATTCCTCTGCTGGTTTTCGGTTGCCCAATAAAGCAATGCGCTCGCCCGATGCTGCTTGGATTAGTAACGAAAGATGGAAGAATCTTGGCTCAAAAGAGAAAAGGAGAATAGCTTCCATAACGCCTGATTTCGTAATTGAGTTGAGGTCGGAATCGGATTCTTTGGCTGAGTTAAAAATGAAAATGAAGGAGTGGATTCAAAATGGGTGCAAACTTGCTTGGCTTATAGACCCTATTGATCAAAGGGCTTATATCTATCGTTCTAGTAATACAGTTGATGAAATCCGGTCGTTTGATCAGGCGCTCAAGGCAAAAGAAATTATTGCCGGTTTTTCAATTGATCTCTCCCTATTGAAATAGCAAATAAAATTGACTTCGGCTACCGACAGCCGAGCCAAAACGTAAAAGCATTTTTGATTTCGTGCTTGCGCAATAAACTAATCACATCCTACAATTTCTTTTTCGTTCCTCGCAGCGTCTCCGCCTCGGGACTCTGCACCCGTCCGCCTGTGTTTGCTCAGCGTCCCCGAAACGGGAGACTCTGCGAAGAAAAAAGCCTTGACCGATTTCTCGGTCAAGGCTCTCTTGATATGCTCTAATAGTTGATTAATTATCAATCCAAAGCCTTGGCGTCTGTAGGCTTGGACTTTGCGTAGGAATATTAGCAGCATTAAACAATCTTTCCTGACTTGTCCCTTTAAGTGCGGAGAGAATATGCGATTGGTCATTTCGATCATTTTAGGACTTGGTTTGGCCTTAATGGTGACGATTTTCTGAGTTGCGTGGTTTAGTATTTCATTCCTCGCAGAGTCTCCGCCTCGGGACTCTGCACCCCGTCTGCCTGTGTTTGCGCAGAGTCCCCGAAACGGGAGACTCTGCGAGGAAAAATGATTACAGAAGTTTGGTGCTAAAATGTTAAAAGCGATTTCCCTGTATTCGATATCACAATTTACTGGATTTAGAAATATTTTGTGCAATTTCAAGCAATTTTTTCCTTGTGACCCCTCGATAATAAAAATTAAAAAATATGAATAAAGTCCTTTTTACCTCAATTATTATTATGGTGGCATCGAATATTATACCTGCGCAGGATGCTGCAAACTTAAGAACGTTTTATTCCATAGGAAGAATTAATGCCACAAGTAGTTTCGGTGGTATGTTGAACGCTATGCCGACATACCCCAATACCATTAATGGAAATTACTACTTTGATGATGATACTTTTAGGGAGGGATTCATTTCAATTCGAAATATCGAAAAGCCTTTTGGGCCATTTCAAATGAGATACAATCTACACTCTAATGAGCTGGAAGTAAATCTAAAGGAAGGAATTCGTTCACTCTCGCTTGACAAGGTTACTAGCTTTATGTGGATAAATAACAAAGCTGAGGAATTCTATTTTGCTAGCTGTAAAGGATTGAAAATCAACAACACCCCGCTCGATGGTTTCGCACAGGTCATTTCGGGTGAAAAGCTAGTTCTACTAAAAAAAAGAAAGGCAATTTTGAAAAAATCAACATTCAATCCTTTAGAGGTGGAAAACTCCAGCGTTGATAAAATTGTTAAAGAAGATGATTATTTCTTGTTGCTTGACAGTTCAACAATAAATATTACTAAAGAAAAGAAAAGAATTTTAAGTTTTTTTAAGGGAAAATATGAAAATGAAGTTTCAAAATTTCTGAAAAACAATGATTTTAATCCAAAAAAAGAAAACACACTAATTGCTTTTACCGAGTTCTATAATAAGTTGAATTAAGACTTGAAGCAACCTATAACGCGTGACCAAGTACATTTGAAAAAATTGCCATTACCTCTTCATTTTTTACGACATAGACTGGATTACCAGCAATGGATATAATAAATCTTTTCGGTTGGTTTCTATAGCCGATAAGCAAATCAATTTTAAAACAGCTTGGGGGATGACTTGAGAACCTACCACAAAAGTAAACATCACACACCAAATTCGTGAAAATAGGAATACCAATACGTTATGCTTTTCATAAGACACCCAAAGAATTCAACATGAGTGCGTTGAGTATAAAAAAACACTTAAACAGACCAGCAAAAAAATAAATAAATTCAACAAGTTATTGAAAAGATCTGTCGCAGGGTCTGCTTTAAACCCAGATTACGCATTAGAGAATTGAAAGGGGAAGGAGACTGAATTCGATTGGTTCCAAAGTCCCTTGCACCATTCCCTTCTTTTCATGTTCAATGCTAGTTTGAGAGTGAATTGGCCCCCTATTTTTTCAAAGTA
>JADBYQ010000105.1 GCA_020402945.1 Cytophagales bacterium | reverse complement strand
GTATACCGCTTGGCGAAAAAGCAGCGACCCTCCTTTGTTCATCGCGTAAGGCAACTACCCCTAAAAACGAAGCGTCATTTTAAGACCTAATTCCCCTACGGAAATATGACTTTTTAGACTAGTTTAGTCGGACAAGAATGACAAGATTACTATAACAAGATTCAATATGGCGCAAAAGAGCGCCCGAAGCGGAAATTTTGAAGTATGAGGTTGTGCGAGCTGTGCTATGAAAGGAGCTCAAACATGTCCAGTCACTTACGGGTGTTTATCTTCACACAACTCAACCAAAACATTGTTTGTGGTTTTTGGGTGTAAAAAAACAATGCGTTTGTTATCAGCGCCATCTTTGGGTTCGGATAGTGGGCGAAAACCCTTTTCGATTTCTTCTTTCACCCGATCTTCCAATCCCACAACCCCAAATGCCAAATGATGAAGCCCTTCGCCCCTTTTTTCAATGAATTTTGCAATGGGTGAATCCGCGCGAATTGCTTCCAACAGCTCTATCTTAATTCCGCCCACGTCAAAAAACGATGTTCTAACACCCTCTGAAGCCACTTCCTCAATTTTGTAATGAGGTTTCCCAAGCAATTTTGCGAATAGCGCGTTTGACTCTTTCAGGTTCTTAACGGCAATGCCAATATGTTCTAGTTTTTCCATAATAGGGGATTGATCAGGTTTTCTTAATTTTGAACTCAAATTGTGAAACTTTTACGGGTTTCCGAAAGTTTTACAAGTACTACGAAGCTTTTGGCTAAAGTAGTTAAGTTATTGGATAAAGTAATAAAGCGAAGTAGTAGAATCAGATGCCAAAAATAACACTCGAAGCAACAACAGACATACACGTAGAATCTGCCCGTGTGCAACAGCAGATCAAAGATTATTTAGGCTTGCGTACCAGTGATCTCGTGTTTGAGTTTAGCAATGTGGAGGGAAAGGCAAAATTAGATTTGATCACGATCAATCCCCGACACAATCAGTCTTTTCTATTTCACAGCGAGACTGGGTCAGACAAGGTGGATGCGTTGCGGAAAATGTTGGATTACGTAAAGAATTATAAAGAGAAAGAGAATTCCTATACAATCCAGTGGGTGACGAAGAGTGATAGTGAATTGCACACGTCTTATTTTAGGGCCGGAAATATTTTAGAGGCATTAGAGAAGTTATACTATGGCCGAGATCGGAATACCATCACTGTTTTTAGTGTCGTGTTGAATCCAGTGGCTTAACAAATACTTTGTAAAGGACTATGATTAGTGTGACGGAAAAAGCGAAAGAGAGAATTCTAAATCTTCGCACAGAAGAGGGGAGGGGTCATGAGCAAAATATCCGTGTTTCAGTACAGGGAGGAGGTTGCTCGGGCCTTATGTACGATTTAGGTTTTGATGCAGAGATCAAGCCTGCCGACCAAGTTTTTGAAGATAAGGGAATAAAAATATTAGTTGACAAAAAGAGCTTACTCTACCTGCTGGGCACCACACTCGATTTTTCGGATGGACTGAATGGAAAAGGATTCCAGTTTATTAATCCCAATGCCTCACGAACTTGCGGTTGTGGAGAGAGTTTTTCGGTATAACCTTAGCCTGCAATCGCAATACACTTCAGCTCAATTGCAATAGGAGTGGGTAGCGCATTTATTTCCACTGTGGTGCGACAAGGTTGTGTTGCTTTGTTAGGAAAATAACTTGCATAAATTTTATTGAATATCGGAAAATCTCGTTTCATATTGGTGAGGTAAACCGTTATGTCAATGAGGTCTTCCCACCGCGAGCCGGATGCCTCTAGAATCAATTTTACATTTTTAAATACGGAATGGCATTGCACCTCGATGTCGTAAGCTGCAATAGCTCCGGTTGAATCCAACGTTACGCCAGGGATTTCTTTGGATCCTTTTTGGCGCGGCCCAACACCCGACAAAAAAAGTAAGTTGCCCACTTTTCGCGCGTGCGGATAAGCGCCCACTGGCTCTGGTGCTTGGTCAGACGATATTAGTTGACTGCTCATTTCGATGTTATTGAATTTCAAAAACTAAACTACTCCACATACTTTGGTAATCAGCACCGGGTTTTTCAGATGGAATCATCTTGACAGTGCTCACCATCCAGGGACCTTTTGAGTTCAGCGGGAAAGTAATAGTACCATCTTTCTCGGTATACATATTTTGTAAAAAAGTCGTGTTGCCGATTTTATTCCAAACTTTCACCAGTTGATTGATCGCCGGTTTCCCAATTACGAGTATCAAACAGGACAGATAGTCACCCGACTTAATTGCGTAAGGATTTTTGTTAGGGATGATTTCTACCGGTGTGCCAATTTTTTTTTTGTACGTATCTGTTACTTTGTCGCCCGTTTGTACCAACAGCTTAACAAAACGCCCATAGAATTCCTTGCTTGGTTTTGCGAGTTCATTGTTTTTTTCGCGGAGCTCATAGATGTTTTCCAATCCGTCTTCTTTTAAGTAGGCATTGAATTTATCGGCCTCCAATTCAATAAAAGCATAATTGCTTTGCATGATAATTAACTGAGTCCCCTCTTCCGTCATTTTAAGAGTCACTTTATCACGCGCTTCCGGCTTTACTTGTTTCTTAATATCGGTGACTTTTGCACCCGAATGTAACTCAAGCTTTTCTACTTTGTGTTTTTTCAGATCCCATGGTTCGCCTTCGAAGTTTTCGCCCACCATCAGGTTGAATTTCAATTCTTCCCCGACTGCTAAACGGTACTTTCTTGGCAACAGCCAGAACTCATGGGCGAGCGCCAACGTTCCACAGGTGATTAATAAAATAATCGAAATCAATTTTTTACACATCGCTCTTACATTTTCAAATCAACGAATTTTCAAATTAACAAATCAATTCATTAGTTCTTCAATCTCTTCTGTTTCAATTGGAATGTTCTTCATCAAGTCAAAGTTCTTATCCTTGCCAATCACAATGTTGTTTTCAATTCGGATACCTAGTCCTTCTTCTTTGATATAAATGCCGGGCTCAACTGTCCATACCTGACCTATTTGAATTTTAGCGTGCATGTTTCCGACATCATGTACGTCTAAACCAAGCATGTGCGAAGTGCCATGCATGAAGTATTTTTGAAAAGCAGGCCTTTCGGGGTGTTGATTTTTGATATCTGTTCTACTGATCAATTTTAGCTCGACCAACTCTATTTCAATCAATTGTTGAATTTCTTTATGGAACTCGAAATAAAGTGCGCCTGGTCGCAACATTTTGATCGCTGCCTTTTGTACTCGAAGGACTGCATTGTAAACATCTTTCTGTCGCTTGGTGTATTTTCCATTTACCGGAATGCTTCGAGTTAAATCTGCGTTGTAGTTAGCGTATTCGGCACCGACATCTAGTAAAAGAATGTCTCCGTCTTTGCACACTTTATCATTTTCAATGTAGTGCAACACGCATGAGTTGGCACCCGAAGCAATGATGGGCGTGTAGGCGAAGCCTCTTGACCCATTTCGTAAGAACTCATTTGCGTATTCTGCCTCTATTTCATATTCCTTTACTCCCGGATTTACAAATCGCAAGACTCTCCGATAGGCGGCATCGGTAATATCACATGCCACTTGCATCAAATCGATTTCAATTTTTGATTTGATACTTCTTAGCCGGCTGATGATTGGAGCGATGCGTTCGTAGCGGTGCAGTGGGTAATGTTTTTGACACCACTCAATAAATCGGGCATCACGAGTTTCAACTTTGATTTCGGCCCGATAGTGTTCGTTCGTATTTAAGTAAACGTTCTCAACACCTCCCATCGTCATCATGTGTCGGAAAAGTTTACTGAATTCGGAAGACCACATTACCGTTTCAATACCCGTCAGTTTGCGTGCTTCTTCTTTTGTTAATTTGTGCCCTTCCCAGGTGGCTATTTGTTCATTGGTTTCTTGCACAAATAAGACTTCTCTGTATTTTTTGTCAGGGAAGTCCGGGCAGATCACCAGAATGCTGTTCTCTTGATCAACACCGGTCAAATAGAAAAGATCATTGTTTTGCCGAAACGGAAGATGCCCGTCTGCATTTGTAGGCATCGAATCGTTGGAGTTAAACAGTGCCAACGAAGCAGGCTTTAGTGCTTTTGCTAATTGCTTTCGATTGGAAACAAACAACGCTGGGTTAATGTCTTGGTATCTCATAAGAACGTAAGTTACTAAAATGACTATCTCGCAAAAAAAGAAAAATCAACCCATTTTTCACCTTCCCAACACATCATTTTATCCTTACCTTTGCCTTCTAAAAATCTTGACAGAATGACGGGAATGGAGAATATCCGCAATTTTTGCATCATCGCACATATCGATCATGGCAAAAGCACCCTTGCGGACAGGCTTTTAGAGTTTACAGGTACCCTTACCAATCGGCAAATGCACGCCCAAGTGCTAGATAACATGGACCTTGAGCGGGAGAAAGGGATTACCATCAAGTCGCATGCGATTCAAATGAATTATAAGTTTGAAGGCGTGGAGTATACACTCAACCTGATAGATACACCGGGTCACGTAGATTTTTCCTATGAAGTTTCCCGGTCGATTGCCGCTTGTGAAGGCGCGCTATTGATTGTTGATGCAGCACAGGGAATTCAGGCACAGACCATTTCAAATTTATACCTCGCTTTAGATCATAACCTTGAGATCATTCCGATCCTAAATAAAATTGATTTGCCGGCCGCTATGCCCGAGGAGGTCACTGATCAAATTGTTGATTTGATTGGATGTGATCGCGAATCAGTTTTGAAGGCAAGTGCGAAAGAGGGAAAGGGGATTGAGGATATTCTGGCAGCAGTGATCAGACGTGTGCCAGCCCCTAAGGGCGACCCAAAGGCACCCTTGCAGGCTATGATTTTTGATCTCGTGTTTAATTCGTTTCGAGGTATTGAAGTTTATTATAGAGTTTTCAATGGCACGATGCGAAAGAACGATCAACTTCGTTTCGTGAATGCCGGCAAGGAATACGGTGCGGATGAAATTGGTGTATTGAAATTGGACAAACACCCGCGCCAGGAAATCAGTGCGGGCAATGTGGGTTATCTTATTTCTGGAATTAAAGTGGCCAAAGAAGTGAAAGTAGGAGACACCATCACATTGGTGGCGAATCCGGGAGAGGCGTTGCAGGGTTACGAGGATGTAAAACCAATGGTTTTTGCCGGAATCTATCCGGTAGATACGATCGAGTTCGAAGAGCTGCGTAGCTCTATGGAAAAACTACAATTGAACGATGCTTCATTGGTGTGGGAACCCGAAACATCCGCTGCACTTGGTTTTGGGTTTCGATGCGGTTTCTTGGGCATGTTGCACATGGAAATCATTCAGGAACGACTGGAGCGCGAGTTCAATATGACGGTGATCACCACAGTGCCGTCTGTTCAATTTAAGGCAATGCTTACAAATGGCAAAATGATTGAGATCAACGCGCCTTCCGAGATGCCTGACCCAACAACGATGGATTATATTGAAGAACCGTACATCTCCGCACAAATCATCAGTAAATCAGAATTTATTGGTGCCATCATCGGTTTATGTATGGATAAGCGAGGCATTATAAAAAATCAGGTATATCTCACTGCTGACAGAGTGGAGCTTACGTTTGAAATGCCGTTGTCAGAAATCGTATTTGATTTCTTCGACAAATTAAAATCTATCTCCAGAGGATATGCGTCATTAGATTACCAATTGATCGGTTTCCGCGAAAGCGATATGGTGAAGTTGGATGTGATGCTCAATGGTGATAAAGTAGATGCCCTTTCGGCTATCGTGCATCGCGGCAAATCGTATGAATGGGGCCGGAAATTATGTGAAAAATTAAAAGAGTTGATACCACGCCAAATGTTTGAGATTGCAATCCAAGCCAGTATCGGGCAAAAGATTATTGCGCGTGAAACCATTAGCGCCATTCGCAAAAATGTGATTGCAAAATGTTATGGTGGCGATATTTCACGGAAGCGAAAATTATTAGAAAAGCAAAAGAAAGGAAAGAAGCGGATGCGCCAAGTAGGTAACGTGGAAATTCCGCAAGAGGCTTTTATGGCGGTGTTGAAGATTGATTAAATTTGAAAATTTGTTGATTCGGTGATTTAAAATAAGCTCAAAATGGATAGAAACTATGATGAGGAAATTGCAGAATTGACGATTCAGGTTGTAGCGTTGCAAGATGAGTTGGCTTCGATGAAAGGCAAAGAAGTGCTCACAATTAAAAGAGTGGCTAAGTTGGAGAATAGAGTCGAATTTCTTCATAGCAAAGTTGATTCTTTGCAGATCGCATTTGATGATTACATTGCTTTCCAGTCACGTTTGAATAGCAACTTCCATGACTACATGAACCGAAATCCAAAATAATATGGATAGAAATAAACATTTCAAAAGCACTAAAGAATTGCTTGATTTTTTAAGACTAAGTAGGAAACGTTTCGATGCTTCCTCAAAAAAGGAAGGTGAAAAACTTGAAAAAGAAATGAAGGCTTGGGAAGAGTATGAGCGTTCATATGATTTGGAACTAGAAAAAAAGAAACACGAGGATTATTTAAAAGGAATACGAAAGATAATTAAAGAGCAGAAGGCATTGGTTGAAAAAGTGGAACGAATGATGCGGCAACCAGAAAGTCGCAAGTCATTAAAAGCAAAAAAGTATATACCTCTAAGAAATAAGTCAGCGTGGGTCACCGACCCACCGACTCACTATAAAAGCAAAAATAAATGAGTGCTATGATTGACACATCGTTTACGCTGATCGATGGAAAAAAGATTTCGACAGATATCAAGGCGGAAATTTCTCTTAAAGTAGTTGAGCGTAAAAATCAAGGCAAGAAAATACCACATTTGGCCATTATCTTAGTAGGCGATGACGGTGCAAGTCAAACGTATGTCGATCACAAAGTCAAGGCATGCAAAGAAGTGGGCTTTCATTACACCATGATGCGCTTTGCAGATACTATTGCTGAAGACAAGCTGATGAAGCACATTGATCAGGTAAACAAAGATCAAGATGTCGATGGATTTATTGTTCAACTTCCACTTCCTGCACATATCACAGTTGAGCGAATCACCGAGAAAATCCGATCAGATAAAGACGTGGATGGGTTTACCAATCATAACTTCGGAAGCATCATTTCAAAAAACCCATTGTTGATGCCGGCTACGCCATTTGGCGTAATGGAGTTATTGCGCAGATACAATATTGAAACAGAAGGAAAGAATTGTGTGATTGTTGGCGCCAGCCGGTTAGTGGGTGCGCCTTTGAGTATGATGTTGGTGGAGCAAGGCAGAGCAACAGTTACCATCTGTCATAAATACACCGAGGACCTGGCGGCATGGACGAGGCAGGCAGATATATTAGTAGTGGCGGTTGGCAAGCCAGGGCTCATCAAAGGCGATATGGTGAAGGAAGGGGCAGTGGTTATTGATGTGGGTACAACCAGAGTCGAAGGGCCACAATATAAAAATGGGTACAGCTTAAAAGGCGATGTAGAATTCAAAGAAGTCGCTCCCAAAACGTCTTTTATTACACCAGTTCCTGGAGGCGTAGGACCGATGACCATCGCTTCCTTGTTGATGAACACGCTGAAAGCATGCGAAAATTTGAACCCTTAGTTGCATTTTAGATTTGCGATTTGTGATTTACGATTTGTACTTTGAATAAAGTGAAACCAGATTCATCAAATCTAAAATCACAAATCATAAATCAGGAATTGCACCTGATGGAGGATTTCTACACCATTCAAGGTGAAGGTTTTCATCAAGGTACTGCCGCTTATTTTATTCGTTTGGGAGGATGCGATGTGGGTTGTGTGTGGTGTGATGTAAAACAAAGTTGGGACGTAAATATACACCCGAAAATGCATGTTTCTTTGCTGGCACAGAAAGCAAAAGAAAGTGGAAGCCAGGTTGTAGTAGTTACCGGAGGCGAACCCGCCATGCATAATTTGGAAGGTTTGACAAGTGAAATAAAACAGGTAGGGCTAAACACACACATTGAGACATCGGGTGTCTATCCATTAACGGGAACTTGGGATTGGATTTGTTTCTCACCAAAGAAATTCAAGGGTCCCCATCCCTCTATTTTCGGGCAAGCCCATGAATTGAAAGTAGTTGTTTTTCACAAATCTGATTTTGACTTTGCTGAAGAATTTGCAGCTAAAGTTTCTTCTTCGTGTCTTTTGTATTTGCAGCCCGAGTGGTCGAAAGAAAATGAAATGTTGCCTTTGATTATTGAATATGTTAAGCGCAATCCCAAATGGAAGATTTCGTTGCAGGTTCATAAATACATGAATATACCCTGAGCAAGAACAAGGGAAAATGGATCTAAAGAATTTTAAGGAAATGCTAAACGATTGGGGACATAATAAAGTCCCTTTTTTGTTTTTCATTGATTTTGAAATGCAAAAGCCGAAAGCCTGGCGGATTAACGAAATAAATTCGGATGAGTTACTTTTTGAGATCAACGGATTTTCAAATGGCCCTAAAAGCAAAATAGGAAAAAATGCCAGTTTTAATTTGGAGATCGAATCTGGTTTGGATACTCAATACGAATCGAAATTTTCCAGAGTGATGCATTATCTCAATCGAGGGGATTCTTTTGTAACGAACCTGACGATCAAAACAAAGATTCATACCAATCATACGCTACACGAACTATTCTACCTTGTCAATGCGCGGTACAAGATCTGGTACAAGGAAAAATTTCTGGTTTTTTCTCCTGAGATTTTTATTCAAATAAAAAATCGAAAAATATTCTCATTCCCCATGAAGGGAACGATTGATGCAACGATCCCCGATGCGAAAGAAGTTATTTTAAACGATCAGAAAGAATTGGCGGAGCATGTGACGATCGTTGATTTGTTACGAAACGATTTGAGTAGTATTGCTTCTTCGGTCAAGGTGGAGCGGTTTCGCTATGTCGAAGAAGTCAAAACAAACGGCAAAAACTTGCTTCAAGTAAGTTCAGAGATACAAGGAGATTTGCCCCCCGATTATTCATCACATTTGGGCAATATCCTGTTTTCACTTTTACCGGCTGGTTCAGTAAGTGGGGCTCCCAAAGTAAAAACATGTCAGATTATACGAGAAGTAGAGGGCGAAAGTAGAGGCTATTACACAGGAATAGTTGGTTTTTTTGATGGTGTCAATTTGGATTCGGGTGTAATGATTCGATATATTGAAAAAACAGGAAAGGATTTATTTTTCAGGAGTGGAGGAGGAATCACCACGCAGAGTAACGGAGAAGCAGAGTATCAGGAAGCACTAGATAAAATCTATGTACCGGTTTATTGAGACGATAAAGCTGTTGGATGGCCAGTTCGCTCATCTAGACTATCACCAGCATAGGATGGATCAGACCATCAGAAAGTTCTTTGATCAAGAAAATGCTATCTATTTAAAAGAATATCTCGCATGCCAATCGTTTTTGACAGAAGGACTTTTTAAATGTCGGATTGTTTATGACAAAACTATTTCATCATTGGAGTTTTTGCCCTATACGATCAAACCTGTCCGTTCATTGAAGGTAGTGCACGCTCATTCCATTGAATACGCCTACAAATTTGAAGCAAGGGACCAGCTACTCGAATTGTACAATCAAAGAGGACTACACGATGAAATAATAATCGTGGGAAATAACATGATAACGGATGCCTCGTATGCCAATTTGGTTTTTTTTGATGGAGCCACTTGGATCACACCAACCTCTTATTTACTCAATGGTACTATGCGGCAAATTTTAATCAATCAACAAAAGATTAAGCCAGCACAAATTACTTTATCGGATATAACTAACTTTGAAAAAGTAAAGTTGATCAATTCAATGTTAGGCTTTGAGGGACCTGAAATCCCGATATCACAAATTGAGATTTAAAAATGAGATTCGTATTTAGTCTTTTGTTATTGTTTTCATTAGCTGTTCAGGCACAGCCCCCCTTAAGCACGAAGTCGAAAAAGGCCATAGAGTATTATTTGCAGTCTGATAACTTTAGGGTTCGTGGCCAATTAACTCAAGCCATAGCATTATTAAATCAAGCCATTGCAAAAGATGGCAAATTTGAAGAAGCCCACTATCGACTGGGGCTTACCTATCGTAGTTCTGGTGAGCTGGCACTATCCGTTAAAAGTTTTGAGAAAGGGGCGAGTCTTACGCACGATCTGCTGAAGGAAAAATCGTATGCGTTTATTCTTGGAGAGACTTATTTGAAGCAAGGACAATACAATTCAGCAATTCCACACTTGGATCGGTTTTTAGCGCTGGAGAAATTTGATAAAGCCAAGTTAGAACAAGTAAAGGTTTGGCGATCACAATGTGACTTTGCGCTGTTACATCAAAATGAACAATGGAGGTACGACACTCGTCCTCTTAGTGATACCGTAAACATCTTCCCAATGCAGTATTTCCCTACGCTCACGGCCGATGAAGGACAACTCATTTTTACCGTTCGCTTTGGCAAAGAGCATGACGACAATGAGGATATTGTGGTGTCTTCAAGAATGCCAAATGGAAGATGGGGCAAGCCGGTATCAATTTCAAAAAACGTAAATAGCAATTTTCGCGAAGGTGCATCCACTATCTCAGCAGACGGCAGAAAACTTATATTCACCATTTGTGGGCCTCGTAGTTGCGACCTGTACGAAAGCAATCGGGTAGGAGATGTTTGGAGCAGGCCGGTAAGCCTTGGCGCAGGAGTCAATAGCGCAGGTTGGGAAGCACAGCCCGCCTTATCTGCTGATGGAAACGAGCTATATTTTGTGTCAGATAGAAAAGGTGGGATAGGCGGGTATGATTTGTGGTACTCGCGAAAAGGGGATGACGGCACGTGGGGCAAAGCTACTAACGTAGGGAAGCCGGTCAATACACCATTTGATGAAATAGCACCATTCATTCATGTAAGCAATCAAAACCTATACTATGCTTCCAATGGACTCCCAGGATTTGGTAGTTATGATATTTATATCTCAGAAAGGACTTTAGGTCATTTCCCTTCTCCCCCGGAGAAGGTGTCCGCCATTGGGCGGACGGATGAGGTCTGGAGTACACCAAGAAATATGGGTGCACCGCTAAACGACTTCCAAGATCAATATTCTCTTGCCGTGACCAGCGATGGTCAGTGGGCTTACTATTCTAAAGAGGAGGGACACAACAGGAGCAAGATTTACGCTACTCCTATCCCCAAAGAGTTTCAAGTAGATAAAAAAGGAAACATGGCGGCTGGTTTTGTCACTGACGCTGTCACGCAAAAGCCAGTGAAGGCTGTAGTTGAGTTGAAAGACTTAAGTAACAATCAAGTAGTAACAACGGTATTATCTGACTCAACCACAGGGCGATACCTGGTTGTTGTGCCTGGCAAATCCGAATATGGGCTGTTTGTCACAGCTCCCAAATACCTTTTTGCCAGCCGTCATTTTGACCTGCGCCAGATAGACCAAGCGCAAAAGCCGATAGAACTTGATTTCAAGTTGCAGCCCATTGTCAAAAACGCAGCCGTGGTTCTGAATAACATTTTTTTTGAGGTAGATAAGTACCAACTAGAAGAAAAATCAAAGACGGAACTGACGGAAGTAGTACTGTTACTCAAAAGCAACCCATCCTTGAGGGTCGAGATCGGTGGCCACACCGATGACACTGGAAAAGAAGCTTATAATCAACAACTCTCCCTCAATAGAGCTGGAGCGGTACTGAGTTTCCTTCAAAGTCAGGGAATTTCGGCAGAGAGAGTTACAAAAAAGGGGTACGGCTCCCAAAAGCCGCTAAAACCCAACGATTCCGAAGAAAATAGGCAATTCAACCGCAGAATTGAGTTTAAAGTGCTGTAGAACCCTCCATTCGCAGCAATTTAATTTTGAAAATATTCGAAAGTTTTACTTTCATGTTATTGCATTGTTAAAATTCACTACTAAATTTACAACCCTTAGTGGTATTATTATTTCATTAAACCTAAACCAAAAAAGTATGAGGAAAAATTTACTCCTTAAACTTTTGCCTCTTCTGTTCTTACTGGCAACCAGTATGGCATGGGGGCAAGAGAGAAGTGTATCAGGTAAAGTGACATCGCAAGAAGATGGCACTGCGCTACCTGGTGTAAACGTAGTGGTGAAAGGCACTACGAATGGTACAGTTACCGATGCAGAAGGTAACTATACGATAAGCGTTCCATCGGCTGGTGGAAGCTTGGTATTCTCGTTCATCGGGCTTTCTACGTCCGAAGTTGCACTTGGAGATAGAACAAAGATTGATGTCAGCCTCGGGCTTGACGTTCAACAACTATCAGAGGTTGTTGTAACTGGACAGGGTATAGCCCGCGAGAAAAAGGCATTAGGGTACGCAGTGGCAGGTGTTGGCAAAGATGCAATTGAAGCTCGCCCAGTCAACGACATTGGTCGCATTTTGATAGGGAAAATTGCAGGTGTCACCATTAACCCGACAGGGGGTACCGCCGGGACTGGTTCGGCGATCAATATTCGCGGTTATTCTACCATTACAGGAAATACCCAACCGCTTTGGGTCGTTGATGGCGTTCCCTTTAGTGGTGCTACCAATGAGGGCTCTGGATTTAGTACTGGTGGTACTGCTTCGGCTACAAGCCGCTTTTTGGATTTGGATCCAAATGCAATTGAAAGTGTTAACGTACTAAAGGGTCTTGCTGCTACTGTTCTGTATGGTGATCAGGGACGTAGCGGTGTAATTCTAATTACAACCAAGGCAGGTAGCAAGAAAAAGAGAGTTCCCGAAGTAACCTTTCAGCAGACAGTTGGTTTGTCTGAGATCGCTTCACTGCCGGATTTCCAGCAAAATTATGGTAATGGCTTTCAGCAATTAACCAACACAACTCAATTCTTTAGCAACTATGGAGCAAACTATGATGAAATTGACTCTATCGCGCATCCTTATCAATTCATATCTGATCCTAGCCGAAGAGACCCATTCTTGAACCAGTTTGCGTATAAAAGAATTCCGTATAAATATTCCCTTAATCTCAACGACTTCTTTCGCAGGGGAGTAACCTCAAATACATCTGTGTCTGTTTCCGGTGGCACAGACAAGATGGGTGTTACCGCAACAGTGGGGTATACAAAAGAACAAGGATATGCCCCCGGCAACGAACTCAAGAAGGCAAACGTTTCTATTGGATTCAATGCTTCTCTTTCTGACAAATTGTCCATCAATTCTTCATTCATGTATTCGAATACTGATTTTGCAACTCCTCCATTGAATGGTGCCACAGGTGGTGGAGCCGCCTTTAACGGGGTTCCATCCTTGTACGCGAATTTCTTGTATTCTCCTCCTAATTATAATATTAACGATGCCAATCTCTTCCCTTACGAAACCCCGCTTGAGCAAAAGCAGATTTGGTACCGTTCTGGAAGTGATATACCGAATGCACGTTGGATAGCGGCACACACACTTGAAACGTCTGTCACTGACCGGATTTTTAATAGTACTAGTTTGAATTATGACATAAACGAACACATGGCTATTTCATACCGTGTTGGTATTGATAGCTATACAGAACGCCAAAACAGATCTATTTCCAAAGGAATTGGAGCAGGAGGAACTACCCAAAATATTGACAACGGAATTTTACAAACTCAGACGATTTCCAATACAATTTGGAATCATGACTTGATCTTTGCTTTTAACAAAAAGATAAGTTCAGATTTTAATTTGAGTTCAAGGTTTGGGTTAAATGCCAGAAATGACTTTTTTACTCGTGATGGGTTATATTCAGAAAGTCAAATCGTTTTTGGATTAGAACGACATAGTAATTTTACTACCGCTTCCTCTCGTAGTGTCGCATTTGGGGGAAGAGTGTTTCAAAGAACAGAAGAATCGCAACGCTATGGAGCCTATGGTGATATAAATGTTGACTACAAAGGGTGGATATTCCTAAACGTATCTGGTCGTAATGATTGGGTTTCTTTCCTGGAAAAAGAGAATAATAGTTTGTTTTACCCTAGTGCGAGTACTTCATTTGTCTTGACCGAGGCATTCCCTTCACTAAAATCCAAGACGTTGGACTATTTGAAACTTCGTTTGAGTTATGGTACATCGGCTGGCTACCCCAGCCCGTATAACACTCGCACGATAATTAACGCTAATGCACGAGGTTTTGTAAATGCCGGTGGACTGGCATTGGGTGAACAAACTGTTTCAAATCAATTAGGTAATCCAAAACTTAAAGGAGAATTGATTTCGGAAATAGAGACAGGATTTGAAACTAAGTTATTTCGTGATCGATTAGGCATTGATTTTACCATCTATCAACGATCAACAACTAACTTAATTACGGATGCTCAAGTTGACCCTTCTACCGGGTACGCAAATACTTTTCTGAACTTAGGTGAGTTGCGGAATCGAGGCATTGAAATCGGAGTTACAGGTGCTCCTTTAAAACTGGCAAATGGTTTAAGATGGGATGTAATTTGGAATTTTACGCTCGTAAGACCTGAGGTAATTACCCTTGGCCCCGGATTAACGCAAATACTCATACCAGGAGCCGGATTTACAGACTTGGGAAATTTTGCTAAAGCTGGAAGACCAATGAATATGATCATTGGAACCAAAATCGCCCGAGACCCTAGTGGAAATAGGATTGTTGGAGCTGACGGTTTCCATGAAATCGATCCTATCATTGGTGAATTGGGTAACCCAAATCCAGACTACCTGACTACCTTGATCAACACTATTTCGTTCAAAGGATTTTCGTTGTCTTTTCAGTTTGACTATCGGAAAGGCGGTATGATGTTTGCCTCTACACCATCTGCGTTGTTGGCTCGTGGTGTGTTGGGAAGTTCTACCGTCAACAACCGAGACCTTGCGTATATTGCACCCGGTGTAAAGCGTGTTGATTTAGATGGTGACGGTCAACTTAATGGCTCCGCTGACGGCTTTGCACCAAATGACGTAATGCTGACCGCGACCGACTTTGGATTTAACCTCCAGTTCGGTAGTCGCAATGATAATAACATGTTTGACGCCACTACCATTCGCCTGCGCGAAGTTGGGCTGAGTTATGTTTTTCCTCGTAGCTTACTTGCTAAAACCCCTATTAAGAATGCATCTATTTCCCTCAATGGCAACAACCTTTGGTACTTTGCTTTCGGGGCACCTTCTTACACGAAATGGGATCCTGAAGTTTCTAGTACAGGGGTTAATCAAGGTTTGGGATTCGACTTCCTTACTGGACCTAGCATGAGAAGATACGGTGCTGTGTTGAAGCTTACCTTTTAATTCTTAAAGAGATATCATATATGAAATTGTATAAGAAAATTGCAGTGCTAATTACGGTAGTGTTAGCCAGTTCCTGCTCGCTTGATAATTTGCAGCAGGATCCTAATGCCGTTCAAACAGATCAGGTGTTGGCAAATTTGATCCTAAACTCTATACAGCGGCAGTTAGCCGTGGTGGTTAATGCAGCCAACACTTCAGGCGCGCAGCATACTCGTCTATTGAATGGTGCGGGAACTATTTATCTGAATGCCACTTCGCCCAACACTTTTGATGGGTTATGGACGAACGCATACGCGGGTATTTTGCAGGATGCAAATCAGTTGATCACCATAGCTGACAAAAATGGGTTTGCTCGCCACGCAGGCATTGCCAGGGTCATTCAATCATACACCTTGATTTTGCTTGCTGATATGTTTGGTGATGTGCCGTTTAGTGAAGCATTTAAGGGAGCGGGTAATTTTAACCCCAAGGCTGATGGTGGTCAAGCTATCTATGATGCCGCATTGGCTGGACTAGATCAGGCAAAGAAAGATTTAACAACCAACACAACGGTAAGTTTACCTGCTGGTTATTTGAATCCGGTATCGCCAGTGACGCAAGATCAGTACTACGGAAACAACTTTAACAAATGGGTGAGGTTGGCAAATTCCTTAAAGTTAAAAGCGTTTCTTAACCTTAGTTTGAGACAGCCAGATTTTGCTAGAACCCAGATTAATGCTTTGGTTGCAGACGTATCGCCGATTACTGGTAATTTTATTTCAACTCAAGACCAAAACTTTATTTGGAGATATGGTACAACCGCCTCAGATCCTGACGGTCGTCATCCAAGATTTACGGCTCAGTATCCTGCGGGTGGTGGTGATTATCAGTCAAACTGGCTATTGTGGCACATGTTCCACGCCTATAATGCAACACAAAACGGTGCACCTGGTGATCCAAGAATGAGGTTTTATTTCTACCGTCAAGTAACTGCCAATAGTTCAAGTTCGGCCGAGATTAGGTGCTTAACAGAATCCCGACCAGATCATTACCCTTCATCAACGGGTACTGCAATTGTTCCAAACGCTATTGCCGGGCTTCCGCCAATGGGAGAAGATCCTTTGCATCCTACTAAAAATGCAGCCAATCCGGCTTGGGGAAGAACTTTTTGCCAACCTACCGATCGTGGTTACTGGGGGCGCGACCATGTGGATCCTCAAGGGATTCCACCAGATAACAATTTACGGACTGCATACGGTCCCTACCCAGTAGGTGGGCGATTTGATAATAATTCCGGAGCTGCAGTTGGTTCCACTCAGGGCATGCGTGGTGCAGGAATACAACCGATCATGATGCGAGCATTTGTTCAATTTATGTTGGCAGAGGCTAGTCTTACCTTAGGAATAACAAGTAGCACTACTGCTGTTCAATATTATACCAATGGTATTGATAACTCATTTACGGATGTTCGCGATTGGGCAGTAAATGGCACTTATGGAACTACTAATAACCCACCGCCCGCTACGCCCACTCCTGCAAACCCTGGAAACCCGGACAATTCAACTAGTATAACAGCTTCACCTACTGAAGCCGCAACTATCAATGCCTTTTATCCAGCGGCCACTTATACCGCAGATGCTGCAAATTATAGAACTGCGGCTGTAGCGGCATTTAATTCTTCTGCAGCCAATGCGCTTAATTATCTTGCACGTGAATACTGGGTGGCTCTTGTGGGTAATGGTTACGAAGCATATAATCTCTACCGCAGAACAGGCAGACCCACAGGTATGCAGCCGGTGATCAATCCATCGCCAGGTCCTTTTCCTCAAAGTTTTTGGTATCCAGCGGTTTATGCCAACGTAAATAACACGGCTAATCAGAAGCCTGATTTGACGACAACAGTATTTTGGCAGGTCGCCAGCCCTCCTAATATTAACTTCTAAACCAAAAGCGAACATTTATGAATAAAAATATATTATATACTTTCGGTGTCTTTTTGGCGGCTGCGTGTATATTCTCATGCGAGCCGAACAAAGAGCTGTACCCATTGCCTTATGATGATCGCCCGTCAAGTTCTTACTTGCGCGTTTATAAGATTAATTCAAATGTCTGGGATTTAGATAATCTTAATGCAAGTGGATTTGAAGCGGTTTACGAGTCAGTAGACAAAAATTTTGGCGCTGATTTAGACAAGGCTGAGTTCTTCGCAACTCATCGCTCAGGAGCAACGGGTTTTATTACCAGAGAGATTTTGGTGAAAACACTTACCGCAGCTGACATGGGTTTTGCAAAGGTTGCCGAGCCAACAGTTAGCGATTACTTGAGGTCAGCCCCAATCAAAATAACGGCTAATGAAGTATTGGCGGTTTTGACCACGCTTACTACAGATCCGGATGGCGTTCCCAATGGCACCACTTGCAATGGCATTTTTCCTAAAGTTTGCCCCGCGGTTGCGTTTCCTGGAACCTTGGCTGCTGGTGATCGTATTATAATTCGCATCAAAATCTACGACAAGCAAGGCAGAGCTTTTACCGTGAACAATCCCCAAATCACAGCATCTCCATCTTTGGGGAACACGAACGAAGCGAACATCACAAGTAACCTGACGGGTGGGCAGTTCTATAATAGCCCAATGCTTTACACGATGATAGTTCGGAGAACTGCAAACGGTAACCCAAATGCCTATACTGGAACCTACCGAATGGCACAAGTTGGGCGCTGGGCGCCTGATCTGGCAACGACTACAGCTAACTTGCAGATTATGAGAACATATAAACAAGCGTGGATGCGCCCGTTCCTTTTTGGAAATTCAACAACGGATTCTACTCAAACAGTAACGCTCTCACTCGTTCCAAATGGATTGCCAACTCAGCGCCAACTAACGTGCAAGTACAGAGGCCAAGACATTACGATGATCATTAATTTGGAGGCAGAAGTGTTGGGTGTAACCGGAGCCGGATATCCTGGAACTCCGACACCAGCTGCCCTGGTGACAATGCAAACCGCAACGTTACCCTCTACCCCGACAGCACCTGGTGGACTAGGTTTTCCGGCTGGAACTACCAACGCTAATTTGGGTAGTGTTTTTGTTTCGTTAGCAAATACAGGCGTGAATTGTACATCTGGTCGTTCATTCTACCAAATGACTGCTGGTGCAGCCGTTATTACGGCTGGTGCTCCTGGCACTTTCCTGGGAGATAATCTTATGCCTCCTGGCATTCCACGCAGGGCATTCCCTAATCGTGGTCATTACAGAACTGATCGTGACGGGCTAACCGTTGGAGATGTATTTACTATTTCTGTTGATGACGATGTTGATGAATATGGTAGAAGAAATGGCTATTGCAACTGGTACACTAGGGTTTATCTAAGTTTGACAAAACTCTAATTTCTCATTTGCTTTTCAACAACAGAGGCTGTCCGAAAAAGGGCAGCCTCTTTTTTGTGGATTGGCATTGCCTAATGAACTGCCAATCAGGTGGCAGTACCAGTGCTCACTTATAACTAACCAGTATTGAAAAACCCTAGAGATATCAGCACCAAGTAGCTACATTGGAAAGTAAGGTCAGTTCGCTTTTGTTGCTAAGAGGGGTCACTCCTGTGGCAATGCATTTATTCTGTGGCGCAATTCTCTATGGTATTTCTTGTGCCTATAAATTTTTCTATTGGCTTTTTGCCAAAGCACTTACATAATTCATCACCCCGCCTTCCGGCTCACAAAATCCCTTCCCATACCCAATCTCTTTCAATTTCCCCATCTTTGCCTCTGTAAAGTACTGGTAGGTATCTCTGATATCTTCTGGGGTGTCAATGTATTCGATGTGGACTGGCTTATTCAACGCGGCAAAAACCGCCTTCACTAAATCATTGAATGTTCTGGCTTTGCCTGATCCAAGATTATAGATACCCGAATCTTTACGATGGTGCATCAAGAACACGCAAACATCCGACACATCTTTTATATACACACACAATCGCGCATCTGTTCTCCATCTTTGTAATTGGCTTTGTGCGAGCAGAACAATTCACGATAATCAAACTGGAATTTTACCTGCTTCGCCTTTTTTGAAGGCGTCTTTTTTATTGTTAAGTGAAAGCCAATCTCACATTAAACCTTCAAACCAGCGATCAACTATTTAAACACCGTCTGTTCCAATTTGATAAGTCTATCCTCAAACTGATCTATCTTATCAATCTTAACTGCCAGTTTCTCAATCGCGTCAGCTAACCGCATATTAGAGACTCTCATTTCAGACATTCCAAGGTTTGTCTTAGCGATAATTTCTTTAACCTGATTGATTGTCTCGGTATTTTTTTCCTGATTCTGGGTCAGTCTATCCACAACAGGAATCAAAGCAGCCATCAATTCCGTCAATTGTTTTACTTGATCTTCCATTTTCGTAAAATAAAATTATGGATCTATTTTGAATTCCGTCCTATAACTTATTCTAGTGGCTTTTTGCCAAGCCACTTACATAATCCCTCACCCCGCCCTCCAACTCAAAAAATCCTTCCTCGTATCCAATCCACTTTAACTTCTCCATCTTCGCTTCTGTAAAATATTGATACGTATCTCTGATATCGAGAGGGGTGTCAATGTATTCAATATTCACAGGTTTGTTTAAGGCGGCAAAAACGGCTTTCACCAAATCATTAAACGTTCTCGCTTTGCCTGAACCCAGGTTATAGATCCCGGAATCTTTGCGATGGTGCATCAAGAACACGCAAACATCCACAACATCTTTTACGTACACAAAATCTCGCATCTGCTCACCATCTTTGTAATTGGCTTTGTGTGAACGGAACAGCTTCATTTTTCCAGTCTTCTGAATCTGATTGTAAGCATGCCACACCACGGAAGCCATACGCCCCTTGTGGTATTCTTTGGGGCCATACACATTGAAGAATTTCAATCCTGCCCAATAGAAAGGTTTTTCGATTTGTTGTAACGCCCACACATCAAAAACATGCTTCGAATCTCCGTAGGGGTTCAACGGTTTTAGCTGAGGAATTAAGTCTTCGTTGTCGTCATAACCTAGTTCACCAAGCCCGTAAGTTGCTGCGGACGAAGCATACACAAGCGGAATCTGATACTGGCAACATTTTTTCCAGACCGATTTCGTGTATTCGGTATTGAGTTTATCGAGCAGCGTTACATCCATCTCAGTGGTATCGGTCCGCGCGCCAATGTGAAAAATGAATTCAACCGTTTCGTAATTTTTGTCGAGCCACGCAATAAACTCATCGCGATTTACTTTTTCCTGAATCTTTAGGCCGACAAGATTTTTGTTTTTTTCAGGACGATCAAAATGATCAACAGCAATGATGGAATTGAAATTATCTTGATTGAGTCGCTGGATCAGGTTACTTCCAATAAATCCCGCAGCACCGGTAACAATAATCATAGTTTATTCTGTTGGGTCTATAATCTTAAATCCTTCTTCTTTAGAACACCTCTTCAATTTGTTGTCGCAAACCACAAACGATTCGATTTCCTCCGCAATATAAATAAGTGAAGCAAGTTGAATAGCATCAAGGGGTTTAAGTGGATGTTTTTCAATTACTCTTAGAGCAATTTGTTTGACATCTTCATCAAATGGAACAGTTTCAAAAAATGGAAAATCAATTGCGATTTCTGTCATCAATCGCTCATACTCACTTTTATCAATGAACTTGGTTTGGAGCAATCGTTGAAATGCGCTGGCACACTCGACATGTGTAACTGCAGACACGAAAATTCTTTCTGACTTGTCGAATAGCCCACGAACTTTCGTATCCCCTTTTTCATTTAAATATCTCTTTACCAAAGCCGAGGTGTCGAAATACAAGTTCATTCTTCATCACGGATTTGTCTCAAAATTTTTGTCGAATCTCCGCCCCTACGAAGAGTGACTGTCTTTACTTCTCGCTTCCAGCCTTGCACAGGGTTTTTGAATGGAATTACTTTCGCAATGGGTTTGCCTTTTCGAACAATCACATAACTTTTCCCTTTTTCCACTTTATCGAAATATTCACGGGCAGAATTGCGAAGTACCGTAAATTGCAAATAATCCATAAAAATGACAGATTTATGGCATAAAGATACTCAGTTTAAACCATTTTGAAATTTATCTTTGCAGAGAGTTTAATAAGAATGATTTACGTAAGCCGAAAAGAACATTTTAATGCAGCCCACAAACTGTATAATCCTACTTGGAGTAATGAGAAGAACCAAGAAATCTTCGGCCCTTGCGCCAATGAAAACTGGCATGGACACAACTACGATCTGATCGTTACAGTAGGAGGGACGCCTGATCCCGACACAGGCTTCGTAATCGATCTGAAAAAACTCAGCGATTTGATAAGGCAAGAAGTGATCGAAAAAGTTGATCACAAAAACCTAAATCTTGATGTCGACTTTATGAG
Organism: Cytophagales bacterium; assembly: GCA_020402945.1. Taxonomy (GTDB): domain Bacteria; phylum Bacteroidota; class Bacteroidia; order Cytophagales; family Cyclobacteriaceae; genus ELB16-189. The sequence continues at coordinate 15,834 of JADBYQ010000105.1, read as the reverse complement.
TGGTAAAATGGCGAGCACAGAAAATTTGGCCATCGAACTTTGGAATATTTTGATGCCAAAGATTTCAGGTATCAGCAAATTTGGAAGACTTCACTCAATTCGACTTTATGAAACTCCGCGCAATTACGTGGATTACCTTGGTGAGTAACCGTGCTTTAATTGTATAGCATGAAAATCCAGACTCGATCACCACACCCAAATGGCTTGCAGCAAGAGGCTTGCGGCTTGAAGCCAATTCACCAAACGCAATGAAATACTACATTATTGCAGGCGAGCGTTCAGGCGATTTGCATGGAAGCAACCTCGTGAAAGCCATTTCGCGGTTAGACTCCAAAAGTGAATTTCGCGGATTCGGGGGCGATGAGATGAACAAAGCCGGAGTGCAATTGATAAAGCACTACGATCAATTAGCTTTCATGGGCTTTGAGGCAGTAATCAATTTTTATAAGATCGCTCGATACATGCGAGAGTGTAAGACTGATATTCTTGCTTATCATCCCGATGCATTGATTTTAATCGACTATGGCGGCTTCAATCGAAGAATGGCTACATTCGGTAGAAAGAACGACATCAAGGTGTTTTACTACATTCCTCCGAAAGTTTGGGCGTGGCGGCAAAACAGAGCATGGCAGCTGAAGAAAGACGTAGATCGCCTTTTTGTAATTCTGCCCTTTGAAAAGGAATTTTTTAAGAAATACGGAATCAATTCGGACTATGTTGGCAATCCGGTGCTAGATGCGATCAAGGCATTTGTTCCCAATGACAAATTTGTGCAAGCGAATAACTTAGACACCAAGCGCAAAATTGTGGCTTTGCTCCCCGGAAGTAGAAAAATGGAACTACAACGAATTGTTCCGTTGATGGCGGAATTAGCCACTTCAAATCCTTTGTTACATTTTGTAGTAGCTGCCGTTCAAAATTTACCTTCGGAGCTGTACAAACCGCTGAAGGACTTACAAAATGTAACACTCGTATTTGAGGCCACCTATGATCTCTTGTCGCACGCTTCGGCAGCTATTGTAACATCTGGAACGGCAACGTTAGAAACAGCACTCTTTAAAGTACCACAGGTAGTAGTCTATAAAGCCGGCAACCTGGAATATGCGGTTGCCTCTAAGGTGGTCAAGGTTGATTACATCTCGCTGGTGAATCTAATCGCTGGCAAGGAAGTGGTAAAGGAATTAATTCAGCAAGACGCAACAGTCGAAGCGCTAAAGGGCGAAATTCTGCGATTGACCGAGGCTGGTGAATACAGAAATAATATGCTAGAAGAATACGATAAACTCTATCGTTCGTTAGATATCGGGTCCGCTTCTGAAAACACAGCGAGCTTGATGTTAAAATACCTTAAAGCCGAGCAAGAATCGGGCGCTTGAACTAGGCCACTTTCAATTTGCTGTAATGTGATTTGTTAAATTTCTCCTCTGCATAAGCACGGTTGATGACAAGTCGATCTGTTGTTTTGTCAGACGGCAACTCGAACATTGCATCATTAATGATCGCTTCACAAATGGAACGAAGTCCGCGGGCACCTAATTTAAAATCAACTGCTTTTTCCACAATGAAATCCAGCGCACCCTCTTTGAATTCCAATTCGATGGTCTCCATTTCAAAAAGCTTCTTGTATTGTTTAACCAACGCGTTTTTCGGTTCGGTCAAAATCTTTCGAAGAGTCTCGTGATCGAGTGGATTGAGGAACGACAAAACAGGTAAGCGACCGATTAATTCAGGGATTAGCCCGAACGTTTTTAGATCTTGTGCGGAGACGAATTTTAGCAAATTGTCTTTATCCAAATCTCCACCGGGGTGGACGCTATCTGATGAAGTAGCAAAACCCAGCGGCCTTGTATTTAGCCTACGGCCAATCAGCCTTGAGATTCCCTCAAAGGCGCCACCGCAAATGAATAAAATATTCTCTGTGTTAACGGTAATCATTTTCTGGTCAGGGTGCTTTCGCCCTCCCTGTGGGGGCACGTTCACCGCAGTGCCTTCCAATAATTTAAGCAATGCTTGCTGTACACCTTCTCCACTTACGTCTCGGGTGATAGAAGGATTGTCAGATTTTCTGGCGATTTTATCAATCTCATCAATGTAAACAATGCCTCGTTCGGCTGCTTCCGTATTGTAATCAGCCGCTTGCAGCAAACGGGTCAGAATACTTTCAACGTCTTCACCCACGTAACCCGCTTCGGTCAATACGGTTGCGTCTGCTATGCAAAAAGGAACCTGCAAAATCTTAGCAAGAGTTCTTGCCAAGTAGGTCTTGCCAGTTCCGGTTTCGCCCACCATAATGATGTTTGATTTTTCAATCATCACATCGTTGTCCATTTTTCGTTGGGTGAGCCTTTTGTAGTGATTGTAGACGGCCACGGACATTACTCGTTTAGCCTCGTCTTGCCCAATTACATATTCATCCAGGAACTTCTTTATTTCACGTGGTTTGATCAGTTTGAAGTTGGGCAAGGTGCCCGCTTCCACTTTGTTTTTCTTTTCTTCTTGAAGAATTTGGCTTGCTTGTGTAACACACTTGTCGCATATATGGGCATGAATACCCGAGATCATCAGATCAACATCTTTTTTGTTTCTACCACAAAAAGAACAGGTAACTTCAGCAGCCATTGCAGGGTCAGATTAAGGTGAACGATGAATTACCAAAGGTATTAATAATTCGAACAAAGACATACCTTGTGCAAAAAGTAACCCTCGAACAAAAGCGAAGGATCTTTTCCTACTGTACTTGCGTATCGCACTATTTGACGCGATTAATCAGTCAACCGCCCAATGACTTCCCGCCTACTTTTAAAGACTACTTCCTCTTCTTCTCCAGCACCTCGTCTATTAATCCATATGCTTTCGCTTCGGAAGAACGCATCCAGAAGTCTCGATCAGAATCTTTTTCGATCTTCTCATACGTCTGTCCGCTATGGTTAGCCAGAATGGTGTACAAATCCTTTTTTAACTCCAGTGTCTGCCTCATTGAAATTTCCATATCTGAAGATGTTCCTTGCATACCTGCAGAAGGCTGATGAATCATTACCCGTGAGTGTGGGAGGGCTGATCTTTTCTTGTTAGCGCCAGCCGCTAATAGTACCGCTCCCATAGACGCGGCCATGCCGGTGCAAATGGTTGCCACATCTGGGTTCACATATTGCATCGTATCATAAATACCTAATCCTGCGTACACCGACCCCCCAGGGCTATTCACGTACATAATGATATCTTTTTTTGGATCTGATGATTCAAGGAACAAAAGTTGGGCAGTAATAACGTTGGCCACATAATCATCCACCGCAGTTCCAAAAAAGATGATGCGATCTGCCATCAAACGCGAAAACACGTCAATCACAGTAGCGCGCATTTGACGCTCCTCTACGACATTGGGTGTCATCCCTGAAACCGTGTACGGATTTTGGTTGACAAATTTCATATAACTGTCCAAGGCATTGCCGCTCATGCCCAAATGATGCACGGCATAGTTTCTAAATTCGTTCGTTGACATATTTTGTTTTTTCTAAGTTTACTGATAGACGTATAACTGCTTTTATTATTGCTTCCATTGAGTACCCAATGTTAAGTATTGTTGGGTCAATTTGCGAGCGATTCATTAAAAAAAGCCCCACCGGCAGGCAGAGCTTTCTATTAAACTCACAATCTTATCAAAAGGTTCAGCGCCTAGTGGTTGTGACTGGCAGCTAACTTTTTAAACTCCTCCAGGCTCACTTTCTTTTCAGTGACAGTAATTTTCTCCTTGATTGCCTTCATGACCTTTTCTTGCCGCAATTGATTGTAAATGCGCATAAAATTCTCGCCCTTGCCATCTTGACCAGAAAGATAATTGTTGGCGATCTCATCCAACTTGTCGCCTAGTTGAGCTGCAATGGCAGGCCCCCCAAACTGTTCTACAATCAACAACTTTGCTTTTTCTCTTACTTCATCCCCCTCGACTTTTATCTCTTTTTCCTCCGTAATCCGGTTCTTGATTAAATCCCATTTCAAGGAATCTTTGTAGGCATTGAATTCCTTTTCAAGTATTTCTTCTGTCACTTGCCCATTGCTGGTTGCTTTCAACCACATTTTCAAAAAGTTATCCGGCATCTTAATGGCCGTATGGTCTACGTAGTAGTGCTGAATTTCATGATCGAGCAAGTGCTCCGTCTCGCGGTTATAGTTCTGAGCAATGGTTTCTTTGATTTTTGCAATGAACTCCTCTTCGCTTTTAACTACATCTTTCCCAAATACTTTGTCAAAAAGATCTTGGTTTAGAATCGGTGGCTCAACTCTACTTACCGAAGTTACTGTAAAAAGATAGGTACCCGTTGCGCTAGTGGCTTCTTCTTCTGAAATGTTCAAGGCACGGCTTTTTTCCCCTGTTGAAGTGAATGTCTTTTCGGCATCAAACTCAACAACGTCACCAATCTTCAATCCGATGAATTTCCTTTGAGCTTTCTTATCAACTTTGTTTACGGCAATGAAAGAACCCTTTTTTGTTTCTTCAGTAAGTTCTTGCCCCTTTAGAGCGATGTCACCATGAAGGTTATCACTCTCTGTGCTTGCGTCTGGATAAGAAACATTGCCAAATCGATTTTTAATATCGGCCAAAGTTTCGTCCATGACTTGTTGGTCTATTTCAATAGGGTGCGAGGTCACCTTCACCTTACTGGACAAGTCAACCGCGAAATCTTCGACCATTCCAATCTGAAATTCAAATTCAAAGTCTTTTTGAACATCCCAATCGATCGTGCGCGCTTTTTCCGCATTTGGTAGTGGGTCGCCCAACACCTTCAGCTTGTTTTCTTTAATATAGTCTGAGACCGAGTGAGAGATGAGATGATTCACCTCTTCTACTAAGATGGACTTGCCATACATTTTTTTGATCACCCCGGTAGGTACTTTGCCCTGGCGGAAGCCCTTGATGTTTGCTTTGCGTGAAAAATCCTTCAGCTTCTCTTCGACTTTTGGTAAATAGTCGCTCTCACCCAACGAGATTTTGATCAGCCCTTCGGTAGTGCTTTGCTTGTCTAGTGTAATGTTCAATGGAATAAAAGTTAAAAAGTTTCTTGTTTCTTGTTTCCCGTTTCCAGTTTCCGGTGGTTGGACCCAACCAACCGGAAACTGATACCGGGAATTATTTGAAGTGCGGATGAAGGGACTCGAACCCCCACGCCTTACGGCACCAGATCCTAAGTCTGGCGCGGCTGCCAATTACGCCACATCCGCATTTTTTTGTTGCGTAGTATCGAGTTGGAAGCGACACCAGACCCGCGAGTCTGATGCGCGCCTGCCTGCCGGTAGGCAGGGCTGCCAATTACGCCACATCCGCATTTGTTTTCGCCTTTTTAGGGTAAAGGGAGCGCAAATTTAGGGATTATTCGCTATTATTAAAGTTCTAATTGGAAATTGAGAAAATAACCCAAAAAATCTTCAGGGTTGTTTAAATTTCAAATTGGGTCGGAATGGTTTGTAAATGACTAAGTAGCCAAATGGTTATTGACGAAGTAGAGGAAAAGAGAGAAATCATTGCTCGCTATCGCAGGCTATTGCGGTTGGCAAAGCCTATCTTAAAGGAGGGCGATGCTAGGCTGATTAAGCGGGCATTTACCATTAGCATGGAGGCGCACAAGAATATGCGCAGAAAATCAGGCGAGCCCTATATTTTTCATCCACTATCCGTGGCAGAAATCTGTGTCGAAGAGATCGGTTTGGGTACAACTTCGATCATCGCTGCGTTGTTGCACGATGTGGTTGAAGATACGGATATCCAACTCTCTGACCTGCAAGGAATTTTCGGAAAGAAGATTGCGAAAATTATAGACGGTCTTACCAAAATCCGAGGCGTTTTTGAATATGGCACATCTGCACAAGCGGAGAATTTTCGAAAGATGCTTTTCACGCTTTCGGAGGACGTTAGGGTAATCTTGATTAAGCTAGCCGATCGATTGCATAACATGCGAACGTTGGAGAGTATGCCTCGCAACAAGCAGCTGCGTGTATCATCGGAGACCATTTATCTCTATGCCCCATTGGCTCATCGCCTGGGGTTGAATGCCATAAAAACGGAACTGGAGGATTTGTACTTACGATTTACCGACCCTCCAATTTTCGAAGAAATCACAAACAAGATTGCGGAGACCAAAGCATCCAGAAATAGATTTATCAAACAATTTGTACTGCCCATCAAAGAAGAGCTTGATAAATTGGGCGTGAATTACGAAATCAAAAGTAGGCCAAAATCAGTATTTTCGATTTACAATAAAATGCGGAAGCAAAATATACCTTTCGAAGAGGTATATGATTTGTTTGCAATCAGGGTCATCATCGACACTCCGCTTGAGCAAGAAAAGTCTTACTGTTGGCAAGTTTATTCAATTGTGACAGACTACTACACCCCCAACCCTGATCGGTTGAGAGACTGGATTAGTACACCCAAGGGAAATGGATATGAGTCGCTTCATACTACGGTAATGGCAAAAAATGGCCAGTGGGTAGAAGTTCAAATCCGTACTTTAAGAATGGACGAAATTGCAGAGAAAGGCTATGCTGCACATTGGAAATATAAGGACAATGCAGCCAAGTATGAATCCAATTTGGAGAAATGGCTGGTGCGTGTTCGTGAGACATTAGAAAAACAAGACCTTACCGCGCTCGAGTTTGTGGATGACTTCCGTGGCAATCTTTTTAGCGAGGAAGTTTTTGTATTCACTCCGAAAGGGGAATTGAAAACACTCCCTACGGGCGCTACGGCCTTAGATTTCGCTTTTGATATACACACTGATATTGGAGCCAAGTGTATTGGCGCCAAAGTGAATCAGAGGTTGGTACCTATCAATCATGTTTTAAAAAATGGTGATCAAATCGAAATTCTGACTTCGGCCAAGCAGAAACCCAATGAAGATTGGCTGAGGTTTGTCATTAGTCCAAAGGCAAAGTCAAAGATTAAAGAACTACTGAAGGAAGACAAACGCAAAGTTTCTGACGAAGGGAAAGAGGTTTTGTTGCGAAAACTAAAGCAGCTAAAAATTGATGCAAACGGGCAGGTATTTGAACAAATGCGTGAGTTCTTTAAAGTCCCGTCCCAGTTTGAGCTGTATTATAGGGTAGGGTTCGGCTCTATCACGGTAAATGATTTAAAACGATTCAAGGAATACAAACCGGCTTCACCTCTCAAGGGAAGGGAGCACAACGAAGTACGGGATGTAAAAACAATTGAGCAAGAGATCAATAAGGCGAAGGGTCGCTATGAAGACATCTTACTGATTGGAGAAGACATGGATGTGGTGGAATACAAGTTGGCGAAATGTTGCACACCGATTCCGGGTGATGAAGTATTCGGGTTTGTAACCGTCAATGAAGGTATAAAGATCCACCGCACCTCTTGCCCCAATGCAACCGAGCTGTTGGCCAATCATGGGAACCGGGTCATCAAGGCAAAATGGACATCGCAGCATGAAGTAGCGTTCCTAACGGGATTAAAAGTAGTCGGTACGGATCGGGTGGGGCTGATCAATGACGTATCAAAAGTGATTTCTGAAGAGCTTAAAGTAAACATGAGTTCCCTTTCGTTCAAAACAGATCAGGGTATTTTCAGTGGCGAGATAATGCTTTATGTTAATGACACTCGCCATTTGGAAGTATTGATCAGTAAGCTCGAAAAAGTAGAGGGTGTGGTGAAGGTGAGTAGGTTCGATTCGCGAGTTAATTGAATGCGTATATTTGCTCCGAAATAGGAATGCCGCTCAACCAAAAGCTATACGAAGAAGTCAAGCAGATATTTATTGCTTATCTGGAAAACAAGGAGTTACGAAAAACCCCTGAGCGCTATGCCATCTTGGAAGAAATTTATTCGCTAGACGGGCACTTTGATGTAGAATCGCTTTACATCAAAATGAAAAACAAGAGTTACCGGGTAAGTCGTGCTACCGTTTACAATACACTGGATTTATTGGTAGAATGTGATCTGGTAAGCAAACATCAGTTCGGGAAAAATCTGGCTCAGTATGAGAAATCATACGGATACAAGCAGCATGATCACCTGATTTGTACGCAATGCCATAAGGTCACCGAGTTTTGTGACCCACGAATACAGAATATTCAGAATACAGTTGGCGATTTGCTACATTTTAATGTCATGCATCATTCCTTAATTTTGTACGCTTCTTGCACAAAAACCAATTGTGAAAACAAAAAAATATGAACTTTACTCAAGAGATTAAAGAAGATACGCTAACGCTCCGGATTTCCGGTGACCTGATAGGTGAAGATAGCGGTACCCAATTAGTAGGTGTAGTCAATGACGCGATGAGTCAAAAAGCACTGACATGTATAATAGATATTTCTGAATTGCGCTACATCAATAGTAGTGGAATCGGGGTGTTGATTACGATTCTCACAAAGTTCCGCAACAAAGGGGGTGAAGTGTACCTGATGAATCCATCAGAGAGCGTAAAGAAATTGCTTGTGATTACTAAACTCAACGCCATTTTTCAAGTGGTGAAGTCAGAGCAAGAAGTCATTTCTCATTCCAAAAAATAATTTTTAAAGAAAGCGATTTCCCAATGGATTATCGCCAATGGACTATTGACCAATAAAAGTATGAAAGTAGATGTGTTGTTAGGCCTGCAATGGGGCGATGAGGGAAAAGGAAAAATCGTGGATGTATTGGCGCCTGGCTACGATGTAGTAGCGCGGTTTCAGGGTGGCCCAAACGCAGGGCACACACTCGAGTTTGACGGAATAAAGCACGTGCTTCATCAAATCCCATCAGGTATTTTCAGAGAGAAGACGCGGAATATCATTGGCAACGGAGTAGTATTGGATCCGATCGTATTTAAAACGGAAATAGAAAAATTGGAGAAATACAATCTCAACGTGAAGGCAAACTTGTTTATCTCAAAGAAGGCAACCCTAATCCTCCCTACTCATCGTTTACTCGACCAAGCGTATGAGAAAGCAAAAGGAGTAAACAAAATTGGATCTACTCTTAAAGGCATTGGCCCCTCTTATCAGGACAAGATTGGTCGTCAGGGATTGCGTGTGGGAGATGTACTGGCCAGTTCGTTTAAAGAGAAACTGAAAAAGCTAACTGACATCCATTTTGAAATTTTAAAAACCCACGACATACCCTTTGATTGGAATGCCCTGGAAAGTCAATTCTTGGATGCAGTCAGTTTTTTGAAGCAATTCAAACTAATCGATAGCGAATACTTTATTAACAACGAGCTAAAATCAGGTTCGACCATTTTAGCGGAAGGCGCTCAAGGCTCTTTGTTGGATATTGACTTTGGTAGTTATCCGTTTGTGACAAGTTCAAGCACGGTTACGGCAGGTGCGTGTACGGGCCTGGGTGTAGCTCCGAAGCATATTGGAGAAGTTTATGGTATTTTTAAGGCATATAGCACACGAGTTGGTAGTGGACCGTTCCCAACCGAATTGTTGGATGAAGAGGGTGAGAAAATGCGCAAAGAAGGAAATGAGTTTGGCTCCACTACCGGAAGACCCCGTAGGTGTGGGTGGATCGATCTTCCTTCGTTGAAGTACTCTATTATGATCAATGGTGTCACGCAGTTATTGATGATGAAGGCAGATGTGCTTAATATTTTCCCGACTATCAAAATTTGCACGAAGTATAAACTAGGTGACGGTACGATCACCGAGACTGTTCCTTACGAACTAGTCAACGAGAACATCCAGCCAATCTATACCGAGGTGAAAGGCTGGCATACCTCACTCGAGGGAATTACTCAAAATAAAATGCCAGTAGAACTGGCCCAATATATTGAACTCTTGGAGAAAGCATTAGAAGTTCCAATCACACTTATATCAACCGGACCGGACAGAAAGCAAACAGTACATCGAGGTAAGTAACAAAAGCTTTTTGCGTCATCCGCCTAGGCGGACCGGGCTATTCGTTTCAAGTCCTCCCCCGATGCACACATTCCAACGCCCAGTCTATCGGGGTCCGGGCTTTCCACTTCTATCCCTTGCCGGGAGCTATTGTTAAATACATGGTGTTTGGGTTTTTGAGCCTTTCTCTCGGCAGTCGGACGAGCCTTTTTAGGCATCTTAAACGATAGTAATGATTGTATTAAAGAAAGGCTAAAAAAACTTTACTAAATAACTCCCTGATATTCAGTGATAGATTAGAGAATGCTAAAAACATTTGGGGGAAAGGCTTGCAAAAGGGTATTTAGGTATTACCTTTGCACTCCCTTTTAGCGAAAAGGGGCAAATTGGGCGAAAAAGCCAGATCAGGGGAGTTAGGAGATAAGAGAAAGTTATTTCCACATTTAGAGAGAACCGCGAGGGGATTTCTGATACGTTCATTGAATAGATAGGATAAGGATAGCGGGCCCGAAAACGTCAAGATAGATTGACGAATGGAGCTGGTTCAAGGAGATAGGTTTCGACCTATCGATGTGAAAACAGCAGGTCAAGGACAAACATAAGGACGGAAGATGCCGCGAGGCATTAGAAGTCAAAGATTATACTATGGAGAGTTTGATCCTGGCTCAGGATGAACGCTAGCGGCAGGCCTAATACATGCAAGCCGGACGGCAAGTTGAGTAGCAATACTTGACCTAGAGTGGCGTAAGGGTGCGTAACACGTATGCAATCTGCCCACAGCCGGGGTATAGCCCTCCGAAAGGAGGATTAACACCCCATAGAAAAATGGAATGGCATCATTTTATTTTTAAACCACGGGGCTGTGGATGAGCATGCGCTTGATTAGCTAGTTGGCGGGGTAATGGCCCACCAAGGCGATGATCAATAGGGGACCTGAGAGGGTGATCCCCCACACTGGCACTGAGATACGGGCCAGACTCCTACGGGAGGCAGCAGTAGGGAATATTGGACAATGGGTGAGAGCCTGATCCAGCCATGCCGCGTGCAGGAAGAAGGCCTTCTGGGTTGTAAACTGCTTTTGCCGGGGGATAAAAGATCCCTGCGGGGAGAATTGAAGGTACCCGGTGAATAAGCCACGGCTAACTACGTGCCAGCAGCCGCGGTAATACGTAGGTGGCAAGCGTTGTCCGGATTTATTGGGTTTAAAGGGTGCGTAGGCGGTTCTTTAAGTCAGTGGTGAAATACAGCCGCTCAACGGTTGAGGTGCCATTGATACTGAAGGACTTGAGTACAGTCGAGGTAGGCGGAATTGACGGTGTAGCGGTGAAATGCTTAGATATCGTCAAGAACACCGATAGCGAAGGCAGCTTACTAGGCTGTAACTGACGCTGAGGCACGAAGGTGCGGGGATCAAACAGGATTAGATACCCTGGTAGTCCGCACAGTAAACGATGGTCACTCGGTGTTGGCGGTACACAGCCAGCGCCTTAGCGAAAGCGTTAAGTGACCCACCTGGGGAGTACGCCCGCAAGGGTGAAACTCAAAGGAATTGACGGGGGTCCGCACAAGCGGTGGAGCATGTGGTTTAATTCGATGGTACGCGAGGAACCTTACCTGGGCTAGAATGCCCTTGACAGATTCAGAGATGGATTTTTCCGCAAGGACAAGGAGCAAGGTGCTGCATGGCTGTCGTCAGCTCGTGCCGTGAGGTGTTGGGTTAAGTCCCGCAACGAGCGCAACCCCTTCCCTTAGTTGCCAGCACGTAATGGTGGGGACTCTAAGGGGACTGCCCGCGCAAGCGGAGAGGAAGGAGGGGACGACGTCAAGTCATCATGGCCCTTACGCCCAGGGCTACACACGTGCTACAATGGCGCGTACAACGTGTTGCAAGCCAGCAATGGTGAGCCAATCACGAAAAGCGCGTCTCAGTTCGGATCGCAGGCTGCAACTCGCCTGCGTGAAGTTGGAATCGCTAGTAATCGCGCATCAGCAATGGCGCGGTGAATACGTTCCCGGACCTTGTACACACCGCCCGTCAAGCCATGGAAGCTGGGGGGACCTGAAGACAGTTGCCGTAAGGCGCTGTTTAGGGTTAAACTGGTAACTAGGGCTAAGTCGTAACAAGGTAGCCGTACCGGAAGGTGCGGCTGGAACACCTCCTTTCTGGAGACCTTTTGTAAAGGTGCGGCATGCCGCACCCCTAATACAAAAGATACACCTTGATCATGGCCCGCTATCCTACCTTATTTATTCTAGATATTTGAAAAGAAGCTACAGGCTTCAAGCTACGAGCTTCAAGCTTATGAGCGATAAGCCGGGTAGAAGCCAGCAGCCTGGAGCGTGCAGCCAACTAAAACGGGCTTGTAGCTCAGGTGGTTAGAGCGCTACACTGATAATGTAGAGGTCCGTGGTTCGAGTCCACGCAAGCCCACTTGGAAAAGTAAGGGGGATTAGCTCAGCTGGCTAGAGCGCCTGCTTTGCAAGCAGGAGGTCATCGGTTCGACTCCGATATTCTCCACTTCATCTTCCGAAGCCTTGGCGAAGGAAGGAAAAAGAGAGAAAGGATTAGAGAGAGGAAATTAGTAAAGAATAGAACAAAGAAAAGACATACATCGATCAAACGAGATCGATGAGAAGTTGAAAGAAGGTAAACCAGATGCGTATAATTGGATACAGTCATTCACATTGATTGTTGTCTAATCTACCCTCGACCAGATTACCACATTACTAGATGCTTTAGGCCGCTTGTGTGAAATAGCCACAAGACGTTTAGAGCTGTATACTGGTAAAAAGTTCATTGACATGTTGGCGAAGAAATGACAAGAGCAAATAACAGGACAGGCCGCAAGGCCGCCAGTTAGTTGAATTTTTAAAGATTGAATTAGAAGAAGTAGAGAAGGGCGTATGGGGAATGCCTAGGCTCTCGGAGGCGAAGAAGGACGTGGTAAGCTGCGAAAAGCTACGGGGACCCGCAAACAGGGCTTGATCCGTAGGTGTCCGAATGGGGCAACCCACCATGCCGAAGGCATGGTATCCGCCGGAAGGCGGAAGCGAACCCGGGGAACTGAAACATCTAAGTACCCGGAGGAAGAGAAAACAACAGTGATAGCGCAAGTAGTGGCGAGCGAACGCGCAAGAGCCCAAACCCAATTGGTCACGGCCAGTTGGGGGTTATAGGACCACATAATTGAAACCGAAGACGACATGAACTGGGTGGGAAACCAGGCCGCAGAGGGTGAGAGCCCCGTAAAGGAAGTCCGAGGGGAGAGGTGGTATCCTGAGTAGGGCGGGGTCGGAGACGCCCCGTTTGAATTTGCCGGCACCATCCGGTAAGGCTAAACACTCCCGAGAGACCGATAGTGAACCAGTACTGTGAAGGAAAGGTGAAAAGTACTCCGAACAGGAGGGTGAAAAGAGAACCTGAAACCATACGCCTACAAGCGGTCAGAGCTCCGAGATGGAGTGATGGCGTGCCTTTTGCATAATGAGCCTACGAGTTACTGTCACTGGCGAGGTTAAATGATTTGAATCATGCAGCCGGAGCGAAAGCGAGTCTGAATAGGGCGCATAGTCAGTGGGAGTAGACGCGAAACTTTGTGATCTACCCTTGGCCAGGGTGAAGCCCCGTTAACACGGGGTGGAGGCCCGAACCAGTAAACGTTGAAAAGTTTTTGGATGAGCTGAGGGTAGGGGTGAAAGGCTAATCAAACTGAGAAATAGCTCGTACTCCCCGAAATGTTTTTAGGAACAGTGTGGGGGTTAAGTTTGGCAGAGGTAGAGCTACCGATAGGACTAGGGGGAGTCACATCCTACCAAATCCTGACGAACTCCGAATGCTGCCAAATATACCCTGCAATGAGGGCGCGGGTGCTAAGGTCCGTGTCCGAGAGGGAAAGAACCCAGACCTACAGCTAAGGTCCCAAAATCTACATTAAGTTGAACTAAGGAGGTCCAGTTGCTGCGACAGCCAGGAGGTTAGCTTGGAAGCAGCTATTCCTTTAAAGAGTGCGTAACAGCTCACTGGTCGAGCGACAGGGCATCGATAATGATCGGGCATAAAATGTAGTACCGAAGCTTAGGATTATCCGCCTTTGGCGGATAGTGGTAGGGGAGCATTCCAACAGCGGAGAAGCTGAGAGATAACTCTTGGTGGAGCGGTTGGAAAAGCAAATGTAGGCATAAGTAACGATAAGGCAGGTGAGAAACCTGCCCACCGATAGACTAAGGTTTCCGCGGCAATGCTAATCATCCGCGGGTAAGTCGGGGCCTAAGGAAAAGCCGAAAGGCGTATTCGATGGATCACTGGTTAATATTCCAGTACTACCGTATTGAGCGATGAGGTGAAGGAGGAGTGACAACTGCGCGCCCTGACGGAATAGGGCGTTGAAAGGTGTAGGTATAGGAGATGCAGGCAAATCCGCATTTCTTGCCGAACCCAACAGTACTCAGAGGCTTCGGCTGAAGAGATAGACAGTGTAAACAGACTTCCAAGAAAACCCTCTAAGCATATTGATATGGTACCCGTACCGCAAACCGACACAGGTAGTCAAGGAGAATATCCTGAGGTGCTCGAGTGAATCATGGCTAAGGAACTCGGCAAATTAACCCTGTAACTTCGGGAGAAGGGGTGCCTCCAGCAATGGAGGTCGCAGAGAAATGGCCCAGGCGACTGTTTAACAAAAACACATGGCTTTGCGAAATCGAAAGATGAAGTATAAGGCCTGACACCTGCCCGGTGCTGGAAGGTTAAGGGGGGGCGTTAGCAGCAATGCGAAGCGCTGAACTGAAGCCCCAGTAAACGGCGGCCGTAACTATAACGGTCCTAAGGTAGCGAAATTCCTTGTCGGGTAAGTTCCGACCTGCACGAATGGTGTAACGATCTGGGCGCTGTCTCGGCCATGAGCTCGGTGAAATTGTAGTCACGGTGAAGATGCCGTGTACCCGTCACGGGACGGAAAGACCCCGTGCACCTTTACTATAGCTTCGCATTGGTACTGGGGGGATGATGTGTAGGATAGGCGGGAGGCTTTGATCCTGGGCCGCTAGGTCTAGGGGAGTCAACGGTGAAATACCGCCCTTTATCTCCTTGGTGCCTAACCTTTTACAAGGGACATTGCGTGGTGGGTAGTTTGACTGGGGTGGTCGCCTCCGAAAGTGTATCGGAGGCTTTCAAAGGTACCCTCAGTACGGTTGGTAATCGTACGTGGAGTGCAATAGCATAAGGGTGCTTGACTGTGAGACTGACAAGTCGAGCAGGGACGAAAGTTGGATATAGTGATCCGGTGGTTCTGCATGGAAGGGCCATCGCTCAAAGGATAAAAGGTACGCCGGGGATAACAGGCTGATCTCCCCCAAGAGCTCATATCGACGGGGAGGTTTGGCACCTCGATGTCGGCTCGTCACATCCTGGGGCTGGAGAAGGTCCCAAGGGTTGGGCTGTTCGCCCATTAAAGTGGCACGCGAGCTGGGTTCAGAACGTCGTGAGACAGTTCGGTCCCTATCTGTGATGGGCGTTGGAAGTTTGAGGGGATCTGATTTTAGTACGAGAGGACCGAATTGGACCAACCTCTGGTGTACCGGTTGTAGCGCCAGCTGCACCGCCGGGTAGCCATGTTGGGTAGGGATAAGCGCTGAAAGCATCTAAGCGCGAAACCCGCCCCGAGATGAGACTTCCTTTAAGGGCCGTCAGAGATTATGACGTTGATAGGCCGCAGGTGTAAAGGCAGTAATGCCAAAGCCGAGCGGTACTAATTGCCCGTACGCTTCGGGCGTGCATGAGTGAGCCTGTCCTGTGCAAATGCTTTTGTTGTTTTTTCGCCATACGCATGTCAAAGGCCTTGAGGTGACTTTGGCGGCGGGGTCCACCTCTTCCCATTCCGAACAGAGAAGTTAAGCCCGCCAGCGCCGATGGTACTAGAGTAAAATCCGGGAGAGTAGGTCGTTGCCTTTTTTATTATATCAAACCCCTATAAAACAAAATTATAGGGGTTTTTT
>JADBYQ010000104.1 GCA_020402945.1 Cytophagales bacterium | reverse complement strand
GTTGACGCGTAATCCAACGTTTTCGTATCTTTATTGCGTTCGGTGTCGGGGACAGGACGCGGCTTCGAAAGCCCCGCTCGAACGCAAATACTCACGTTGTAGGCCAGGCGCCAAAAAGTCTCGCGAACAGTGGAGTCCAAGACGACAATTTTTTGTTTACGCAGACAACTTGGACGACTTTGACCTAACGACTTTTTAATAGCACGGCTGACAACGTTGCGGCCCAGTGGAGAAAGAAGTATCGCGCGACAGCGCGAATTTTTTTGCGGTTTGAGAAAGGAAATTTAAGAAAATCGAAAACAAGAATTTTTTTTAAGGTTACGAGGACAACTCGGTGCCACTGGACAAGTTTGCAGCCCGCGGAGAGCTTGGACGACTTTGACCGACTCGGCAACGTGGACTCCTACCCTATTTCAAAATCAAAGTTCATTTACATTGGACTCGAACGCGTCAACAAAACGTTACGGACGACTTGAGACAAGTCGTTGACTAAAAAGTAACGGTTGACGCGCCCGAGCCTACAACAAGATGTATCGTATATGGCGGGGTACGGTGTTGCGATCAAGAATAGTTTTCTTAACTTAGTTCCTCCACGTGGGACAGATTGGCGTTTCAAAAGCCCGCCACATCCGATACACACACGTTATGGGCCAGGCGCTTGGACGCTACGAAAACAAGAACCGTGCAAGGCGACAACGTTTCGTTAGGCGGCACTGTTAGAGACTGAAATCTTGAAATATTATAAAAGATACTAGACGTAAATGACTTTCCGAACCATCTCTTTCTTAGTGATTCTATGTATCGGTTGCAGAACTGCATCGAAGCAAGTCAAAATGAGTGCCATTGCAGACGACAACAAAGACGTTGTAGTCCTTTCTTATCTCATCAGAGACTATATGCAAAAAACTCGCAACACCAGTTTCACTCTAGCCGACATTGCAAAAGTTGATAAATTAGGCCGGGTTACCAAAAACTTTTCCAGCTTAGAGATTGGAGATTGGTCAAACACGTGGATAGGCGGTTACGCTGTATATTTCAAATTCTCAGACGGAAGAAATAAAGATTCTGTTAAACTGACACAGTACGAAGGAATTCCGTGGAAGGTGAAAATGAAAAGGGAAATTGGGAGGAATGACGCGCAGCTCGCCAAACATTTTGACGGAGAAATTCATTTTTATTACCCTGAAAGATTCTACAACGTTGCAGAAATAATAATTAAAGAACCTAGGTAGCGCGCGACAGCGAGTTTTTTCTTCGGCTTGACAACAAACTAAAAACAAACAAGAATATTTTATCAGGTCCAACCTACAACTTTAACTCTTCGACAAGTTTTCGTTTTGCGGAGAATTTGCCGACCTTTTAAAGACAATATTCACTAGGACTCAGACTCGTCAACGAAACAAAACGGTCGATTTGAAACAAATCAAAATAAATATCGGTTGACGCGCCCGAGCCCATAACAAAATGTCAATGGTGCGGTGACGTGTAGCCCAAATTTTATATCTTCGTTCAACGTTTTGTGTCGGGGACAGGACGCGGCTTCGGAAGCGCACCACTGAAGAAACACAAACGTTGTGTGCAATGCAGTAATCAAATGACTAACAAAGAATTCAAAGACACGTTGGACAAACTATTGAAACCACACGGATTCAAGAAGAAGGGAAACGAGTGGACGATGGACACGACCGAGCTTTACAAAGCAATTGACCTTCAAAAATCCAATTTTAGCAATTTATACTATCTGAATTATGGATACAATTTTAAGGACTTGGACTATGATGGAACAAAGCACCATATATTTAACCGACTTGGGTCAAGTGACACAGTCGTGAATAAGATGATACAAGACACCTTTGACTTAGAGAAATCGATGGACGACTTGACTCGAATTAAAAATTTAGGCGACCTAATTAACAATATATTACTACCTGAAGTAAATTCTACAAATAACAAGACCGACATAATGAACGCGTTAAAGACAAGGCCGACATTGAATGACATTCCTTTAAAGGTTAAAGAGTATTTGAACATTAAGACGGAGTAGATTGCACTGCACACAACAATGTATTTGCGTCAAGCGGGGTTGACGCGTAATCCAACGTTTTCGTATCTTTAATGCGTTAGGTGTCGGGGACACCACGCGGCTTCGGAAGCCCCGCTCGAACGCAAATACTCACGTTGTGTGTAATACCCGCCCGACAAAGTAGAGTTTCATTTCGCACAGTCAGGCACATTTGCATTGCTGCACATCCGACACTCAAGCCAAAGCAATGCAAAAGAGCCTGACTCTCCCCACCCTCGACCCAAGCGACAAATTAACGGCTGACTAAAAACAAAAGGACAGCATACCTGACAGCCAGAAAGCATTAAAGAAGCTTGACTTTTGGAAAAAATGGATAAATTGAACCCAATAAAAATGGCATTTGAATGAAGATTACCCTATTCCAAACTTTAGAGGACAGAAATAATCCAGAGGAAGTAGAAGAAAAGGGACCGTTTATAGCAAGAGCCGCGACTGCTTGGCTCGGGACAGGGTACTATTTTTGGGATACCCATATCGAATTAGGCCATTGGTGGGGAAAGACTGTTTACGGTGGTGAGTACATAATATGCCGAGCATTTGGCGACCTGGACAATACCTGTTTTGACCTTCATGGAAATGGTGTTCATCGGTTGGACTTTATGGAAGCTTGCAACCAAATCGTAAAAAGTAAGCTTAGTACTATGGATAGACTTTTGGTTCCTCATGTTCTAACATATATAAAAAAGACGACTAGTTTCCCTTACAAGGCAATTCGTGCCTTGGCAATGGAGAGCATTATGCGCAACTCGGAGAACAGTTATGTCGTTGTAACCATGAGGTATAGAGCGGGCAATAAAGCCTTTTTTGACATCAAACCACCGGTTCAGGTTTGTCTAATTGAAAAAAAGGCTCTATCCTTGACAAATTATAGGGTCGTATACCCTGAGAATTACGTAGATTATCAGTATTTTTAAGAAATGAAGCAGATGAATTGGATTGATGAGCTAAAAAACCACTTGAAAACCACGGACTTAGAAACGCTAAAACACGAGTGGGCTGAACTTGAGAAAAGCACGCCTCAAGGGCCGAATGCTTTTGAGTACATAGACTACTATTGCTGGTACTATTCCGCAAAACGGTATCCTTGTCGAATATCTAAGATTGAAAATCTTGAAAAACTGACCCTGAATTTTTCGGGGTCTTTTTTTTGCCTAATATAGTAGCATAATTATGAGCGAAGTTAAGAAAGCAGCATTTACGTTTGAGGGTTATCAGGTAAAAAAATTCACCTTTGAGGAGCCAATCGATCATAAAAGTGATTCATTTACCTTGGCCTTTGAACCTTCTGGAGTTTATACCGAAAGTACAGGTATCTTCCAATTGAAGTTCGACTTTAGAACTTTTATCCAAGGTAATTTGGAACAGGATGTAATTACCGCTGAAGTTATTGGTGACTTCAAGTTTATAGATAAGGTTCCATTTGAGGAAATACCAGACTACTTCTACAAAAACAGCATTGCTATTGTTTTCCCTTACCTAAGGGCATTTGTTAGTACCCTGACGTTTCAAGCTAACATAAAACCGATAATTCTGCCTGTTATGAATTTAGGTGGACTGGAAGAAACATTCAGGAAAAAAACAATAAAAAATTAAGCTTCAATATCCGCACACTTGCACAGTCCGCACTTGCCGACACACCGTCAAAGACTGTACAAGAGTGCTCAGAGTTCCCAATGTCGGGTACTACACACAACAATGTATTTGCGTCAAGCGGGGTTGACGCGTAATCCAACGTTTTCGTATCTTTAATGCGTTCGTTGTCGGGGACAAGGCGTGGCTTCGGAAGCCCCGCTCGAACGCAAATACTCACGTTGTGCGCAATGGCCGACCTTTGAACGAGATGTGAACCAGTAACAAATGATGATAAAAAAGATGACCTTGGACAAACAAAATTATTAACTGATGTTACGCAAAATTGAGTTTGAGTTGAGTTCCAGCTTTTAGTTTTTTGAGTTCAGTTAGGGCTTTTTCCATAGCCTTTGTGTACAGGATTGCTTTCATGGCAAAATGGTTAAGTTTTTTGTTGACCTTC
>JADBYQ010000103.1 GCA_020402945.1 Cytophagales bacterium | reverse complement strand
GTTTTCGTATCTTTAGTGCGTTCGGTGTCGGGGACAGGACGCGGCTTCGAAAGCCCCGCTCGAACGCAAATACTCACGTTGGGTGCAATATTTTTGGGACAATGGAGTTTGACGTCAAAGCATATTTAAAGCATTACTGTCCAGAGTTATTTGACGTCTTTCCGGAGAGCAGAGTCGATTGGAAGAAGTTGGCAAAAAATTACAAGGAAAGATATGAACGACTCTTGGCGGAGCATAAAACGAAAGGAGTTGCAAAATACGAGGCTTCCTTTTTCGAAATATTAATGCATGCATCTCAAGGGACAGTTGAAGCGCTATATGTACAGACTTACGTTAGTGAGACAATAAAAAAACTCAAAACCATTCTTAACGACAATGAATTAAACCTTATCGGGAACAGCGTCTCTGGATTAATCACCAATCTGGACATGAAATATTATAATTTTCTTGGTGAGTTGTCGACACTTGTAATTATCAAAGAACATTTAAGATGGACTTTAACTGCTACCGAAATAGAGGATGGACCTGGCAAACCAATAGATTTTGAATTTCAAAATGAAAGAAGGAAGATTAAAGTTGAAGTAATGAATATCCACCTGACAAAGGAGGTAGAAGAAGTAGATGAAAGTATAAGCAAGTTTTTAACGAAAAGGATTACAGACAAACAAGCGGATAAAACAAGAGAGCATTTGATTAAAATAGACTTTCTGACGGCTCCTGTAATTTGGGGACCTGTTAATGAATTGAAGAAAATCTCAAATTATTTAAAGCGTAACCCGTGGACAATTACGGGTGCTTTAAAACCGACAGCATTCGTAAACTTTAGAGATGAGCACAGCGGACGAATGTTTCAAAAATTTAAAGACCTCGAATCAATATTCGACTGAAAAATACTGCACCCAACAATGTATTTGCGTCAAGCGGGGTTGACGCGTAATCCAACGTTTTCGTATCTTTAATGCGTTCGGTGTCGGGGACAGGACGCGGCTTCGGAAGCCCCGCTCGAACGCAAATACTCACGTTGGCAGTAATGCCGCTCGACAAAAATCTCCCCTAAAAAATTGGACAGAAATTCGTAAATTGTGGTGTGAAAAAACGAACGACTAAGGGACTTGATTTTGTAATAGATAAGCTGACAAATTCCATTGAGAATAGGGTAACTGGCGACAGCTTTACGACCAATATAATCCACCTGACAAAGGCTGACCTTAAGACGGTTACAAAGAAAAACGGATGGGTTTTCGACTGGAAATTCGAGTTAAACCAACCAGAACGAGAAGTTTACAAGCTGATTATTTCAGAGAACACAAACGTAATTCAAGGTTTAATAAGTCTAGAGATTAAGTTTGACCATGTTTACATGCATTTGGTTGAAAGTTCTCCATTCAATAAGGGAAGAGAGAAAGTTTATTCCGGAGTACCAGGTAACTTAGTAGCATTTGCTTGCAGACTCTCATTTCAGAGAGGATTTGAAGGGAACATATCCTTCGTTTCAAAGACTCAACTAATAAACCACTACACCGAGACACTAGGAGCATTTCATGCCGGTGGGCGATTAATGATTATCGAGACCGGAGCGGCCTTACGACTAATGAACAGATACTTTAAAAACATTGAAATATGAAGACAAGAAAAAATGAGTTGGACGTTGACTTTATTGGTGGCGTTGGGTCATTGACAAAAGACGAAGAGAAAAGAATAAGCGAAGTTATTAAAATGCTCAAGTCAAAGAAAAGCCCAACTCGTAAACCGACAAGAAAGTTGACGACCAAGAAAAAAGCGGCGGCATAGCGTCACTACTGCCAACAATGTATTTGCGTCAAGCGGGGTTGACGCGTAATCCAACGTTTTCGTATCTTTAATGCCTTCGGTGTCGGGGATACCACGCGGCTTCGGAAGCCCCGCTCGAACGCAAATACTCATGTTGGCGGTAATATTTACAATGACTATGCGATATATTTGGACACTAACTTTGCTGACACTTTTGATTTGTTGTAAACACGAGACTATGACTGAGCGTGAGTTTGCGGAATTGTACATTAAGGACATGTTGAAAAACTATCCAGGCGCTAAATATGAAATTGTTGGTGACCTGACAGTAAAAGCGGACTATAATGGGAAGGAATTTTCACATTACTTAGACAATGCTTTTAAAGAGTACAAGATGCAACCCGACTCGGTTGATGAAATAATAAAAAGGTACACCGTTTCTTCACGTGACCTTTACAAAGACCCCGAGACAATAAATACAAAGAACATTGTTCCAATTATTAAACCCATTGAGTATTTAGACGACCTAAAACAATTAAGTAAAGAGAATGGAGAAGAAAAAGAACCTTGGGTTGTTTACGAGAGATACAATAGTGCATTGATAATTGTATACGGTGAGAATACTGAGACCAGTATACGATATTTTACCCAAGAAGATTTTGACAAACTGGCCATACCGCGAGACAGTCTTCGTTCTTTAGCAGTTAAGAATTTAAATACAATACTTCCTGAAATTCAAAGTAAAGGCGACAATGGTACGTTCATGGTTACCGCGGGCGGTGACTTTGAAGCAAGTTTGATTTTACTCACAAGCATCTGGACAAATGACAACTTTAAAGTAAAGGGTGATTTTGTCGTTGCAATACCTAACAGGGACATGTTAATGATAACTGGAAGCAAGAATGAAGATGGAATCAAAACGATAAAAGATATAACGGACGACTCATTTGTGAATGGTAATTATCAAGTATCACCATATTTGTTTAAATGGGACGGAGTAAAATTTGAGAAGTGGTAGTAAATACTACCGCCAACAAAATGTCCTATGTATATAGGATAGGTTCCTGAAGAGAAAGAGAAATAGAAATTACTTTTGAAAGCAAGAGGGTTTTATAGCCCCCCTGCCTTCGCAAGTTATTCCGTTGGTCATTTAAAATTACTTTTACGTTT
>JADBYQ010000102.1 GCA_020402945.1 Cytophagales bacterium | reverse complement strand
CGAAGATGCCCACGGGGTGACAGCCGCGGGAGTACCGCTGCCCGTCAAGGTCGTTGTGCCCGTGCCGCAGATCGTCAAGGTGCCGCTGATGGTGGGGAGAGAATTAACCGTGACAGTTATTGGCATTCCAGAAGTCACACAAGTACTCCCACTATTCCTTGCATAGAAGAGACCACTATAAGTGCCTGCTGAAACGGGAATACCAGAAATAGTAATTGGAGAAACAGGTAAAACTATAAACCCAGGAAACGCAACATCCGCCAACCCTGCCGTGTTTGCAGCATTATCCCAATCAATACTATATAAATCTAAGGGCCCGCCTGATGTAGCTAACCAGGCTAAACTGCTTGTTGTAGTACCGGAACATACAGGAGGTATTGCTCCGACAGTAACTGAAGGCGTTGCAATGTTGACCGTAATCGGCCCAAAAGAAAAATTACAAACTGGGTTCAAATTCACATCGCCAATTACTACCGTATAATTCCCGGCTTCCAGCCCTGAAATGTCCTCGGTTGTGGCCGTAAATCCTCCAGGGCCTGTCCATGAATAGGTATAGCCTAACGTAGATCCTCCGGATGGTGTTAAATTAATCGTTCCGTCTACAGGTGAACAAGTAGTCAAATCTGTATGGGACTCTGTAGCCGAAATAGTGGAATAAAGCCTAATGGTGGTTACCCCTAGCGTACTTCCATCGTCATCATTTACAGAAACATTATATATCCGACCAGCAGCAGTTCCTGAGAGAAGGGGAACGGTGACTGGAACACCAATAGTCAGTGATGGTATATTTAAAAAATAAGTACCACTAAAAACAAACGCAGTTATAGGGCCATTTAATGGACCAGACTGTGATGTTACTAGAATTTCAAATGAACCATTTAAAGGGCCGCAAGCATCCTTCTTGTTTTGAATGGTAAAAACGGGTTGCGAAAAGCCGATGGTAGCACTTAAAAAAAGTAAGGCAGAAGTGACTAATACTTTAAAAGGAGTTTTTCGCATCCTTTACTTGATAATAAATTGAAAATATTCTTGGCAAAAGTTATCTGCTTCGTTTCTTCCTCCAATGATAAGAATATGAGATCCTCTACTTAAGCTTTTTAACTCATGTTCCTTAAAATCATGATTAATATATCTTCTCGGCCCAATCAATGATAACACGAACCTATCATTTGGTTGACCCTTGAAATCCAACTTTACTAAGCCTGTTTCAGTGGTTCCAACGGCATCAATTGCCTCAAAAGTGATATTACTTTTTTTGCAATCACCCTGTCCTTCCGCATTCCACGACAAAACAATTAACCCTATCGTTAAACACTTGCTTAGTAAACTTTTAGTGATCATATCTTAAATCAAAAGTTCAAAAAAATTACATAATTATTAATAGCCGTCAAAAAATATAGTAACCTTTAATTTTTATAAATATGGCATCAATCTTAAAAAATAGACTTGTGAAAAGCCCGATTAAAACATCCAAGTAATATTTAGATCAAAAAATAACTAAAACTTCCGGTTTAGTACCTCACTTAAGATAAATGCTTTTCTGAAACCATTGGGATCTTGCAAGTCTTTCACATACTCTGCGAGCACATTTACTTCTGTATCTTGTTGATAGCCTTTAAATTGACCAAATCGCACGACTGTGTCCTCAATTTTCATGGTCTCTTCCAACGAAGCCCTATTGAATGCATCCTGTTTTGCCCGCTCATACGTTTGAAAGGTGCTGTCCCGGTCACGCTTCGAGTAATCTACTCGCTCGGTAACCGCCTCTTCTTCCAACTCATCATCATAATCCACATATTCCTGTTTTTTCTGCGTTACAGGGATTGGTTGTGGTACCTTTGAGGCCTGAATTTCCCGAAGCAAATCTTCAAATGAAATAGGCTTATCTGCAGGATTTGTCCGTCCATCAACAGGCTCTCCCCCAAGTGTGGTAGGATCACCCTCGGGCTTCTTTTTCTTCGCCCGCGCAAGAAACGTGACGATGATCACGATTAGCCAAATCCAAAACTGAATATTATCCATTCAGACCAAAGGTATTGATTATTTCGTTAAAAAAAGGGGTTTTCGCAACAAATTAGACATGGATAAAATGTGAATGGTTTGGGAATAGGTAGTTTTTCAAATGCCAAACCGAAAGTTATCTTTGCCGTCTTTAAAAAAGTTCCTAGTTGCCAGCCGCAAGTTGCCGGTTAACAAAACCGACAACAACAAACTGGAAACCTGAAACTGGAAACATTGATAAAATCTAGAAATGCAACTATCGAAGCTGGAGATCAAAGGGTTTAAAAGTTTTGCTGATAAAATCGTCATCAATTTTGATGAGGGGATCACCGGCATCGTGGGTCCCAACGGTTGCGGGAAATCCAACGTTGTGGATTCTATTCGCTGGGTATTAGGCGAGCAAAAAACGAGTGCGTTACGCTCAGAGAAAATGGAAAATGTCATTTTCAATGGCACCAGCCAGCGTTCTGCGCAGCAAATGGCTGAAGTTTCTCTGACAATCAACAACACAAAAAACATTTTACCTACTGAGTATTCTCAGATTACTATTACCAGGCGTTTGTACCGCTCAGGAGAAAGTGAGTATCTACTCAATGGAGTAGCCTGCCGACTGAAAGATATTACGAATCTATTTTTGGACACCGGGGTAGCGTCCAATAGCTATGCAATCATCGAACTGGGCATGGTAGATGATCTTTTAAACGACCGCGACAATTCCCGAAGAATGTTGTTTGAAGAAGCGGCAGGTATCTCCAAATTCAAAAAACGCAAAAAAGAAACGCTTAAAAAACTGGAAGATACAGATGCTGACTTAGAGCGGGTAGAAGACCTACTTTTTGAAATCGAAAAAAATATGAAGAGCCTGGAGAAACAGGCCAAACAAACCGAACAGTACTATAAGATCAAAGAAGACTACAAAGAGAAGAGCATTCACCTCGCAAAAGTAGTCGTCAATAAGCAAAAGGATAAGTTCGGGTTACTCAACAAACAAATTGAGACCGAAAGCGACCGCAAAACAAAGTTGGCCGCAGCAGTGGCAGAGAAAGAGGCGTTGATCGAAAAATCTAAAGCGGAACTGATTTTAAAAGAAAAGACGTTGTCGTCTCGTCAAAAGTCAATCAATGAATTTGTTTCTAAAATCAGGCAGTATGAAAGCGACAAACAGGTAAAGAACGAACGTCTTCGTTTTCTAACGGATCGTGTTAACAATCTAAAAGACCAAATTGACCAAGACAAGAAAAGCAATGAGCGTGCACGTTTCAGCATTCAAAGCTTAGAGTCGGAAAGAGAATCGGCACAATCCATATTGACTGAAATCACCAACAAAGTCGAGGCACTTCGCCACGAATACGAAAGTCAAAAAGCAACCACCTACACACTGCAAGGAGAATCGGATGCACTGCGTCAAGTACATCGCGCCAAGCAAGAAGAGTCATTTCAATTAAATAAAGGTTTAGAGATTCGTGAAATCCAAGTCTCGTCTTTTAAACAAGAGTTAGAGCGCACGACTACAGACACCCATCAACAAAGTACCAGCCTCGCGGAGTTTGAAAAGAAGCTAGTGTTGTTGAACGAAGACATCGGACAAAAAAATAGTTACCTCGAAAAACTAAAAAGAGAAGAGGAAGAGGTGTATCAACGAATCGGATCATTGGAAAAAACGATTGATATGATTCGCGAAGAGATGACGGAGAACAGCAGAAAACTGGACGCGCGTCAAAATGAATTTCAACTGACAAAATCGCTGGTTGAAAATTTGGAAGGCTTCCCCGAGGCCATCAAGTTCTTGAAAAAGAATGTTGAGTTAACGAAAAACGCTCCTCTCCTCTCGGACATACTGTCTACCACCGAAGAGTATCGGGTGGCCATTGAAAACTATTTAGAGCCCTACCTCAATTACTACATCGTAGATCATGAGGCGCACGCCTACGAAGCGATCAATATTTTAAGTGACGCCAGCAAAGGAAAGGCTAACTTCTTCATTTTGGATGCCTTCGAAAAATTTACACCCTCCCCGCTTCAAATGTATGGAGATGCTTTTCCCGCCACCCAGATTATTGAGTTCGATCCCAAGTACTCAAAGTTGATGGCTTTCATTTTGGACAAAGTGTACGTTGCGGAAGGAGACATTAAAAACATTCCATCTTCAGATGATAACACCTTTATTACGAAGAGTGGAAAAGTAACCAAACGCAGATTTAGTATTTCAGGCGGATCGGTTGGATTGTTTGAAGGGAAAAAGATCGGTCGTGCAAAGAACCTGGAAAAGCTCGACAAGGAGATCAAAGACCTTACGAAAAAAGTTGAAGATATTCGATTCTCATTGCTTGACAGACAGCGGGAGTTGGAGCGCCTGCGTAATAATACGCTCAAGCAACAAATTGAAGAAGCGCAGAGCGCCATCAAATTGGTAAGTGACGAACACATTTCGGTGCGCACCAAACAAGAACAATTTTCCAGCATGCTCAGTAGTGCAGATCTGCGAAGAGAAGATATTTTGGAAAAAATTGAATCGCTGACTTTGGAGTTGGAAGATATCAAGCCAAAATCGGAGTTGGCTAAGATAGAATTAAGCCAACACGAAGAGAAAATGAAATTGATCGTGAATGATTTGGCCACTCAAAACGATTTGCTAAGCCAAAAATCATCAGCATTCAACGAACAAAATATTTTTTTCCACCAGCAGGAGAATAGAGTGAAAAGTGTGGAGCAAGAAATCCGGTTCAAGCAAGAATCAATGGAGCAAAGCAGCTTGCGCATTGAAACAAATAGCGAAGAATTGAAAAAGAATGAGGAAGAGTCCAAAACAATTGTCGAGACCACTCAAAATAACGATACCGACCTCATCGGCATGTATGGCGAAAAAGAGGAGATGGAGAAAGGACTGAGTGAAGCGGAAAAAGAATACTACACCGGCCGAGGGGAAATAGACCAATACGACAAAGACCTCCGCGAAACACAGCATCAGCGCCAAAACATTGACACGGTGTTAATGGAATTGCAAAATCAACTGAATGAAAGCAAACTCCAATTAAACTCAGTGAAAGAACGCCTATCGGTTGAGTTTAACGTGGATTTGGATTCCGTAGTGGGAGAAGCAACCCCAGAAGAAGCAGAAGCTCTGATGAAGTTGGATGATGAGAAGATGAGAGCGGACGTATCAAAGATTCGCGAAAAGCTCGATAACATGGGTCCGATCAACCCGATGGCGATGGAAGCCTACAATGAGATTAAGCAACGGAATGATTTCATCATTGCCCAAAAAGATGATTTGCTGAAAGCGAAAGAGTCTTTGTTCAGCACGATCAGTGAAATTGAAGGAGTAGCGAGCGAAACGTTTATGCAAGCGTTCGGTCAAATCAAAGAACATTTTGTGCGCGTTTTCCGCTCATTGTTTAATGAAGGCGATGATTGCGATTTGAAATTGGCCGACCCAAGCAAACCGCTAGATTCCGAAATCGACATTATTGCCAAGCCAAAAGGAAAACGCCCGCTCACCATCAACCAGCTTTCAGGTGGAGAGAAAACATTAACGGCAACAGCACTGCTGTTCTCAATGTATTTATTGAAGCCTGCTCCATTCTGTATTTTTGATGAGGTGGATGCTCCTCTGGATGATGCGAACATCGATAAGTTCAATAACATCATTCGCAGTTTTAGTAAAGACAGTCAATTTGTAATTGTTACGCACAATAAGCGCACGATGACAACAACCGATGTAATTTACGGAATCACCATGGTAGAAAAAGGAATTTCCAGAGTGGTGCCAGTTGATTTGAGGGAGTTGGCGTAGAATTCAAAGTCCAAGATTTATGGTTCAAGATTTCTGGTTTAGAAGTCGATTTTGAATCTTGATTTTTGAATTACCTAAACTTTTTTTAAGCTTTAACCCGCTGGCCTAAATAAAGAGCTGTTAATACCAGCGCAGCACCTAATGCAGTCAACAGCGTGAAAGGTTCGTTCAATAAAATCGTTGCATAGGTCAACCCAAAAATCGGGCAAAGAAAAAGCCAGATAGATGCGCGAACAGCATCGTCTTTAAGTAGACGAAGCCAAAGTTGCACCGCACCAATAGAAACGGGAATCACTAGCCAGGTAAGCGAAAGAAAAAATTTCAAATCGAACAAGTTGTTGCCACTTTCAAATAGCAATGCAAAGGGAAGTAGCATCATGCCTCCGAAAAAAACTTGCCAGGCGTTAATTGTTGTCCGCTGCAGCTTCCATTTTACGGAAGCATAGTAAACAGAACCAATCGAATACATAAGCATACAAAGTACTATTAACAAAACCCCGGAAACAGTAGCGTGCTTTGTTTTTAAAAGGGGTAGTGTGGCTATCGCCACACCTAGCATGCCTATGAAAATACTGATCCATTCGCGCCAAAGCACTTTCCGTTTCATGGTCTGCGAGGAAAGAATTCCTATTAACAATGGGTTCAATGCAATGGCCATGGTTGTAATTCCTGCCGCCACATTTTTTAGCGCAATGATAAAAATACCCAAATACAAAGCCGTATTAAATGCACCAAAGACCGCTACCTGCCACCATTCAATGCCAGATGGAAAAGAGTAACGCATAATCACATGGGAGAATAACAACAGTAGAACGCCCGCAACTAAAAACCGGATGGTGAAGAAAGTTAACGGCTCAACGGATTGGATACCGAATTTTCCAGCTGTAGATGCCGATGCCCACAATAGCGCAAAAGCGATGCCTGTTAGAATGTATTTCGGATCAATGTTTTTCAATGAGCTGCAAACCGAATTTAGAAGTCAGAATTTGGAAGTCAGTATCTAGAAGTCAGTATCTAGAAGTCAGAATTTAGAAGTCGGAATTTAGAAGTCGGAATTTAGAATAGTATTAAGAATTTGAATCAGCTAACAGTAGACCCGGGACTTACCGCTTCGTTGGGTTGCAGCAAACGTAGTTTCCCATCTTTATCAGCGGCCATCAATATCATCCCTTGCGATTCAACCCCCATAATTTTCCTTGGAGCAAGATTTACAAGTATGGTCACTTGCTTCCCAATTATATCCTCGGGAGAAAAATGTTCCGCAATTCCACTCATCACCGTGCGCTTGTCAATACCGGTGTCAACTTGGAGTTTCAATAATTTTTTCGATTTTTCCACTCGCTCAGCGGTTATTACGGTGCCTATGCGAATATCCATTTTCGCAAATTCGTCAAACGAAACTTCAGCTTTTGCTGGCTCTGCAGGTTGATTCGATAATTCCATTGCCTTTTTTGAGTCTACCAATTTTTTGATCTGTGCTTGTATTACCTCATCTTCTATTTTTTCGAATAGCAAAGAAGCTTCACCTAACAGGTGCCCATCTTTCAATAAATCCGATGAGCCCGCATCGCTCCATTTCGATTTCTTAAAATTTAACATGCCTCTTAATTTTTCTGCAGTAAATGGCAGGAAAGGCTCCACGGTTATGGATAAGCTAGCAGCAATCTGCAATGAAATATTCAAAATCGTTGCCACCCTTGTCATGCCAGTCTTTGCCAGCTTCCATGGCTCTGTTTCAGCCAGGTACTTGTTACCTAAACGAGCGAGGTCGATCAAGTGAGCAGTAGCCTCTCTGAACCGGTACAACTCGATGGAAGATCCAATTTTGGAAGGGAACTCTTTCAAATCATTCAAAACCTTTTGATCGACTTCTTCCAGCGATCCGAGAGTAGGTACTCGATTGTCAAAATACTTTTGGGTGAGGACCAGTGCTCTATTTACAAAATTCCCAAAAATGGCGACTAACTCATTATTGTTCTTTGCCTGAAAATCTTTCCAGGTAAATTCGCTATCCTTTGTCTCAGGAAGATTGGTAAGCAGTGCATAGCGCAATACATCTGGCTTATCGGGAAAGTCGGCCAGATACTCGTGCATCTCAATTGACCAGCCGCGACTCGTAGACATCTTATCACCTTCCAAGTTCATGAACTCGTTGGCAGGCACATTGTCTGGCAAAATGTATTCACCCGTGGCATGCAGCATGATCGGAAAAATAATACAGTGGAAAACAATATTATCCTTTCCTACAAAATGTACAAGCTTGGTTTCATTATCTTGCCAGTAGGGTTTCCAACCATCTTTAGACGGGTTGATAAAACTGCTTTGGGGTGTAGCATATTTCGCCTTTCCACTCGCCAGCTCTTCAAATAAAGCCCGTGTGGCCGATATGTATCCAATGGGTGCATCAAACCACACGTAAAGGACCTTACCCTCGGCATCCGGCAACGGAACTTTGATACCCCAATCCAAATCGCGGGTCATGGCGCGAGGTTGCAGACCTGCATCGATCCAGGATTTGCATTGCCCGTACACATTTACTTTCCAATCATCTTTGTGCGACTTCAGAATCCAATCACTCAACCAAGTTTCGTAATCCTGCAAAGGCAAATACCAGTGCTTTGTGGATTTTAGAATGGGCGAATTACCTGAAAGTGTCGATCTTGGATTGATCAACTCGCGTGGGCTAAGCGTGGAGCCACACCGTTCGCATTGATCGCCATAAGCATTCAGATTCCCGCACTTAGGGCAGGTGCCAATAATGTAGCGATCAGCCAAGAATGCTTTAGCCTCTTCATCGTAATACTGTTCAGAGGTCTCCTCAGTGAGCAGTCCTTTGTTGTATAAATTCAAAAAAATTTCTTGCGAAGTTTGGTGGTGGATCAGCTCGCTGGTGCGGTGATAAATATCAAACGACATACCCAGTTGATGAAAACACGACCGAATCTGGGCATCGTATTTATCTATTATCGCTCGCGCGGATGTTCCTTCTTTTAGTGCTTGATTGGGAATAGCCGTGCCGTGCTCATCGCTGCCGCATACGAATACAACATCCCTACCCAAAGACCTTAAATATCGAACATAAACATCAGAAGGAATATAAGCACCCGCTAGATGCCCAATATGCTTTGGGCCATTGGCGTAGGGAAGTGCAGCGGTAATAAGATATCTCTTGAATTCTTTGCTCATAGTGGTGATAAAAACGGGGCAAAGATGAGAAAATGCGCAGAGAAAAAGTTTACTTGGTAGAAGTCAATTTTCCCGCCCCTTCTAACGCTTCTCTTTCTTTTCTTTTTACTGCTTCTTGAAATTGCTTACGCTCTTCCAGAATTGGCGTCAGGTCACAAGGTAGTTGAACCAAAAAGGTGGAACCGTCCCCGCTGGTTTGCTCTAACTGGATGTTGCCACCTAGGCGATTCACGCATATTTTTGTAAGGTAAAGCCCTACACCGCCCGTTTCAGAACGTTCAGATCCGCGCATAAACATTCGAAATACATCTTGGTCGGGTATGCTAGCTATACCTAGTCCGTTATCAGACACACGTATGCAAACCATCGAACCAGCTTTACTTATTTCCACATGAACAAAGCGCTGCGCGCGGTTATTTGAGTTATAAAACTTAATGCCGTTCGTAACCAGGTTTTCTACGATGGTCTCAAAAAGCAGCTTATCAGAAACCAACTCAACGTCACTTTGTATGGTAAAGCTGAGTTGAACATTGGAAGATTGGTAGGTTTTTTTCTCGAATTCAAACAGCGCAGACAGCGCTTTCTCAAGGTCGATTTTTTGAGACTCCAAACTGGCGTGATTCACTTCACTTACCAACGACAATCGGCTCAACATCTTTGACATCTTTTCTATCTGCGAAGTTAAGTCACCTAATAACCTAAGTTGGTGAAACTCATCCTTGGGCTCCATATAGGCCAAGTTAACCAACCCCTGTAACGAAGCAAGTGGGCCACTGAGGTCGTGCGAAGATTTATAGAGGAAGTTATCCAGCTCCGAATTTACATCAGTGAGTTGGCGATTGGATTCACTTAGTTCTTTAGTTCGCTCTTTTACTTTTTTATCTAACTCCTTATTCTGGTCCTCCAACTGCTTGTTTTGCTCTTCTATTTTATTTCTCGCCATAGCGACAGTAGCACTTGCCTGTTTCTGCTTTCTATTCGTTACCAACAATAATAGAACCATACCAAGTGAGAGAAAAGTCACAGCGACAACAAAGAAAATCTGGGTGAATTGTCGGTCGATCAATTGTTGGCGCAGCTCTAGGATCAGATCTTTTTCTTTAATGGTTTTTATGTTTTCGCGCTCTGCGAAATTCGATTGCACTTTGGCAAGGTTTCTTATCAACTCTCCCGAGTAGATACTGTCCTTCAGTGCAATATATCTTGATTGGTAGTCAGTAGCATTTTGAAAATCGCTTTGAGTGCGATAAATAGTAGAATATAACCTATAGATTTCAATCAATGAAAGCGAATAATCAGTCGTTACAACTATTTTTTCTGCTTCTTTTAGGAAATTCAAGGCTTCAGCTAGCCGTTGCTGACTTTCACTTACTAAGGCTAAATTGTATAAATTTTCAACTTGATACCGCTTATCATTGAGCTGTCTGGCGATTAGCAATGATGACTCAAAATGATGAATAGCTTCTTCTCTTCTACCTTGTTCAGATGAGGCAACGCCCAACCCAAGTTCTGCATCCATCAGAAAAACAGAATCGCACTCGCTTTTACATATCTGTAAACCTCTTTTTATAAATTCTTCAGCTTCTTTGTAACGCTCTAACTGGTTATAGCACAGTGCCATATTGACGAGTACTCTATCCAAATCATATCCATTTGAAATAGCGTTTTTTACGTCAAGTGATTTTTGATAAAAAATCAACGCGTTGTAGTAATCTCTAAGCTTAAAATAGACTAAGCCAATATTGTTATAGGTAATAGCAATATCTTCCTTGTTCCCAAGACGTTCATTTAGATCGATGGATTGAAAATGAAACGCAAGTGCCTTATCCGGATTGCCGCTAAACGAATAACAAATCGCTATTGTGTTCAGTATCTTTGACAGTTCCTCATTGTAATTATTTCTTTTAGCAATCGGTAAGGCATCCTCCAGTGCGCGAATGGCCTGGCTTACAGAATCGAGTCTACGATAAATAAATCCTCTTGCATATTGAGCCTTAACTATTCTTAAGCTATCTCCAAGAGACAATGCGAGTGTCTCAGCTTGCCGGGATAACTCTAGTGAAGTTCTTGGATTCTTGTTGAGTTGGGCGCGCATAAGCACAACGATCAAATCAAATTTCTTAGCCCCACTTTTCAGCTTTATCAAGCTCTCCAACGAATCAATCTTAGCCTGAGACGCATCTTGGCCAAATCCACTCAAAAAAATGGCCAGCATACAAAGCAAAAAAGATAACTTCCTTATAATCATACGATTAACATACCTATGTTCGATTAACAACTGGATTAAAAAATCTATAAACCATCCAATTTAGAATTTTGTGCATCATTTTTATTCAAACAGTAAACCAAATTTAACCTTAAGCAATTATGAAAAAGTTTTTCTACACAATCATCGTTTTGTTCTCACTCTCGTTGTCAATCACTTCTTGTACAAAAGAAGAAGTAAAACCCATTAAAGAAACAAACAACACTGGCGGCAGAGAGATTGATAAAGGATTTTAACTTTAATTAAAAACTAAAATAATATGAAAACCAAAATTATAGTATCGCTTGTTCTATTGGCTTTGGCTTCATTCTCGTTTACGCTGACAAAGCAAAAAAATAAAACGACTCAATCTACAAAAGAGGTTGGTAGTACGCAAAGCCAACAAGAGCCAATGGGAGGATTTGTTTCAGAAAGCAAATTCTAGTCTTTACCTTTTTTAACGATAAAAAAAAACCTATGAATCAGTCATAGGTTTTTTTTGTCCCTGATTGAGAAACCTTTCTCCAAGTAAGGGCATTCAAAAAGGAATTATTTAGCAAAAATGGTTTTTGTCTTAGTGACGGTGAACTTTGGCAATTGCTGCTCGCTTACGTGAGTGTATAGCATTTGCAATTTCCCATAAAATGGTTTAGCCAATTCTATTCAACCAAGTTGGCATAACCACCTAATCAACCGGGAAATACAGCTCAAACTTCATGGCTTCGACTTAGAAATACCCTGTTATCTAGGCCATCTTAAATGAAAATCAACGTGAGGTATGAAGAATTTAGCTGGAGTTGTACTGCTTCAGAATAAAATAATCTGCTTAGGATTGAATCACGCTGCTATTGAGCGAAAAAGAAAATGATCGAAACCGTCAAAATCCGTTCAAACACTACACTTTTCGTCCAAAATCTTACATCGCAAAACGTCAAAAAAATTACCAGTAGCAACTAGCTCACCGTTGCTTTCTCCAGGTTTTTATACGCCTCTCTCGGTCTTAAATTCAGCACTTGAAACATCTCTTTATCCTGGATATAGGCGGGGTTAGGGGTAGTCAGTAACCTATCTCCGGCAAAAATGCTGTTGGCTCCTGCCAGGAAACATAGTGCTTGCTCCTCCAATGTCATTCGCACTCGCCCTGCAGATAGCCGAACCATTGCTTTTGGCATTATAATCCTCGCTGTCGCAATCATTCGCACCATCTCCCAGACAGATACCTTTTCCTGATCTTCTAAAGGTGTTCCTTCCACGGGTACTAACGCATTCACTGGCACTGACTCGGGGTGCTCTGGTAATGTAGCCAGCGTGTGCAGCATCCCAATCCTGTCACCCTCCTTCTCGCCCATGCCGATGATGCCACCAGAGCAAACGGAGATTTTGGCCCCACGCACATTCTCTAGCGTTTCTAGTCGGTCTTTGTAAGTGCGAGTTGTAATGACATCGCCATAAAACTCTTCGCTGGTATCAAGGTTATGATTGTAGGCGTATAGGCCGGCTGCTTTTAGTTTGTTGGCTTGCTCGTGTGTTAGCATGCCAAGTGTGCAACACACTTCCATACCCATCGAGCTAACACCCTTCACCATTTCCAGTACCTTATCAAAATCTCGATTGTCGCGCACTTCTCGCCAGGCAGCGCCCATACAAAAGCGAGTGCTCCCAGCCTCCTTCGCTTCCAGCGCCTTGCCAATCACCTCTTCTACTTCCATTAACTTGTGAACCTTCACATCGGTATGGTAGCGAGCCGCCTGTGGACAATACGCACAGTCTTCGGGGCAACCACCTGTCTTCACGGAAAGTAATGTACAAACTTGTACTTCTTGCGCATCATTAAATTCGCGGTGCACTGTAGCCGCCTTATAAATCAACTCCAATACAGGCGTGTGGTAGATGTCTGAAATTTCTTCCCGGGTCCAGTCTGTTCTAATCATAACTTAATTTGAAAATTTAATCACTGACATCGGTTTCATCATCGAATTAACTAATCATCGAATTAACTAATCATCGAATTAACTAATCATCGAATTAGCAAATCAGCGAATCCGCAACTCAAACGGCATCCTCGCTTGCGCCCCTTGGTAATTCTTCAACTTCTGTATTTGTTCATACACTTTATAATGTGTGCCGAGTTCTTGCTTTAGCGCTTTCACTTTCGCGTTTTCTTCCATATCAGCCATCCATTGCTCAAAAAATGATTTATGCTTTGGGTAATACTTTACTCGGTAGTCGCTCGCAACGCCTGCTTTCTCCGCAGCAATGCGCACCGCATCATCGAAACTACCAAGCACATCAACCAGCCCACGCTCCTTTGCCTGGCTGCCCGTCCAAACTCTACCAGAGGCTACCTTTCTTAGTTGATCGACAGGCATGCCTCTGCCTTCAGCTGCTTTAGCGGTAAACGAAGCATAAATTCGATCGGTGCTTTTCTGCCAAATGGCTTTCTCCGGTTCAGTAAGTGGCCGTGTAAAGGTGACGAGTTCTCCGATATCACCTGTTTTCACTTCATCAAACGTGATTCCTATTTTGTTATCCAAAAAGCTGCTCAAATCGAAGAGAACACTAAACACACCGATGGATCCGGTAATCGTATTAGGTTGTGCCACTATCGTATCGCACCCCATCGCGATATAGTAGCCACCCGATGCCGCATAGTCTCCCATCGAAGCAATGATTGGTTTCTCCTTAGAGGCAAGTGTTACCTCGCGCCACATGACATCAGAAGCAAGCGCACTTCCTCCGGGTGAATTGATGCGCAATACAATAGCTTTAACTTTCTTGCTTTCTCTAGCTTTGCGCAGTTCTTGAGCGAATGTGGTTGAACCGATCATCCCTTGTTGGGCTTTGCCCGGTACGATGTCGCCATCTGCCACAATTACCGCAATTTCATTCTTAGAACTGCTGTAGTCGCTTACACTCTTTTTATACTTATTGTATTTAATGAAAGTGATATCTTCACTTTTGCCAAGATCCAATCGATCTCGCAAATCGTCCAATACCTGATCGTAATAGACCAACGAATCAACCAGATGAAGCGCGCTTGCCTCGCGTGTGGTGGTGGCCGCCATTCGATCAGATATCTCTTTTAGTCTGTCAAATTCAATATTTCTACTTAACGCAATCTCTCTGACTACTTCGTTGTTTAAGCTCTGAATCAACTCATTTAGTTGAAGGCGATTCGCTTCACTCATCTTATCCAGCATGAAGGGTTCTACCGCACTCTTAAAATCACCTACTCGGAATATTTCCGGCTTTATCTCCAACTTATCGAACATTTTTTTAAAAAATGAAACCTCAATAGCCATTCCATTGAATTCCATTTCGCCCTCCGGATTGAGATATACCTTGTCAGCCGCAGAAGCAATATAGTACGCTTGTTCAGTCATCACTTCATTGTAAGAAACAACCCATTTACCTGTCTTTCTAAAATCCAGCAACGCATCTCTTATTTCCTTCGCCATGGCGTATCCACCCATAAAAACAGGGACGTCCAGGTATATTCCTTTTATCTTGGCATCACCTGCGGCATGCTGAATCACATTCTTTAGTTTCAGCAGTCCAATCGGGCTATCCGTAGCACCTGGGATAGGAAGTCCCTCCAGTGGGTTATCAGCTTCCATTTCACTTAGCGGCACATCCAACCTTAGGTGTAACACAGAATTATCTTCCACCACCACTTGTGAATCTCCCGAAGAAAGGCTGGAGATTGCGGCTGCGAAAAAACTAAATACCAAAAAAATCAAAACTACAAATGCGACCAACGAGCCGAGGCAGGAAGCAAGAAATGATTTAAAAAAATTCATGTTTTAAAATGGATAAGTGGCAAAAATACTCAAACGTAAACGGTATTTAAAGGTATGGGGTTATCTTTACTGCCTGTGATTGCAGATCAGATTACTATTGGCGGCCCGGGCGGGCTATCCGTTGCAAGTCCTCCCCCGATAAAAATCGTGGTGCGGGCTTTCCACCGCTATCCCTGGCCGAGCTTTGCACGTTGGAAGGTTTTTCACTGAAATTACGATTGAAGTGTTCGATAGCAACTTATCTTTTTTTCTCTTACTCGGTAGCAATCAAGGCGACCGGAAACGACAATTGCAAACCGCAGTTACATACATCGAACAATCGATTGGCACAATAGAAAAATTATCATCCATTTACGAGACGGCTGCCTGGGGTAAAACCGACCAGTCACCATTTCTGAATCAGGCAATACGGTTAAATTCTAAACTTAATCCAACTTCTCTCCTGCTGGAAATCCATGCGATTGAAAAGAAAATGGGGCGCGAACGACTCGAGAAATGGGGTGAACGCACCATCGACATTGATATCTTGTTTGCGGGAGATCTCATTCTCAAAACAGACGAACTGACAATTCCTCATCCTGAAATCCAGCACCGAAGATTTACGCTCGTAGCATTAACCGAAATTGCTCCCGACTTTGTTCATCCTGTACTTGGAAAAACAAATGCACAACTGCTGGCAGATTGTCAAGATCAACTTTCCGTGGTGCAACTTATAAACTGATGTTACGTAAATTTTAAAGCCGTCTCAATTCAAAGGCGTCTGACCGCTCGAAGCGGTCTGACGCCTACTTCGTGCGTAACAACACTTATAAACTAGCAACCTCTGCCTGAGGTGAAATTTTCTTTACCAACCCTTGCAGCACCTTGCCCGGTCCACTTTCAATAAAAATGGTGGCGCCATCTTTTGTCATATTCTGAACGGATTGTGTCCAACGAACGGGTGCTGTCAACTGACTGATCAGATTTTTTTTGATTTCCGAAACGTTGGTAGATGGCAAGCCATTCACGTTTTGATAAACCGGGCAAATGGGGGAATCAAAATGGGTTGCATCAATAGCAGCCGCCAATTCTTCTCTTGCCGGCTCCATGAGTGGCGAGTGAAAGGCTCCGCCTACTTGCAAAGGCAAGGCGCGTTTTGCCCCGGCAGCTTTCAGTTTTTCGCAGGCAACTTCAATTCCCTTCATAGAACCAGAGATGACTAATTGCCCTGGGCAATTGTAATTGGCAGCAACAACCACTTCATCAATAGACGCACAAATATCCTCCACGATTTTATCATCAAGCCCCAAAATGGCTGCCATTGTTGATGGATTCAATTCACATGCTTTTTGCATTGCTTGCGCACGTTTGGATACGAGTTTAAGCGCGTCTTCGAACGCGAGTGTTTTATTGGCAACCAGTGAAGAGAATTCGCCCAACGAGTGACCCGCCACCATATCGGGAGATTGAGCTT
This sequence comes from Cytophagales bacterium, assembly GCA_020402945.1. GTDB lineage: Bacteria > Bacteroidota > Bacteroidia > Cytophagales > Cyclobacteriaceae > ELB16-189. The sequence goes on along the minus strand of JADBYQ010000102.1, from coordinate 21,181 downwards.
CCTGCGAAAGGGCAATAGCAACTGAGTGTATAAAAATGGCAGGTTGGGTTACGTTCGTTTGCTTTAACTCGTCAGCAGAACCGCTAAACATGATCCGCGAAATATCGAATCCTAAGATCCGGTCTGCGTTATCAAAAAGAGCTTTCGCTTTTGGATTTGCGTCATAGATGTCTTTACCCATTCCACTAAACTGCGCTCCCTGACCCGGAAAAATAAATGCTTTCATCCTTTCTAATTTATGATTTACGATTGTCGATTTACGATTTTATCCATCGATCTCCTTACGATTAGATCGTCAAATCTAAAATCAAAATTCGCAAATCTCAAATCTCAATGAACCTAGCCTTCAACTCAGGCGTAGGAATCATACAAGCATCTTGCTTTCCAAACCACCGATACCGGTTTTGGGCAATGAAGTCGTAAAAGAAATTTCTAATAAAACGGGGGACGATTTTAAAAAAATAAAAGGCGGGCCAAAGTCCGTCCAAGTTTTTTGATATTTCCAAAGCAGCCGAACTCTTCGTGAAAATCCGTCCTTTACTTAGCAGCACGATGGTATTCAGTTGATCAGAAGATAAACCAAATTGTTTCAATTTTTCTTGACCAAAAGTAGATTGTAAGGAAACAAATGTGAATCTGGCACTCTTATCGTGCCGAATAACAAATAAAACTGCTCCATTGCAGAAGTTGCAAACCCCGTCAAAGAGAATAATCGGTTTTACCGCACTAACTGCACCCATCCTTTGAATACTTGGGAGGCCTTAGCAGGATCGACCACATCAAATGTCACTTGCGCTTCATAGTAGTACGTACCGGTGGGTAACTCCTTACCTCCATTGTCCTTACCATCCCAATCAATGTAAATAGTCCGCTCTCCACCCGATTCAAAACTATACACCACTCCTCCCCATCGGTTTAATACGGTGAAGTTTACTTTCCGTACAAACCGGGCACACCGCTTCTGCAACTCCCCTATCTGGGTTTCACTCAATTTCGTTTTCTGACATTCCGAAACTCCCCCCTCTCCAATATTCCGTGTACTGTAGGCACTGAAAACATCATTGCACTTATCGCCATTAGGTGTAAACACATTGGGCAATTCATAATAGGGGCAGTTGTCAAAACAAAGTGACTCGCTGAGCTCACTTTCGTTGCCCGCTCTGTCCACAGCTGCAATTTTGTAGCAGCCCGCGAAAGAAGGTAAATTGGTGTGTACAAAAAACGTGTCGCTTACCACCACAGGCAATTTCTTGAATTCATCACCCACACGGGCAGCATAATAGATTGCATAGCTATTTATGTCTATCCGGCAACCGGGATCTGCAGGTCTTCTCCAATTTAATGTGTTGCTGAACACCTCCGAGATATTACAACCTGTCTCTGCAAAATATTTCTGGCAATCAACATTTTCCGGTTTAGGTGGTAGCAGCGACACACTGCACGGAGGCTCGTCATCACTGGGCTGTGCGCAACTGATTTGTGAAAAATTTATCTGTGGCTTTTGAATCTTTGGGTTGCCGTAACTTCCTCTTGCCTCTACTCGGTAACAATATACTTGTGATTCGTTCAAATCCGGATCTTTGAATACAAACCCATTCTGGTTTACGTTCACATCGGCAATCTTCACCAATTGCGATTCGCTCTGACCCTGTGCCCCACGATAGATGGTATGGGTAGGAAAATCGAAAGTATTATTTGACCAGGGAACGTTGGCTGCCCAGCGCAGTTCCAGTTCTTTGAATTTAGGTTTGATCTCCAAACGCACCGAAGAAGCTACAGCCGAAGAATCTATCTTGATCCCATTTTTATCAAATCCTAAAATGCGGTAGTTGTAAATAATGTCGCGGGTATTGATGCCTGTATCCACCCACACCGAATCTGGTCGTGTGCCCGGAAAAGCCTCCACCAATTTGATTTTGCCTCTGAAGCCTTCTGCTCTAAATACTTTGTAAGAATAGGGTGGCGGAAAACTAATCTTGTCAATATCAAATGGCGAACGCCAGCGAACTGTGATCTGCCCGTTCTTGTCATCCGTCCGGTCTACCGTTACATGGGTAATCACGGCTCTATCTGCCTTAAAAGGTGGCAAACAAATTTCATCTGAAACTATACTCTCTCCGCCCTTGGGCAGAGGAAATACTGCCACCAGCCGATAACAGTATTTAGCACCCGAGGCCAAACCCGTGTTGGTGTATTTGGTCGTGCCTATTGGAACTGTTGCTATTTTGGTATAACCAAATGAATCCGGAATCCCCGTCACACATGGCCCAACCGTTCCAAGAAAACTATCTACCCTTCGCCACACTTCCATAGTGGCCGCATTGGCTGCACATGTATAATTTTGCCACTCCAATTTGGCCGAACGTGTAGCCAAATCCAAGGCTGCCGGTTTCCAAACTGGCTTTGGCCCCACCACCCGTATTCGCCAAGTTTTAAACTGAACCAATGACGGGCCTGTCTTGCTCTTGTCGCTTATCTTGAAAACCACTTGGTACGGTTGTTCTTTCACATGCGCACATGTAGTATTCCATTTAAAATTCAACGTGGCCGGCCTACCACCTCCCTGAAAACGCGCAGGAAATGGAGTGTACATAGCACGCGATGAATTCAAGGTGAATACTTCTGAAAACGCTTCAATTTTTAAGCTGTCCAGTGCATCAGGGTCATTGCCAAACACAAATTCATTGATGGACGTGCCGGCCTCCACACAAATATCTGGTGGCACGGTCAGTTCGGGGCGTTGATTTTTACAATCTTCTATCACGATCTGCATGTCGCGCGTTACATATCCGATTTGCCGCCACGCGGAGCCTATCTTTCGCCATTGTATAATCCGGAAAGCGATATTGTACTCTCCCGGAGCACCTGGTGCATCCCACAAAATGGTACCTGTAACGGGATTGATAGAAAACGTGGGCGGGCCATTTTGATTTTCGTTGGACGCTGAATAATTAAGGCCGATCCGATCATAAAACTCTTTTAAATTCGGATCGCGATAGTTGTTGACCGGAACGTTCTTGTCCTGCTTAGGAACTGTAAACTCATATGATAAAGAATCTCCATCGGGATCAAACGCACCGGGGTTGTGGTACCACGCTTTTCCTGTGCATCCCTTGTCGATCGGGGGAACCAGCAACTGCGGACTATTGTCGCAACCAATAAACGGGTCTATGATAATTACAGTCTCTAAAAAAAATTGAGTATTCACAGAATTAGCCATGTTGAGAATGCCGGCATTTCTATTTCGCTCTTTATAAGTAATAGTGTAATAGCCCGGCCCAGGAAACGTGTGTGGAGGAGCAATATACTGGACATACCCTATACCCGCACCTAACTCTGGGCGAATGATGTTGTCGATTGTAGGTGTTTGAGTCGTGGTGCCATCACCAAAATTCAGCGTGCCATCGCTAAACTTAACGGGCGAACCTAAATTTGTATAAGCCGTAATTGTAATCGTAAAGGTTAATCCATTACAACTATTCCTTTGAACGGTAATCTCTCCTGCACGCAAATGAGTCGCTTGGGAAAAATGCACAAAGCCTAAAAAAAAGAAAACAATCCAACTACCCGTTTTCAAATGCTTCATATTATTTTCAGATAAACAAAAATACAACAATAAATAAGATCAATAAATTGATGCCAGATCGACACCGTTTTCAACTACAAACGAACCAAATAGCAACTTATTAAAACAATTACACACTTTTTCCTGCAGCTCTGAAAGGTTATCTTGCAGGCTATGAAAGTAATTGGCGAAATCCCGCATCCAGAGTTAAAAATTACTATTTTCCACTGGAATAATCGTTACTTGATTAAACTGGAGGCTGGGCCGTTTGAGCAAACTTTTAAAATTGAGGAATACGATCTGTCGTCCGAAGAAGAGATCAAAAGCATAGTAAATGAAGAATTTATTCAACAAAGCATCATTCGTTTCAGTGATATGGCCAAAAGTTTGACACAGGCAACCCATTTTTTATAGAATCTTTGGTAATGACAGGTGGTGCATTAACTTTGACCTCCCTTGCCTAGTTAGTTGATGGAGATTTTAGAAGAAAAGAAGAACAAAAATAAGCCCTACAAGCCAATTCTTGAAGATATTCCCGATTGGCCTGTTTACCAGTTGAGTAAAAATCGTGCGGAGTTTATTCTAGAGGTGACAAAACTCACCATTGAACGGATTAAAGCCCTTAAACCGCAACGAAAGCAACTTACGGACGATTTGGAAGCCACCGTTTATCGTGAACAAAACAGAATTAAACGAAATAAATGGCGTGCTGATCCTGCTGATGACTCCCGATTCTGGTCGGGTATCAAAAGCGAACTGGTCGAACTAGGAAATAAATCACAGGAAGAAGCTGAAAAATTAACAGATTCCATACTTGCCAGAATTGTCCATCGGTATGCGTCTGAAATTGCTGGGAATTTTAGACAAACCTCGTATCGATTTGCGCGAAGCGTTATCAAGTTTGGCTTTTTGCGCTTGCTCAATGGCGCGCGAATCAAAAAATTCGGGGCCTTTTTTAGAAACCGGTACACGCTAAGAGACAAAATTCAAATTGTAGGAAAAGTTAAAATGATCCGCAACTTGGCCAGACAGGGAACGGTGGTGATGGTGCCTACTCATTTCAGCAACCTCGATTCAATCTTGATTGGTTGGGTAATTCACTCTATGGGTCTCCCTGCCTTTATTTACGGTGCTGGTCTAAATCTATTCAACATTAAGATCATCGCATACTTCATGAATAGTTTGGGCGCTTACAAAGTAGATCGCAGAAAAAAGAATTTACCCTATCTGGAAACGTTAAAAATGTATTCCAACCTTGCCATACAAAAAGGAGCGCACAGCTTATTCTTTCCAGGTGGAACCAGATCAAGGTCTGGAAAAATTGAGAAACAGCTAAAATTGGGATTACTAAGTACGGCCATTGAAGCTCAACGCAGTTTATACATGGCTGAGGGCGAACCCAAGAAAGTATTTGTTGTACCCGTTACGCTTAACTACCACTGTGTGCTAGAGGCTCCTGAAATGATCGAAGATTATTTGCAGGTAAAAGGCCAGGATCGGTATTTTCCTGAGCAGGATAAGTACGGAAGTTTTGGGTTGATCAAATTTCTGTTTAAATTTTTCTCTAACCCTTCCAGCATTTCAGTTTCTATCGGCCCCGGCTTGGATGTGATGGGCAATTATGTAGACGAGAAAGGCAATAGTCTCGATAACACAGGACGGATTATCGACACCAGAGACTACTTTGTTTCGAATGGGGATATTTCCATCGATCGCCAGCGGGAAGATGAGTACACGCGGATGTTGAGTCAACGAATTGTAACCGAATATCACAAGATCAACCGTGTTTTCGCAAGCCACTTGGTGGCCTTTGTGGGTTTTCAAATGTGGCAAAAGAAACATCCAAAATTAGATTTATTCAGTTTATTAAGGTTGCCAGAAGAAGAGTTGGAACTAGACTATCAGGAATTCAAAACTGTTTTCAAGAAAGTGCGCAAGCAAATCTATCTAATGAAAGAAAATGGAAAGATTAACTACGCCACTCACCTGAAAGGGAAATCGGACGGTGCCATTCAACGAGGTCTTGATAATGTAGGTGTCTTTCACCTCAATCGCCCACTGATAAAAAACAAGAAAGGAAACATTATTACAAAAGACTTATCTCTTCTCTACTATTACCACAACCGATTGGTGGGTTATGACCTCGAACAGTTTATCTGACAAGCCGGTTGGTGTAATCGGTGCGGGAAACTTTGGTACCGTAATCGCAAATATTCTGGCTATCAATCGCCCAGTTTTACTTTATGCCAGAAATGGACATACAGTGAAGCACATCAATCACAAAAGGGAAAATCGCCATCATGCTATACATTCAAATATTACAGCTGTAAACGATCTGGCAAAGATCGCCCATGAGTGCGATGTCATTTTCCCCATGGTGCCTTCTGCGCACTTTCGCACCATGATGAAAAGCCTTTCACCCTATCTTCAGCCTTACCATATCCTTATTCACGGCACAAAAGGGTTTGACGTAACACTACCGAAAGGTGAAACGATTGATTCGGTGTCCGTTCTCAATCGAAAGAGTGTAAAGACCATGAGCGAAGTAATTCGCGAAGAAAGCGTGGTCGTGCGAATTGGATGTTTGGCCGGCCCCAACCTTTCAAAGGAATTGGCACAACGACAGCCAGCCGCCACCGTCATAGCGAGCCATTTTGATGAAGTTATACAAACGGGGAAAAAGTTGCTGAGAAATGATCGTTTTCAAGTTTACGAAAATCATGATATCGTAGGGGTTGAGATAGCGGGCGTATTAAAAAATATAATTGCCATCGCGGCAGGCGCGTTGAGTGGGCTCGGCTATGGGGAGAACGCAAAGGGATTACTAGTAAGTAGAGGCGCTGTTGAGATGATCTATCTGGGACGAGCCTTAGGAGGAGATGTCAAAGCCTTTCTGGGTGTGGCAGGGATTGGTGATTTGGTCACTACTTGCAATAGTCCTTTAAGCCGAAATTTTACAGTTGGTTATCGTTTGGCGAAAGGAGAGAAACTGCATCATATCCTGACTGATATGGGCGAGATCGCAGAGGGTGTCAACACGATTCAAATCGCGAAAAAATGTGCCAACCACTATAAAATTAGAGCGTTGATCACTGATCGCTTATACAAAGTACTTTTTGAAGGAATGACGGTAGAGGCTGCGCTAGAATTTCTCATGCGTTTCCCGCTAAGTGCAGACATCGACTTTATTTGAAGGTTACAGAAATTCTCTGCGCCAGCTCTGCGTAATGTTCTTTTGTAAAAGTTAATTTCGGTTTTGCAAAATTGATGTCATTAGTGGTATTCAGTGGCACCAAATGAACATGAGCATGAGGCACTTCTAATCCAATCACAGAAAGCCCGATTCGATTACAGGGAACTACCTTTCGGATACTTTGTGCAACTCGTTTCGCGAAAACGAATAATTGAGCAATATCTTGATCGGGCAAATCAAATATATAGTCGATCTCTTTTTTTGGGGCAACTAAAGTGTGCCCCTCGGCCAGAGGATTGATATCCAAAAACGCGATAAAGTTATTATCTTCCGCAACTATATAGGCAGGAATTTCCCGATTGATGATTTTGGAAAAAATGGATGCCATGCTATCGAGAAAGTAGAGTTGTTTTATGCTCCGATACTTATCACCTCAAATTCCATTTCTCCGGCTGGGGTTTTTATTTTTACACTGTCACCTTTCGTCTTTCCCAGTAATCCCTTGCCAATAGGGGATTGTGTTGAAATTTTTCCGGCTTTCAAATCTGCCTCCTCCTCAGAGACCAACATATAGGTCACCGTCATCGCATTTTTTTTATTTTTAATTGTGACTTTAGACAGAATTGACACCACCGAGGTATCAATTTTTGATTCGTCTATCAATCTGGCACTTCCCATCAAATCCTCCAATTTTGCAATCTTCGCCTCCAAATGACCTTGTGCATCTTTAGCGGCATCATATTCGGCATTTTCACTCAAATCGCCCTTGTCGCGCGCCTCAGCAATTTGCTTTGCAATATCCGAACGGCCTTTTGTTTTTAAGTTAGCTAACTCGCTGGTGAGCTTCTCGAGACCTTCCTTAGTGTAATATGAAATTTGCTTTGCCATAACTAATCAACTAATACTTTCAACAGTAAATTTCCGCTCCATTAGCTTACATAAAAAAGAAAAAAACGGCCACGCAAAGAGCGCGGCCGTTGTTGTTACAAAAGTAAATGATATTCTCTTTATTCCAAACCCATTGCAACTAACTACCAACCAGTTCGGGTAGAGTCAATTTAACCTGACTAAATATTTCTTCATCGAACTGAGCTAAGTAAAGTGTTTTGACTTTGGACAATTGCTCGATCGAGAGACCCTTTGCTCCTCGTAAATCAGCTTTGTACAAACTTGCGTTTTCAAGATCAGCGCCCATGAGATAACTATTTTTTAAATTAGCTTCCATCAAAAAGGCGTTTTTAAAATTCGCCTTTATCAGGAATGCGTTTTCAAATTGCGCCTTAATCAAGAATGCGTCTTTGAAATTTGCTCCACTGGCATACGCCCCCATCAAGTTCGCTTGGTTTAAATTCGAGTTTTCAAAATTGGTCTGATTCAACCGGGTGTTCTCCAAATTAGTTTCAATCAATGACGAATTAGATAGGTTGGTCGAATTGAGATTGGAGCCTTTTAAATTGACATAGTTGAGATTTGTACGAACCAAATGACAATTCACCAGGTTGATTTCATTTATTTTATGTCGATTAAGGCGCTTGATATTACCGACTGTACGAAATGCAGCTTCGTCCGATTCCCACAACCGAAAGTCATCTATCTCATCTTTGTAGGTCCGTATGCGCTGGCGGGTGTCACCGTTTTGGTTAAGCCAAGCCAAGAGTATGGCAATGACCGCTATATCGAAAATCATTCCATGTGCTTCCGCTAATATTTGCGGCCAGAAATTCGTAAAATCAGAAATGTAGTAGGGCAAACTAAAAGCAATCACAACGATCGCAACTACAAACAAAACAATCGCACTTGTCAAGATGGGCTTCTCTATAACGTCATCAAACTTCGCAGTGATTTTTTGCTTAAATGACTTGAGAGCTGACATGTGACTTTTTTCGAATAAACAAATATAATCATCGGTTCCTATCAGCAACCAGCAAATTGATCTGGAATATTACACTTTTTAGCCTTAAAAGTTACAATATGAGGTGTATGGTCAAAAAATAGGTGGTAAGACCCAACAGATCACTCATGGTTGTAATAAACGGGCCAGACGCCAGCGCGGGATTAAATCCCAACCGATTGAGGATGAGTGGTGTCACCGTGCCAACAAAGGAGGAAAACAACACCACTCCAAACAAGGCAAGCGAAACAACAAAAGACAATCGTTGGTTGTCAAAGAACAAGGTGGTAGCCGCCAAGACAATTAAGGAAAGAAAGAAGCCATTTAACAACGCCACGCTAAATGCTTTTGAGAGTCGCTTCCAAAGCCCCTCATCAACAAAACCGGGGCTGACCAAGCTTTGCACTATTAGCGAAGAGGATTGAATACCTACATTTCCGCCAGTTGCCTGAATTAATGGAACGAAAAAAGCAATGGCGGTAATCTTGGATATTTCGGCTCCAAAAAAGCCCATGAATCGCGCACTAAGCATGCCGCCAAAAATGCCGATCAGTAACCAAGGCAAACGAGCTCTCGTATTTTTCCAGACAGTATCGTCCTCTTCCACGTCTTCAGAGATACCTGACATAATTTGGCGTTCCTCTTCTGCCTGTTCGGTAATCACGTCCACTACGTCATCAATTGTAATTCTGCCGACCAACTGCCCATTGCTATTTACCACAGGAACCGATTCCAAATCATATTTTTTCATGATCTCGGCTACTTCACTGTCCTCTTGATGCGTTTCCACCGCCACTACGTCATCATCATAAATATCTTTCACTATAGTTTTTGGATCACTGAGGATGAGTTTTTGAAGCGCTACTCTGCCCAGCAACTTATCCTTGTCATCCACCACATACACCGCGTAAAACTTCGTTACATTTTCGGCCTGTTTACGAATCTCCTCTACGCATTGAACCACCGTCCAGTGGTCGCGTGCTTTAATCAACTCTTTGGCCATCAACCCACCGGCCAAGTTCTCATCATAGCGAAGCAGATCAACAACTTGCGTCCGGGACTCTACATCCAATCCAGCAATAACTCCCTCACTAATTTTTATAGGAAGTTCATTTAGAATATCAGCGGCATCATCGGAGTCTAGTTGATTTATGACATCAACCAATTCGCTGGGTTCATAAATTGCCAGGAATTTTTTCCGGGTATCCGAGTCAAGGTCATTAATAATTTTAGCCCGCACTTCCAGCGAAAGAAGATCCAACACATACTTTGATTCCACGCTATCAAACTCGTAAAGGAGTGCCGTTATATCGGCAGGATTAACCTCCGCTAAAGTTTCGCGAATAAACTGACCATCACGCTCATCCAACGCCTGTTGGAAGCGATCCCGAAATTCTTTCGTCAGTTCAAACTCCACAAATTCATTCACCACTTTCCTGTATTAATTGGGTTAGCGTAATAAACTGATCAACCGGTAGCTGCTCCGCCCTTTTATCCATTACTGGAAGAGCATAAATAGAGGCGTGTAAAGTTAGAGGTTTGAGTGCGTTGCGCAAAGTCTTCCTTCGATTTTGAAACGCCTGCTTAACGACCTTCTTAAATAAATTCTCGTCACAAGCAAGTTGATGTGTTTTGTTTCGCGTAAGACGTATTACCGCGGACATAACTTTCGGAGGCGGGTGAAATACTCCTGGCGGAACTTTAAAAAGAAATTCAATATCGTAATAGGCCTGCAGCAAAACACTCAGTATTCCGTACGTTTTACTTCCCTCCTTTTCAGCAATCCGCTCCGCCACTTCTTTTTGTAACATACACACTACTTGTGTCACTTGATTGCGTAGTTCCAGCACCTTAAAAAAGATTTGGGATGAAATATTGTAGGGGAAATTGCCAACAATTATAAAATCCTCATTAAAAAGATCGCTGATATTAAGCGCTAGGAAGTCGCCTTCCACAATTTGATCGCGAAATTCCGGATAATGGTTTTTTAGAAAGGAAACTGACTCGCTATCGATCTCTACTAGCCGCAAGTCTACACTTTTATTTGTAGCAAGAAACTTCGTTAATACACCGGTTCCAGGGCCAATCTCAATTATTCTATTTCTTCCGGGAGAGAGATTTATAGCTTCTACTATTTTCAAAGCAATATTTTGATCGTTTAGAAAATGTTGACCTAGAAATTTTTTTGGGCGAACGTACGTCAACGGATAGTGTTTAGAAAGTTGATATTTGCTCGAGTTAAGAAAACGACTGATAATAACCAAAGGTTAAAACGGGCCGATTTTTAACGGGGCTAAAAGTCGATTTTAATTTACCAGATAGGGAACATTGAGTTTTGAATATTGAATTCACTAACTTTAGATTTTTAGCCACTAATCATAGTCAACAAAAATGATAGAGAAACCACGTATAGGCATCACTCTTGGCGATATTAACGGAATTGGACCTGAAGTAATTATTAAAGCGCTTGCAGATCACCGATTGCTGGCCATGATGACTCCCGTAATCTATGGCTCCACCAGAGCGCTCTCCTACTATAGAAAACTAATGAACCTGGAGGAGTTTAACTACAGTCAAGTAAAAAGCAAAGGACAATTTTTTAGCAAATCTATCAACGTAGTTAATTGTTGGGAGGAAGTAATTGAAATTAATCCGGGTGTACCGTCCAAGCAAACCGGCCATGCGGCATTCTTATGCCTTCAAAAAGTGGTGGAAGAAACCAAAGAAGGATTGCTAGATGGTTTTGTGACAGGACCCATTGATAAGAATTCGATCTATGGAGAAGAATTTCCGTTCAGAGGTCATACTGAGTATCTGACCGAGGCTTTTGGAGCGGGGCAAAGTTTGATGTTCATGATCGGCAACCAGCTAAGAGTGGGATTGGTAACCGAACATCTACCGATCAAGGAAGTAGCATCATTTATTACCAAAGAGCGCGTGGAATTAAAAATTAGGCTTATGGAAATGTCGCTAAAAAAAGATTTCCACGTCAGCAAGCCAAAAATCGCAGTGTTGGGGCTAAATCCTCATGCCGGGGATGAAGGCTTGCTGGGAACGGAAGAGAATGAAGTCATTCGTCCCGTTATTGCCGAATTAAAGAACAAAGGAAAGTTGATTTTCGGGCCTTTCCCCGCGGATGGATTTTTTGCTTCAAGTCAGCACCTGAAATATGATGGAGTGTTAGCCATGTATCATGACCAGGGACTGGTGGCGTTCAAGACGCTAGCATTTGATGATGGTGTTAATTTCACCGCAGGACTGCCAATTGTTAGAACTTCGCCCGACCACGGCACTGCTTATTCCATTGCCGGAAAAAATCTTGCTGACGAATCCTCAATGCGGCAGGCCATCTATATGGCATATGATATTGCGAAGAGTCACCAAGAGCAATTGGTAGAAAAATAGGATTCATTTAGCGTTGAATTTGACAATTAGTGGCAAGGCAAAGTTGATTTGATGAAGATTTTATAGTTTTGGCGTTGATGGATATTGTTACAAAAAAGCAACTCAACATTCTCATTCAGCTCGCTCAAGTGGATAAACATTTTGCCAAGGCGGAGCGAGAAATGATTTTCAGGCTCGCCAAAGACAGGAATTTCTCTGATGAAGAAGTTAATGCCTTGATAAGAAATCCCGAACCAATCGACACCTTGGGAGCACTATCCAACGAGCAGAAACTTAACTACCTCTATACCTGCCTGGAATTGATTCATGTAGACAATAAAGTATTTGAAAGCGAGCTTACGTTCTGTAGAAGCATTGCCATCAAGTTAGGATTCAAAAAAAATGTAATTGACTTTCTTGTGGATAACTTTGACAAAAAGCTGACAGAAGATACTAAAAAAGCGGTTTTTGACGAATACCTATAGCAATTGCTAAGTTCCTCACGACACCTAAAATGTCAAAAAAGCGGCTTCAAAGGCCGAAAATTCAAGAAATCCTGATAGATTTGCCCCTCGTTTCAAAACCCCTTTGGGTTGAGTGACTATTTTGTCAACATATTAGGCCTAAGCCAAAAAACGCATTCTTTTGATTTCAAAATTGAGAATGCCTTTTTTAAAATCTACGGCACAGAAGTCGTTAGTGAGGGTCAATTTTTGGCAAAAGTTGTTCTTGACAAAAGGGAAAAGCTCATTGAAGCAAATTTTGATATCGAAGGAAAGGCAAATTTGGTGTGCGACCGTAGCCTTGATCCTTTCGAACATGCAATGAAGATCAATCGAAAGATGATCTTCAAATTTGGAGAAGCAGCGGAAGAAGTCAGTGATGAAATCACGATCATCCCGCAAGATCTTCAGCAGTTAGATGTGGGGCAATTTATATACGAGTACATTGTACTTGAAGTACCAATGAAAAAAATACATCCCCGTTATCAAAGCGATAATGAGGAAGATGAAAACGAAGAAGGAAAGTTGATCTATCAGTCTGAAAAAAGTGAATACGTGATTGATCCACGATGGGAAGTGTTAAAAAAATTAAAATAAAGTAAATTAAATAGTTAAGTGTTATGCCAAATCCCAAACGAAAAACCTCGAAGACCCGCAGAGATAAAAGAAGAACTCACTATAAAGCGGTTGCCAAACAATTCTCTATTGACCCAACTACCGGAGAGAGTCACCTTCCTCATCGCGCCCACTGGCACGAAGGGAAGTTGTATTACAAAGGTAATGTAGTAATGGAGAAGGAAGTGGCATAATCTGCCGAGATGGTACTCCCTATTTTTTGTTTTCAACAGAATACTAAGTTTGCAATAACAAACAAAAGGTACTAAGTGTGTTTAAAAAATGCCTGGTTTTCGAACCGGGCATTTGTATTTTGATACGGTTTTGTGAGTAAAAAAGATATGAACAAAATAAGAGCAGCAATTACTGGGGTGGGTGGCTATGTACCTGACTATATTCTTACGAACAAAGAATTAGAGACCATGGTAGAAACCTCTGATGAGTGGATTACTTCACGAACGGGGATCAAAGAACGGAGAATTTTAAAAGGTGAACACCAGGGTGTGTCAGTAATGGCTGTAGAGGCTGTAAAAAGTCTATTAGCAAAAACAAAAGTCGACCCGAAAGAAATTGATCTTATCATTTTCGCAACGGTTACGGCCGACATGACGTTTCCGGCCTCCGCCAATATCGTTGCAACCGCTGTCGGTGCCACCAATTCATTTAGTTACGACATGGGAGCAGCTTGCTCTGGTTTTCTCTATGCGCTAACAACAGGAGCGAGTTTCATTGAATCAGGAAGATACAAAAAAGTCATCGTGATAGGAGGCGATAAAATGTCATCGATTTTAGACTACACCGACAGAACCACTTGTATTATATTTGGCGATGGAGCAGGCTGTGTTCTTCTAGAACCCACCACGGAGGAAGCAGGCGTGATCGATTATATCTTGAAAAGCGATGGAAGTGGAGAAGCTTATCTTCACCAGAAAGCTGGTGGCAGCCGCATTCCAGCATCAATAGACTCCGTCAGCAATAAACAGCACTATGTCTATCAAGAGGGTTCAGCGGTTTATAAATTTGCAGTAACAAATATGGCTGACGTAGCCGCCCAAGTAGCCGAAAGAAATAGTCTTACAAAGGAAAATATCTCTTGGCTTGTTCCACACCAGGCGAACAAACGGATTATTGACGCCACGGCAAGTCGCGTTGGGATTTCAGAAGATCACGTGATGATGAATATTGAACGCTATGGAAACACGACAGCGGGAACTATCCCCCTTTTGCTATGGGACTACGAAAAGAAGCTCAAAAAAGGTGATAACCTATTAATGGCAGCGTTCGGAGGGGGCTTCACTTGGGGGGCGGTTTATGTGAAGTGGGCGTATGACTCATAGTGCCTATTTACAACCGATGCTAAATCAAAAATAAAAAATCAATAAGTCACAAATCTCAAATAAAAATGGCAACAGTATCTGATCTCAATAAAGGAAGCTACGTACGATATAATGGCGAAGTGGTGCAGGTGGAAGAAATGCAACACAGAACACCGGGTAATTTGCGTGCCTTTTATCAATTAAAAATGCGGAGCTTACGCACCGGAAAAATCGTGGAAAATCGTTTTCGTCCTGGCGATGCCATTGAACAACTGCGAGTAGAAACAAAGGAATACCAATACCTTTATCAGGATGGTGACAGCCTTGTGTGCATGGATAACACAACCTTTGAGCAAATCTATTTAGACAGAGTATTGTTGGGCGATTCAGTTAACTATATCAAAGAGGGTGTAACGTTATTAATTGCCTTTGAAGATGGCAAAGAACCAATCACCGCAGAGGCTCCCGCCCATGTAACTGTGAACGTTACCTATACTGAACCTGGCGTTCAAGGTGATACTGCCACACGAACACTGAAAGCCGCAACGATCGAAACCGGAGCTGAAATTCGTGTTCCTCTGTTCGTTAATACAGGCGATAATATCAAAATCAAAACAAGTACTGGAGAATACGTAGAACGCGTTAAATAATCGAATCCTATGGCTGCAAAAAAAGAAGTCACCTCGAAAGGCAATGGTAGTAACAAATCAACCATCCAAACCCAATCTGAAATGAAAACTACTGAGATCCGAGATCTGATCGATTTCATTGCCCAATCCGGGTTAAATGAAGTAGACATTGAAACGAAAGAGTTAAAACTTCATGTAAAACGTGAACCCGATCAACGTGTCATGAAGTCTAGCGCGCCAGTTATGACAGCACCCGTAGCAATTACGGCTCAGCCTCAGCAACAAATTGTTCAGCAACAGGCTCCTGTTAAGGTTGAAAAACCAGTTGTGGCAGCTGCAAAGGGTCTGGAGATCAAGTCTCCAATGATTGGAACGTTCTATCGCACGTCTAATCCAGACTCACCTCCGTTTGTTTCGGTCGGAGATAAAATCACCAAAGGTCAAACGGTATGCATCATCGAGGCAATGAAACTGTTCAATGAAATCGAATCAGAAGTTTCAGGAACAATTGTAAAAGTGATGGTTGAAAATGCATCGCCCGTGGAGTACGACCAAGTGCTTTTTGTAGTGGAACCTGATTAGTTATAAATTCCAGATTCAAGGTTCAACCTTCGAATGATTTCAATCTTGAATCTTACTTTTTGAATTTTGAATTAAAGCTATGTTTAAAAAAATATTGATTGCGAATCGTGGTGAAATTGCCTTGCGCATCATTCGCACGTGCAAAGAAATGGACATCAAAACGGTGGCTGTTTACTCAACCGCAGACCGCGAAAGTCTACATGTTCGATTTGCTGATGAAGCTGTTTGTATCGGAAGTGCTCCTAGCAAAGATTCTTATTTGAATATTCCACGCATCATTTCAGCTGCGGAAATCACGAACGCGGATGCCATTCATCCAGGATATGGATTCTTGTCTGAGAATGCCGAGTTCTCCTCGGTCTGCCACGAGTATGGCATCAAGTTTATCGGCCCCACGCCCGACATGATCAGATCGATGGGGGACAAAATAACCGCCAAAGAGACAATGATCAAGGCGGGTGTGCCTTGTATTCCGGGATCGGAGGGATTGCTAGAATCAGTGGAGCAAGGCTTGGAGTTGGCGAAAAAAATTAAATATCCGGTGATTGTAAAGGCAACGGCAGGCGGAGGTGGAAAGGGTATGCGGATCATCAACAATGAAGAAGAGTTTACGAAAGCCTGGGATGACGCAAAACGCGAAGCGGCTGCTTCTTTTGGCAATGATGGCCTGTATCTTGAAAAATTTGTGGAAGAACCTCGTCACATTGAAATTCAGGTAGTGGGAGATCAATACGGCAAAGTATGTCACCTGTCGGAACGTGACTGTTCGATACAACGAAGACATCAGAAACTGGTAGAGGAAACACCTTCGCCTGTAGTAACCCAAGAGTTAAGGGATCGCATGGGTGAAGCTGCTATTAAAGGAGCCAAAGCCATCAACTATGAAGGAGTTGGCACCATTGAGTTTTTGGTGGATAAGCATGGAGATTTCTATTTCATGGAGATGAACACACGCATCCAGGTAGAGCACCCCATCACAGAAGAGGTGACGGATTACGACTTGATCAAGGAACAAATAAAAGTAGCGGCTGGAGTTCCCATATCAGGCAACAATTATTACCCCAATCTTTTTGCTATGGAATGTCGGATCAATGCAGAAGATCCTGCCAACGGATTCCGACCTTCGCCCGGTAAAATCACAAATATCCATATGCCTGGTGGCCATGGGATACGCATTGATAGTCACGTGTATTCTGGCTACACGATTCCGCCTAACTACGATTCAATGATAGCTAAGCTGATCGTAAGCGGTCAGTCGCGCGAGGAAGTAATTACTCGTATGAAGCGAGCTTTGAGTGAATTTGTAATTGAAGGGATCAAAACCACCATTCCTTTCCATTTAAAACTAATGGACAACCCAACATTTAGATCGGGTAAGTTCACCACCAAATTTTTAGAGACTTCCTTTGATTTTTCCGAATTGAAATAGAAATCAGTAACAATAAAAAAGGGACTATTCGACTAGTCCCTTTTTTTATTAACCTCAACTCAATTTCTATCTCAAGAATAGTAATTCGCGGTATTTCACCAACGGCCAATCTTCATCATCGATTAGCAGCTCAAGTTCGTCAACGGCATCACGAATTTTATCAAAGTATTTCTCTTTAATATCATCACAATATCCGTATGCGCGTTTGTGTGTGTCTGTTATCTTGTTGATTCGCTTCCGCTCGTCAATCATCTGGCGAACTCCGTTTTTGATCACCTCAATATGCTCAGATATTTCTTTGATAGTCTGAACAACTGCTTTGTTATCCACGCCAAGCCCTTTCAAACCATTTGCGTTTGTAATCAATTTATTCTGATACGCTATAGCGGTAGGGATAATATGATTCATCGCTAAATCGCCAATCACACGTGCCTCGATCTGCACTTTCTTGATATAACTCTCCAGCTTGATTTCATTGCGGGCTTCCACTTCTTTGTGACTTAACACATCATGCATTTCAAACAGCTCCAGCGATTTTTTGGATAGGTAAGCATCAATTGCGCGAGGCATGTTCTTGATATTATTCAGCCCTCGTTTCGCAGCTTCCTTCACCCACTCTTCGGAATACCCATCTCCTTCAAAGCGAATTGCTTTTGATTCCTTGATGTATTTTCGAAGTACATTTACAATAGCTAATCTTTTTTCTTCACCTTTCTCGATCTCCTTGGTTACTGTGTCATAGAATTTCGAAAGCTGATCGGCCACTATCAAGTTAAGTGCAGTCATCGGAGTTCCGCAATTGTCGCTACTGCCCACTGCTCGAAACTCAAACTTGTTTCCGGTAAATGCAAACGGAGAAGTGCGGTTTCGATCGGTAGCATCTAAGATGATTTCGGGAATTTGATCAATCCCCAATTTCATATACATGTTGTCGCCTTTCTCAATTTTCACGTTTCCTTTCTTCTCTAGCTCATCCAAAACGGCTGTCATTTGTGCACCGATAAAAACGGACATGATAGCCGGTGGAGCCTCATTCGCGCCAAGACGAAAGTCGTTGGCCGCGGTAGCAATACTCGCTCTCAACAGATCTGCATGTTCATGCACAGCCTTTATCGTTGTGACGAAAAATGTAAGAAAGAGTAAGTTGTCGCGGGCTGAACTTGATGGTGCATACAAGTTTACACCAGTGTCGGTGATCAACGACCAGTTATTGTGCTTGCCACTTCCGTTCAATCCAGCAAAAGGCTTCTCATGAAAAAGGATTTTTAGATTGTGTTTGTCACCCACCCGGCTCATTACGTCCATCATCAATTGATTATGGTCGTTGGCCACATTCACTTCTTCAAAAAGGGGAGCCACCTCAAATTGACTAGGCGCCACCTCATTGTGACGAGTGCGAACAGGAATTCCTAGTTTCCACGACTCGATTTCAAAATCACGCATAAAATCATAAACACGCGAAGGAATGGTTCCGAAATAATGATCCTCCAATTGCTGACCTCGCGCTGGCGAGTGTCCGAACACGGTGCGACCTGCCATCACTAAGTCGGGACGTGCGCTTGCCAAGGCTTTGTCAACAGCAAAATATTCTTGTTCCGCTCCCAATGAAGCAACCACATGATTGATGTCTTTATCAAAAAGCTGGCACACCTTTGTAGCGGCCAAATCAACGGCCTTCAATGCCTTCAGCAAAGGTGACTTAGTATCGAGTGTTTCTCCGGTGTAAGACACAAAGATCGTTGGAATACTCAGCGTCTTTCCATACAAAAACATGGGAGAAGTTGGATCCCAGGCTGTATACCCACGAGCCTCAAATGTGCTGCGAATGCCACCGCTTGGGAAGGAAGAGGCATCAGGCTCTTGTTGCACCAATTCGCTTCCTTTAAACTTTTCAATACCTGACAGGGCATCAAAGAACGAATCATGCTTTTCTGCAGTACCTCCCGTCATGGGTTGAAACCAATGCGTAAAGTGCGTGGCACCTTTAGCAATCGCCCATGATTTTGCTGCGGAGGCAACTGCATCGGCAGTGTCTTCGTCAATTTTCTCATGGTTTTTGATTGCTTGACTTACTTTCTTGAAAACGGCCGGAGCCAATGTCCCACGCATCTGCTGCATCCCGAAAACATTTTCCCCGAAAAACTGGGAGATATTGGGTGTAATAGCGTCAACGAGAATCTTGGGTCGGTCATTTAGTTTCTTTAGGGCTTCAAATCGTAATTGAGACATAGTGGCTGTTTTTTTATCAATTGGGTCGAAATTTAGGCTAAATTTGTGAATAGTAGGATTAAATATTGGGCTATTTTAGAAAAAAATAGTGCCGAAAGACATCAAAATGGGTAAAAATGACATTGCCTCGTCAGGATTGCTTTTTCAAAAGGCAAAATGATTTGTCCTGGTTTATCACGAAGTCTTCTGTATCACTTATTATCACTTATTTTTACACGCTGACCCAAGCTGAAAACAAAGAAAAATGTCTAGACTAGAAAGGAATAATGCTTCCTCTATGTGGAAGTTAGCGGGAATTCTCCTCGTCATTGTGTGCTTAATGTTTTCGGTGCAACATCTTCCACAACTGGATTTCATTGTTTGGCTCCAGTCAGAAGGAACAGGCAAAATAACTTTGTTTTTGCAAATCGTCTCCGATTCGATTACATTCTTCAGCCTTGGTGTGCCACTGGCAATCACCTTTGTTAAGGAGTTTGATAAAAATGAAAATAAAAAGAATTCACGCCTCTCATTTGTGTACGTTGGAGTGAGTGTGGGACTAGCGGGATTAATCTCATACGCCATCAAAAATATAGGATTGATTCCCCGTCCTTTCGAAGTAGACGCCCGAATCATCAAGCTCAGCGTGGGTGGTGGATTCTCCTTTCCCAGCGGTCACACTACGGAAGCCTTTGCTTCCGCTACTGCTCTTTCATTTCTACTGCCCAAACCAAAGTATTTTTTGCTCTTCTTCTGTTGGGCAAGTCTTGTTGGCTTTTCAAGAATTTACCTGGGTGTACACTACCCTTTTGATGTGCTCGGTGGCATGGCAATTGGCATTACGGCTTCATTTGCCTTGAAGTCTTATTTCCAGAAAAAGACAGAAATATTTAATTCCCGGTAGGCAGCCGCATTTTCACTTCTTCAAATTGCTTGTCGTAATCTTTACGAAGAGTACCCATCCATCGATCCCACCAGAGAAAATAAAGTCCATAGTTACCAGTAAAAAACTGATGATGCTGATTGTGGTTAACAGACGTGTTGATCCACTTACCAACTCTACTTCTTGAAAATCGATTAGGATAAAGTTCATAGCCTAAATGTCCATAAACATTGTAGATCATCATGATCAACAAAAAGGGACTAATGGGTAGCGGATGGACGGGAATAACAAACGCAAAGACCACCACAATACCTGCCTCTACCACCGCCTCTAGTGGATGAAAGGCGTAAGCAGCCTAGGGAGACGGGTTCATAGACAGATAGTGAATTTTATGAACCCATTGATAAAGTGCAGATGAATGCATAGCCCGATGTGTCCAATAAAAGTAAGTGTCGTGGATCAATAGCATTAAAACAATACTTGCCTAAAAATAGGCGACACCAAATTCATCGATGGAAGTGTACAGCTGTGTGACATTCCGTATTGGCGTAAAAAATATGGTGTAGCCTACCGCTGCAAAAATCACCACTGTTACTAGTGAATAGGTTATCTCACGAAGGTAACCACTCCCCCTTGGTAACCGTTTTTGAATCTTTTCAAATGACCATTTTAATTTCCAGAGAAAGCAGAAAGCCGCAAAAGCAGTGGCGGCCACAACCAGATAACGCAATAAAATAAGCAGAAAAATGAACCAAAAGCCATTCGATGAAACCTCTTATAATTCGCTCATACCTTATTGACTAACTGATGTTACGCACGAAGCTACTGAGAGTTTGTTGAAAATAGTAACTTGAGCCATGGACAAACACATCTTGGATATTCTGACCGATTACCAGATCAGTTCGTTTGGGAAGGTCACACACACCGAATTATCGCGAGCGCTGAAAGATAGCATCAGCCACGACAAGTTCACACGTTTTCTT
>JADBYQ010000101.1 GCA_020402945.1 Cytophagales bacterium | reverse complement strand
GTGAAACGCGGCAGCTGCCAACACAATGTTTCTGCTATGGTGCGGTGACGTGTTGCCCAAAGTTTGTATCTTCGTTCCACGTTTGGTTTCGGGGACAGGACGCGGCTTCGGAAGCGCACCACAGCAGAAACACACACGTTGGCAGTAACGCTTGGACGAGTCCCCAGACAACTATGCGTGTCTGAAGACGCTTGTATTTAAAAAAAATAATTTTACGGTTTGATAAGGTTTTAAATCGCTGTAATAAACTTGACAGGTTATGATATGGAACAGCAAGATTTTTTAATGAGGCAAATTGACCAACTCAGTCGAGTATTGGCAAAACTACTTGCGGACTTAGTTGGACCTAATAAAGGACAAGTAAGCGAGAGTATTGAAGTGACAAACCAGACCCTCAAAACGGAAATTGGCTTAAACATTGAGGAACTTATGACCATTCCAGAGGACAAATTTATTGAGACATTACGCTCCAACCGACAATTAAGCAATAACGACTTAGATGCAATCGCCCATGTTTTTTACGCTCTAGCGGAAATGCAACAAGACGCTGAACAAAAGTATAAATTGCAACAGTTAGCTTTGACAATTTACGACTATCTGGACGTCAACAATACAACCTATTCACTGGACAGACATTTAAAAATGAAGCAAATTAGAAATGCAATAGTTAACAAGCAGTGAAAGAAAAAGAGGAAGCGCTACTGCCAACAATGTATTTGCGTCAAGCGGGGTTGACGCGTAATCCAACGTTTTCGTATCTTTAATGCGTTCGGTGTCGGGGACAGGACGCTGCTTCGGAAGCCCCGCTCGAACGCAAATACTCACGTTGGCAGTAATAGGGCTGGGACAAATTTGTGTTTCAAAAAAAACGGACGACACTTTACTAACAAAGATTTCCCACCCGGACAAGTGAACGGCTTCGCAGACAACTTGGACTTTGGAAAAATTAATTCCTTGGACAGACTAAAAAATAATACAGCCAACCCTTTGTATTTTTAAGAAGATTGTGCTTTGACTTTCCCCGCGCATTTGGCACATGCCATAGCCGCACAAACCCACCGCGAAACCAAAGCTATGGCAAGAGCCAAATTCCCAACGCACCTCTACTTCGATAAGAGTGAATATGTTTGACTTGGAGGAAAAAGTAAATTCAGAGCGGTTGGTTTCAATTTAAAATTGCAACCCTTGTCAACCACAGAACCATTCGCCAACCTTTTAATAGGATAATCAAGAGTAATAGCTCCCATATCTATTAGCAACCCAAACTGATTTACCAATGGACTTTTTGTATGCTCTGCCGATTTGAATAAAAAATACTCCTTATCGTCCTCCTTTTTGGATTGTGCTTTTATCCAAAATGTTTCTTTGTGTTTCGTTGCTAAAGCACCTCTAAGAACACCCAATTCCCAAGTTAAAAAATCACCAATCTCATCGTCATCTGAGTTTTCAAACAAGTAATCCTGTTCGTAATCAGTTCTTAGAATTAATCCTTGTGCATTTCTGCCGGTTGCTCTTATGGTATTATACAAGCGGAACACTCCCTTTTCCCAGTATCCAAATGCATCAAGAATTTCAGTTCTGTTCTTGAACTTACTTAATTCCCAGTTTGGAGTTTTTGCAAAGAGACCTTTCCTTGTTCCTTTATTTTCTCGTGCTGACTTTAACTCAATACCTTTGTAATCTGGAGTTCTTGAAGAGTTCATTTTAATACCCAACAAATTCTCCAATGTTCTTCCAATTGAAGTGTCGGCCTGTAATAAAGCCGGAACAAAACCCTTAGCTGCTATTGCTCTTAATTTGAATAACAATTCATCAGCTATTTCATTTGAGATATGGTTTATTTCATTCACCAAGTCTTTCAAAGGATTGGCTGCCTTTGAAGCCAGCAATCCTCTTAAATCAAGTTGAGTAATATTTAAAACGTACAACTGCTTTTCAAATTCCACTATTCCAAGAATATCATTTGCATCGGCATAGTTTCCTAATCCTTTAAACCATATTCTTGGGTCGCCTTTCTTAGTGACAGGACGATACAGCGATGCAACAGAGGAAATCAAACTGTCAGATGAGATTAGTTTGGACGGAATTTGAATTTTACTTTCAGGACCTTGTTTTTGCAAATCAAAATCATGTATTGATTTTGATTTCAGATAACTACGAACTGAACCAGTTGCATCCATAATTGACTTTTTCAAACCGTTTTCAGTTGGTTCAATTAACGTCAGGTCAACTGATTTTTCTGTAAGTAATTTTATTCTGTTAATTTCTACAGTAGAAAGTGGCCTCATCATCCTTAAATTACTTAATGTTCTTCAAAATCTCTAAAGCCACGGCACGTGCCATAAGCGGGGGAACTGCATTACCTACTAATGTAAATTGAGGCACTTCAAATTTACGTTTGTTACCACCAGTAGAACGTTTTCCTTGAAATACAAATGAATCATCGAATGACTGCAATCTTGCCATTTCACGAACAGTCAAAGCCCTTGGACTTGAATAATGTATGTAATCATCAGGTATCGTCATTACAGTAGGACTTTGTGAATCTGGTTTCAAAACATTGTAGTTGCGTTTCTCAGAATCAAGTCCGATTTCTTTCAGTTCCTTTTTCGCTACATCATAATCGCCAGCATTCAATATAACCCTCAATCGTTTAACTACATCATCATTTTGATTACTCGTTTTATGGTTATGTAATGGAGCAACGATATGAGTTAAAGTATTTTCAAGTTCTTCAAAGCTTCTTACATAAAAGGGATTTTTAGCATTTGAGAATCTACCATTTAAGCGTCCTTTTTTCGACCATTCAGCATATGTCATTCCCTTTTTATCATCCGTCTTACCATCAATGGTTCTTCTCTTAATTAAAGATTTCATTTTTTCCGTTCCACCGTTGTATCTCGACTTCAAATCAATTGGCTCATAACTGAATTTTTCTTCATCGTTACCAACAAAATCTAAATCATACAAAGCTTCAAATACAGTTACCTTTTCCTTTCCATCGACAGTTGGAGGAACTGACATAATTAATTTCTGGTCTTTACGACACCCAATAAATAAAACTCGTTCCCGATTTTGAGGAACACCGTAATTTGAAGCCAAGGCTACAAATGGCTGGTCAATATTATACAATCTTATGTGAGCCAAAATCTCTTCGAACTCCTTTTCCGCCTTCAATGTTTTCACAAACGGAATAAGACCTTGAATACATTCCTCAAAAGAATAGTTATAAATTTCTAAAGCCGAAATAATTTCAGCTATTTCTCTCTGATACTCTTTTGCGGGTTTCAAATTTTTGAAAGCCTCTTGTATTTTTTCAATAATGGAGTCTGATTCAATGGAAGTTAAAAACGAATCAAACCTTTCTGCAAAGAAATCATTATCCAAATCACTATGTGCCTTTTCCAAAATGACCTTCTTCCTAACATAGGCCAATTCCTTGCTCCTTTTCAATAGGTTAAAACCGTGGCGAATTGTATTGATATTTATATCTGTCTTACTTGTTTTGTAATCTGCAATTTTGGGAGTGAGTAAGCGGAACTTATTTTCGATAATTTGAATAAAGCTCTCCCTTAATTTCTCTAATTCTCTTTCATTCGCTGATTCAAATTGCATTCGCAAATTGTAACAATCCAAGGTGAAAGTCTTTTCCCTTTCAGCAATTCTGAGTTTTGCTAAAAAATGAATTAATTGATGAAATTCTTTTAAATCAATAATTGACTTAATCTCCTGCAAAATCATTTCTTTTATTTTGCCACTTTCTTTTGTAAGAATCCCTTTTACGTTTTCCATTACAAAATACTTAGGACGAAGAATCCGAATAACATTTAAGTAATGAGCAAATAAATCGTCTTTTTTATCAAATTTTTTACGTTTCCCTGCCAAACTAAAACTTTGACAAGGAGGTCCACCACAGACAACATCAACCTGCTGACCTTTAAGTTTCTTTAATAAATTATCTAAAAAGTCTGGTTCCGTAATATCTTGACGCAGAAACTCTGCATCCATTCCAAGTTGGTAATTATATC
Organism: Cytophagales bacterium; assembly: GCA_020402945.1. Lineage (GTDB taxonomy): Bacteria > Bacteroidota > Bacteroidia > Cytophagales > Cyclobacteriaceae > ELB16-189. The sequence continues at coordinate 936 of JADBYQ010000101.1, read as the reverse complement.
GCGCAAGGTGTGTTAATTCACAATTCTCATTAATATCACTTCCTAACAAAAAATCATAATATCGATTACCATGTTCGGCTTGTAGAAAGCCTTCACTAAAACCTCCTGCCCCAGCAAACAAATCAACCAAGGTTGTTTTTGTTTTACTTTCATATTCAGCTAAATCTTCGCAGACCATTTTGACATCAGTGTTAACTTTTCGACTGTTAACCAACGACAATATTTTCTCCTTGACCTTTTTATCCGTAAAGTGTGAATGAGAAACTGAATTAAAATATTTTTCGACCTCTTGCTTCAAAAAAGACAAGAACTTATTTACTGACTTGTGGTTGTATTCTGACTCCTTGACAATCTGATTTTTATTATCCCAATCCTTTTTCAGAATCTTTTCGCCAGTCGCAACCTTGACCTGTACATCCTTTTGCCTGATAACAAGGTGTATTGGAGACCTTTTACTTTTATCAGCTTTATCTAAGTAGAACTTAACATTTATCATATGGCGGACATTTTTACGGACACGGACAAATTTACGGACAAATACCAAACTGACAACAAAAACTGAATAATTTACAACACACAGAGCACAGGTGACAGCCCCGAAATCGCACACACATTGCCAGGCCGCGCGTGCAGCCCACATCCAAAGCCAGGCAAAGAGCGTGCTCAGTGTGGTGTAGCGGAGAAAGCTGTCAACAAAAAATGCCCACCCACGACTGACTATTGAAGAGCGGTGTGGCGTTAACGGGTGACGAAAGACACGGCTTCGGATGAAGTGAGGAGAAGGCCCTACTACTGCCAACAAAATGTCCTATGTATATAGGCTAGCAGCCAGAGAAGAAATAGAAATTACTTTTGAAAGCAAGAGGGTTTTATAGCCCCCCTGCCTTCGCAAGTTATTCCGTTGGTCATTTAAAATTACTTTTACGTTTCCATATC
>JADBYQ010000100.1 GCA_020402945.1 Cytophagales bacterium | reverse complement strand
TTCTTTCATCGGCACTTGCAAAATCAATGACGTCAATCCCTTCGAGTGGCTCAAGAACACACTCGAAACTATACCTCAACATCCTGTCAACAAATTATACGAGTTGATACCGCGCAAGGTGTAGTTTACCGTGGGCTTACGCTCCAACAGCATAAAAACAAGCATAGTACATTCTGTTTATCGCTGTGTTCCAAAGTTTGTTTTCGATCAAAATCTTGGTCTCGGATATTGTCTCGTTAGCTCTTTGTAACCTGTATCTTATATAGTCGTCAGGCTTATAATCAGTCATAATAATTTCCCTTCTCTCATAACGTTTGAATAAAAAGGGGTAACGCTGTGCTTTGAGTTCCACTCTTTTTCAGAATATATCATTGGGCTAATGACTTCACCAATCTCAAATTCAAGGTCATACAATGGGGAGGTTACGTTTCTCTCAACTTCAGTCGTTATTTTGTCCTTATTCAATAATATAAGGAGATCCCAGTCTGAATCTGGCTTCGTTGTCCCACGTGCCCTTGAACCGTACAGATACACTTTTGCAGATGGATCCTTGCCCAAGACTATCCCCTTTATTCGGTCAAGTATATTTTGCTGGTTTGTCATACCCCAAATTTATCAATTTTTCGGGTCTTTTTAATCGGTCGGGCAATTGTGCATAACGTGAGTATTTGCGTTCGAGCGGGGCTTCCGAAGCCACGCGCTGTCCCCGACTGCGAACGCATTAAAGATACGAAAACGTTGGATTACGCGTCAACACCGCTTGACGCAAATACATTGTTGTAGGTAGCGCGGTTTCGGCCTGACCGATTTACTAGTAAGTCATTTGTCGCTTATCAAAGTCGGGAGTATCAGATGTGTGTTTGGTTGACGTAGAATTTAAGGTCAATTGGCTAATCGCAGAGTCCCATATGCAGTGTACTTTTCCCATATAGCCTTAGATTGACAAAAGTTAGTATTTAAAATTATATTCATAGTCCGTTTGTCCACCGGTACCGGTAAACTTCTGCTTTACAACTCTCCCATACTTATCAAATTCATAGGAAGTTAAAGTGCCCATTGTTAGTCCTCTGTTGAATGTTATAGAAGATGATTTTTCCATCCAGTTGGTGGGCAAGTGTGATTGTGCTTCATCGCTAAATGGCGTTCTTTGAGGAAAGTATATTGACTCGCGATCTGTATAGAATGTAAATGAAGAGGTAGAAGACAGCATAAACCTATTACCATCAAACACGGAATCTACACGTACATAGCCGTCTTTTGAATAAGAATAATAAAACTTAGACTCGAGCTTTCCTCCAGCATATCCGTAATATTCTTTAACCCTGCCATTCTCAAAAACGTATTCACCTTTATACCCTACAGGAGTAACTTGATTTCCAATAAAATAGTGTAACTCCCCATTGGGATGATAGAAAAATTTCTTCCAATAATCGGTATTTCCAATTGAATCAAGTTTTCCATCTGGTCTGTAGGAGAAAATATAAGTTCTATTCGGACCGTAATCTGTTATAGACTTTATTTCTCCTTTGTCAGTGTAAGAATAGTCGTAAACTAGAAAGTTACCAGAGAAAACTTGTTTATAGCGATAACTGATTTCTCCAGGCTTTACGTCACCACTGCAGTTTTGGAATAAGGCTCCTACAATAATGCAATAGACCAAAATACAATGTCCTCGAAAGTTTACCCTCATGTTCAAAACTGTAAGTAGTGACAAAAATAAGTACTAGTGTTGGCAAGTAAAAATGACCAATTTTAGGGACTTTAGCCCTTGAAGAACGTCCTAAATATTGTATCTCCTTGAGCTTATGACCTTTTTTTCTACCGCCTTACCTACAACGTGAGTATTTGCGTTCGAGCGGGGCTTTCGAAGCCACGTCCTGTCCCCGACACCGAACGCATTAAAGATACGAAAACGTTGGATTACGCGTCAATCCCGCTTGACGCAAATACAGTGTTGCCAGCCGTATTTTTTAGTCTGTACTTTTTGGCAACTCATTTAAGTGTCGGCAAACTTCAGAAAGTAACACATCAATGTCCTGCGAGAAATTTACTTGATTTATTGTCGGAATTGTCTCTCGTTTTCGAATATGAGTATGTAAATATGAGTCTGCGATCTTTCTCATTGACTTGTCGAGATGGGTCATATGTTCTTTGAAACTTCTGGTTCCATAGTTTCCATATACCTCGCCAAAATTCTTTTGTCCAAAAATGGGAGGTACATGGTCGATAATTGTCCTTGTCAATAGAATAACAGAAACATATGATTTATTAACATAGTTTGTGTTTAGCTCCTCACAGATTCTAATAAGTCTGCTTAAATCAAAGTCATTTGAGTTTATCTGTTTTAGTTCGTCAATTCTGCTTTGGTTTATAAACTCATGTCCAACGTTATCGGATTCGTCAGCTGGTTTGTCATTGCTCTTCTTTTTTGTCAATTGCTTAATGCCTTGGTCCGCAATATTTAAAAGCTCTTGATAAGAACTGTAGTTAAAAGAGTCAAAGTTGTCCGAATTGTCGTAAAGGAATGCTCTGAAACGTTTAAGCCAGTCCAGCGGGTCTTTGTATTTATTAATTTGATAATTTACAAAGTCTAAGCGCTCCAAAGACGTATATTCTTGAATCTTTTCCAGAAGTGCCTCATTGAAGCAATGGTCGCAAAGTTGTCCAGTGTTTTTAAACTCACCACATTGCTGTTCATTTACTTGGATGTCGAACTGTCCAGGTTCATCACTATTTTTCAAGTACACCTTCTCGTCAAAATACTTTTTTTGTAGGGTCTGAATGTTCATAAAAATATGGCTGGCAACGTTTGTGTTTGCGCAGTGGTGCGGTTTCGAAGCCGCGTCCTGTCCCCGACACCAAACGTGGAACGAAGATATAAACTTTGGGCTACACGTCAACGCACCATTGCGCAAACATTTTGTTAGCGGTTCGTGCTTTTATCAAACCAATTCTATTTGTTGTAAAAATGCTCCCATCCATTTTTCTCTGTCAATGATTTGTTTCACTCTGTCTGAAATTATAATTGGTCTGTTAGCACTACCACCACTACCAAAATAATAATTCAATCTAAAAAAGTCGGTTCTATTGTCAAGTGCGTCCGCTTTAAGCTTTATGCAATTGTTGCCTTGCGGAAAGTTATATTTTGTCTGTCCGCAAAATGGTCCTTCAGCAAGTTTGCTACCGTTTGCTTTCAAAAACTTCAACATACTTTTGTCACGAGGTAGTTCGCAAACTTCTTGTTTCAAGTTGTCGGTTAAAAGCCCGTTAGTAAGCAAACTGTCAACTCGTAATTGATACAGTCCGGAAATAGGAAGACCAGTCTTATTAATTACTGGTTGTGAAAATACAAGCCCCGTAATTCCCTCTTGTTCAAAAATGTCTTTGACTGCTTGTCTAACAAAAATTTGGTCAAAAACCCAGTTAAGGCCTAAGAATTGGCTGCGCTTGGATTTCGGTTCGCTCCGAAATCTGAATTCGTCCTTCTGTATAAGTCCGCTGTTACAAGTCAAGCAAGCATTCGAGCTGTCATAAGTTTTGTCGATGTAACCAAAGTCCTTTTCTGGTTGAGGAAACCCAAACTGTCCAGTCGTTATATGATACCAATTTGTCGTCACTTAATTATTTACTGTTGATGGTCGTCATAGCATGACCGCTAACGTGAATATTTGCGATCGGGCGGGATTTTGAAACTGCGTCATGTCCCCAGCACCGAACGGAATAAAGATAACAAAACTTTGAAATACACGTCAACCCCGCCTGACGCAAATATATTGTTGTAAGCAGTGGGGTCTCACACGTCTACTTTTTTGAAACCCTCTTTTTCTGTCTCGCTATCTCCGCGTACAACTTAAGATTTTCATTCCCCGAAAGTTCAATAGCTTGTTCAATGTCAGTTACAGCTTTGTCGTGGAGTCCCGTTTGACTAAAAATGTATGCTCTTGCGAGATTTGCGCCATAGTCCGTACTGTCCAATGATTTAATTGAGTCGATGTCTTGGAGAGCCAAATCAAATTCCCTTGCTTGAATAAGTCTGAAGACCTTTTTATGTAACAAAGATTTAACAGAGTCCTCGTTTACTTCTGTCTTAATTCTCATCGTCAATTCTCTGATTGTATTTCTGTTTAACTCTGTTGTGTCGGCTGAGTAGCCTTTGTCGTACATGTCGTTAGTAGCGATGAAGTAATTGTCACAGGTACGCGTCATGTCCAACAACATGTCTAAGCTAAACCTGGAAATTTTGACTTTAACCGAATGTGGGTCAAGGATTCCAGAGTCCTTCAATTCGTTATTTTTCTTGTCGACAATCTTTTGTAAACATGGGCTAAGTCGCTCGTCAATTGTCCCTGTCGTCTGAGAGTTAAAACAATCGCAAAATTCTCGTGAGGCATTCTCAACCGAAAGCTCTGATTTCTGTCCGCATGCCCCAAGAATTAGTATTAGTAAAATCGCTGTCCAATTTTTCATTTAGGTTTTATTTCCGAAGTCTACTCTGTCCAGACCCCATTGCTTACAACGTTTAGCTTGTGGCAGGCGGGCAAATAAAAACCTTCGCCCTGTCCACCGTGATAAAGATGAATAAAGAACTGCACACTTCAATGACGCACCGTCCCGCCCGCTTGCCACAAGCTTTTGTTGGCTGCTGGCGCAACGCGCAAATCTTTACTGTTACAGTTTGTCAGCCGCATAAAAATCTTTTTTCAAGTGAGTCAATACTTTTTCAAATGTTTCATTGTCCACTGTTGTAATTGAATAGAAGTCCCCGTCCGTTTTAAGAAATAGAAGTCTTAAATTTATTGTTTTAAGATCTACGTCTATTGCCTTGAATAATTTTATCAAGAATTTGTCTGACGAGACCTCCTTCACCTTTTGTTTTTCTCGCAACTCATTTGCCTTTGTCCACGTGATTTTCGCTTGAGTTATTGACTCTACGAACGCTTCAATCTCTCCCTCGCTTTCTTCTCCACTCCAATCAATATTGGTTACTTGTCCTTTGTCAAACATGAACGTTTGAAATAAGTCAATCGGATTTGCATTACCTTTTTTTGATTTAAAAAATGATTCGATTTCATTTTTAAAGTCCGGTCTAATGCTATTTGCAATAACTAAGAAGTCCGCACTTTTTTTCTTTTGCTTGAAACCTTTTTTCAGCTCATAAAGTAAGGCTATAAAGAAAATTAGTCCGAGACCAGCCAAGATTAAAAGAGAGTCCACTTTCTCGACAAAGAACTTTCCTAGAAAATACAAAAGGAGTCCCATGACGGAAAGAAGTCCTAGGGCGCCAAATAAAATTGTCAATTTCGATGGTCCTCGTTTTTTCATGCGCTTGCAGCCAACGTGAGTATTTGCGTTCGAGCGGGGCTTCCGAAGCTACGCCTTGTCCCCGACAACGAACGCATTAAAGATACGAAAACGTTGGATTACGCGTCAACCCCGCTTGACGCAAATACATTGTTGT
>JADBYQ010000010.1 GCA_020402945.1 Cytophagales bacterium | reverse complement strand
TCCCGCAGCCCACCCTCACGGCTTGCTCAAAACTTATTTCTGTGTTTTCCATATAATTTTAGGTGGCCTAAATGGCCAACTAAAATTAGCAAAATTCATCCTCGTTCGGGTGTGCTAGCCGCTCATGGAGATTTCATGTGCATTATTCAATTTGTCTTCTAGTAAGTATTCTTGCTGATTGATGAATCGTTAAAATATCAACTCGGTTTTTATCGATGACTTTGTAAACAATTCTGTAACGTCCTTCGATTACCTCTCTGTAAGTGCTGTTTTTGTATTCTTTTACGGGTTTCCCAGCTAAGGGATGTTTACTAAGGATGCTTGGTCTATTTCGGATTCTGAGTACCTGAATTTTTGCATATTTCTCGGAGTCTCGTGAGATGTAGGCATAAATTCCCTTTAGATCATTCACGGCCAATTTTGTCCACTTTATTTGAACCATTTTGCCAGTTCAATATCAAGTTCTTCCTCAGAAAATGTCTCCCCTTTTTCCGATTGATCGTTGCCCCTTTCAATCTTATCAATTAAGATAATCTTGTCCATCAATTCATCCAGTGTGAATTTCTCTGGTAAGTTGTCAATGGATTGCTTGAGTTGGGTCTTCGTTATCATATTCGATAGAAAATGAGGAGGTGATTGTTTTTCGAAACGGTCAAGCCAAAGTTAAAAAATTAATTGATCGTTTGGCTTTGTTTTCCAATGCCATTTACGAGCTGCCTAGCTTGCATTTAAAAGGTGCTTATGCTAAGCAAGGACGAAGCAACTTTGTATTGAGAAGTTTATGAATTTTTGCCATCTAATTTTCTTATTTTTGCGCCACTTTAAAGTTCTAGTCAATAACAAATACATCTTAGGGCTTAAATGTAAAGTATCTTATAACCGAAAACGAAAAAAGAATGGTTGATTTATTTGAAAAACTCCGCATGGAAGAAGGCCCGTTGGCCAAGTATTCTCACTTACCTGACGATTATTTCTTCTTCCCCAAATTGGAGGGCGAAATAGGCCCGCGCATGAAGTTTAATGGAAAGACTGTTTTAAACTGGAGTTTAAACAACTATTTGGGCTTGGCCAACCACCCTGAGGTTCGTAAGGCAGATGCAGATTCGGCTGCGCAGTTTGGACTGGCGTCTCCGATGGGGGCACGCATGATGTCTGGTAATTCGGTGTATCACTTAGAGTTTGAAAAGCAGTTGGCTGATTTTGTATCCAAAGAAGATGCGATGTTATTGAACTTTGGATATCAAGGCGTTCTGTCAATTATTGATGCGTTGGTCGATCGCAAAGATGTAATTGTATACGACTCAGAATCGCACGCTTGTATAATTGACGGTGTTCGACTTCATATGGGTAAGCGATTTGTTTATCCGCATAATAACATGGAGAACCTGGAAAAACAGTTGCAGCGAGCTACCAAGTTAGCGAATGAGACTGGAGGGGGGATTTTGGTAATTACCGAAGGAGTTTTTGGAATGTCCGGTAATATGGGCGACCTGAAAGGTGTAGTAGCTTTAAAGAAAAAATATAATTTCCGTTTGTTAGTTGATGACGCACATGGTTTCGGTACCATGGGTGCCACTGGTGCTGGAGTTGGAGAGGAGCAGGGCGTGCAAGACGGCATCGATTTATACTTCTCTACATTTGCCAAGGCAATGGCCAGCATTGGTGCTTTTGTAGCAGGTGACAAAAAAATTATTAAGTTTTTGAGGTACAGTGTCCGGTCACAGATTTATGCCAAGAGCCTGCCGATGCCATTAGTAATTGGCGGGATGAAAAGGTTGGAGTTGGTAAAGAAACATCCTGAGCTTCGCAGTAATCTCCACACCATTATGAAGGCAATAAAAACGGGATTAAAAGACCGAGGCTTTGCAATCAATGAAACAAATACACCACCAACTCCCGTTCTTTTTAAAGGTGGAGTAGGAGAGGCAGCCAATATGTCCATGGAATTGCGCGAAAACTACGGCATCTTCTGCTCCGTGGTTATCTATCCCGTAGTGCCCAAGGACGTGATTATGTTCCGGATTATCCCCACGGCATCACATTCTTTGAAGGATGTGGAAGAGACGCTAACCGCGTTTTCAGCCTTAAAAACGAAGTTAGATAGTGGTTTTTACAAAAAGGAAGAGCTTGTAAGTGTGACCAAATTTTAAAAAGTTGGGTTTTTTGATTGTTTTTGAAGGTTTTTAGCTAATTTGGCACTAGGAATAGATCACAAAAAACTAAACACACCGTAACAATGAAAAAATTCGATGAACTAAAAGCATTGATCGCATCACTAGAAGGCGATGCAGACAAGTTTTATAACAAAGCAAATAGTGCGGCAGGAACCCGCGTAAGAAAGGGTATGCAAGACCTAAAAAACATAGCACAAGCTATACGTGCTGAAGTTCAGGATCTTAAGAATAAGGAGTAAATACTGAGTTTTAGAATCAAAAAAAGGGGACTTGCTGAAAAGCAGTCCCTTTCTTTATGCTTTTTTCTTAAAGCTTTCTTTGATCTTTTCGATGTCCACCGACTTAGCCACTGGTTTGAAGCCTTCTGTCTTCAACGCTGTTCTTCTACGAGCTGATTTGGCTTTGTCTTTACGGTTCTTTCTTTTTAATCTGGTAACTGACATGATGTAATGGTTAAAAAACGAGGGGCAAAAATAAGCATCATTTTCCAGATTGCAAGGCAGAAAAAGTTGCTAGTTGCTGGTTTCTGGTTCTTTCTGCCATTTGAGTTTCAGTAATTGGGGGGCTGCCCTGCGTGGCGCAAGGGCACCGGGCTGTCCACTGCAAGTCCGGCCAAACGCAAATCCATCTCACTTCGGGCTTTCCGTTGCCATCCCTGCCCCACGCTCCCAGAAAGTTCACCACTCACGGCACAATTAGGAAACCGGAAACCCGTAACTGGAAACTAGCAACAGGAAACTGTCATCGTAACTGAAAAATCCTGATTAGATTTGGCGGTTTATAACATGGACAAACCCACTATTCCAAAAGGTACCCGCGACTTCGGCCCGGCACAAATGGCCAAGCGGCAGTTTATATTTGACAATATCCGCAAAGTTTTTCAGAAATACGGCTTTCAGCCTTTGGAGACTCCTGCGATGGAGAACCTTTCAACACTGACTGGAAAGTATGGGGAGGAGGGAGATCAGTTGTTGTTTAAAGTGTTGAACTCGGGTGATTATCTGAAAGACGTAGATAGCTCGAAACTAGAAACCAAAAACTCGAAACTTTTAACGTCCGAGATTTCAGAAAAAGGCCTCCGCTACGACCTTACCGTTCCGTTTGCCCGATACGTTGTGATGAATCGAGGTGAGATTACTTTCCCCTTTAAGCGTTACCAAATCCAACCCGTGTGGCGGGCAGATCGACCACAGAAAGGACGCTACCGCGAGTTTTACCAATGCGATGCCGATGTGGTAGGAACGGATTCGTTAATCTGCGAGGCCGAGATTGTATTGATGATCAAAGAAGTTTTTAAATCTCTTGGTATTAAGGATTTTACGATCAAGATAAATCATCGGGCAATCCTTTCTGGCCTGGCTGAATTAACGGGTTCTCAAAACGAATCCTCTCTATTCGTAGCCGTTGATAAATTGGATAAGATTGGCGAAGGAAAAGTAAAAGAAGAATTGCGCACTCGCGGATTTGAAGGTAAAGGCATTGATTCGGTTTTTGCTATTCTAAATTTCAAAGGCAGCACTCAACAGAAAATTGATTTCTTAAGGTCAAAATTCTCAAATTCTGAGAAAGGAAAAAAAGGAATTGCTGATTTTGAAGAAGTGTTGAGCTTATTGCAAAGCTATGGAGCAACAGAGCAGCATGTGGAGTTTGATATTTCTCTTGCACGTGGCTTGAGCTATTACACAGGCTGTATTTTTGAAGTGAAAATAAATAATGTTGCCATTGGCAGTGTTAGTGGTGGTGGTCGTTATGACAATCTAACAGGTGTCTTTGGTCTGCCCGATGTTTCAGGTGTGGGGATTTCGTTTGGGGTAGATCGCCTCTACGATGCCATGGAAGAACTATCACTGTTTCCTAAAGAAGCGCAGGCGACTTCCACGGTAATGATTGCACACTTTGATGACGCCACGTTGCGCTACTCATTGCATATCGCCAACCAACTCCGCGAAAGCGGTATCGCTACTGAAGTCTACCCCGATGTAACCAAATTGAAAAAGCAATTGGACTACGCCAACAAGAAGGAAATTCCTTTTGTAATAGTAATAGGCTTAGATGAAATGAAAGATGGAATGCTTACTTTAAAGAATATGGAAAAGGGAGAGCAGGAAAAGTTAATTTTGAAAGATATTGGTTTAAAATTGGCAGTTGGCAGTTGAGGTTTTTACCCACAAATGCCAGAGAACAAAAAAAACGTATCTTCGATAAATAAAATGAACAGATTATGGAAGCAATAAATATCCAATCAACAGAAAAAAAATATGTAATCAGTATTGATAAGAATGCTGTAGATAAAGACTTTTTATTTGATTTGCTGGAGAGATTGAGTATTGAAAATCTAGCTCAAAAAGTAAATATGGATGATTCCATCATTGACTTGGGAGAAGATATCAAAAAAGAGTGGTGGCAAAACAATAAAGATCGCTTTTTAAAAAGCGGCAGATGAAGTCAATCATTGTAGATACAAACATCATTTTTTCCGCTTTGCGTTCAAAAGATTCTCATACTAGAGCCAAACTTTTGACAAGTGGGCATAAATTTTACACGCCTAACTTTCTGATTGTTGAGATATTCAAGCATAAGAAACGGATTGTACAAAAAGCCAAAACAAGTGAGGAAGAGATTTTTGAGTTTCTAAATAAGATTTTACAGAAAATTCATTTTGTAAGCGAAGAGCTCATCGCAGTGGAGCACATTATTACGGCCTATCATTTATGTAAAGATGTAGATGAGAAGGATACACCTTTTGTAGCATTGGCCATTGAAATGGAAGCTGAACTATGGACGAGGGATCAAAACTTGAAAGAGGGGTTACTTAAAAAAGGATTCAATAGATTTTTTGATGAAAATGAAGAGGGTGTCTAACACCAAGTACCGTGTTGGCGGGAATACATAAAACCATGAACCTTGAATCATATATCATATCCGATAAGCCTATTACGGTAACTGACCTCGACCGCATCCTTCAAGGCCATTCTAAAATAGCTCTATCTGAAGATTCAAAAAGGAAAATCATCCGCTGCCGTGAGTACTTAGATCAAAAGATAGCCTCATCGACCACACCGATCTATGGAATAAATACTGGATTTGGTTCATTGTATGATCGCAACATCCCAAAAGATCAACTTGAGAAATTGCAGGAGAACTTAGTAATGTCTCACGCCTGCGGTGCAGGACAAGAAGTGCCCCGTGAGATAGTACTCCTCATGTTGTTTCTAAAAGTTCAGTCCCTTTCATACGGTCATTCCGGTGTTCAGTTGGAAACGGTTGAGCGTTTGGCCGCTATGTTTAATGAGCGTGTTCTGCCTCGAATTTTTGAAATTGGCTCGTTGGGCGCTTCAGGAGATTTGGCTCCTCTTGCGCACCTGGCGCTCCCTTTAATAGGAAAGGGAGAAGTGCATTATCTGGGAAAAGTATATCCAAGTGCCGAGGTTTTAAAACTTTTGAGCTGGAATGCCATCCACTTTCAAGCCAAAGAAGGGTTGGCGCTGTTGAATGGAACACAGTTTATGAGCGCCTATGGTGTTTGGTGTTCACTTCATGCGCAGCGCCTTCAACGTTTGGCAAATGTTATTGGTGCGCTTTCGTTGGATGCTTTTGATGGTCGTATAGAACCCTTCGATGAGCTAGTACATCAAATTCGCCCCCACAATGGGCAGGTGAAAGTGGCGAAAGAAATTCAGCGGCTACTTGCTGGTAGTGAGATTATTTCTCAGTGTAAAAAACATGTCCAAGACCCGTATTCATTTCGGTGTATACCGCAGGTTCATGGCGCAAGCCTTGATGCTATTGAATTTGTCGTCAACACTATTCTGACAGAAGTCAATAGTGTTTCAGACAATCCCAATATTTTTCCGGAAGAGGATAAAATAATTTCAGCGGGTAACTTTCATGGTCAACCCTTGGCACTTTCACTGGATTTTTTGGCGATTGCCTTAGCAGAATTGGGTAGCATATCCGAAAGAAGAACGTATCAGTTAATTTCCGGATCACGCGATCTTCCCAATTACTTAGTGGCTAATCCAGGTATTAACTCGGGCTTGATGATTCCACAATACACGGCAGCTTCGTTAGTCAGTCAGAATAAACAACTCTGTACCCCCGCCTCGGTCGATTCGATCGTTTCGTCCAATGGACAAGAAGATCATGTCAGTATGGGCGCCAACGCAGCAACAAAAGCATTTCGAGTGGTCAATAATTTGTATTCTATTTTGGCCATTGAATTGATTACCGCAGCCCAGGCATTGCATTTCAGAAAGCCAGCAAAGACATCTGACAAGCTTGCTGCATTTGTAGATACTTTTAGGGAAGCAGTTCCGTTTATAGAAACAGACCGCTTATTGCATGACGACATGGTGGAAGCGGAGAAGTTTTTGAAGCAGATAAAGCTAGACGAGTGAGAAAGCAGTTCATTTTACTGGCTATGCTTTTTTCGGCAATTGCGGGGCAAGCTCAATATGTTAGCCGTTTAGGTCGATTTCAAGTAGACCAAGTGAGAGGTTGCGCTCCATTCACGATCACGATTACAAATACCAATTTGATCACTTCTGGCGAGTGTACCCCCGGAAAGCCCTGTTTGATGGATTTTCTAGGTAACAATACACAGCAACAAAATCAGTTCACCTTTACTTATACAAATCCAGGAACCTACAAGCTTTCTGTTTTTTACCAAAGCATTTTGAATGACGATATCACAGTTACCGTTGATCCAAATATTCAGCCAGCTTTCGAAATATATACCTGTACAAATTCGCAGGTTTCTGTTAAAGTAACTGACAAGAGCTACGATCAGTACGCGATTGATTTTGGTGATGGTTCTCCAGTCGTTCAAATTCCATTTAGTAACAATCAGGTTGCACAACATACCTACGCCACTGCGGGCAGTCGAAATATTTCGGTTCGGGGCAAGAAACTCAATGCGGCCAATAACTGCAATTCACTAAGTAAGCCGTTTCAGGCGATACTTGTTTTACCGACTACACAGATAAGTTCGTTGACGGCTATTGATGCCTCAACACTCAAGTTGGACTTTACCCCACAAATAAATATCCAGTACAAATTAGAAATCGCGATCAACTCAACCAACTTTCAACAGTTTCAAACACTGTATGGAGTGAATACAATTACGATACCGAGTTTGCGATTGGACGATAACTACTACTGTTTCAGGCTTAGTTCGTTTGACCCCTGCAGTGGCCAAAGTCTAAATTTCTCACAACCTGTGTGCAGTCATAATTTTGATCTTACATTACTCAGTGACGTCAATCGTATGGATTGGCGAACATCGTCTGCGGGGGTAACAAGGGTTGACATATTTCGTAATAAAAATTTGTATACCGGCATTCCGGGCGCGCCCATCACTTTTTCCGATGTCGATGTGAAATGTAACGTTAGCTACTGCTACCAAATTCGAAGCACCTTTGTTGGTGGGGCTACCAGCACTTCGCTCGAAAAATGTGGAATTTCTTTTACGACAACTAAGCCAACCACCGCTCTAAATACGAGTGCTGTCGTTTCTGCAGGTGTGCAACTAGATTGGATTCAAGACCCTGCTTTCAAGGCAACTTCCTATACCATTCTGCGTGCTTCCAATCAAGGAATCTATACTCCTTTTTCAACCACAATTCCGCCTAAGTTGGTTGATGACACATATACCACCAATGGCTCATTTTGTTATAAGATCAATTATATAGATGAATGTAAAAATAAAAGTGATGACAGTGAGCCGGTTTGTCCCATCCGACTACAAGGAACGATAAGTAATAGCAATGAAGTAACACTTACTTGGTCAGATTATACCGGTTGGAGATTGGGCGTTCAAAGTTACTCGCTAGAGAAGTACGACAAAGCGGGTGTATTAATTCGAACATTCAATCTCGGCAAGACCACCACATTCATTGATGATCAGCCCGACACAAAGAATCAGATTGTTTCCTATCGGGTAGTTGCAAAAGCTAACCAAGCTGGTTTGGTTGCCTCTGCTTCTAATCAAGTAATATTTACCAAATCGATAAATCTGGTTTACCCGACAGCCTTCACCCCCGATGGGAGAGGGCCCACAGAAAATGAAGTTTTTGAGCTAAGGGGTCAATTTATTGCTAGACTCGAACTATCAATTTTTGATAGGTGGGGCGCGCTGGTGTTTTATTCTGACAAGAATGAGTCGTGGGATGGCACCCAACTTGGGTTGCCAATGCCCTTGGCGTCCTATGTCTGGACAGCAACGATCACTGATTTAGCAGGTCGCTCGTTTAAACGCACGGGGACAGTTGTATTGCTTCGGAAGTAGTTATTCACTCTCCTCTATCTATATTTTTGCACTTTTTCCCAAAAACATAAAACGTACCTTTGTACCTTAAACTATAGTGCTATGTTTGACATGATGAAAATGATGGGCAAAATGAAGGAGGTGCAATCGCGCTTGAAAGAAGCCCAGGATAAACTCGCTTTTGTAACTGCTGTTGGAGAATCGGGTGGAGGTATGGTGAAAGCAACAGTGAATGGAAAAAAACAAGTGGTGATGTTGGATATTGATCCTGCGATATTGACGTCAACCGATAAGATACTCATTCAGGATTTAGTAATTGCCGCAGTAAACATTGCTAGCGAAAAGGCGGATGCGTTAGCGAAGGAAGAATTGAAGAAAAGCACCGAGGGATTATTGCCAAACATTCCCGGACTTGATCTAAGTAATTTGATGGGATGACTGAGCTTGCCGTTGTTATCCTTAACTATAATGGAAAGAGATTTTTAGAACAATTTCTACCAACGGTCATTTCACATAGCAATGGAGCTCTGATTGTTGTCGCGGATAACGGGTCTACTGATGGCTCTGTTGATTTCATCCGGAGTTTTTTTCCATCCGTTCAGTTAATTAATATCGAACGCAATTTAGGTTTCTGTGGTGGCTATAACTTTGCGCTAAAACAAGTCTCAGCCACTTACTATGTTCTTCTTAATTCAGATGTAGAAGTTACCAAGGGTTGGTTGCATCCAATCGTTTCATTGTTCAATAGGGATCCGACTATTGCAGCTATCCAACCAAAAATTTTGTCATTCAGGCACAAAACGCATTTTGAATACGCTGGTGCAGCCGGAGGATATTTAGATGCGTTGGGGTATCCATTCTGCCGGGGACGAATATTTGACAAATTAGAAGAGGATCAAGGTCAGTTTAATGATACTGTTCCCATATTTTGGGCCACTGGTGCGTGTTATTTTGTGCGATCAACGGTATTTCATGAAATGGGTGGGCTCGATGAAGACTATTTTGCGCACATGGAGGAGATCGATTTTTGTTGGCGACTGAAGCGTACTGGTTATCAGATCTATTTTGAGGGGGGTAGCACTGTTTATCACGTTGGTGGGGGGACGCTGTCATCAGCGAGTCCAAAAAAGACCTATTTGAACTTTCGAAATGGATTGAGTCTCATTTTTAAGCATCTGCCTACTTCCCAATTGATTTGGAAACTGCCCGTAAGGGTTGTCTTGGATTGGGCAGCCGCATTCAAATTCCTTTTACAGCCTTCACCAAAGGACTTTTTTGCGGTTTTTCGTGCTCATTTTGATTTCTTCAGGAACATCCAAATTGAAATCCGTAAACGCAGCGGGCTGGCAAGCAAACTCCATAATTATAATGTTACTCAGATTTACCCCAACTGGTTGGTGGTAGATTATTTCCTTTTGCGCAAAAGCAAGTTTAACCAGCTGCGGTTTTAGAGATCCCAAATAGTACTTCGTTTCCGAAGATGCGCCCGCATATTCATGACAAAAGCAAGGGAAAGGTAGATGATAATGGGCGACCCAAGGGTCAAAAAAGAGGCGTAAATAAAAAATAGCCGTATCGAGGAGGTTGCAATTCCGAGCTTATCTCCTAAGGCAGAGCAAACGCCAAACGCATGTTTTTCAAAGTAATGTTTGATTGGCTCAACGAACTGCATAAAATTCAATTAATTTGACTCTTTACCCGAGTAAATCGGTTTTTCAACGATTATTCTTTCAAACGACAAATATAAGCGTTCCAAAGGGGCTTTCTACCACCGAATTTTCTATTTTTTTGAGTATTATTGCAAAAAAAAAGGCTTACACCTAAATTTGCCATTCTTTAAAAAAGACCACTAACACCAAATCCATGAGAAAATTAGTTTATTCACTGCTGATCATCGGAACTTTAACTTTCACAAGTTGTACGCTTCCGCAAATGATTAAAATGGCTAAAGAGCAGAAGCTCGAAATTAAGCCAAATCCGCTGGAAGTACACAAAGACACTGTCAATTTTGACCTGTCAGGCAATCTACCGGTGAAGCTTCTTAAAAAAGGAACTGTTTATACACTCAATACTTTTTACAAGTATGGAGAAAACGAGTTAGGACTGCCAGCTCTTCCATTGAAGGCTGAAGATTATCCCAATAGTGCTAAAGAAGAGACTAAAGTTAGCAAAGCTTTTATGTTCCCTTATAAGGACGCCTACAAAACCGGAACGGTAGAAATTCAGGGGGTAGCATCAAAAGGCACGAAATCCAAGACAACTCCTAGGTTGTCATATGCCACTGGCATCATCACAACATCTAAACTAGTTCAAAATTCTTACTATGCTGCCTTTGCATCTCACAGCTACAATCCACAAGAAGAGTTGATTCCGGTTGTTATCCCTGATTTTATTTTTGAAAGGGGCAAATCTGTTTTGCGTACTTCGGAAACGAAAGCTGAAAAAGGAAAACAATTGGACGCATTCATTGCTTCTAAGAACGTAACTCGCACGGTAACGATTACAGGAACTCACTCGCCAGAGGGTTTAGAGAGAATCAACACCAATCTATCAAAAGAGCGTGCTGCTGCCATAGAAAAATTCTATCGCGCACAGATGAAGAAATACGACTACAAGGACGAGGCAGCCAAGATCAATTTTATATTGAAGCCCATTTTTGAAGATTGGTCAGAGTTTAAAACTGCCTTGGCCGCTTACGCTGGGATAACAGCTGATGAAAAAGCTGCTTATTTGAACGTAGTAAATAATGGTGGGTCTTTTGAAGATCAGGAGAAGCAATTGAAGAAATTAGCAACCTATAACAAAGTGTTTAAGGACGTTTATCCTGGCTTACGTACTGCAAAGACAGAAATCTTAACGATCAAGGTTAAAAAGACAGAAGCAGAGATCTCTGTTTTGGCTAAGCAAATTACAACAGGCCAAGCTGGGCTAGATGCATTGACATTTGACGAACTTATGTATTCCGCAACACTTACACCTTCGTTGGAGGAAAAGACAGCGATCTATGTAGCGGCAGCAAAAAAAGGAACAAACTGGGCCGCCCATAATAATTTGGGAGCTTCTTATCTGCAGGCAGTAATCGAAAATCCTGCAAAAACTGATTTGATCGATAAAGCAGCGGCTCAGTTTGAAATTGCAGCTAAGTTGAATCCATCACCGGAAGTTCACGCGAACCTTGCGTCCATTGCGTTGATGAGAGGAAACCCTTATAAAGCGTACAGCCATGTTCGTGCATCACTATCTGGTGCAAACAATGATGTAACACGTGGTGTAAATGGAGTGAAGGGTGCTTGCGAGATTTACATGGCCAATTATGGTGCTGCTGTAAGTTCTACATCTTCTGCAAACGCCAACTCTGTTAATCTATTCAATAAAGGTTTAGCTCAGGTTTTAAGCAAAGATTTTAGCAATGCTTCATCTTCTTTTGCAGAGTCGATCCGTTCCAATTCGAACTATGCGATCGCCTACTATGGTGCGGCAGTAGCAGCCGCTCGCTCTGGCAATGGAGATGCAGTGGTTAGCAATTTGGTAAATGCCGTTAAAATTGACCCAGCATTGAAAGAAAAAGCACTAACGGATCTTGAGTTTGCTAAGTTCAATACTACGGAATCATTCCGGAATGCGCTGAAATAAGCAATACCAATAGATTGTAATCAAAACCCCCGTCAGCTGCCTGACGGGGGTTTTTGTTTGTGTGGTCTTAAAAAGAACAGCCAAAATTTTCTTTCTGACTGTTCTGCCATTAATTTTACAAACTTGGTTCATTAACTAATAATCCGATTTCTATGAGAGAGATTCAGTTTAGAGAAGCTTTGCGCGAGGCTATGAGCGAAGAGATGAGAAGAGACCCCAGCGTGTTTTTGATGGGCGAGGAGGTAGCTGAATACAATGGAGCTTACAAGGTAAGCCAGGGAATGCTGGATGAGTTTGGTGCCAAACGGGTTATTGATACACCTATTGCTGAATTGGGTTTTGCCGGATTAGGAGTTGGCGCAGCGATGAATGGTATTCGACCGATTATCGAGTTTATGACCTTTAATTTTTCGCTTGTAGCCATCGATCAAGTAATCAACTCTGCAGCGAAGATGCTGTCGATGTCAGGCGGTCAGTTTAATATTCCAATTGTATTTCGTGGACCTACCGGAAATGCCGGTATGCTTAGCTCACAACACTCGCAAAATTTTGAGAACTGGTTTGCGAATACCCCAGGGCTAAAAGTAGTTGTGCCCTATACACCTTATGATGCAAAAGGACTTTTAAAAACTGCCATCCGCGACAACGATCCCGTTATTTTTATGGAGTCGGAATTGATGTATGGAGATAAGGGTGAAGTTCCTACAGAAGAGTATTTAATTCCGTTTGGAGTTGCAGATATAAAACGAGCGGGTACCGATGTAACCATCGTCTCTTTTGGTAAGATCATGAAAGTGGCTTTGGCAGCGGCAATTGAGTTGGAGAAGGAGGGTATTTCTGCCGAAGTAATCGATCTGCGGTGTGTGAGGCCTATCGACTATGCTACAGTAGTCGAATCCGTTAAGAAAACAAATCGCCTGATTATTGTGGAGGAGGCGTGGCCACTTGCGGCCATCTCTTCTGAGATCACCTATCATATCCAAAAGCATGCTTTTGATTATTTGGATGCACCCATTCATCGGATCAACAGCATTGATGTGCCTCTTCCTTACGCACCTACTCTGATTGATGCGATTCTCCCCAATGTTGCTAGAACGGTGAAAGCCGTGAAAGCTGTGTTATACAGAGACTAAAAGACTTAAAGAGCACCTCTTTTTCCGAGTTCAATGGCTTCCATATTAATGATGGAATCTTTTTTTATTTCAAATCGAATGATCGTTTTGATGGTATGGAATCCATGATTGCCTGCCGCTCCTGGGTTGATGTAGAGCATATCCTTGTAGGCAGGGTCTTTCTTTACTCGCAGAATGTGCGAGTGACCGCAAATAAAAACATCGGGTACTTTTTCTTTTAGAATTTTTTTTACTCGAGGATTGTAGTTGGGAGGTGCACCGCCAATGTGAGTCATCCAAATGCGTAATCCTTCACAAGGAAACCAGAGGTCTTCTGGGAGTGAATTTTGTAGCTCTTTGTTATCGATGTTCCCAAACACGGCTTTTAGTGGTTTTACTTTTTCTATTAAATGAATTATTTCCGGATCTCCGATGTCACCTGCATGCCAAATCTCATCGCAGTTTTTGAAGTACTCAAAAATCATTGGGTCTAAAAAGCTATGTGTATCCGACAGAAGACCTATTTTCATTCCTATTTATTTCAAAGGTAAAATTAAGTGAAATTTTTTTATACGTATAAAATAATTAATTTTGTCGTATAATAAATGGATTTAATTATGGACGCCAAGATCACATTAAGTTTTGATGATGCCACCATTATGCGGGCCAAGAAATTTGCCGATGCCAATAACATTAGCTTATCAAGACTGACTGAGTTTCTTTATTCTAAGATGACCCAAGTAAGATACAAGCAGCTGGAAGATTTACCGGTGGCTGATTGGGTAAGCATGGTGGCAGAGGGACAAGTACAATACCAAAGAAAAGTACGTTCTCGTCAGTCATTAAAAAAGGAATATTTCAAAACTAAGAAATGAAGTTGTTCTTGGATGCGAATATTTTGGTTTCAGTTCTTAACAAAGAATATCCACTCTTCACGTACTCATCGCGGGTTTTGAGTTTAGCAAGTAATCCAAGTTTTCAGGTTTACACATCACCCATATGTTTGGCCATTGCTTTTTATTTTGCCGAAAAGAAGAACGGCCCGTTGGTGGCTAAAAAAAAACTGGAAATTCTCTGTGACAAACTGAATATCGCGGCAGTCGATGCAGCAGCGGTACGGAAGACAATTCAGAATAAAGCCATTCGTGATTTTGAAGACGGCCTTGAGTATTACTCGGCAGAGGCAGTTAAATGCAAATGCATTGTTACGGAGGACGCAGATGATTTTTTCTTTTCGGATATAGAAGTGCTAGATTCTCGATCATTTCTGGAGAAGTACTTGATGAAATGAAAGTTGGACAATGCTACTATTCCGAAAATAAAAAAGGAGCGAGATTTCTCCCGCTCCTTTATGTTGATTGTTTTGCGCCTAATTTTTGTTTTTCAAATCCAGCGCAAAATCTTTGGCCGTTTTTGCTGTCATGATATCCATGAAGTTTAGTGCGCCATTGGTTGTTGGGCCGCCTCCTGTTTGGATTTGTGGCACCACTGCTCCCGTGTATTTGCTAAAAGCATCGGCCCATACTTTTTGCACTTCTACTTGGGCTTTTAACTTCATCTCCAACGCACCGTCAGCCTGCATGATTCGTTGTCTAGCATAAGCATTTGCATCTGCTAACTCTTTGATCTTTTTTGCTTCCAAAATAGAGCCTTCGTAGGCAATTTTTTGTTGCAGCTTGTCTTGTTCGGCCACCTTTACTTTGGTTTGTGCTTCAACAACCTGCTTGGTTTGATCTTGTTTTTGTTGGTATTCAATTTCAACCAATGCTTGCTCACCTTTCGCTTTTGCAGTCAAGGTTTGTTGTTGAGCCGTCATCAATTCTTGTTTTGAAATAGATGACTTGGTAACCGCATCGATAATTTTTACTAATTTTTCATCGACCTTGTTTTCATAATCCACGTCAGTGATTGCAGCATCCGCGACAGTAATTCCGTATTCCTTTATGGAAGAAAGTTTACGTTTGGGGACATTTGTCTTTTTGTCGAATTGAATTTCTGTCTGATACACTCTTTTCTTTTCCATTTCCATAGAATCGAACACAAGATTCTCCTCTGTCTTTAATAAATATACTCCTTCTTTCAGCTGATCTAGAAAGTCCTGAGCCATTTGAGCGCGCCCACCGCCATAGTGTTTTTCGCTACTCATCAATTGAGCAGAAGATTGTAAGCACTCTTTGGTATAAGGAGCAAGTCTTTTCACCACCAAAGATTGGGGAGTACGATGTGTGTTATGGATCAATATCATTTCTTTTTCATCGGATGGTAAAATGAATTGCGTGATACCACGCACATCCGCTGTAGTAGCGTCACTAAAACGGATCATGATTTGACCGACTTCAATTCCATTGTCTTCAATATCTAGATTTGGTTTTACCTCCTGATAAGTTACAGAAATTTGATTAGGCCACTCTTTTTCCTTGGCAAAAAAACCCGCATAGAATATTCCTGGAGCGAATTGAACGATCTGTTGACCATTGGTTCGTTCTACCACTGTTCTGTTCCCCGCGTCATTCCATGAAAATGGATTGACGATAAGGAAGAAGATGAGAAAGATAATGGCAAGCACGCCAAATGCAATAGTTTTTCTTGAAACGATAGGGTTGTTTGTGTCCATTTGAATTAGGGGTTTTACTTTTTGTTAGAGTTGTTTTTATTTGAAAAATAGTTGGTCAGTAGCAACACAATTGCATACGCCACAATACCGAATACGGCCAGAAACCCGACCGCGAGAGCTAGTCTAATCATAATAATGTTTGTTAAATTGAGTGTGAAAAAACGGAGACGTGATTGTCTCTAACCTGCAACAAGAATAATTGGTTACATGCCTTTGTTAATTTGGCTATCTATCCACTGTCAATTCGAAATGAAACCAGGCTAGCCCGTCTTTTTTTTAATGCCACTTTTTGGCGTTTGCAGGTTAGTTTCAAAGATTTTGGTCTTTGAAATTCATTTTCTTCCGGTGATTCGGTAGAGTCAGAACCTTTTTTTGATTTTTGATTCCCATTGCTGCGCAAGTTTTTGAGTTCTTAGTTTTCCACTCTCTATGTGGTCTTTTAACTTTTTATTGGGGGTGCCTTGTGAGGTGAAATGAAAGTATCCACAATCGTCACAAAGATAGACCGCGATAGGGCCACCCTGTTTGCCGTATTCGAACCGTGTATGTGCCTCGATTAGAGCATCTTCCGCAATTTCTTCTGTTGGGTACATCCTTTTGTGACTAGGGCACGTTTTCATTTTGTTGTTGTCAATTGGAGAATCTGCTAGTACCTTGCTCAAAATTTAATAATACCAATGAAGATAGCAGAAATCCACACTAAAAAGGGAGTCATGAAGATTAATTTCTTTGAGAAAGATGCTCCTAACACAGTCAAAAATTTTATTACTCTAGCTGAAAAAGGTTTTTATGACGGACTTACCTTTCATAGGGTGATTCCCAATTTTATGATTCAGGGAGGTTGCCCAAATGGAATAGGCAATGGCGGACCTGGTTATAAAATTGATTGTGAGTTAACAGGTGACAATCAATACCATGATCGTGGAGTACTTTCGATGGCCCATGCCGGACGCAACACAGGAGGTTCTCAATTCTTTATCTGCCATTCGAGAGACAATACGAAACACTTAGACCGCAATCACACGGTATTTGGTAAGGTAGTGGAAGGCGTTGAAATTGTAGACGCTATCCGCCAAGGAGATGTAATGGAGAAAGTGGTAATTAAAGAAGAAGTTGTTGCCTAAATCTTAGGCGCCTCGGCTATACATTCAATCTCTACCAAGGCCTCTCGTGGAAGTCGGCTGACTTCCACAGTGGTTCTTGCAGGCTTATGATCTCCAAAAAAAGCTTCGTAGGCTTTGTTCATCTTTTCAAAGTCTGCGAAGTTTTTTAGAAACACCGATGTTTTCAACACGTTCGTACGTGAACAGCCTGCCGCAATCAATACTGCTTCAAGATTGGTTAGAACTAAAGTAGTTTGTTCAGTTACCGTTGCTCCTTCTATTAACATCGTAGCTGGGTTTAAGGGAGTTTGACCCGAACAAAAAATTAAGTTACCCGATTGAATCGCATGTGAGTAAGGACCAATCGCTTTTGGTGCTTTTTCGGAGAATATTTTATTCATATCTTTCTTTATTAAACGAGATTCCTTAAAGGAATTTATTTATAAAGTTATTGACGCATATTCATATTTCGGCTTTTTGCTTATAAATAGTTTGTGCCTTGGCTTGATATAATTGTTACGGATGCTAAAAGATTACTTCATTTCTAACATCAAATGCTCCCTGCAACTGGTCAGCCTTTTGATGGTTACCAACCTCTACATTGCTTTTGGTCAAGATCAAATTCAGTTCGATAGATTAGCCCAAGTTAAGGGGCTCGAAAACCGGTCTATTTCAGCCATCGTTCAAGATAGTATTGGCTTTTTGTGGTTTGGAACGCAAGATGGTTTGATTCGATTTGACGGCTATGAAACCCGCGTTTATAAGAACATATTAAAGGATAAAAACTCGTTGGGTGACAATAATGTCAGAGCTTTAAAGATCGACAAGAAAGGGAATCTCTGGATTGCTACTCAGGGTGGTGGTCTAGATAAGTTCAATATTCGTACTGAGCAATTTACCCACTATCGCAACTTACCGGAGGATCAAACAACTATCAGCGGAAATGCAGTATGGTCATTACATGTTGATGCCAAAGGAATGGTTTGGGCTGGAACCTGGTCAAATGGTCTTAATCGATTAGATCCTCATACCAACAAGTTTACTCGAATTGCTGAAAATAAATATGTTCCTGTTCTGGCTATTCTGGAAGATAAGAATGGATCCATCTGGTTTAGTTCAGCTGGCATCAATCGAGTGGATACAGCTAGCCTTTCTGTTAGGAATTTTGTCCCAGGAGCGGGGTCGCCCCGCTCACTTTCTGAAGGCGGCATTAGAGCTTTGTTTCAAGATGGTACAGGAAAAATTTGGATTGGGACAGAAAATGCTGGACTCTTTCAATTTAGCGAAGAGTCTGCAGAATATTCCAAATTTGAACCGAAGAATACTACATCATCTTTGAACTCCATCTATGCGTTGCACCATGAGCCATCGCGAGGGCTGTGGATAGGTAGCAATGAAGGCATCACCATTTTGAACGATGGAAAACTAATCTCTTCAAAATTTAGCCCATCCGATAAGTATAGCCTCTCAACAAACTCGGTTCGTGCTCTTTATACAGACAACACGGGAACGACTTGGGTAGGTCATGAGGGTGGCGGTGTAAATAAACTATTTTCTAAAAAGAGTTTTCAACTTTATCAGCATTCGGCTCTGGCGGGGTCAATCAGTCATAATTTAATCCGTTCGATCTTTGAAGACAAGAAAGGTAAACTATGGGTTGGCACACAGGGAGGTGGATTAAATGTGTTAGACCGTAACACAAATACCTTTACTGTATTTCCTCTGGGCGGCAAAGAGATATCCAATATTTTTGAGGATCAAGACGGAACTTTCTGGATTGGCAGTTGGGGCGCGGGCCTGTTTCACTATAATCCAATAACAAAGAAAAGTATTGCTTATCGACATGAAGGGGATTTAAATTCTTTGCCCGATGATCGAATCCAAATTGTTCATCGTGACAAGACCGGTATTTTGTGGGTGGGAACTGAAAATGGACTAAGTCAGTTCGATGAAAGCAATGCATTATGGAAACCATTTCAACAGCCTCAATTCCCGATCAGTTTAAAAGGAAGCAATGTGCAAGGACAGGCATTTGTGGAAACAGACGATGGAAGCATATGGATCGGTACTTGGTTTGGATTAAATCAAATCTCAGCTGACCGCAAAGCAATCAATTACTATACAGCAGATACCACAGCGGCAAGTTATTTGTCCAGCGAACACGTCATTTCTTTGTGTTTGGATAAAAATAAAAAACTTCTTTGGATCGGTACGTTTGGCGGTGGGCTGAATTGTTTGAATCTGAACGATCAATCCATCTCGTCCTTTACAGAAGACAATGGATTACCCAACAATACTATTTTCGGTATCAAGCAAGATGATATGGGAAACTTATGGCTTAGTACAAACAATGGTTTATCACGGTTTAACCCAACGAGTCGCATGTTTCGAAACTACGATGCAACTGAAGGCTTGCAGGGTAATGAATTTTATTGGGGTGCTGCTTGTAAGACAAAAGATGGCACCATGTTGTTTGGAGGTGTGAATGGTCTTAACGTATTCAACCCAAATGAAATTACCGACAATGCAACTGTGCCACCAGTTGTGATTACGGATGTCGAGATTTTTAATAAGCCACTGAGTGTGAAGCCCAATTCCTTGTTAGATCAAAATATCAATTTTATTAACGAGTTAAGATTGAATTATGACCAAAACGTTATAAGTTTTCAATTTGCCTCCCTCAATTTTAACTCAACCGAAAAAAACTTATATGCTTACTATTTAGAAAACTTTGATAAAGATTGGAACTACATTGGAGATAAGAGAAGTATATCGTACACTAATTTAAGCCCAGGAAATTATATACTGCACATCAAAGGGTCTAACAATGATGGCGTTTGGAACGAGAAGGGTATTTCGTTAAAGGTAAAAATCATTCCTCCGTTTTGGCGAACATGGTGGTTTTATTTGTTCGTGTTTCTGGTGGCGCTTTTTGTGGTTTATTTAGTCGTTCGACTCCGCAACCAAAGCATCAAACGTGATAAAGAACTGATTCGCCAGACCCTACAAGCAGAGCTTAACAAAGTTCACAATGAGTTAGATTTAGAGAGAAGAGCCGTATTGGCTGAACAGAACAAAAACATAGAAAAGGCATGGATTGATCAATCAATGTTGCAGATAAGTACCATTTTGAGTAGTAGCAAAGACAATGTGGATAAGCTGTGCCAAGGGATTATTTCTGCATTGGTTAAGCGATGTGAAGTAATGGCTGGTGCAATATATTTGTTTGAGGAGTCAAGCACTGAACTTGTAAAGAGAGCCAATTATGGTTTTGAAAATGCTCGTATGCGCATTTCTTCGGAATCCGGCCAGGTAGGGGCGTGCTACACTGACAGAAAAACAGTTATTATTCCGAATCTACCGCCCTCCTATCAGCGGATAACTTCCGGTTTAGGCGAGGCTTCTCCAGAAGTTCTTGTCTTGGTCCCATTGGTGCATGAAGACGTATGTGTAGGAGTAATCGAGTTGGCTGCATTTAGAATGATCCCTGCACACAAGATCAAATTCATTGAATTATTGTCTTCCCAATTGACAACCACTGTTCATACCACCCAACTGGCTCAGCACACTTCTCAGCTGTTGACTGAGGCTAAGCAACAAGCGGAAGAAATGAAAGTGCGTGAAGAAGAGTTACAACAAAATCTGGAAGAAATGCAATCTATTCAAGAGGACTTTACTCGGAAAAGATCGGAGTATGAGAAAACGATTGTTGAGCTAGAGATGCAAATAGGTAAAAAAAAGAATTAGTGTTTTGCTTCTTTTGCTAGATTATTGGTACATCTTGTCAATATCCACTTGATAGTTTTTCTCTAATTGACTTCTGATGGGTTTCCAGGTGGGCGTTACTTCTCCTTTCTCGATACTCCAATCCTGATGACATAAAACAAAATTTCTAATGGTTTCGTAGTGGGGTAGTTCTTCGTTGAGTTTGTCGATCTCCAATTGAAATTTTGCACGCACTTTAATATTGTGAACCATAAATTGCGGTGCCGTCCAGTGAATGTCATTCTCTTCGCACCAGGACCTTACGATGTCGAATTGTGGTACAATTAATGCCGTCACGTAAGGACGTTGAAATCCAATGACAATACTGCGTTCAATAAAGAGCGATTGCTTTAAATGGTTTTCAAGTTGTTGCGGTGCAACGTATTTACCTGAAGAAGTTTTAAAAATGTCCTTCTTTCGATCAGTAATTTTTAGGAAGCGCTGATAAACGAATTTACCGATGTCACCTGTATGAAACCAGCCATCGGGTGTGATTGTCTCAGCTGTTAATTCTGGTTTTTTATAATAGCCTTTCATTACGTTGGGGCCTTTCACGAGAATTTCTCCTTCGTTGTTTTCGTTTGGGTTGTCAATTCTAACTTCGATACCTGGTAATGCCAATCCAACCGTACCAAATCGATTGAGGCCTGGCTCAAATCGGTTCATAGAAATAAGTGGAGCGGCCTCCGTCATACCATATCCTTCAACGATATATATACCGGCAGCAGAAAAGAGCCTTCCTATTTCCGGTCGTAGAGAGGCAGCACCTACTGCCATGTATTTTATTTTTCCGCCCAAACGTTTTCTCCATTGCCGCAAGATTAGTAAACGTGCAATAATCAGCTCCAACTGGTATATAGGTTTTAGCTTCTTTTCAGGACCGTAGTGCTTGCCTACATTCATAGCCCACGTGATGAGTTTCTTTTTAAGAATATTTTTTCCCAATGTTTGCTCTTCCATATAGTCGTAC
This sequence comes from Cytophagales bacterium, assembly GCA_020402945.1. Taxonomy (GTDB): domain Bacteria; phylum Bacteroidota; class Bacteroidia; order Cytophagales; family Cyclobacteriaceae; genus ELB16-189. The sequence goes on along the minus strand of JADBYQ010000010.1, from coordinate 60,202 downwards.
ATCTTTTCGAGTACGCGCGGAACGCTACTGCAGAAAATGGGACGAACCGTTCTGAAGTCGTTTACAAAACTTTCTTTACTTTGACTGAAATAGAGTGAAGTGCCAAAAGCGATGTATACATAGCAGGAAGCTCTTTCAAAGATGTGACTGAAAGGCAGGAAGCTTAACACCCGATCTCCTGGCTCAAGTGGAAGGATGGTTAAAACTGCTTTGATGTTATGCACAATGTTCCGATGAGATAGCATTACACCCTTTGATAATCCAGTGCTTCCCGATGTGTAAAGTAGGGTAACAATATCGTCTTCACCGATGGTGTTTCGGAAGGAAGTTACAACGGTCATTAGGTCGTGACTGGTTTTAGACTCTTGAATAGGTTTAAAAAAATTTACTTTTTCGGGTTGCAGATGAAATAGTTGAAGGCCAGCATTTATTTTTTCTTTGAAGGAGAAGAATTTAAAGTACAGACCTTCATCCAGTGTGATGCACAGTCGCGCTTCCGTTTCGGTAACAATCGCATTAAATTCATTTTCGTTTAATGTGGGATGAATAGGTACTACTATAAGACCTACTTGCTGGCAGGCAAAATCTAATATTACCCAGTCGGGACTGCCAATGACAGGAACGAAAATAATTTTTTCTCCTGCTTTAAATTGATTTGCCAAAAACCAGCAGGATAGTGCATTCATTCGGTTTTGAATTTCCTCGGTGGATTGACTTTTCCATTGACCTTGTGAAAATGAATTGAAAGCTTTTTGATTAGGGTATTTTTCTTTTTGATAATGAATCAATTCAAAGACACGGGTGAAATCAACTTTTTTTGTTACGATAGCCATATCTATTCTGCTTTTTCTGATTTGGGTTTCACATACAGAACCGAATAGAGGATTTCAAAAAATTCCGAGTAATCGGGCAGGTTGTTGTGGCGGGCGCCTTCTATTGCGTGCAACTCAATTTTAGCTGGGTACAGGGATTTTAGCTTTTCACTCTGTTCAAAAGAAACGAGCCGATCTTTGGTGCCGTGGATGATATGTATGGGGCATTCCGTTGTTTTTAAATATTGGTCTGTTCGGATATCATATTTTAGCATCCACCGAAGAGGAGTAAAAAATATATACCGATTAATGTTGTAGAAGAAACTAAAATAAGGAGAATCCAGAATGAGCATGCGAGGTTTATTCCAAGAGGAAATTCGCGCTGCAATACCACTGCCCCAAGATCTTCCGTATAAAACTATTTTTTCTTCAGGATAGCTTTTTGTTAGCCATTTGTAGATAAACTGAGCATCGTTGAATACTTTTTCCTGACTTCGCTTCCCCTGGCTCTTACCAAAGCCACGATAGTCCATCATAAAAAAATCATACCCGTTACTCAAAAAATCTTTCGCAAACTTTCCCCACCCTTTGATGCTTTTAGAGTTTCCCTTTAAGTAATAAACAACTCCCCTTGAATTAGGCACCTTAAAATAAATAGCATTGATTCGCCCGCCATCTTCCATTTCAAAATCTAATTCTTCGAAGGGGAAAGCATACTTATATTCAAAAGCTCTGGTTAGTTTTTCTGGACGAAAAAAAAAGAGATGTTGGAAAAAATAAAAGAATAGGCAGAAGCCTATATAGATACCCGCGATAGAAAATAGCCACACCATTAAAGCCAAGATAGGAAATATTTCCGGAAGAAAATGGTCGTTGAAATTGGAGTTGCTAAACGACTTCGATTAGGCCAGTCTTACGCAGACCTAACTTTTTAGAGTGGAAATTCAATTCAGTACTTCTGCTAGTCCGGTTTGAAATTCTTTGAACTTATTTAGGTTTCTATGTCCACCACCTTCAATAATAAAAAAGCGATCTCCCTGACTCAACAATGGTTTTAACTTGAGAGCTGATGACAAGGGAACAACCCAATCAAGTGTTCCGTGAAAAATTACTTTTTTGCATTTGAGAAGCGAGATGTTTTTATCGTTCGGGAAGTGGTACCGTGCTGGGAAAAGAGATAGCAATGGCTGCAACGGAGTGTTGATCGCGCCTCTCAATTCATTAAACGGTGTTTCAAGTATAAGGAGTTCTGGGGTATTCTTGACAGCTAGTTGAGTGGCTACGCCAGAGCCTAGTGATCGTCCATAGATGACGAGACGTGAAAAAGGGATGTTCCCTTTTGCCCAATCTAAAACAACTTGAGCATCTGCATAAAAGTCGACTTCGCTTGGCCTGCCTGTACTTTTTCCATAGCCTCTGTACTCTACCATTAGAATATCATAACCGAGTTGAGTGAAGTCAATGGCATATTTCCCCCAACGCTGCAAATTACCCGAATTACCATGAAAGTATAGAATGAACCCTTTAGATGGGGTGGGGGATTTAAAGAGAAGTGCGTTTAAGGTTTCGCCATCGGGTGTTTTTATAAAATGCTCTTCAAATGGCTGATCGAATTGAAAGACGTGGTCAACAGCCAGCATCTTAGGTTGGAAAACAAATTTTTCTGGAAAGAGATAGAATAGTTCTGAGGAGGCTATGACCAGCGAAGCCAATGAGGCAAGAATGAGGAGCATCCGTTTGATGATTTTTTTTGTAGCCACGGCTCCAAAAATACTCGTTTTTTCATTCACGCCTTTTGATTACTTTGTTTCTGTTAATTACCTAAACTAAGAATGAAATGAAAAACTCAGGTCTTTTCCTCCTCTTTTTTCTGTTTGCCATCCCTTTGCTTCAAGCCCAGACACAGGCTTCTGCAAGCGGCAGTACCGTTGATCCCAAATACTACGACAAACTGAAATGGCGCAACATTGGCCCGGCACGAGGGGGGCGTTCTTTGGGCGCGTCCGGAAGCCCGGGTAGAATCAATGAATATTACTTTGGCGCCACCGGTGGTGGACTTTGGAAGACGACCGATGGTGGACAAGAATGGGCTCCTGTAACTGACGGACAAATTTCTTCTTCATCTATAGGTGCTGTGGCGGTTGCCGAGACCAATCCTGATGTTGTCTACATCGGGGGAGGAGAGACACAACTTCGTGGAAGCATCACACAAGGTGACGGGGTATATAAAACGACCGATGGTGGAAAAACATGGCGCTCTCTCGCCCTGAAAGAAACACAAGCGATTTCTCGAATTCGTGTACATCCTACCAATCCTGACATTGTTTATGTGGCTGCACTTGGTCATCCTTACGGTGATAATGAAGAGCGAGGTGTTTTTAAATCTGTCGATGGAGGTAACACATGGAAGAAGGTTTTATATGTAAGCCCAAAAGCAGGAGCTGCTGATTTGATTATTGATCGAACGAATCCAAAAATCTTATACGCGTCAACCTGGCAAGTCTACCGGAGAACGTGGAAGATGTGGGGCGGTGGGCCTGACTGTAAATTATGGAAATCTGAGAATGGTGGAGAGACTTGGAATGAATTGACCAAAAACCCCGGCATGCCGGAAGGACCATTAGGCAAAATTGGAATCACCGTTTCACCGGCTGACAACAAAAGACTGTGGGCAATTGTAGAGGCGAACGATGGTGGAGTCTACCGAAGTGATGATGCCGGTGCCACGTGGAAGAAAACAAATGATGAAAGGAAGTTACGCCAACGGGCATTTTACTATTCGCGCATTTATGCCGATCCATTTGATCGCGAGACCGTCTATTGTTTGAACGTGGATTTTTGGAAATCGACCGATGGCGGTGTGAAGTTCGACACGGAGATAAAAGTGCCTCACGGTGACAACCACGATTTGTGGATTGACCCGAACAATCCGCAACGGATGATTACGTCCAACGATGGAGGTGGTTCCGTTTCTGTTAATGGAGGTAAGAGCTGGACAGACGAAGATTACATCACCACGCAATTTTATCATGTTACCACCACCAACCATGTTCCCTATCATGTGGCAGGCGCGCAACAAGATAACTCAACCATTGCAGTTCCAAGCGAAGGATGGAATCACATGAACGTACTGGGTGCCTGGGGTTACGATGTGGGCGGTGGTGAAAGTGGCTACATCACTTCTCATCCTGATAATCCAAATATTTATTATGCCGGTAGTCAGGGTGCATTACTCACGCGTAAAGATGTTTCGACTGGACAGACACGCGACATTCAAGTTTATCCAAGATTTTTTTCTGGAGAGCCTGCGAGTTCACTTCCCGAGCGTTGGCAATGGACATTCCCAATTGTATTTTCACCAAAGGATTCAAAAATTTTATATACCTGCTCGCAGCACGTGTGGAAAACAACCGATGACGGGCAGAGCTGGGAAAAAATTTCTCCCGACTTAACCTATGCTGATCCCGAGACATTAGGAATATCTGGTGGAGAAATCACGCGCGATATGAACGGTCCGGAAATTTATGCGACTGTATTTGCACTTGCTCCTTCGTTTCACGATGTGAATACCATTTGGGCCGGCTCTGATGACGGAAAAATAAACATCACGCGCGATGGCGGAAAAAGCTGGACGAACATCACACCAAAAGATTTGCCTAAAAATTCTGTGGTTGCCATCATCGATGAATCTCGGCACAAGGCAGGCACTGCGTATGTCGCTGCGTTCCGTTATCAAGTAGATGATCGCCAGCCTTATGTTTTTAGAACGACAGATTTTGGGAAAACATGGGCGAAGATTGTAACCGGAATTAAAGACGGGCATTTCTCCAGATCAGTTCGTGAAGACCATGTCCGTCCTGGACTTTTGTTTCTAGGAACAGAACATGGAGCGTATGTGTCGTTCAACGCGGGCGATAACTGGCAACCACTTCAATTAAATTTACCCGATACACCTATTCGCGATTTAGTAGTCAAGAACGATGATGTGGTATTAGGAACACACGGTCGTGGGTTTTGGATTTTGGATGACATCAATCCACTGCGTCAACTCACACCTGAGTTGATGAAACAAAATGCGATTCTGTTTCAGCCGAGTGATGCGATTCGCGGTGTGTACGATGCGGCTTTTCAATATTATCTAAAAGACAAAGTCGACACGGTTAAAATTGAAATTTTAGACGCCAATGGAAATCTGGTGCGCAAGTTCATTGGCACAAAGTCCGAAGAGAAACCGATTGCCGGAGACTTTTGGGGTGGTGGCGACAGCAAGCCAACCGCTGCCGCGGGATTGAATACTTTTAGATGGAATGGCCGTTATGAAGGCGCAACTATTTTTGATGGCATCATCATCTGGGGCGCCCGTCCGCAGAATGGACCTGAGGCACCCATTGGAAAATATCAGGTTCGCTTTAAAGCTGGGAGCTATTCGCAAACATATTCATTCAATGTAAAAATGAATCCGAACGTAAAGGGAGTGAGTGACGCAGATTTGAAAGAGACGTTCGACTTAGCGATTAAGATCCGTGACCGCGAATCGGCTGCCAACGAAGCCGTGATCCGCATACGAGATTTGAAAAAGCAAATTGAAGAGCGAGCCAAAGAAGTCAACGATCCAACTTTCTCAGCATCAGCGAAAGAACTGATTGCCAAGATAACTACTATCGAAGAAGATTTGTATCAGACCAAAAACCGCAGCGGCCAGGACCCACTGAACTTCCCCATCAAGTTAGGTAATCGTCTTTCTGCTTTAAGAAGAAGTTTGGAGACAGGCGATGGCAAACCTACAGCTGGTGCGTACAAAGTTTTTGAAGAACTTAACAAAGAACTGGATAGCCATCTTGGAAAATTGGAAACCACACTCAAGACAGGCATCGATGCGATCAATCCTGTATTGATGAATAAACAAATGAAAGCGATTATTGACAAGAAGAAATGAACAGTTAGGCTATAGTTCAGGAGACGGTTTTTATTTTGTCTTTTTCTGTTGTCCTTGTTGGCCAGATAGCCGAAGAAGCGTTCAACACTTAGAAAGGATACTTACTGCCAAAAAAATGCAAACTATTCATTAAGTGATAGTTAACGTATTTTTATTGCATTATTTAGAATAGTTATGAATAATGAGCTACCTTGCATTGTTTATAATCATTCTAAATAATACATGAAATTGCCAAATGGACACCTGGCTGCGCTGGCCTTTGCATTGATCACTTCTTACAGCTTCGCTCAAAAAGATGTAACTAAAAATGATACATTAACTACACAGATACTTCCCGAGCTGACCTTCGTTGGTCGTGGTAGTAAGTCAGATATTCATCAGCTTCCTCAGATCGTTGGCACTTCCATTTATGCCGGAAAAAAAAGCTCGCTGGTGGTGATGGACAATGTGCAAGGAAACATTGTCTCGAATACAATGCGCCAGGTGTTAGGGAAGGTTCCGGGTATTTTTGTTTGGGAAAGTGAAAGTAGCGGCATTCAAATAGGAATAGCTGCGAGAGGCTTAAGTCCCAACCGATCATGGGAATTCAACATACGTCAAAATGGTTTTGACATTGCTGCCGATCCATTTGGATATCCCGAGGCTTACTACAATCCACAGCTTCAATCGGTGCAGCGAATAGAAATTGTGCGAGGACATGGCTCTTTGCAATACGGACCTCAATTGGGTGGGATGGTCAATTATATATTGAAGAACGGTAGTGACTTTACGAAGCCATTTCAATTTGAGACGAACCAGACAGTGGGAAGCAATGGTCTATTCAATTCTTACAACGCGATAGGTGGCAACACAAAAAAAATAAACTACTACGCATTTTATGATCACCGATCGGGCAATGGTTGGCGTGACAACAGTCAATTCATTAGCGGCACTTTATCTGGTACCATCACTTATAAAATTTCTAACCGATTCTCGCTAACAACAGAAATAACAAAATGGGCTAGTCGTAGCCAGCAGGCAGGTGGCCTTACCGATAGTCAGTTTTTGCAAAATGTTAAGCTAAGTCTAAGAGCCAGAAATTGGTTTGACTTAGATTGGCTCACCCCGGGTATAACTGCGGAATATAAAATAAACCGTAATCAACACCTGAATGTAAAAGTGTTCGGGATAGTAGCCGACAGAAATAGTGTGGGCTTCTTTCCAAGTGGAGGCATCTTGGTGAAAGATACGATCAACACAACGATCGGCACCTATAACTCACGCACCGTTGATATTGATAAGTACAGAAATTTTGGCGCAGAGGCACGGTACCTTCTTCAATACAATATTGGCAAACAACAAAGTAATTTAAGTGCTGGTTTGCGTCTGTACCGAGGTAATACACTAAGATATCGAGGTGGTGTTGGCACAACGGGGACAGACTATTCAATCGATCGCAAAGAAGGTACTCTTTGGGTTAGCGACATCAACTATCAAAGTGGGAACGTGGCTGTTTTTGCTGAAAATCTTTTTCAGCTAACCGATAAGTTGCTGTTGGTGCCCGGCATTCGGTACGAATACATTACCTCTCAAGCGAGTGGCTATAATGGATTGAACAATAATGTTCCTGTTGCCATACAAGATCAATCTCGTAGCAGAGGATTTTTGTTGGCTGGTCTGGGAGCAGAATATTCTATTTCACGTACTACTTCACTTTATGCAAATGCAACTCAATCGTATAGGGCAGTTCAATTTGCTGATCTCACAGCTGCACCAACCACTGATGTAATTGATACTAACCTGACGGATGCAAAAGGCTTAAATGTTGATGTAGGATATCGCGGTAATGTAAAGCAGTATTTGAAATTTGACGTAAGTTTGTTTTTGCTCGACTACCAAAACAGAATTGGCACCATTCGGCAGCAGCGGCAAGATGGATCTTTTTTTAATCTCCGAACAAATGTGGGCAGCACCACAACCACCGGTGTAGAGATTTTTGCTGAGAACGATATCAGCGAGTCGATGGGTATTCCAGCTATGTTTGGGAATCTCTCTTTCTTTGTTTCTTATGCCTACAACAACGCTCGCTACAATAGCTTCAGAGTAGTAACGGTTGTCGACAATCAGCTATCGGAAAGCAACTACAAAGACAGAAAAGTGGACTATGCACCCGAAAATATTTTCCGTGCCGGGTTAACTTATAGCTATAAAAGTTTTTCTGCCACGCTCCAGCGCAGCTATACTGATAAAGTGTTTACAGATGCAAATAATACTGTAACACCGACCGCCAATGGACAAAATGGGATAATCCCTGGGTATACCGTTGATGATCTTACGATCAGCTACCAGCACAAAACGGGTGTGAAGATAAAAGTAGGCGCCAATAATCTGGGAGACGTGCATTACTTTACCAGAAGGTCTGGCGGCTATCCGGGGCCAGGCCTTTTGCCAGGCGATGGAAGAACGTTCTTCTTTTCGTTGGGTTATATGTATTGAGGTAGTGGATCGGTTGCGCAAAGTCGACTAGTAGAGATTTAGAAGTCCAACCGATTCAATTCGCCTTAAATGGTGCTGGTTGCGAACTTAGCTTCATACTGAAGGTTCGAGAGGGGCTTATTTTGTTATTTCGTTTGGCCTTCCGAAACTATTTTTGGCTTTATGTTCAAATAGCGACCTACTTTTCCTCGAATGATAGAGATTTCTGTTTGAAATCGTACCTTGCAGTAAATCAACCTCTACTATTAACTATGGCTAAATCGCAAGACACCTGGAACAAAAAGGAAATGGAGAAGAAGCGCCTGAAGAAAAGGCAGGACAAGGAACAAAAGAAAGAGGAGCGGAAAGCCAATGCCAAGGAAAGTACCAGTTTTGACGATATGATCGCCTACGTGGATGAGTATGGAAATCTAAGTTCTACACCTCCATCTGCCATTCGCAGAAAGGATACTGTCCGCGCTGAGGATATTCAAATTGGAGTACCAAAGCGGGTTGATGTAGTGCAAGACACCCTACGCAAGGGAATTGTTACCTTCTTTAATGATTCTAAGGGCTACGGCTTTATTAAAGATTCTGAAACACAGGAAAGCATTTTTGTGCACGCAAATGGTTTACTAGATCCTATCAAAGACAACAACAAAGTAACTTTTGAAGTAGAGATGGGCCACAAAGGGCCAAATGCTGTAAAAGTTAAATTGGCGGTTGGCTAGTTTTACCCACGCTATTTCCGACAATTGCTCCCTCATTTAAAATTCAACGTGAGCGCGAAGACCGATAACGTGTGCGGGTCCACGTTCCATATTATAGCCCGGGTTAGTTACATATTGGTAATTCGCAGTTAGGTAAAACGTATCAGAGAATAACTTTGCTTTATAGTAGAGTTCAGTAATCCATTCAGCTCCATAGGTTAATCGTCCATCGCCAATAATAAATCCATACCCACCTGCGGCCAGGTAGTTTTTGTGCTCTTGCGATAGCCCGCTAGCCACCGATCCAATTCCGAAAACATCGTTAGCTCTTTTCCAGCGCACACCCTGTATTACAACGCCAGCACTTGCCGAATGATCGATTTCAGTAAACGCCCACGTTTCATTTTTACCATCGTTCCAACTGGCTCGAGTAAAAAAACCTATTCCTTTTGCAATTTCTTGTTCCAAGTTGATTCCCATTCCATACTTATTTCTACCGTATTTACGCGTGCTTGTAATATCTGGGTTGATGGGGGATTGACTTGTAGCCTGATTATAGACACCCATTTTGGCAGAGGTGTAGAAGCCGAGTACCCTGATAATACCTTTCCTTTCAACTAGTTTTATTGGCTTTTCAAACTCGATCACGCTTGAGTTTGCTTGGCCGATATTCAAATCAAGATCGTTTCCATTTGCCTCTTTTGGAACCAAAGTCGTTGCTCCTCGTATTTTGAAGTTTTTATCTCCATACTCAAGCATTGCGCCCAAGGTGTATCCTCTCACATTTGCAGGATAGTCCCACGCTCCGTTACTCATCAGACCCCAGTTGAGAAATTGTGATCGGGGGTCGTGACTGTACGAGTTGTTATCAAAAAAGTCGGCAATACTGAATTTTCCCGCTACCGCCATTAGATATTTTCTTGATCTGGTTTTATATACTTCGTTGGCGCCTTCTCCGATGTAGTCTAATTCCCCTCCAAGGTTGATGATTTGCTTCAAAAAAGCCCGAGCGGCATAAATTTTCGGTTCTGGGTCGCCTACCCGAAAAGCTTCTCCATTTGTAAAGGCAGCGATTCCTTTGGCACTGCTGATTCCACTGCCGCCTGCTACTTCGGGGTTAATATAGACAGCAGCTCCCTTCCAGAGTTTGGTACCCCAAAAGATGGTGGCCGTTAATGTGCTGGCCGATTCATCGCCCACAGAAAGACTGTTGGCTCCTTCATAAGTTGGAGGTAGTGCAAATTTATATTGTGTTACACTCGTCAACTGAAAGTGAAAGTTGGTGTTTGCATTTATAGTACTGTCGCTTATAGTTGGTACTTGCGAATAGCTGACGAAACCGACCAGGAAAAGAGAAATGGAAAGTAGAACTTTTGTCATCAAAAAAGGATTTCCGATAAAGAGAATCAAAAACGCCTAGCAAACTTACCTTGTAATACCGATTTTAAAAGCAGAAGTTCTTTTATTTCAACACCGCTAGAAATTCATCTACCGCTATTTCTGGCGGTTTAGCTTCTTCGTTAAGAGTAAGTCTACCGAGAAAAGCTAGTTTAGTGTGCTCAAAAAGATTTTATGAAGTATCTATTCCTTGTATGTATTGCGTTGGTTGGCACTACCGCATCCTGTCAGCCTGATTCAGCAAAACCGAAGGAGATCAATCTACAAGATCGTTGTAATTTAATGAAAACGACATCACAGACGTTTCAAGATTACAAAGTAATCAAAGAAGTTGTGCTAGATGGTGTTTGGAAAATTTCGCAAGACTCTGTCAACCGTTTAAAAGGAGCTCTAGCAACTCAAAGAGCATCCATTGCTCAATTGGAAAAATCCCTCTCAGACGAACGTAGTTTAATCGAGAAGGTGCGAGCTTCGCAGCAAGGGTTGGAATATCACAGCACTCATATTTCTGTTTTTGGAGTTTCATTCGGCAAGACACTATTTGTGTCGGGAGTCTTAATCGTGTTTTTAGGTCTGCTATTTCTTTTGGGCGGTCTTTTGGGAAAGCTAAGGTTGATTTCAAGTGAGGCAAATGAGACTAGGGAATTATTGAATTTCTCAACTCATGAGTTCGAAGAATACAAAAAGAAATCACTCGAAAAACAAGCCAAGCTTTCCCGGGAGCTTCAGACGGAACGCAATCGAATTGCTTCGGAGCGGGCGCCAGTATTCACAATAAAACCAATGAGCTCCACTCAGACTATATTGTAGAAAGAATGCCTATCGCTTTAATTTTCCCAGGTACGTTTTTTTAAACAATTCGTATCGGGGAATAGACACACCCATAACGTACGGACTATATGGATTGTGCTCAATGTAATCCTGATGATATTCTTCTGCCTTGTAGAAAGCCGTTAATGGTTTTATCTCTGATACAATTGGTTTTTTAAACTTTGGGGCATAAGCAGCCTTGGCCTTCTCTGCCAACTCTTTTTCTTCGGCTGTGCTATAAAATATGATGGAGCGATATGAGTTGCCGCGATCAGGCCCTTGTTGATCGGGCGTGGTTGGATCTTGCGAGGTAAAAAACACATTCAGTAACTCAGCATAGCTCACTTTTTTCGGATCGTAATACACCAGTACAGTTTCTGCATGACCAGTCGTTTCAGTGTTGACCAATTCATAAGTTGGATTTATTGCGTTGCCACCAGCATAGCCTGATATCGCAGCATCTACACCTTCTACTGCTTCGAAAATATGTTCTGAGCACCAAAAGCACCCTTCCGCGAAGGCAGCTACTGCTTTGCCAGTAGGCGGAACCAGATTCATTTTTAAATCACCTTGTTGCTTCTTACCCGATTGTGCATTGCAAGAAGCGAGCGTTAAAGAAATCGTTATGGCGAGAATGTGAGTGAAGTATTTTTTCATTTTTTTAGATGTTGTTTGCGAATATACAAAGCGTTTCACTTTGTGGTTTTATGCAAATGGTTGATATGTCGTATTCACGTCAAAAGTTGCATACACGTTCCAACCTTCAACGTTCGAGAATCTAACCTTCGGCCTCGTACTTCGTAATTCTTACCTCGTATTTTTTACTGATAAACCCTCACCCAATCCACCTCCATTTGTTGTGGCCAAATCAAATCATCGATTCCTTCTTTCCCGCCCCAATTTCCTCCCACAGCAATATTCAATATCAAATGAAAACGCTGATCAAACGGCCATTTTCTAAACGTATCATTTGCCCCTTTGTTTACCACATGATATCTTTTATCATCGACCAAAAACTCTAATTTATCGACCGTCCAGCGAATGGCGTAAACATGAAATTCATCTTGTGCATCTGCAACCATTACCTTACCTCCTTTTTGCGGGTCCTCAAAATGTTGATTGTAGAAGTCAGTATGAATCGTTCCGTGGATCACTCCTGGATCATAACCTACATGCTCCATAATATCGATCTCACCACTCTCAGGCCAGCCTCCATATTTCCAATCAGTAGAAAGCATCCAAATCGCAGGCCAGGTGCCTTTGCCACGGGGCAGCTTTGCTTTGACTTCAATGCGGCCATACCGCCAATCGCCTTTCATTTTTGTGACCATACGAGCAGAAGTGAACACCTTTCCGCCCTGCGAATCTTTTCGAGCCTCAATGATCAACCGACCGTTTTCCACCCGCGCATTTTTAAGGTCTTTCGTATAGAACTGCGCCTCATTATTTCCCCAACCACAAGCATTTGGGCAACCATCGCCCAAGTCGAAGTTCCATTTCGTTGAATCGGGCGCCCCTACGTAGTCAAACTCGTCTGCCCAAATCAGTGTTTTGCCTGGTTGATTTCTGCAACTGATCAACATCGCGATGATAAAAATTGAGAAATAAAAAGGAACTTGTTTCATAGAAATGGGGGACGTGTTGATATAGACTTTGTGTTCAAGTAAAATTAGACATAATTCTGTAACCATCGTCATCACCCGATTTGTGTGATTGGTTAGTAGTTATCGGAAGATTTCAATCTATCGATGACTATTTGCCTTTACTTATTTCTTCGAATAAGCAAACTTGAAATAGATCAGCAACAGACTTAGAAAAAAGATGAAGCCGTTCGCTAAGATCACCGGCCAAAGCATTAATGCAATTCCGTAGACGAGCCAAATTAGCGTGCTAGAAGCGACAATCAACATCATAGCCAAGCTGAGATCTTGAACGCTCTTCGTTTTCCAGACTTTATAAACTTGTGGAATAAACGTGATGCTGCTTAAGAATGCACCAACATGTCCAGCAATTTGAATCCAATCCATAGATGTTAGGTGTTAAAAAAATTCATTGTTCGTTCTGCGCCAATCGTACAAAAGGAAAGTATCATTTCACCTGCTTTATCCATGATTGTTGGCAGCTCTTTAAACTGATCTTGGCTAAAGTTACTCAATACAAAATCCACTTGTTGCCCTTTTGCGAAATCATTTCCCACCCCCATGCGCAATCTGCAGTAGTCTTGTCCGCCCAACAGTTGTTCAATATTTTTCAACCCATTGTGACCTGCCGCGCCTCCCTTCGTACGCATCCGTAAACTCCCAAAAGGCAACGCAAGTTCGTCAACCACCACCAGTAAATTTTCTTTGGGAATTTTCAAGTCTTGCAACCAATACGCAATCGCTTTTCCACTCAAGTTCATAAATGTGTTGGGCTTGATGAGGTGCAACTGTTTTCCCTTATACTTGAGTTCTGCTTTGTTTGCCAGACGATCAGTTGTAAAATTAATTTTATGAAGATCAGCCAATCTATCCAATGTTAGAAAACCAATGTTATGCCGTGTAAGTTCATATTCCGGGCCGATATTTCCCAAGCCGGCAATCAGATACTTCATAATAGCGATGCAAATTAGATCTCTTGCAAATTACGTAAATAAAAAATCCCGCCATGGGCGGGATTTTTTATTTCAATTATCGAAAGTTGATTACTTCTTCTTCTCATCTTTCTTTGGTGCTTCGGCTTTCTTCGCATCAGCAGCAGGCGCAGCAGCTCCAGCAGCAGGCGCAGCAGCGGCTCCAGCAGCAGGTGTAGCAGCAGGAGCTTCTTCAGCTAACTTAGCAGCGCGTGGCACTTCAACAGAGGCAATGGCCGCCATCTTAGGATCGAGGAATTCAAGATTAGCCATTTTCATGTCTCCGACTTTTACCGCGTGGTGAAAATCAAGAGATGAACAATCAACATCAATATGGTCAGGCATGTCTTTCGCAAAGCCATAAATCTTTAGCGATGCACGCTTACGTACGAGCGCGCCTCCTTTGGCAACACCAGGTGCTTGTCCAACTAAGCGAACGGGTATGTCCATTTTAATTTTGCGTGCGTCTGTAATGCGTAAAAAGTCCACATGAAGAATAATCTCACTTACCGGGTGAAATTGAATTTCTTGCATGATGGCTTGGCACTCTTCTCCCTCAATATTCAAGTGCACAAAGTGTGCCTCATTGGTGTACACTAAGTCACGGAATAAAATCACTGGCGAGTAGAAATGAATCTGGTCATTACCTCCGTAAAGTACACATGGCACATTGCCTTCTTCACGGATTTTTTGAGAGTCAGTCTTGCCGAGATTTGCTCTGCGATACCCTATAATCTCGATGGTTTTCATAATTGTTTATTGTTTTAGTTTAAATTGTTTACAAACGGATAAATAATGAACTGATTGATTCATGATCATGAATTTTGCGAATCGCTTTTGCGAAAAGATCCGAGACACTCAATACTTTAATTTTTGAAGTTTGCTGTTTCAACGGAATTGTGTCAGAAACGACCAACTCTTCCAGTACTGATCCTTGAATATTCTCATATGCCTTTCCAGATAGGACGGCATGGGTGCAAATGGCGCGTACTGAACTGGCTCCTTTTTCTTTCAACAATGCGGCTGCCTTGCAAATGGTGCCGGCCGTATCCACTAAATCATCAATCAAAATAACATCCTTCCCTTCCACCTCGCCAATCAATCGCATGGATTCTATTTTATTGGCTTCTTTTCTGTACTTATCACAAACAGCAAGCTCAGCATTAAAAAATTTGGCAAAGCTCCGAGCTCTCTTAATTCCCCCTACATCGGGAGTGGCAAACATGATGTTGGGAAGATTCAGCGACTTCACGTAGGGCACAAATATGTAATTGCCATCCAGGTGATCTACCGGAATGTCAAAAAATCCCTGAATCTGATCGGCATGAAGATCACACGTCATGATGCGACTTGCACCCGATGCTGATATGAGATTGGCAATAAGCTTTGCCGCAATAGCCACCCTCGGCTTGTCTTTTCTGTCTTGACGAGCATACCCAAAATACGGGATGATGACATTTACATTGAGTGCGCTCGCTCGTTTTGCGGCATCAATTAAGAGTAAAAGTTCTAGAAAGTTATCAGCGGGCGCAAACGTTGATTGAACAATGAATACGTCATGTCCGCGAACGGACTCGCCAATCAGCGGTGACATTTCGCCATCGCTAAATTGCTGGTAGTCAACCGTACCCAAGCGCTCGCCATATGCATTAGCAATCTTTTCTGCCAAATAAGTAGTGGCCCGCCCGGAAAATATCTTTACTGACATATTTTAAGTAAAAACCCGCACCAGTTGAGGAGGCGGGTTTTCTATTGTTGTCCTACTAGGATTCGAACCTAGAAAGGCAGAATCAAAATCTGCAGTGTTACCATTACACCATAGGACATTCTATCCCTTAAAAAGGTGTGCAAAGGTAAAACTAATTTCCAAAAGCGAAAACTGAATTTTAGTCGATTTTAAGGGTTTTTTGGCCGTAGCTAAAGTTCAGTCTCTTTTACTTCCTGACCCTCTACAAAGCCCTCGGCCCAAAAACGATATTTATCTAGAATGGAGATCACCGCATTACGGAGATGCCGTTGGTTATTAAAATCAATATTGCCATAAAGTGTGGTGGCGTATCCCTGCCAGACGGAGCGATTTTGACGCCTGTCAAAAAATTGAATGAGCAGCGTTCCGCTTTTCATATCTAGGTTTTTGGAATCGTAATTCAGATTTTCGTCTTGTCTTTTCGCCCACTCTTCAATTTCGGGCTGGTTATAGCCGTTGAACTTCAAGCTATCCGAGTACATTTTGAAACCGACAATTAAGTGTGGCTTGCTGGCCGTTTGCCGGTATCCCAGAAATTTCATGCGAGCGATGATTGATTTTTCAATTACGGCATTGGTCATGGTTGAATCAACAACACCAAGCGGTTTCATGATGCTGAATGTCCGGTATCGTTTGAAATTACCTCTATAGCTGTAATCATATTCCACCGGCAATTCCTTGTAACCCAAACAAGAACTAACTAGCAGTAATGCGATAAAATACCAAAATATTTTCTTCATAGTTGTGATATCCGAAATGAAAAGATAAGCTAAATTGAAGCGAACTGCAAAGGATGGATGTGAATTATTCATCAGGTTGATGTGAATAAAGATAAAGTCGTTGTACACACATTCGAATTATGCCCAATTATGACCAGACGGTAGGTTCTCGCTATCATATCTACAATAGCTTATTTCTCAACTTGCCTTTCCGAAATGTGAGTCGCACGGGAATCTTGTTGCCGCTTTTGCAGCAATACTGTACAACCGGCTTCGCCAAAGGCAAATCGGCTGATGAAATTCTTAAGGTGTTTTTTAAGGAGTTGGTACCTACACTTACCGAAGAAGAGCAGTTTGACTTGTTGTTTAGTTTTATTCAATACATCGAGCGACAGGTGGCACTATTTGACTCCGTAGAAGACGCAGCGTTTGAGCAAGTGCACAACCTCAACGGAAAAGGCACGGTACCTGCTTTGTTACTTCGCACAAAAATCGAGAAGAAAGAGGCTGATCTAAAATCCCGACTCGATCAGTTTAGCCTTCGAATAGTGCTTACTGCGCACCCGACTCAATTTTACCCAGGCAACGTGTTGGGCATCCTAACTGACTTGGAAAATGCCATTCGTGTGAGCGATGTCAATCAAATCAATTTACTGCTGCAACAGCTAGGGAAGACGGGGTTTATCAACCAAAACAAACCGACTCCTTATGATGAAGCGTTGAGCTTGTGTTGGTATCTGGAGAACGTTTTCTATCATTCCATTCCTGAAATTGTTAATTCGCTTGCTGCTGGATTAGAAATACCCTTGCCTGAATGGAAAAACAATCGATTGATTGTTATTGGATTTTGGCCAGGTGGCGATCGCGATGGGAATCCATTTGTAACGAGTGAGATTACTGTAAAGGTTGCATCACGGCTACAGGAATCGATATTGAAATGTTATTACAAAGATATCCGCTTGCTGCGAAGACGACTTACCTTTCATGGAATAGCAGAACGGATCACAGCTATTGAGCAAAAAGTGTATGGGTTGGTCTTCCGCCAGCAAAAAAATTATACGTCATCCGATGAGTTGTTGGTGGAACTAAATGAAGTGAGAAATCGACTCGTTGCCGAGCACGATGGTTTGTTTTTGGAACTGTTAGATGCGCTCATCATCAAAGTGAGAATTTTTGGATTCCACTTTGCGGCACTTGATATCCGGCAGGACAGCCGAAAACACGATTACGTTTGGATGTCAATCCTAGATAAATTGAGTGCTTCTAAAAAAAGTATCTCTTCAGCAGAATTCCAAAAACTGCCATCTCACGAACAGATTAACTATTTGCTTTCCTTGAAAGCGAATTTAGTCTTTGTTGACTTTGACGATGCATTGGTGAATGAAACCATTCAGAGTGTTTTGGCGATCAGAAAAATCCAGCAGGAGAATGGCGCAGCAGGTTGCCATCGGTATGTAATCAGCAATTGCCAAAGCGCGTTGCATCTGATGGAAGTTTTTGTACTGGCCCGGCTATTGATTGGAAAAGAAGAGGTATTGGATTTGGATATCGTTCCTTTATTTGAAACCATCGATGACCTCGCTCACGCACCCGCTATTATGGAAGAGCTATACGCTATTCCAGCCTATCGTGAACACTTGGCGAGACGAAAAAACCACCAAACGATTATGCTTGGCTTTTCGGATGGCACTAAGGATGGGGGATACTTGCGTGCGAATTGGTCAATTTTCCGGGCCAAAGAAGACTTGACGGCTGTATCAAGAAGATTTGATTTAAAGGCATTATTCTTTGATGGCAGGGGAGGACCACCGGCACGTGGAGGCGGCAATACGCACGACTTTTATGCCTCCTTGGGCGATACGATTGAACATGAAGAAGTACAAGTGACAGTGCAGGGCCAAACGATTAGTTCAAATTTCGGCAAAATAGTTTCCAGTAAATACAATTTAGAGCAGTTGATCTCTGCCGGCTTGGAGGGCTCTGTTTTTGCACGAACTGAAATGCAAATGACCGAAGCCGATAAAAATTTGCTGGATCATTTGGCAGAACTTGCGTATTTGGCTTATCTGGATTTAAAGCATCATCCCAAGTTTGTTCCTTACTTAGAGAAAGTAACACCCCTTTCGTTTTTTGGCGACACGAATATTGGTTCAAGGCCCGTGAAACGAAATGGTGCTGAAGGTTTGAAGTTTGAAGATCTACGTGCGATACCATTCGTGGGCTCATGGGCAATGATGAAACAGAACATTCCGGGTTTCTATGGAGTTGGAAGCGCGCTCAATGAGTTGCAAAAAGAAGGAAAGGGCGATCAGTTGAAAGAGCTCTATCAAAACTCTTTGTTTTTTAGAACACTGCTCGGGAATAGCATGATGTCACTGACGAAGACTTTTTACGAAGCAACTGCCTATTTGGGTGATGATCCGGAATTCGGTGAATTTTGGAAAAAGATGCATGCGGAGTTTTTATTATCAAGCAGCCAGACGTTGGATATTTCTGGGCTTAGCGAATTGATGGGAAACAATCCAACGATTCGGCAATCGGTGCATTTGCGAGAACAAATCGTTTTGCCACTTATTGCGATCCAACAATCCTCACTCATGAATCTTCGAAATTTAAATGAGCACAACAAAAAGCACGAACAGCGTTATCGTAAACTGATCATTCGAAGCATGTTCGGAATCATCAATGCTGCCCGCAACTCCGCCTGATCATGGATCTATCAAAATTCGCTGTTGAAGCAAAGAAGAAGTCGGCCGAGAACCGCACGTTTTTACAGAAACTAAAAAGCAAAAATGCGAGAGTAATTGATGATGCCTTTCACCAATTGCATGACTCGGTTTTCGAAGAGATAGATTGTCTGTCGTGCGCCAATTGCTGCAAAACGACAAGCCCCATTTTTTACCAAACCGACATAGAGCGCGTGGCCAAATCGCTTCGCATGAAGCCGGGCGATTTTATTGAAAAATATTTGCGTATAGATGAAGACAAGGACTTTGTTTTAAAATCTTCTCCCTGCCCGTTCTTGGACGCTGAAAACTATTGCAGCGTTTATGAAGATAGACCGAAAGCGTGTCGCGAGTATCCACACACCAATCGAAAAAAGATGGTGCAAATCCTTGACTTGACTTTTAAAAACACACTGGTGTGTCCTGCGGTGTTGGAAATGGTCGAGAGGTTAAAGAAAGTATTACCTGCAAAAGGCGCTGGTTGAGTTGAATAAAAAAGCCAACGACTTTCATCATTGGCTAATTCTCAAATCGACTAATTTTCAAATTGTCAAGCTACTTGAGCTTGCAATTTTCCAGCTAAAACAGATTTAGGCACAGCGCCCACTTGTTTGTCTACAATTTGGCCGTTTTTAAAAACCAACAATGTAGGGATTGAGCGCACGCCAAAGCGAGCAGTCACTTGCGGGTTTTCATCCACATTTAACTTCGCAATCACTGCCTTTCCTTCATAGTCATTAGCCAGTTCTTCTACAACGGGGCCAATCATTTTACATGGGCCGCACCATTCAGCCCAAAAATCCACTAAAACAGGTTTATCGCTTTTTAAGGTTTCGTCAAATGTTGCATCAGTTAGTTCTAAGGTTTTTCCCATAACGGTATTGAATTTATAGTATGTTTTTAAATTTCTACTTCATCCAACACAAAGGTAGGAGAAATTGTTCCAACCTCTGTTTTTTGGCTCAACTTTAGTGGTTGTTCAGTCAGCGTCATGAAGGTCATCCGTCAGGCTCGACTTGCTACATCTTTCTAGGGTTTTTACAGGTGGTTCGCAAGGGAGGAATAGCCAGCAATAACGGCTTATGAACGGTTAACGAACGGCTTATGATTGGATATTACCCGAATTGTACGTACCTTAACTAAAGTCATGGCTATATGGCACGATTGAAAACTAATGTATTGGTAGAGGGCTTTAGCGGTCGTATTGACCGGCTGCTTTTTGAACAGTATAAATATGGAACGGTAGTATCCAAGATGCCGGACAGAAGAAAGGTAAAGCTAACCGCCAACCAAAAAAAGGCAAACAAACGATTTAAGCAAGCCGTAAGCTATGCGCGATCTGTATTAGCAGATGTTTCCATGCAGAAGCAGTATGCCAGGCAAGTGAAAAAAGGAAAATCGCTCTATCATATCGCGCTTGCTGATTTTCTAAAAAGAGATTTGGATTTGAAACAATAGTTAAACTTTTCTTCATTTTCGCGCAGCCTCTGCAATGCGCGCTTTTGCTAACTGAATTCCGACAAAGCCTCCTTTGTTGCCTGTCAGAAAGGTACCCGTTCAAGAGGCATTTATTTAGTAGATTTACAGTAACAACTATTAATTAAATAAGCAGATAATATGATCAAGACCATCGCCATACCAAAAACCAATAGCTACCAATTGGCTATACCCGCCAGCTACATCGGCAAGGAAATAGAAATATTGTTTTATGCGGTAGATGAGGTGTCGAAAGAAAAAAGTGTAGAACCAAAAATGAAAATGTCCGACTTTTGGGGAACCTTAAGCGATGAAACTGCTGATGAGTTGCATAATGCAGTGACCGAAAGTCGCGATAGTTGGGAAGGCAGACTCAAAAAGCAGCTTTGACGATTATGTACTTGCTGGATACCAATGTAGTAATCGATTTTTGCAATGCAAAGCTCCCTTCAAAGGCTAGAAATTTATTGAATGGAATTGATCCTGCCATGTCTGTGATTACTCGCATTGAACTTTTTGCAAGCAGTAAGATTCCCGACAAGGAGAGGAGGGCATTGGAAGGTTTCGTTAATACCTCCACCGTTTACGATAACATCAATCAAGCTATTGCCTTAAGGGCTATAGGTATAAGGCAACAGCATAACATCAAATTACCCGATTCCATTATTGCAGCCACCGCCCTGGTTAATAATCAGATATTGATTTCTAGAAATACCAGTGACTTTCAAAACATTGAAGGTTTGCAATTGATTAATCCCTATGCACTACAGTGATCAATTGATGATAATGAATCATAAGACGCAGATGCACCTGAAATCTGGAAGAATCATGAAATCGCTATTTTTGTAGTATCAAACAAATAGGTTATGGGATCAGCACAAATCAGAGAAGCATTGCATGAGTACATTAACCATGCTGATGATAGGGTCTTGAATTTGATCTATGGGATCCACTTCGCAGCGGAGTCTCCCGCTTCGGGGACTCCGCGTATAAGGAACCGCGAAGAAAACAGTTTACGAAAACTATTGGCGCAGCAATGTATTACCAAGACGTAAGCGAAAATTCTTTAACTTTGTTCCAGAAAAAAACAAATGAGCCATAGAAGCATATACGAGGTAATCGATAACCAGCTTATCATTCACCTGCCTAAGCAATTCAAAAACAAGATGAAAGTACTTGTCACTATAGATGATGTTACGGATAGTACAGCCACCAAGTTATTGTTGTTAAAACAGGCAGCTACCGACCCACTTTTTTTGGCAGATGTAGAGGCGGTAAGGAATGATTTCAGCCCGATCGACAATGAGGGTTAATGATTTTCAAAAAATGGTCTATTTGTAAAGCAGATCTTGATCCGGTAGTAGGCTCTGAGCAAGGGAAATCTAGGCCAGTATTGATTATCAGTGAAGACCAAATTAATGAGCTTCTGAATATCGTTAACGTGCTACCGATTACTTCGAGAAAGCCAGGCAGATTGATTTATCCAAATGAAGCATTGGTTACTGCGGGTCAATTTGGTTTGTCAAATGAGTCCATCGTACTGTGCCATCAAATCCGAACGGTTGATAAAAGAAGATTGAGCAAAATCTACGGACAAATAACAGAGTCCAAACTTCAATTCGAAATATTGGATGCTTTATGTTTCCAATTGGGTATTGGCAAAATAAGTTGAATTTAACATTACATTCATGCGATGCTGACCTAAGTCACATCCTCCCTGTTGATGTGCGTTTGTAAAGGTGCCAACTCGAGTTGCACCGCAAATAGTTGTTAAACCTCAACTTCCTCCAAGACAAAGTCAGGAGAGATTGTCCCAACCTCCGTTTTTTGACTCAGCTTTAGCGGTTGCTCGGTCAGCCACCTTACTTCTTGTTTGTCGGTTACTACACCGACATCCGCCAAACGTTTTAATTCGTTGATCAGTAAATTGGTTGGTTTAATCCGGGCAGAACGGGAAAGAACCTCTGCTTGTAGCGAAGCGCCTTCGTCTTTCAAATACATCCGCAGTGCAGCACTACCCGCATTCTTTTTACATAGCTTGTCGATCGAGTCTATGAATTGTGATGTCACTGACTGCACGTCAAATCGAAGAGCAAGGCCGTTTACCTTTTTAGTTGCGAGTTCATTGAGCAAATCGACAGACCGGATTTTAAACTCCAGGTTTTGTTCGCCCCAGGATTTGCGGACGATGTTACCCTCAATAAATAAGAACAGACCGGGCATCAAAAACGATTTGAACTTCAGGTAATCGTCACTCCACAGCACGATCTCACTTTTTCCACTGTAGTCTTCTAAGAATAACTTTCCAAAAGGCCGCCCCGTTTTTGTCATGCGATGTTCTACAGAAGCTACATTTCCACCCACTTTACATTCTTTGCCTTCGTTACCCTCAAGTTCAGTTAGGGAAGCCACCGGTGTATTGCAGAAAACTTCCATCTCAAACTTGAAATTGTCGAGTGGATGTCCTGAGATATATACGCCCACTACTTCTTTTTCAAAATGTAGTTTTTCGATTTCGCTGAAAGGCTCGATGGGGTCAATCTTTGGTAGCGGCATTTGTGTGCCGCTGGCACCGCCAAATAAACTAGCCTGTGCGCTCTGCGATTCTTGTTGTATTTTGGCGGAGTACTTAATGACTTTCTCCGTCAGTGAGATATCTCCGTCCTTCGCGGCAATATATTGTCTCCTGTGATATTCCGGGAAGCAATCAAACGCTCCCGACAACGCGAGGCATTCAAATGTTTTTTTATTAACCGCTCGTTGACTGAGTCGTTTCGCAAATTCAAAAATATCTTTGAAAGCACCTTTGGCTTCGCGCTCTTGAATGATGGCCTCAACTGCCGCATCCCCTGCGCCTTTGATCGCGCCCAAACCAAATCTAATTTTCCCTTCTTTATTTACTTCAAAGTAAACACCCGATTCGTTCACGTGTGGGCCTAGTACTTCTATATTTTGTTTTCTACATTCTTCAATAAAATAGGTAACGCTATCCAGGTTGCTTTGTGAATGCGTTAACACAGCCGCCATGTACTCAGCCGGGTAGTTGGCTTTTAGAAAAGCCGTGTGATAGGCAACTAATGAGTAGCAGGTAGAGTGTGATTTGTTGAACGCATATTGTGCAAAAGCTTCCCAGTCTTTCCATATTTTTTCAGAGATGCGCTCATCGTGATTGTTCTTTTTACATCCTTCGACAAACTTGCTTTTCATTTTATCGAGAACGTCTTTCTGCTTCTTTCCCATCGCTTTACGCAACACATCGGCATCGCCCTTTGAAAAATTGGCAAGCTTTTGCGAAAGCAACATCACCTGTTCCTGATAAACGGTAATGCCATAGGTATCTTTCAAATACTCCTCCATTTCTGGTAAGTCGTATTTGATGGGCTCACGACCATGCTTTCTAGCAATGAAATTAGGGATGTATTCCATCGGACCAGGCCGGTACAAGGCATTCATCGCGATGAGGTCTTCAAACTTATCTGGCTTTAACCCTTTTAGATAGGCTTGCATACCATCCGATTCGAACTGAAAGGTGCCGGTGGTTTCTCCACGTTGGTAGAGTTGATACGTTTTTAAATCGTTCAAGGGAATCTGATCGATGTCGATGCTGATTCCCTTGCGCTTCTTTATGTTTCTAATCGCGGTAGTAATAATGGTGAGGGTAGTCAACCCTAAAAAGTCCATTTTCAACATGCCTGCACTTTCTACCACGCTGTTGTCGAATTGAGTGACCAGCATCGAAGAATCTTTAGCGGTAGAAACCGGTACAAACTTGGTGAGATCATCGGGTGTAATGATGACACCACAGGCATGCGTTCCTGTATTGCGAAGAGAGCCTTCTAGGATGACGGCTTGCTTTAAAACCTGTGCCTTTAAGTCGGTTCCCTTTTTTACATCGCTGAGTTCTTTTACTTCTTCAAACGCCTTTGCCAGCGTAGTGCCCGGGCGCTCGGGGACGAGCTTGGCCAAATTGTTCGATTCTGTCAGCGGTAATTCCATCACACGCGCGCAGTCGCGAATGGATGACTTGGCTGCCATGGTGCCGTAGGTAATGATTTGTGCCACTTGGTTGTGGCCATACTTTTCGATCACGTATTGCAATACTTTGTCGCGTCCTT
The DNA here is from genome assembly GCA_020402945.1 of Cytophagales bacterium. Lineage (GTDB taxonomy): Bacteria > Bacteroidota > Bacteroidia > Cytophagales > Cyclobacteriaceae > ELB16-189. The sequence continues at coordinate 35,688 of JADBYQ010000010.1, read as the reverse complement.
CATCGTCAAAGTCAATATCAATATCTGGCAGAGAAACACGATCGGGATTTAGAAAACGCTCAAAGAGTAGATCGTAAGCAATGGGGTCTACATTAGTAATTCCGATGCAATAGGCAACGGCTGATCCTGCTGCCGATCCACGTCCCGGGCCAACGGACACGCCCATTTCGCGTGCTTTCGAAGTGAAATCCTGAACGATCAAAAAATAGCCGGGGTAGCCGGTTTTCTTTATCGTTTCTAATTCAAAATCAATTCTTTCTTTCGTTTCTGGTGTTAGTGTGGGATATCGTTTCTTAGCTCCTTCGTAAGTGAGAAAGCGGAGATACTCGTCTTCAGTAGAGAATTCAGCAGGGATGGTAAACTTCGGAAGAAGCACATCTCTCTTGAGCTCATATTTCTCTACCTTATCTATGATTTCGTTGATGGTTTCAATCGCTTCCGGCATATCGCGAAAAAGCGATTTCATTTCATCCTGCGATTTGAAATAGAATTGATTGTTAGTTAACCCGTACCGGGTTCCCCTTCCGTGCCCAATGGGTGTTGACTGAAATTCGCCTTCTTTGATGCAAAGGAGTACGTCATGGGCATTCGATTCTTCTTTTTCCAAATAGAAACACTCGTTGGCAGCGAAGTAGCGGACGTTGTATTTATGAGCGAACTTTAGAAGGGTTTCGTTCACCCGATCTTCTTCAGGCATCCCATGCCGGTTCAGTTCAATATAAAAATCAGCCCCGAATAGTTGGTGCCACCATTTGAATGCTTCTTCTGCCTGGCGCTCGCCTACGTGTAAAATCAGATACGGAACTTCTCCTAGCAGACTTCCGGTGGTAGCGATCAATCCGTCCTTGTATTGAGTGATAAGTTGCCTGTCGATACGCGGATAAATTCCATAAAGCCCTTCGATAAACCCGATCGAACTTAGTTTTGCCAGATGTTGATAGCCTGCTTTGTTTTTTGCGAATAGTACCTGCTGAAATCTTTTGTCTGGATTGTCTTTTGTAAACTTAAGTGTCTTCCTTTCTTCAGATACAAAAAACTCACAACCTACAATGGGTTTGATATTGTGCTTCAAGGCCTCGCTAACAAATTTGAAAGCGCCATACATATTGCCAAAGTCGGTGAGAGCCAACGACTCCATGTGATTGGCTTTCGCTTTCGCTACTAATTCAGCTACATCGGGTACAGCTTGCAATACGGAATACTGTGAATGAACATGGAGGTGAACAAATGGTTTGTTTGTCAGTTGAGTTTCCTTCGCGTCACTGTAATCGACCCCTTTTGCTTTTACCCTTTTTGTTGAATTACCTGCATCTAGCGTTGGATGCTGGTAGACGATATCGTTAATGTCAGTTGCATCATATGGGGAAAGAACTCTGTTTTCGAGCAGCCCAAAGAACGATTTGGCCGTTGCGTCTACATCGTAGGCTGCATCGTGGGCATCTTGAAAGTTCTCGCCAAAAAGTTTTTCATACAACTCTGAAAGGCGCGGCATTTTCAATCTGCCACCCACGCCTCCCGCTAATTGACAGAATTCAATCGATGAAAGCCCGGTATCCACCTTTTGAAGTGAGAGAAAACGCTCGGTTGAAAGGAGAGATCGGAGTAACTCTGCGCCAATGATGGAGATGTCAAATTCAATGTTATGCCCAACGAGTACTTCTGTTTTTTCGACATCTGACGAGAAGTGAGCGAGCACCGACTTTAAGTCGTGCCCTTCTTCTATAGCACGGCTGGTGGAGATTCCATGCACCTGCTCTGCCTTAAAGGGTATGTCAAATCCCTCGGGCTTGATGATAAAATTTTGTTGCGACAGAAGATTACCTTTCCCATCATGCAACTGCCAGGCGAGCTGCACCAGGCGAGGCCAATTTTCGAAATCAGTTAAAGGCGCGTTCTTATTTCTCGGAAGCCCGGTGGTTTCCGTGTCGAAAATCAAATACATGTTTTACAATTAGTGGTTGTAAGCGGTAAAAATAGAATATACATACGAGCACGCCAATTGTCCCATATGTGGAATGATATCCCATTAATGAATAAACACCAGATACATTTTATCATAACTATCAGATAATCAGATATTTTAATTTTTTGGTTTCCAGTTGGCTATATACCATGCATGTTCAACTTAACAACAATGAAAACCCTGATTAACAAGATTGTGGCCTTCGTGCAGAGAGAATGGTTCCTTTTGATAATGGTAGCGACAATCGCCTTGATTGTCATTCTTTTCGAGTTAAGTTAAAGTTTTGGTATAGTCGACTGACACCCGGATTTTTTTGGCCTGGTGCCATTTTGTAGCCTGTGGGTTTAAAAAGATAATTGTTTCGTAATCCTTTGCGGAGTATTTTTGATCGTATCAATCACACAAAAATATTCTCAAATGAAATGGCTCATTGACCTTTTTTCCAGTTCCATCGGTCGTAAAGTTGTGATGGCTCTGACCGGTCTTTTTATTATCCTTTTTTTAACGGTTCACTTAATTGGCAATCTTCAGCTTCTGAAAGATGATGGAGGCGAAGCGTTTAACGTTTATGCCTATTTCATGACGCATAATCCACTTATTAAAATGGTGTCGTATGTGAACTATGCCTTCTTCTTGTTCCACATAGGCTGGGCCTTGCTTCTCACCATTAAGAATCGTCAAGCCCGGGGGACTGAAGGCTATGCTGTCACTAGCTCCAAGTCATCGATTTGGTCAGCACGCAACATGGGTATTTTGGGAACAATTATTTTAGTTTTTCTGGTGATCCACATGAAAGATTTTTGGGGGCAGATGCATTTTGGTGAAATGCCTACCAAAACGTATGGCGATCATGAGGTGAAAGATCTTTTCACTGTAGTTGGCTCAGCGTTTACGCAATGGTGGTATGTCGCCTTGTATTGTATTTCAATGGTGGCGATCGCTTTCCATTTGTGGCATGGCTTTGCAAGCGCATTTCAGACACTTGGCTTAAACCATATGAAGTATAATCCTGTTATTAGTTTTGTTGGTAAAGCATTCTCTATTGTGATTCCGGCATTATTTGCCCTAATCCCCATCGTAATGTTTTTTGTTTAACGAAAAGTTTGAAATCACATTAACTTATTAATCACTTATCATGAAGCTCGATTCAAAAATCCCGGAAGGACCCTTAGCAGAGAAGTGGACCAAGCACAAGTTCAATTTGAAATTGGTGAATCCTGCCAATAAAAGAAAGTATGAAGTGATTGTGGTTGGAACCGGTTTGGCAGGGGCATCGGCTGCTGCTGCGCTGGGTGAGTTGGGCTATAATGTGAAAGCATTCTGTTTTCAAGATAGCCCGCGGAGAGCACATAGTATTGCTGCACAAGGAGGTATCAATGCCGCTAAGAATTATCAAAACGATGGCGATAGCGTGTATCGCCTTTTTTATGATACGATTAAAGGGGGAGATTATAGAGCGCGCGAAGCAAACGTATATCGATTGGCTGAGACAAGCGTGAGTATTATTGACCAGTGTGTTGCTCAAGGTGTGCCTTTTGCCCGTGAATACGGTGGACTATTAGCGAATCGTTCGTTTGGTGGCGCACAAGTTTCCAGAACGTTTTATGCTCGTGGCCAAACGGGACAGCAATTGTTATTGGGTGCCTATGGTGCCTTGAACCGTCAAATTGCAAATGGTAAAGTGACCATGTATAATAGGTCTGAAATGTTGGACGTGGTGGTAGTAGATGGTAAGGCTCGCGGAATAATTACCCGTGATTTGTTAACCGGAAAGATTGAGTCGCATAGTGCGCATGCAGTTTTGCTGTGTACCGGAGGATATGGAAACGTGTTTTATCTTTCGACAAATGCGAAAGGATCAAATGTGACAGCTGCTTGGCGAGCACATAAGAAAGGCGCCTTGTTTGGCAATCCTTGTTTCACACAGATTCACCCCACTTGCATTCCAGTCTCTGGCGATCACCAATCGAAGCTTACTTTGATGTCAGAGTCGTTGCGGAACGATGGTCGTGTGTGGGTGCCGAAAAAGGCAATGCCGGGTTTAAAAGGCATTGATGCCATGAAGTTGCCAGAGGCCGACCGTGATTATTTCTTGGAAAGAAAATATCCTTCTTTTGGAAACCTGGTTCCACGCGATGTGGCTTCGCGCAATGCCAAAATTGTTTGCGATGAGGGACGAGGCGTAGGTTCTGGCTTAGCCGTATTTCTTGATTTCACAGATGCTATCAAGCGAGATGGAGAGGCAACGATCCGTGCGAAGTATGGCAACTTGTTTGATATGTACGCTCAGATTACAGGAGAGAATCCGTACAAAGGCCCGATGATGATTTATCCTGCTGTGCATTACACCATGGGTGGACTGTGGGTGGATTACAACCTGATGACAAACATCCCTGGCCTCTATGCTTTGGGTGAAGCGAATTTTTCAGACCACGGTGCGAATAGATTAGGGGCAAGTGCGCTCATGCAAGGTCTGGCGGACGGATACTTTGTTATCCCTTACACGATTGGAGATTACTTGGCTAATATTGGTTGGGCTGATAAAATCGGAACCGATCATCCAGCCTTCAAAGAAGCCATTCAAAGTTCTACCGACAGAATGAATAAATTGGTAAGTATCAAAGGGAAGAAAACGGTAGACGAATTCCACCGCCAATTGGGATTGACCATGTGGGAGTATTGCGGAATGTCACGTAGTGAACAAGGGTTGAAAAAAGCAAAGCAGATTATTCAAGATATTAAAAAGGAATTTTGGACAAACGTCTGTGTGCTGGGTGGCAACAATGAACTCAACCAAGAGTTGGAAAAAGCAAACCGGGTTGCTGATTTTATTGAACTCGGTGAATTGATGGTTGATGATGCATTAGCTCGTGGCGAATCATGTGGTGGACATTTCCGCGAAGAATCACAGACACCAGAAGGAGAGGCGTTGCGTAAAGACGATGAATATGCCTTTGTGTCTGCTTGGGAGTTTAAGGGAGAGAACCAACCGGAAGAACTTCACAAAGAGGAACTGCGATTTGAAAATGTAAAATTGACACAACGTAGTTATAAATAATTTGGCCATCGGATGATTCGATGATTTAATTTATATCCAAAAGAAAATCACTATGAAAATTAAGTTAAAGGTTTGGAGACAAAAGAATAAAGACACCAAAGGTGCTTTTAAGACATACAATGTAGATCATGCGTCACCTGATATGTCTTTTCTGGAGATGATCGATGTTTTAAATACTGAGTTAATAAAAAAGGGGGAGGAGTCCATTGCCTTTGATCATGATTGCAGAGAGGGGATTTGTGGAATGTGTAGTTTGTATATCAATGGCCATCCGCATGGGCCTCTACAAACTACTACCTGCCAATTGCACATGCGCACCTTTAAAGACGGAGAAACAATCACTGTTGAACCATGGAGAGCTAAAGCGTTCCCCGTTATTAAGGACTTAGTAGTAGATCGTTCAGCTTTCGATCGAATACAACAAGCAGGCGGCTACGTAAACGTAAATACAGGTGGTGTCCCCGATGCCAACGAAATACCTATCCCAAAACGAGTTGCTGAAGAAGCATTTGATGCAGCCACTTGCATTGGTTGTGGAGCCTGTGTAGCAGCTTGCAAAAATGCGTCTGCCATGCTTTTTGTAAGTGCTAAGGTCTCCCAGTTTGCATTGTTGCCACAAGGCCAGGTAGAGCGAAAGGAACGGGCAGAGAAAATGGTGGCGCAGATGGATGCAGAAGGGTTTGGCTCATGCACAAACACCTATGCGTGTGAAGCCGAGTGCCCCAAAGGAATAAAAGTAGCTAACATTGCTCGCATGAACCGTGAATATTTAGGAGCCATGATGACTTCTTATGAAGGAAGTACAGGCGGAGGTGGGGAATAAACATGAATTACAAAACTAGAAAGCCCCTACTTTCTGGCGTTTTGCATAACGTGCTTCGGCCTTTTTGCTTTATCCCTCACCCAGCCTACTACAACTTCAAATACACGCCAAGTCCAAAATTAGGGGAGGCCAAAATGTTACTGGCGGCCAATGCAGTTGCCATGGAGCCTGAAATGCCTACTTTCTCTGTCAATTGATAATTCAATTCTAATGCGGGCGAGATATATTCAATGTTGTTTGAGAAAACGCCATTTTGTACCACGCCAACATCTCCATTGAAAAGTGAGTGCACGGTACTTACTTTCAGAATGGGAATGAATTTTTTTAACGTCCACCCAATCTCCGCGCCAAAACGAACTTCATCCGAAAATCCCTTCGTGCGGTTATTGAAAGCGGCATAGGCTGAGACGTAGAATTTCTTTGGATAAAACGAATGGCTCGCGTCAACGCGAAGCATTTGATTAAACTCACCATCTCCTGTTTGCAATGCATTGGCGTTGGTTGCACCGTTGTCACCAAAAGGTAGTCCAAACAAAATGGTAGCGCTAACAACAATCGGTTTGTTTACAAGCAAGCCATACTTGATGGCAATATCGGTATCACCAAATGAATTAAATGCGGCACCAGGTTCGGTGGGAACACCGGGTTGATTGTATTGCAGTTCAGTTTTTGTCGCTCGTGCAAAAAAAGGCATATATATAATTCCGGTTAAGCGATCAGTGAATCCATATTCGCCATAAAAACTTGTTGCAAAGTATCCGTAAGAAGGAGTGAGGTCAATCACATTCCCATTGCCATCAAAAATTCTGGAAGACAAAATATAAGACTGCGACAGTTTGAAATAACCTTTGTTTTTGGGTTGCGGCCACCCCCCTCCGGCTATTGCAATAGATGCGACAGTAAAATAAATCAAGATTAAAATAAGATGCTTCTTCATAAAAAAATTAGGGTTTGAATTCAGCGAATCCAAATGTGATGCCGGCAGGCTTACAAAGGACGACTACATATTTGTACTGATTTAATGTAACTCCAGGTACGTCAAAATTTCGGGCTCCACTGCTCCACTGCCCCAAATCAAGTCCGGCTGACTTCACATTTCCACCTGAAGTAGAGTTGGCCAAATAGATAAAGGTTCCCGGTGCTACACTAGCTTGGAAGTTATTGCTCAATTTCACAACCAACTTGCCGCCCAATTCTTCGACCGTTACGGAGCCTACAGTCGAGTATCCGCCAGCACTTTGAAACGTTCCGGTTCTCACGCCTGCCACTGCACCCACATTGAATTTGAGAATGTTACTTTTCACATTGATTAAAAAATTCAATCGAAACCGTTTGTTTTTCACCCACCTGAAGGGCAAGAATGCCCATATTTCCTTTCTCCATCGGCACACCACTTTTGTCGGTGGTGGTTAGTTTTCCTCCGGCTAACAAAATTAATATGGGATCGCGAGGCACTGCGTCTTTTTTATCTACCCCAATGCAAGAAAAACATCCCAATAGCACCAGCGCAATCAATTTACCACTCATAGAATTGGTTTTCCTCAAATGTGCTTTTTTCAGGCCTTTTTGTGAGTCACTTGGCTGACATTTACAGTAGTAACTCAAAACCAAAAACCTGATCGTTTTTAACAGCGAGCTACTATTTTTCAACTAACTTGCGGCCACACAATCCATTAGAATGTGAAAAACGAAGATGTAAAACCGATTAAGGATAGCTACTTTAATCTATTGTCAGTTTTTTTCGAACAAGAGCATATTCGCGGATCTCACATGCGTTGCATTTTGAAATGGGGTATACACCTAAACATCAGTGTACACGATGTTGATGTCATTGGAAAAGGGCTTCACGCTCCTTATGTTCCGCCCGCAAGCGAAATAGACAGATTGGAGTCTGTTTATCATCTTGTTCACATGATATATTTGGATCAAATGGTGGAGGACTCAGAATTGGAAGTAGCATCTATTTATGCTTCCCGGTTGGGCTTCAAGGAGGGTATGGTGGGGGATTTATTTAAGTCCATTGCAACGATAGAATTTGACCGCACATCACATGAGAATGTAAGAAAAGAGGTGATTGACTTCTTAAAACTTCAGAAAAGCTAGCTTTTCGCTAGACGAGCACATTTTTTTGGGATTTACCCCCATCTCCACAAGTAGAAAATGACCTAAGCCCCTTTTGGTTTCCTATTGTACGGATGTAGGATTTCAAATAAATCCATCAAAATTGAGACCCGGCAGACTCTGACATTTGTTCCAGTTAACCCGAGGAGTATGGAAAAGCCAATGAACATCAACCTGAGAAGCCGAGTAAAACAAATAACAGTGCTAGCCGCATTGATTCTTGCCGGAATCGTGATATCACAATCTTTGCAGGCGCAAGACTTTCATACATCGAAGGCAAAGCATTTCAAGAGCAAATACAAATCACAAATAAAAATAAACAGCAAGGTGTGTTTTATCTTGGCCAAGAAAAGAGCCCAAGAACCGAGGCAACCATTTTTTGCTTTTCTCCAAGGAAAGCCGAAGCCAGTAAAGTATAAGCCACAGGCTGAAATCGATGCTCCTTCGTATGTTCGCATCAATTATAAGCCGGTTTTAGTAGCCCAGTCTGACAATAATCAACAGGGTGTAGTACAAGAAAATTAAAGATTGGGTGTTTAGTGTGAGCCTCGGTGAGTAAAATCATCGGGGCTTTTTTTATTCCTTTACTTTTTCACAACTTGATGAGCAGATTTACCGAATGGATTATAGCGAGGACACATTTTTTAAGAAGCTAGCGCCTACTTCTCCGCACCCCTTTTTAATTTCTGTAGAACGAGCAGAAGGAGTTTATCTGTACAGTGCCACCGGCAAGAGATACATCGATATGATTTCGGGTATTGCCGTAAGTAATGTCGGTCACCGTCATCCAAAAATTGTAAAAGCCATTAAAGATCAGGTCGATAAGTATTTGCACGTAATGGTGTATGGTGAGTACATTCAATCCCCGTCCAATTTGCTTGCTGAGAAATTGACGAGTTTACTTCCTCCCAATTTAAATTGCTGTTATTTTGTGAATTCCGGGACGGAGGCCAATGAAGCCGCTTTGAAGTTAGCGAAGCGAGTGACCGGCAGAACGGAAATGATTGCGTGCCGCAAGAGTTATCATGGTAGTACTCATGGTTCGTTGAGTATCTCCGGCAACGAAGTTAAGAAGCGCGCTTTTCGCCCGTTACTTCCCGATGTAAACTTTATTGATTTTAACAATCCTGGTGATCTCGATCAAATCACGGAGCGAACGGCTTGCGTGATCATGGAGACGATACAGGGAGACGCAGGTGTACGCATTCCTAGTAAAGAATACTTGCAAGCCGTAAGAAAAAAATGCACAGCTACCGGAACGTTGTTGATTTTCGATGAGATACAATGTGGTATGGGACGAACAGGAAAGTTGTTCGCCTTTGAGCATTTTGATGTGGTGCCAGATATTTTAACACTTGCCAAATCATTTGGCGGAGGGTTGCCGATTGGCAGTTTCATTTCAAGTTTTGAGAATATGCAAACGCTGGCTTCAAAACCGATGTTAGGTCACATTACAACCTTTGGTGGCAATCCGGTGTGTTGCGCATCTGCACTGGCGGTGTTAGAAATTATTGAGGAAGAAAATTTATTGACAACGGTAGAGGCAAAGGGTAAACTGATTGAAGACTTGTTGCGCCATTCTAAAGTAAAGGAAGTAAGAAGATTTGGATTACTCTTCGCATTTGATTTTGACTCAGAAGAAAGAGTAAATCGAATTGTGCAATATGCGAAGGAGCACGGGGTGATTTGTTATTGGTTTCTCTCACATCCAAACAGTTTTCGTATTGCGCCTCCGCTCACTATTACCGAAGCTGAAATCAGGGAAGCTTGTGCTATTATCTTACAAGCTATTGATAATTCTTAAAAACAAATAAAATGGAGGCAACTCACGACAAACTAGACAGAATTTATAAAACATTGGCCGTGATTGGGCTGGCTATTGCGGGTCTTATTTTCGCCAAGGATATTGTAATGCCAATTGCTTTTGGTGCGCTCTTTTCGATGGTGTTGTTGCCACTGGCGAAGCGATTTGAAAGCAGGACTGGTAGAATTTTTTCAATCGTACTTGTACTGCTGTTTGCGTTTTTTGTAATGCTCCTTATTTTTTGGTTTGTGGCTGCACAACTTGCTAGTCTTTCAGATAGTCTTCCTGATCTGGAGGGACGGTTTATGGCCTTGATCAACTCGGTCAGCGAGCAGGCAAATACTATTCTTAGAATAGACACGCATGAGCAAACTCAGCTTTTGAAAGATGGCTTGAAGAACTTTTCATCCTATTTTGGCTCGCTGTTACTTTCCACATCGTATTTCGCCTATTTCTTTATACAGGTACCGATTTATATTTTTCTGTTTTTGCTGTACCGCGAACGATTCAATGATTTCTTGTTGGCCGTTTGGCCTACCTCAAGTTTGTCATGGAAGTCAGAGATTCAGGCTGTCATTCGCGGCTATATCTCAGGACTGACACTGGTTACTTTGATAGCAGCGGTACTAAACAGCATTGGACTATTACTATTAGGTATTGAACATGCCATTTTCTTTGGGTTTCTTTCAGGCACATTAACGATGATTCCCTATGTAGGTATTACGATTGGAGCTGCGCTGCCCACATTGTTGGCCTTGGTTACCAAAGACAGTGGTTGGTATGCAGTTGGTGTAATTGCCGTGCATAGTTTTGTTCAGTTTTTAGAGGGAAATTTTATTACCCCCAAAATAACGGGTTCGAAAATCAGCATCAACGCACTGGCAGCTATTGTGGCATTACTGGTGGGAGGAAAGATTTGGGGTATTGCAGGAATGATTCTAGCTGTACCAGCTGTCGGAATTTTGAAAATTTTACTTTCCTACTCGACTTCACTAAAGCCGTTTGTTATTCTATTGGAAGATAAACACCCCGAGCTACCAGCGGAAGAAGTGGTCGAAGAAATACCTGAAAAAACCGACTAGCCGATTTTCTCTATCACCAAGTTATGATTGGTATAAATGCAAATGTCAGCAGCAATGGTTAAACTCTCACGCACCATTTCCTCAGCCGTCAAATGAGGAGCATGTTTTTTCAAAGCTAACGCTGCCGATTGCGCATACATGGACCCCGAACCAATAGCCGCCACCTGATGATCGGGCTCCAATACATCTCCTGTTCCAGATATAACCAGAATTTCATCTTTGTTCACCGCAATCAACATGGCTTCGAGTCTTCTAAGGAAGCGATCAGTGCGCCAGTCTTTGGCTAGCTCAATAGCTGCACGCTTCATGTTGCCGCTATACGCGTTTAGTTTCTCGTCAAATCGATCGAGTAGTGTAAACGCATCCGCAGTGGATCCTGCAAAACCGGTGAGTACTTTCCCATCTTGCAGCCTCCGAATTTTTTTTACATTACTCTTGGCAATCGTGTTGCCCATGGTTGCTTGCCCATCGCCCCCGATGGCGACTTGGCCATTGTGCTGCACAGCAAGGATGGTGGTAGCGTGTATTTTTTGCATCTTATGGTATAGGAATTTCAATTCCTGTTTTTAAAATCTCGTCAATCAAAAATGGACTATTCCCCTGATAGTCTTTCCAGGTGAATAGGTGTGGCTCTATGCGGTGATATTTAATCGTGGCCAATCCAACTTTTTTCCAATTTTCTAACGGATTCTCTGTGAAGTCTTTGGAAATGATAGCCAAATCAATATCCGAGTATTGATTTTGTGAATTATTGGTGTAAGAGCCAAATAGAATGGCCTTCTCAACTTTAATATTGAGTGTTTTAGTCATCAACAGATATTTTTGTGCGTACCTTATCGCAGCATCTTTAGTGCGCATAGCTTTAGTTCTTTCGTTTTTACAAATAAATCCTTTGTGTAAGCAGCCCTTGCTATTCGATGAATTTTCTTCGCGTGTTCAGGGTAACGCCCTTCCATTTGAAAAAAGTTAAGTTCATTCATCAGTGAAAGTTGATCGTCATTTGCGCTGAAAGATGTTTTTGAGAAAAGCGTAATGAGATTGTGGATTCGTGGAGGATAATCAGTTTCGTGTTCTTTTATCCACAACGCTTTCGCCAATTTTTCAATCCTTAAATGCAAGCAGAAAAGGGCAAAGGCATAGTCTTTTAATTTCAACAATGACTCAGCTCTTTTCCAATCATTCTTGGAGGTAGTAACCCAATACTTAATGTGATCTTCCTTAGTCATTATCGAGCATTATTATTCACAATAGCTGTAGAGTGCATTTCGGTCATTTAATGAAGTTCGGTATGTTCGTAGATGTCGCGTAAGGGTAATGTCACGCTCAAGGCTTCAATCAAAAGGCTTTGTTCTATTGATTTGTATTCTTCCAACTCCCAATGATTGACTGAATTTAATCTAAAAATCTCTACACTGATAGATTCTGAATCAACAAGAACGTATTCTTTTAAGGAAGGGATATCGCGATACAATTTGAATTTTCCGCCTCGGTCATAGTTTTTTGTGCTTGGTGATAAGATTTCAATGAGAACCGTGGGCATTAGGGATGTGTTTTCGTTCTTTTCGAATTTCTTTTTTTCACCACAATAAATCGAGATATCGGGATAAGTGAAAAGAGTATTCTCAGGAATGTGAAGGCGTTTGTCACTACCGTAAGGGCGACAGCCTTTTCCTTTTAGTTGGCTTCCAAGTTCAAGAAATAAATTTGAGAAAATCTCGCTATGAGGGTCTCCTGCCCCAGCCATTGCAAATACCTCTCCTTGAAAATACTCATGTTTTTCCTCAGAAGATTCTTCGAAGTCTAAGTACTCCTCAATGGTAAGGTGTTTTTTATTGTAAGCTACAATTGGTTCTCTAACCTCCATAGATTTGCGCTTAAATGCAATAAATCTTGTTCATTCAAATGACTTCAAAAAAGCCAGAAGAATATTCCTACTGATTTTTTTCCTTGCCGCCACTTTTGTTTTTTCAGGCCATCAAATCAATATCCTTACCGGATCTTCCAGCAACCCTTTCAACGTTTTCAAGAAGGCAGCACCAACTGCTCCGTCTACAGCGCGGTGATCACAAGACATGGTCACTTTCATCACGCTACCGGGAACCAGTTGGCCGTTTTTCACAACCGCTGTTTCTTTGATTCCACCAATAGCTAAAATGCATGCATCCGGAGGGTTGATGATGGCAGTGAAATCTTCAATGCCGAACATACCTAGATTTGAAATAGTAAATGTGCTTCCTTCCCAATCGCTGGGTTGCAATTTCTTATCGTGTGCTTTTTGTGCGAGGTCTTTTACTTCCATCGCAATGTGCGAGAGTGATTTGTTATCGGCAAAGCGGATGACAGGAACAAGCAAGCCATCTTTTACGGCCACAGCCACACCGATATGGATGTGATGATTCTTGCGCATTTTATCGCCCAGCCAACTTACGTTTACATCTGAGTTTTGGCGAAGAGCAGCAGCCACCGCTTTGATCACCATGTCATTGAAGGAAATTTTTACCGGAGCAATTTCATTCATGCTTTTGCGTGCTTCGATCGCTTTGTCCATGTTGATTTCCATCGTGAGATAGAAATGAGGTGCAGAGAATTTACTCTCTGCCAAGCGCTTCGCGATGGTTTTTCTCATCTGAGAAACCGGAATTTCTTCAAAGCTTTCTTTGCCAACTACTTGCGGCAACACAACAGGTGCTGCTGATTTTGATGGAGTGGCAGTAGCCGTTTGAGCAGAAGGTTTGTAGTTTTCTACATCCTGTTTGGTCACTCGACCATTATCTCCCGTGCCAGTAATTTTGCTAATATCGTAACCTAGTTCTTTTGCAATACTTTTGGCTAGTGGAGAAGCTTTTACTCTTCCATTGGCCGAAGAATCGGATGTGCTGTTAGAGGCGTTTGCCGCAGGAGCAGAAACAGCTTTGGGTGAAGAGGCAGCAGCTGTAGTTATCGCTGAATTTTTTTGCTCATGGGCTTTCAATAATGTTTGCCAGTCAGCGCCTTTTTCTCCAACAATGGCGAGAACTCCGTTGATCTTTACCGCCTCTTTCGCGTTTGCGCCAACGTACAATAGAGTTCCGGTGCTGTAGGATTCGTAGTCCATCGTAGCTTTGTCCGTCTCGATTTCAGCCAATAACTCCCCAGTCTTTACTTGATCGCCCACCTTTTTATGCCATACCGCTATGACACCTTCGGTCATGGTATCGCTCATCTTAGGCATCAACGCAATCTCTGCTTTTATTCCCGAGGTGTCGATGACGTTAGAAGGTGCAGATGATTCGGTTTTTACTTCTTGTTTTGGCTGTTCCGCTTTTGCGCCACCACTGACTGCTGCAGAATTTGCACCAGCCAAAAGAGCGGAATAGTCTTCGCCTTTGTTTCCCACAATGGCAAGCACACCATTTATTTGAACGGGTTCGCCCTCTTTCGCCCCTAGGTACAGGACAGTTCCTGCGTTAAACGATTCGTAATCCATCGTGGCTTTATCTGTTTCGATTTCTGCCATTAACTCGCCTGTCTTCACAGCGTCACCCACTTTTTTATGCCATTTGGCGATCACCCCTTCGGTCATCGTGTCGCTCATCTTGGGCATACGTACAATCTCAGCCATCGCAATTTTCTTTAAGTTCTACTTTAATCTGAATGTCAAAAATAGCCGTATTTGACCGATTTTCTTAGAGTCCAATTCATTTTTTATCGCAAAGGAATTTGGCTGTTGGTGTGTTGAAAATTTGGGAGGTTCGAAAAATGGGCTTGACCGCGACTTTCAAGCCGATATTGCATCTAGTTTGCCATCTATCATTAAAACCGCGCTTTTATAAAGGTTCGCGCATATGGAACTGGTCATTAGGCTATATTTGGCCACCAAAAAATTCAATTCATGAGAAAAAAATTACTCTTTCTTTTTGCCCTTGCGATAGGGCTTTTTAGCCAGGCTGCGTTTGCACAGAAGCTTGATATGGAAAAGTTAAAGGGCATGAAGCCCCGTTCCATTGGGCCGGGCGGCATGAGCGGGCGGATTACCTCAATCGATGTGGTTCGCAACAACACTGACATTATGTATGCTGGGTCTGCATCTGGTGGTCTCTGGAAAACAACAAGTGGAGGCATCAATTGGGAACCCATTTTCGACAAAGAAAACGTTCTTTCGATTGGCGCTATTGCCATTCAACAAGATAATCCATCTGTATTGTGGGTTGGAACCGGTGAAGGTAACCCACGAAATAGTTTGAACGGTGGCTATGGCATTTATAGAAGTCTGGACGGAGGCAAGAATTGGAAAGTGATGGGCTTGGAAAAAACGCGGAACATACACCGAATTATTATTGATCCGAGAAATTCAAATGTGGTTTATGTGGCGGCTATTGGTTCCCCTTGGGGCGAACATCCTGAGCGCGGTGTTTACAAAACTGTTGATGGCGGAGCAAACTGGGAAAGGGTTTTGTTTGTGGATGACAAAACAGGTTGCGCAGAGCTGATCATGGATCCATCAAATCCGAATAAATTGATCGCAGCCATGTGGCAACACAAACGTTGGCCGTGGACATTTAAGTCAGGAGGCCCGGGTTCTGGTCTTCATATCACTTTTGATGGTGGCAAAACATGGACAAAGAAAACAGACAAAGACGGATTGCCTGAAGGAGAGCTGGGCCGCATGGGCTTAGCTATTTCTGCCAACAAACCAGACGTGGTCTATGCACTTATCGAAAACAAAAAAAATGCACTCTATAGATCTACCGATGGTGGGTTCAAGTGGTCGATGATCAATGACAAGATGAGTGAAATTGGTGATCGACCTTTTTACTATTGCGAGATTCATGCCGATCCTAAAAACGAAAACAGACTGTACACCATTTATTCTGAAGTGAACGTGAGTGAAGATGGCGGCAAATCGTTTCAAAAATTATTGCCGTATTCAGGTGTTCACCCCGATCACCACGCATGGTGGATCAGTCCGGAAGACCCTTCTTTTATGGTTGACGGCAATGATGGCGGATTAAACATCACTCATGATTATGGAAAGAATTGGCGTTTCGTAGAGAACATACCGGTCGGTCAGTTTTACCATGTGAGTGTGGACATGGATCAGCCCTATAATGTGTACGGAGGATTACAGGATAACGGCTCATGGGTTGGCCCAGCTTATACCTGGAAAGACGGTGGAATCCAAAACACGTATTGGCAAGCAGTTATGTTTGGCGATGGCTTTGACGTGCAAGCCGACCCGGAAGATAACCGATACGGCTATGCCATGTCACAAGGAGGATTTCTTGGAAGATATGATCGCAAGACTGGTCACACAAAAATTATTCGACCCACTCATCCGGATGCTACATTTAAGTTGAGGTTCAATTGGAATTCAGCACTAGCCCTCGATCCTTTTGATAAGGGAACCATTTATTATGGAAGTCAATTTGTTCACAAGTCTAGCGACAAAGGAACAACCTGGGAGATCATTTCAGGGGACTTGACAACTGATGATAAGGAAAAACAAAAACAACATGAGAGCGGAGGGATCACGATGGATGCCACTGGTGCTGAAAATCATTGCACGATTTTAGCCATAGCGCCCAGCCCGAAAGAAAAAGGTGTGTTGTGGGTAGGTACTGATGATGGACAAGTGCAACTGTCGAGAGATGGAGGGAAAACGTGGACTAACCTGACCTCTAAAATTACTGGAATGCCCAAAGGCGCCTGGATACCACAGATACAAGCTTCTACTTACAATGCAGCCGAAGTATTCGTGGTGGTAAACAACTACAGACAGTTTGATTTCAAGCCGTATTTGTTTCGTTCCAAAGACTACGGCCAAACCTGGGAAAACATAATAACGCCATCGCAAGTGGGAGAGAACAATTACACACTCGCTGTGGTGCAAGACGTGGTGGAACCTAAACTTATTTTCCTGGGAACAGAAAATGGGTTGTGGGTTACTTTAGATGAAGGCAAGACGTACACACGTTGGACAAACGGCTACCCTGCCGGAGTACCTACCATGGATTTGGTCATTCATCCACGTGAGCACGATTTGGCAATCGGTACTTTTGGCCGTGCCCTTTATATCCTCGATGATATTCGTCCACTACGTGAGATGGTAAAGGAAGGAATACAGGTTTTGAATAAGATAGTACATGTTTTTGACGCGCCAGACGCCTACCAGGTAGAAACACAGGATCCTGCTGGAATTTTGTTCCCCGGCAATGCCATGTTTCAAGGAGAAAACCGGACAACAAACGCGATGATTTCCTTTGTGATCAATAAGCCGGAAGTAAAGAAAGACGAGCTAAAATCAGACGTTAAGAAAGTTGACGCAAAGAAAGACGCGAAACCGGTTGACAAGAAGGACGAAAAAAAGGAGGACACGAAGGATGACAAAAAGCCAAAGTATGATTCGCTAACACTTGAAGTATTCAATGGTAAGGGTGAGAAAATCCGAACCATTAAACAAAAAGCCCCGGAAGACAACGGGCTTAATCGTACTACTTGGTCGCTGAATGAGAAAGGTGTTCGCCAGCCATCTAGGGAAAAGGCAAAAGCCGGAGCTGCAGAGCCATCAGGTACACAAGTACTGCCTGGTGCCTACAAGCTTAGAATAACCTTTGGTGGTGCGAAAGATTCGGCAATGATTAATGTAAAACCTGACCCTCGGTATGCAACGCCATCTTCAGTTATTGAAGAACGCTATAATTTGCTGAAGGATTTACAAAAAATGACTGCAGTTGGCACCGAGGCAATGAATCAGTTGCGCGAATCGAAAGAAATCGCTGAGGAATTTGAAAAGAAGATGAAGGAAGCAAAAAGAGATGATTTGAAAGAAGCGACAGAAAAAACAAAGGCGATTAAGGATTCAATTGGCGCACTGATGGATTATATTGTTGGTAAAGAGGACAAACGACAGGGCATTGTACGCCAGCCTACACCCACGCCCCTTTCTTATGTGGGGACAGCTCAGTCTTTTATAAGATCATCTAAAGATGCAATTAGCGCTACCGATCAACGGGTATTTCAACAGGCGGAGCAGCAAATCAATAAACTGATGCAACGGGTCAATCTCTTTTATGAGAAAACCTGGCCGGGGTATCGTACACTGATGGAAAAAGTAAGCATATCTCCTTTCAAGAATTACCAGCCGCTGAAGCGAAACTAAAGTTTAGTCTTGTATGCAATAAAATTGAGCCACATATAAGTGGCTCAATTTTGTTTCTGGACGTGTCTGAATTAATATTTTTATATTCAACCTGACAGCGGATTTTTAGGATAGGCTAAGATTTGGTTAACGCCATTGTGTGAATTAGTGTATGAACAGCATCCTTCAACAGTATAGCCCCCAATTTCAAAACGCTTCCTTAGAAGTAATTTCGGGTGGATTGATTAACCAAACGTGGAAGGTAACAGCAAAAGGGAAGAACTTCATTCTTCAACGCATCAACGATAACGTTTTTAAAGAGCCTGGGAAAATCGCCACTAATGTTCGCTTGCTGGCAGATCATCTAACGGCAATCGAGTCTGACTATTTTCTGGTATCGGCAATTAAAACAGAAAGTGGCGAAGAGTTAGCTTACGAAACGGGCAAGGGGTACTTCAGACTCACTCCGTTTGTTAAAAACTCTAAGACCATACAAGTAGTTGAAACACCCGAACAGGCCTACGAAGCCGCGCTACAGTTTGGAAGATTCTCTAGTAGTTTTTCTGATTTCGATGCCGCACAGCTTCACGTCACGATTCCCAATTTTCATGACTTGGCGTATCGCTACAAACAATTTGAGAATGCGCTTCTAACTGGGAATCCACAAAGGGTAAGCGCATGTTCCGAAGAGATAAATCAAATAAGGAGTTACGCGAACTTAGTGGATGAATACAATCGCATCCGCATGAATCCAGCATTCAAACTGCGCGTCACTCACCATGATACTAAAATCAGCAACGTGTTGTTCGATCTGGACAATAAAGGCATTTGCGTAATCGACTTGGATACCGTAATGCCGGGCTACTTCTTTAGCGATGTGGGCGATATGATGCGAACGTATTTGTCACCGACCAACGAAGAGGAAACGGATTTCTCCAAAATCGAGGTCAGACCTATGTTCTACCATGCCATTGTGCAAGGATATTCGGACGAGATGAAAGGTGCATTGTCCAAAGACGAGCAAAACTCATTTTTCTTGGCCGGGCAATTCTTGATTTATATGCAGGCACTGCGTTTTTTGACAGATTATCTGAATAATGACGTTTATTACGGGGCTCAATTTGAAGGCCAGAATCTTGCACGCAATAGAAACCAGTTGACTCTGTTTGAAGCGTTTACAGCTGCCCGCAAAACCTTCAGTAAATAAAAATTCACCCCATGGATCAATTCTGTTTGATTTTGTAAAAAATCGAGTATTTTTATTATCATAAACCAGATTCACATGAATTTAAAAGACTTGTTGAGTGCTTTTAGTCAGGGTAAATCCACGGCTAAAAGCCACATGAAAAACCTCATTGAAATGGCCGCTATTGACGGAAATTTTGATGATGTAGAGTATGATTTACTGAAGTCAATCGCGAAAAGGAATGGGATTAGCGAGGGGCAATTAACGGAAATTCGAAAGAACCCGAACAAAGTCATATTTGAAGTTCCAACCGATCCAACCGAAAAATTCCATCAACTATATGATCTAGTTCATATGATGACTATCGATAAAAATGTGAACAGCGAAGAGTTGAAGCTATCTCACATATTTGCTGTAAAACTTGGCTACAACCGAGATAGGGTCAAAGAATTGATGGATACTATCCAAAGTAATATTCTGCACGGGCAAGGGCATGAGGAAGCAATGAAACGAGTCGCTTTCTTAATTTCATAGTAAAAATAGTTACTATTATTTTTCTTCAGACTCTGAAATATTAACCCTTTGGCCTCTTATTGCGAGGTCTGGGGATGTTTTTGGCTCCTCGATTGGTAATGCCCGTTCTTTTTGTTTTAAACTTATTTTTTGTTTGTATGATTCTTGATACTCCTATGCTAACGGCTAAGTAAATCTCCCGCCTTTGACCAGGAAGATCGGGTGCTCCAGGGTTTCCGTTGAAGTCTGCGCCTCCTGATGGGTTCTTGAGTTGATTAACATAACTAGCCTGGCGTGAGTCGAAAAGTCCAAAGTTTGCTCGTCCGTCAAAATTAATACTCCAGTCGTCATTCAAATCGAAGTCAGAGCGCAGTCCTAATGCCGCAAAAAGTTGGATTGAATTAAATTTGTCATTGGAAACGTACTCTAAATTATTTACCGAAGGGATGAATACGCCATCGTATACAGGTAAGTAAGCTGGATCTGTCGGGATAGTAATTCCAGCTGGATAAATTACTTTTGATGCTGCATGGGTAATTGTTTCGCGGCCATTTAACAAGTAGTTGATGTTTAGACCCAGTACCGCGCTCATCCGGAAAAAAGCCATATCGTTGACATGGAGTTTTAATGCTACTGGTAGACTGATATAATCCATTTGAATATCGCGCGTTCCGATGTCTCCGCCAATCGAATTCTTGATACTGAACTGCTGCCCGACTTGCAGGTAGCAGGGTGTAAGCACGTAGCCGAAACCCACTTTATCATAGCCATAAGAAAACCCAATGGGCGTAGCTCGAAAAGTTAACTGACCAAAATAGCGTAGATCTTTAGAAAGTCCTTCGTCTAGGGTTATTGGGAAATTGAACCCACCGTAGATTCCGAAAGCCTTTACGTCTTGGGCATTTGTGTGAGAATTGCAGAGAACCAGCGCAAACAAGAAGGTTGCTTTAGCAACCGTTGTTGCAAAGATTGATTTCTTAGCTTCAAAATGAAGACTTTTGGCCATTTTTCAATATTTCTTCATTAACAAAACTAAGACAAATACTGAAATCATTGTGTCCTTTTTTTGCCTGTTTACACTATTTTGCCAGTTTCAAATCCATGTTGCGATCATGTCTTTTGGCCAATTTTGGCGAGTCAAGCTTCGTGGCAATAGCTATCTAGCTTTGGTTCTCAGCAGATTGTTAATCAGGGCACTCTATTCTTCGAGTAAAGTAGTTTTTTTCTTTTTAACAGGGCGTTTTCTCAGGGCATGGATGCCAACCGATTCTTCACCATTGCCGCGGGTGGCCTGTATTTCACATAGCCGATCATTCAAGTATTCAATGGCAAATGGTCGCAAGCTGATTGACGCAATGCTTTCTGCGATATGCTTTGTTCCATCCATTGAAGTGCCTTATGTGCTCTCGCATTTTTCGGGAAACAAATTGAATAGCCTCCCGATTCTGTTAAAGGAAAAAGCATATTAGACTACCTTTTTTCATGGCGCTTTCAACGGATCAATGGGCTTTGATGCATTTGCCAACCAAAGTGGTTTTGCCGACTATTTTGGAAAAGGTGAATATGGTAATGACGATGACTTTGATGGGATATGGGGAATTTGGGACGAGAAGTTTCTTCATTACTATCCCAAAAAGATGAGTGAGTTCAAGCAACCTTTTTTTACCACCTTGTTTACGGTGTATTCTCACCATCCTTACCAGTTGCCAGAAGAATATCAAGATAAATTTAAAGGCGGCTCACTCCCGATTTATAGATCAATTGAATATTCAGATTGGGCGCTCAAGCGTTTCTTTCAAACAGCGGCTAAGGCGGATTGGTTTAAAAATACGCTATTTGTGATCACTGCAGATCATGCTACTGAAGAAATTCAATATCCGCAATACAATACAGTATGGGGTTATTTTTCAATTCCCCTAATTTTTTATAAACCGGGGCGAGAAGATATGGGTATGAAGGATGAGTTAGTTCAGCAGGTTGATATTTTGCCTTCCATCTTAGGTTATTTGGGTTATGATCAGCCCTACGTTGCGTTTGGGCGCGATGTATTTAGCTCCAAGGACCGCCCTTTTGCCTTCAATTATCTAAACAATACCTACCAGTTTTTTCAAGGGAACTATCTTCTTCAATTTGATGGACAGAATTCAATCGCGCTCTTTGATTTTAAAGCGGATCCATTTCTAAAGAATAATGAAATGAACGTACCACCGGATACGGTTTCTGAGATGCAAGCAAGGTTGAGAGCCCTTATACAGCAATACAATAATCGTATGGTAGACGACAACCTCACTAGGGAAGTCAATTGGACGTTTTATCTAAGAAGAAAAATTAAACTTTCTCCGACTGATCTATTAAGCGAGATTATGATAAACGTTCTGCACGTCATCATCTGCTTCCAGTGCTTCGATGCACTTGAGTACCTCATCTTGCTCAGCCTCCGTTAGTTCTTTCGTGCTGTTGGGAATGTAATTGAGTTCAGAGCTTTTCGCCTCCAGCTTCTTAGATTCCAGGAATTTAGACATATGGCCAAACTCAGTGAATTTGGTGTAGATGACAGTCTCTTCCGCGTCCCGTTGAATATCTTCCGCACCAGCATCGATCAAGTCTAATTCTAGTTCATCTAAGTTTAATTTAGATGGTTCGAATTTAAATACTCCCTTTCGTTCAAACATAAATGAGACAGATCCGGAGTTGCCCATGGTGCCATGATTTTTGGAGAACTGCAACCGGATATTTGCCACCGTTCGGGTCGGATTGTCAGTAGCACATTCTACCAACACTGGCACTCCGTGTGGGGCATAGCCTTCATACACTATTTCCTGAAAATCTTTTTCTTCTTTGGAAGATGCGCGTTTGATAGCTGCATCAACCCGATCTTTCGGCATATTCGCACCCTTTGCATTTCGAATCGCCATTCGAAGCTTGGGATTGTTATCTGGGTTGGGGCCATTGGCTTTCACGGCCATGGCAATATCTTTTCCTATTCGCGTAAACGCTTTGGCCATTCGGTCAAAACGAGCGAACATGGTATGTTTTCTCTTTTCAAATACGCGTCCCATGTCAAATTGTATTGATTGTTTTCTTCTGCAAAAATAGAGTCAGAAATGGATTTTAAAAATGATTGTCAAACTTCCAAATTTACGGGGTGTATTTCAAATTGACGCGCCTTTTCTACCCTCACCCCATTGAGGTCCTACGTTCACGCAGTTCATCATCCCCTCTCCCTCGGGAGAGGGACTTACAAGCTATAAGGAATGGAAGAATTCAAATGGGTGAGGGCAATGAAGAAAATAACTGCGATAATTTGAAATACACCCAATTTACGCGTGTTTGAACTCGTTAAAAGGTAACGTTGAGTGTAATAATTTCTTTCTCCCTTTTTAGTTTTACCGGCACTACTTGTCCTTTTTCAAATTTGCCTAATGCATCCATATAACTCTGGATATCTTTTATTTGATAAGATGCAATCTGAACGATCACATCGCCTGCCGCAATACCAGCTTTTTGAGCAGGCTTTCCTTCGGTTACGCCATCTACCTTCAGTCCCTCTTCGCTAGACGTGTAACTGGGCATCACACCCATGGTAACTTTAAAAGCACGAGCCGACCCCATCGACTTATTTTTGGTAGCAAGGAAAGTAAGCTTTGGTTGCTTGTCAAGATTTTCAACCAAGCGAATAATCAATTCAAGAATTTCTTTTTCGCCCTCATAATTTATTTTTTCTGCGTCATCCGATGGTTTGTGGTAGTCGCTATGGGAGCCTGTAAAAAAATGTAGCACCGGAATATTTTTGAGATAAAAGGAAGTGTGATCTGAAGGCCCAACTCCGGCTGAATCGGTCTTTATCAACAGTTTTTCGGATGATAGTTTTTTAAGAAGAGGTTCCCACGCGGCACTCGTTCCTGTTCCACTCACCGCCAGATTTTTCGATTGAGGATCTAATCGGCCAATCATATCCATATTGATCATGTAGTTCACCTTTGTCAAGTCAATTGTTGGATTCTCGGTGAAGTACTTGGAACCGTAAAGCCCTAGCTCTTCGCCACTGAAGCAGATGAACAGAAAATTGGTTGACTCTTTGATTTTATTCATTTGGAAATACCGCGCCAATTCGATCACACCAGCAACACCTGATGCATTGTCATCTGCGCCATTATGTATTTTATTTTGCGGATTCGCATCCAACGAGCTGCCTTGATTTCCCAAGCCGAGGTGATCGAAGTGTGCACCAATTACAATTGTGTTGGCGGCTTGGTTATCAATGAATCCAACCAGATTGTAAGCTGTCCCCTCTTCACCGGTTCCATGAATTCCGCCTTTGAAAGTGAATTTTTGGGTAAATAACTTTCCATCGCCTTTTGGCAATAGCCCGATCTTATTCCATTGCGATTGGATGTAGGCAATTGCCAGTTTTTCTCCAGCTGTTCCAGTGCCACGACCTTCCAGGGAATCGCTTGAAAGAATTTTGATGTGAGATCGAATAAGCGTTGAATTGACTTGTGCCTGTCCAATTAAAGCAAGGAGGGCAAGGCAAAATAATAGAAGTGATTTTTTTGACATCGGTTTGTTATTGATTTGAATTGGAAATTTACATTCTTAATCGCTTTTTTAATGGCGATGAATGGTTTATTTTTGATTATAACCTAATCGTATGGCAGTACCCAAAATTGTCCTTCTTACCGATTTCTCTCCTTTGTCCAAAGTGGCTATTTCCTATGCGCTTCGTATGGCAGCACCTGTGAAGGCGGAATTCACAATATTGAATATTGTGCGATTTGAGGGCGTTCCAAAGGCAAACCTTAAGATGAAACAAATCGAAAAATCGCTCATCCAGATTACCGAGGAGGAGGGGCGGAACTTAATAGAAGAGTTGCGAAGTACAGTCAAAGGCGATTATCAAATTGAATTTAAAGCGATTCGCTCGCACACCGTGGCTGAGATGGTGAAGCGTTATACAGAAAAAAACAAAACGAATATTGTGGTGATGGGCTCTCGGGGAGCCTCTGCGTTAAAGAAGGCGAGATTAGGTGGCACCACCGTGTCGGTAATTGACGATTGCACTTGCCCGGTGTTGGCAATACCAGAATTCGCACAGTACAAAAATTTACAGCACATCGTGTATGCCACTGATTTGAAAGACACACAAAAGGAGCTAGATATTGTGGTAGAATTTGCGCGTATTTATGGATCATCTGTTCATATGATACATGTGGTGCCTTCAATGGACAAAAAGGTGGAGGCTGCAAAAATGTCCTTAGAAGCAATTATCAAAAAAACGCAATACGACAAATTGGATTTTAAGCTCATCCTGGATGACGATATTCCCAAAGCCATTGATCAGTACATCAAACAAACAAAGGCCGACCTACTTACTACCTTTACCCACAAGTTAAGTCTGGAAGAAAAGCTATTTGCAAAAAGCGTCACACGGACTTTGGCCTATCTGGGCACGATCCCACTGTTGGCAATAAAAAGGAAATAGTGATTTTATTAATCGAGTGAAGTAGTTGACTTACTACCCAACTCAATCAGTTTTTCATATTCCTTGTTGCTGAGATCGCGCTGGAAGAAATTGATCGGGTTTATGGCTACGTTTTTATAGTGCACTTCATAATGAAGATGTGGGGCTGCTGATAAACCGGTATTCCCTACGTATCCGATGATCTGACCTCTTTTGATCACTTGTCCGGGTTCCACAATATAGCGGGTCAAGTGGGCATATCGGGTTTCAAAACCAAAGCCATGATCCAGATAAATAACATTTCCATAGGTTGAAAATCCAGTGTACATCACCACTGCGTCACCGGTTGCGTACACTGGTGATCCATGCGGTGCTGTAAAATCAAGTCCGTTGTGAGGGCGAACATACCCTAGAATCGGATGCATCCGCATACCAAAAATGGTGTGAAGTTGCTTTAGATCTTTGTTATTAATTGGCTGAATGGCAGGTCGCGATGCCCACATGCGCTCTTTTTTCCCAAGTTCTGTTTTTAATTGGTCAATCGACTGGCGCTGTATATCTAGCCGATTTTTGATTTTTGCCGCCTTATCATACGCTAATTTGATTAGCGGGTAAGTGATAGTTTCGCTCTCTTTTGGACGACCACCGACACCGGCTTCGCGTTGGGACGGTGACAAAGGATCCAGATCAAGTATCACACGGAAATTTTGGTCATCGTTTTTTTCCAGTGCGCTCAATTGCTCCGAACTGTTGTTTAAACGTTTTCCAAGTAGTCTCCACTCCGCTTTCAGATAGGCATTCTCCTGACTCTGAAGCGTCTCGTCCAAATACGGATACTGAAAATGGAAATAAATGCTTCCAGCAAGGCCAATAACAAACGAAACGGCTAGAAAGCGTAGCGTAGCCTTTCCTAACAAGCGAGGGCATACGATAATTGGCTCGTATTTACAGGTAACCGGATTATATGTATACTTTACCTTCGTCATTAATCCAGTGACTGATTTCTTTTTTCACTTGCCTGCACAAGGTTATTATAAAATGTGCTGGAGTAAGTACCCACCACATAGTGAACAGGGTTCACGTTAACACCACCGCGTATCACCTCATAATGAAGGTGGGGTGCAATCGAGCCGCCACTCGATCCAACGGTGCCAATTTTCTGCCCTTTGGCTACCGATTGACCATATCTTACATTAAGGTCCGCCAAATGAGCATACCGCGTGATAATTCCATTTCCATGATCTATTTCAACATAGTTGCCAAAACCCGCTACCTGGTTGCTGGTGTTAGCCCGTAAAATTGTGCCGGGGGCAGTAGCGACAACAGTCGTTCCGGCAGGCATAGCGAAATCAATTCCATCATGTTGATATATTCCCTTATGGAAAGGATTTATTCGTTTACCAAAACCAGATACCAACTTGTCTGCTTCAATTTCAGGAATAGGCGAAATACTGGGTAGGTGCTTTAATTTGTTCAACTTCGTTTTGTCGATATGAATCTGTTGAGCCCATGACTGATCTCTCAATTGTGCCTTTTTAAAAACAGAAGTGAAGTTGTTACGAACCGATTTTTCCCATTCTGCAAATAGGGTAGGTTCAGCGGTTAATATTTCATCTTTTTTATAGATGTCTGTTTCGTTTTCAGTTACAACCTTGGTTTCAAAAAGTCTTTCATGAAGCTGCTGCTCCTCTTTACGAAGAGCTTGAATCCCCACATTAGATTCTTGCAAACTCGCCATCAAAACTTTCTTATGAAGTTGAAGAGCCTCGTTTTCTGCACGCAACGATTTTTCAAGCGGGGTTTCAATCACAAAATTTTGAAGCATCACTAAACCCACAAAAAAGATACAGCCAAAGATCAAATAGCCAAATCCTCTAAACGCGATGCTTACGATCGAAGGGATAACCCTTTCGTAACGCAGCGTTTTTGGATTGTACCTGAATTTTGTTTCTGCCATTGCCAACTTTTATTCAATTCCTTTTATAATGACCCTAATGGGTTAATTTTGTGCGTTTCTAAGACTGTGAACTCATAAAAGTAGGCAAAATGTCCTCTTTATCAAAAGTTTAATTTGACCAAATGCATATGACATCGGCAATCGTCCGCCAAAAATTTCTGGATTTCTTTGAAAGTAAAGGCCATAAAATCGTTCCTTCTGCCCCTTTAGTGCTTAAAAATGACCCTTCGCTGCTGTTTACCAACTCGGGCATGGTACAGTTTAAGGACTACTTTTTGGGCAATTCAGTTTCGACTAACAGACGTGTAGCCGACACACAAAAGTGCCTTAGGGTAAGCGGAAAGCACAATGACCTGGAAGATGTGGGGCTGGACACCTACCACCACACCATGTTCGAAATGCTTGGCAACTGGAGCTTTGGTGATTACTTTAAGAAGGAGGCAATCAGTTGGGCATGGGAGCTATTGACGGAAGTCTATGGACTGCCAAAAGACAGGTTGTATGTAACCGTTTTTGGTGGCGACAAAGGAGATAACCTTCCCGTGGACGAAGAAGCCAAAGACCTATGGCGCAGTTTTGTACAAGAGGATCGCATTCTCCACGGTAATAAAAAGGACAATTTTTGGGAGATGGGCGAAAGCGGCCCATGTGGCCCGTGCTCAGAGATTCACATTGATCTTCGTTCAGAGGAAGAAAGAATGAAGAAAGCAGGTCGCGATTTAGTCAATAGCGATCATCCGCAAGTTGTGGAGATTTGGAATTTGGTGTTCATACAATTTAACCGGCTAGCTTCTGGTGCTTTGGTGCCACTGCCGGATAAACATGTAGATACCGGAATGGGCTTCGAACGGTTGTGCATGGCCATTCAGGCCAAGACATCAAACTATGATACCGATGTATTTAGTCCGTTGATTGATTTCATAGCCATCAATGCCAATGTGAAATATGGAGACAATATCAAAACAGATATTGCGATCCGGGTAATAGCCGATCATATTCGTGCTGTATCCTTTGCGATTTCCGATGGGCAGTTGCCGAGTAATACAGGTGCGGGCTATGTGATCA
Source organism: Cytophagales bacterium (assembly GCA_020402945.1). Taxonomy (GTDB): domain Bacteria; phylum Bacteroidota; class Bacteroidia; order Cytophagales; family Cyclobacteriaceae; genus ELB16-189. Next base: position 7,538 of record JADBYQ010000010.1, on the reverse strand, counting down.
GAAGAATTTTGAGGAGAGCAGTGCGCTATGGATTTTCTTATTTGAATTTTAAAGAACCATTCATCCATCGCTTGGTGCCTTTGCTGGCGCTGCAGCTTAAAGATGTGTTTCCGGAGTTGCACCAACAACTAGAGTATGTGAGTAAGGTTGTGCATGAAGAAGAGATTTCTTTTTTGAGAACACTGGAAAAAGGTTTGAAACGGATTGAGAATTTTGACAAGACAATTTCTGGAGAGCAAGCTTTTGAACTGTATGATACCTTCGGCTTTCCATTCGATCTAACTTCGCTCATCGCGCGAGAACGTGGTTTTTTGGTGGATGAAAAAGGGTTCATTGAAGAAATGGCCAAACAAAAAACACGTTCGAAAGCCGATGCAGCCAAAGAAACCGGAGACTGGGTGGTGGTGTTGGAAGGCGACCTGCCTGCCGGTCAGGCAGGCAGGCCAGAATTTATTGGATACGATGAATTGACTTCAACGTCAAAAATTTTACGCTACCGAAAAGTAAAACAAAAGAATAAAGAGTTATTTCAGTTGGTGCTAGATAAAACTCCATTCTATGCAGAGAGCGGAGGCCAGGTGGGAGATACAGGTACACTGGAAATAGGAGAGGAAAAAATTACAGTCGTTGATACCAAGAAAGAGAATGATCTGATCGTTCACTGGGTGGAGAAACTTCCTGCCAATTTAGAAGGAGTAGTTCAAGCCAAAGTAAATGTTCATCAGCGCAGGCTTTCCATGGCTAATCACTCGGCCACGCATTTACTTCATGCTGCACTGCGAGAAGTACTAGGAAAGCACGTGGAGCAAAAAGGTTCTTTGGTGAATGACAAGATCTTGCGTTTTGATTTCTCTCATTTTGGAGCCATGACAAGCGAAGAAGTTTCGAGAGTAGAAACCATCGTCAATGAAAAAATCAGAGAGAACATTCAGTTGAATGAACAACGAAATGTGCCCATTGAAAAAGCAAAGTCGCTTGGCGCAATGGCATTGTTTGGTGAGAAATACGGAGAGTTTGTTAGAGTGATAACATTTGACCCGAAATTCTCGGTCGAGCTTTGTGGAGGTACTCATGTGAAGGCCACAGGAAATATCGGATTGCTAAAAATTGTTTCCGAGAGTTCGGTGGCTGCCGGTGTTCGCAGAATTGAAGCCGTTACAGCAGATGGAGCATTTGAATACCTGAACAGTTTTTACAACGAGATGGGGCAGATCAAAGCACAACTCAAAAACCCGAAAGATGTCGTTGCGTCTATTCAAGCGTTGGTAGACGAAAAGCACGGCCTTGAAAAAAAATTGGAAATCATTTACCAACAACAAGCCAATACGCTGAAAGATATACTTGCCACTAAAGCTGTAAAATCCAATGGTTGCACGCTGGTATTGGAGCGAGTGAGTGTGCCCAATGCGGATGCCTTAAAAAATATCGCCTATGCACTGCGCAATCAATTTGACGATCTGTTAATGATACTTGCTGCTGACATTGAAGGTAAACCGCAGGTTGCTGTGATGATTGGTGAAAAGCTAGAAGCAACAAAAAAGTATCATGCTGGAAATATGGTAAAAGAACTGGCCAAGGAAATTGATGGCGGTGGGGGAGGGCAACCCTTTTTTGCTACGGCCGGAGGGAAAAATAGTAATGGGTTGGATCGCGTTTTAGTGAAAGCCAAAGAATTGTTGAATTAGTGAGTTCGCTATCGCAAAATAAATACAAAGTAGTCATCGGTCTTGAAGTCCATGCTCAACTATTAACGAATAGCAAAATCTTCAATTCAGATTTAGCCGAATACGGCAGTGCGCCCAATACGAACGTGGGTGTCATTACATTGGCGCACCCCGGCACGTTGCCCAAATTGAATAAGAAGGCTGTCGAACACGCCATTAAAATGGGTTTGGCTTGTCACTCCAGGATTTCGAGATTTCAAATCTTCGATCGTAAGAATTATTTCTATCCAGATCTACCAAAAGGCTACCAGCTTACGCAAGATCGGACTCCTATTTGTGTGGGTGGTTTCGTCACGATCACAACAAAAGACGGAGCTGAAAAAGATATTATTCTAAATCGAATTCATCTGGAAGAAGACGCAGGCAAGTCAATTCACTTGGAAGGTGAAACAGATACGCTGCTCGACTTTAACCGAGCCGGTACTGCTTTGATAGAAATTGTGACAGAGCCTGTGATTGAATCATCGGAAGATGCAGGGGCGTTAATGGCTGAAATCCGAAAGCTGGTACGGTACCTGGAAATTTGTGATGGAAACATGGAAGAGGGGTCGTTGCGTTGCGATGCGAATGTTTCGATGATGCCGAAGGATGCAACCGTGTTGGGTAAAAAGGTCGAGGTTAAAAACATGAACTCAATTCGCAACGTGCAGCATGCAATTGATTTTGAGATAGAACGTCAGACTACTTTGCTGGAACGAGGTGAGTTGGTAATTTCTGAAACACGCACGTTCAATGCCGCTGATGGAAAGACCTATAGCATGCGGACAAAAGAAGAACTAAATGACTATCGCTATTTCCCGGATCCAGACGTCAGCCCGCTGGAAATATCAGACGAATGGCTCGATCGCATTAAATCTTCTATGCCGACTCTGCCAAAGGAGTTGTATCAAAAGTTAATTACAAACTATCACCTTCCGTCATACGATGCGCATGTCATTACAGAAACCAAAGAGTTGGCTTCCTATTTTGAACAGATGTGTAGCCACACGAAGAACTACAAAGCGGCTTCCAATTGGTTGATGGGTCCAATAAAATCGTACCTCAACGAAACGAATTTGGAAATAGCTGCGTTTCCGTTGGAGGCAAACAAGGTTGCCGAAATGATTCAGTTGATTGACGATGGAAAGTTAAGTTTTGCTGTAGCGGCTCAAAAATTGTTTCCTTCTTTAATTGAAAAACCTAGCCATTCAGCAGCCCTGCTTGCCGAGGAACTAAATTTAGTGCAAGACAGCAGTATGGATTCCATCCTGCCCATCGTTAAAGATGTCATTGCCGCGTTTCCGCAGAAGGTTGATGAGTATAAAAAAGGAAAGAAAGCAATTGTAACTATGTTTATGGGAGAAGTGATGAAACGCAGTAAAGGAAAAGCCGATCCAAAACTGGCAACAGATTTGATTGTTCAAGAACTTAATAAATAAAGTATCGAGATAAAAGAATGAAAACAAAAACTATGATCGTGTTTAACTTCCTATTCGCGTTAATTTTAACAAACTGCGCCCCCGAGAAAAAAGCAGAAGCTGTCGATTCGGGGTGGACAATTGTATTGTCGGGTAAAGTGGGTTTTCCCCAGCAAGGGCCAATTTCCATACAGGAGATTGTGCAGAATGGCTCTGGAAGACGTGATACCATTACGTTGAGAAAAGACTATACTTTCGCCAAAACAGTGCGCTTAACCGAACCGGGCTTTTACAATATTAATTTTTTTGGAAGGCAAGCGGTTAATGTAATGTTGAATCGAAGTAACGTAGAACTCAATGTAGATGGCAATAACCAGCAAGGGTTTGTGGAAATTAAGGGCTCACCCGATCACGAGTTGATCAACACAGTGCAGCGAATGATGGGCGAATCACAAGGCGGTGCAGAGATGATGGCACTCCAAGCAGAGTTTGAAAAAGCAGTAGCGGCAAAAAACGAAGCAAAGGTGGCGGAACTACGAGCGGGTGCTGTGAAGATTATCGAAAGAAATGCCAAATCGTTGGCAGCGTTTTTGGCGCAACAGCCTGCGTCTCTGGCGTTATTCAATTTACTTCAAGACCCCAACTTAATTGACAAAGACAAGAACATAGATCTGTTTTTGACGGCCACAGAAAAATTTAAGAAGGCCTGGCCCACCTCTCGGTTTACAAAAGAGCTAAGCGCGATGACCGAAAAGATAAAGATCACAGCGGTGGGTCAGCAAGCGCCTGAAATTGCTTTGGCGAACCCTGCCGGACAGGTTGTAAAACTTTCTTCCCTTCAGGGAAAATATGTGTTAATTGACTTTTGGGCAAAATGGTGCGGCCCTTGCCGCCAGGAAAACCCTAATGTGGTGAAAGCTTACAATAGATTCAAAAGCAAGGGCTTTGAGGTATATGGTGTTTCGCTAGATCGCAGTAAAGAAGATTGGGTCAAGGCGATAGCGGAGGATGGACTCACTTGGACACACGTCTCTGACCTAAAATACTTTGAATGCCAGGCGGCAAAAGATTACAACATCAACGCTATCCCACTTTCAATTCTTTTGGATAAAACCGGAAAGATCATTGCGAAGAATTTAAGAGGGGCTGCGTTAGAACAAAAATTGGAAGAAGTACTGGGGAAATAGTTTAGCGAAAACCTCTAAAACCTAAAAGACAACGGAGGCTTTTAGAATTAGATTGATTTGGCCTCTTGCCAGCAACAACTAATTCATCCATTACAAGTGTCTCTATTGTTGAGGCTTCATCGTGACGGGGCACTTCGGTATGCTCAAATCTATTAGCACCACATTACACGCAGGTCATAAACTGCTTAATGAGTTGATCGGATGAATAACTGCGATTAGACCCTTGTCTGGACAAGTCCAGCATATCAACGTGCCTGCAGAACAGGTATGGCTTAGTTACAAAAGACTTTGCAAGCGCTGAAAACCTGGCCAAAGAACTTGAAAATGATTTTGGCCTGGACAGTTTTTGTACGGGCAATTTTTTGGGTCACCGAAGCTGCCTTCCATACCAGCAGAATGGGCTACAATCTAATGAGTTTGTTTAGCGAAATAGTACCTCAAAGTAAGGCTCAAGTCACTTTAAGTACCTTACGATTCATGCCGCTTTGGCGGGAAGGAAGTTGGATCACCAAACAGGCAGGAAAAACAACACTCAACATCTCAGCTACTCGAGAAAAACGAATATGGATGGATTGTTTGTTTGATCGATTATGTAAGGCAAAAGCATCAACGACTGAATTCTCTAATGCATAATCTGGGATAATGGTTTGGGGATAGACATGGAAAGAGATGGAGGAAAATTGTTCACCCTATATGCCCGTTTTCATTTTCAGGTAAAGGGCAAGGGGATGGGGCTTTTTTTGGTAAAGACCCAATAGGAGGCCATGGGCGGTAGGATAGAGGCCGAGAGCAGGTTGGGCAAAGAGACCACGTTCAACCTGTATTTAAAGTTAGAAGAGAAATAAATAAATTGAATCGGTTGGCGGTTACTCAAGCAAGGGAGGTACAACAGAATCGCCTTTTAAATTAATTTGGGTTTAAGAGAATTACAAACAAGATTCCCGATATTGTAGCTCAAAATTTCCATCAACGATGAATAAATGCCGTGCGCTGCTCTTTTACGTTTTAATTTGGCTTGCGCTTACTGCTCAACAAACATTTAGCCAACAAGCGCATCAGGACATCCGCTTCGAGCACCTATCACAGGAGCAAGGGCTGTCTCAAAGTTCAGCCCATAGCGTTTTGCAAGACCGGCAAGGCTACATCTGGATCGGAACTGATGATGGGCTAAACTGCTATGATGGCTACCGCTTTACCGTTTTCCGAAATGATGCCATGGATAGCACCTCTATCAGCGGCTACCCTATTTATTCCCTATTTGAAGACCGCTCTGGCTCGCTCTGGATAGGCACGTTTGGCGGAGGGCTGAATAAATTCAACCCCACAACCAAATCCTTTGAACATTTCACCAACGACCCTAAAAAACCCCAGAGCCTTAGCAACAACTACGTCAGGGCAATCTATCAAGACCGCTCGGGCTCGCTTTGGGTTGGCAGTGATGGGGGCGGACTGAGCAAATTTGATCCTTCAACCAAAACGTTTGAACATTTTACCAGCGACCCCAAGAACCCAAAGAGTCTTAGCAATAATTCCGTCAGGACAATCTATCAAGACCGCTCAGGTTCGCTTTGGGTTGGTACAGATGGCGGTGGGCTAAACAAGTTTGACCCTGCAACAAAATCCTTTGAGTGTTTCAAAAGCGACCCCAAAAACTCCAAGAGCCTTAGCAATAACAACATCAAGGCAATTAGCCAAGACCGTGCAGGTTCAATTTGGATTGGCACACAAGGTGGGCTTAACAAGTTTGATCCTAAAACCCAACTGTTCGAACATTTTATCAACGACCCCAAGAACCCAAATAGTCTTGGTAATAATATCGTTTCCTCCATTTATGGAGACCGCTCAGGCTCGCTTTGGGTAGGCAGTGATGGGGGCGGACTGAGCAAATTTGATCCTTCAACCAAAACGTTTGAACATTTTACCAGCGACCCCAAAAACCCAAAGAGTCTTAGCAATAATTCCGTCAGGACAATCTATCAAGACCGCTCAGAATCGCTTTGGGTGGGTACCTATTTTGGTGGGCTGAATAAGTTTGACCTAGTTAAAAAATCCTTTGATCATATTACCAATGACCCAAAGAATCGCAATAGCCTTAGTGGTAATATGGTGGTTTCAATCTATCAAGACCCTTCAGCCTTGCTTTGGATTGGCACATATGATGGCGGACTGAACAAATTTGACCCTGCAAATAAGTCTTTTGAACATTTCACCAATGACCCAAAGAACCCCAATAGCCTCAGTAGTAATACGGTGGTTTCAATCTATCAAGACCGTTCAGGCTCGCTTTGGGTTGGCACATATAATGGCGGACTGAACAAATTTGACCCAAGAACCAAAACTTTTGAACATTTTACCAACAACCCCCAGAATCCGCATAGCCTGAGCAACAATAACGTCTCCTTAATTTATGAAGACCGTTTAGGCGAGCTTTGGATTGGTACAGCTGGAGGCCTCAACAAATTTGAACCCAAAGCCAAAACTTTTGAGCATTTCACCAACAATCCAAATAATCCGAAGAGCCTTAGCAACGATGTTGTAGCTTCAATCTTTCAAGACCGCTCAGGCTCGCTTTGGATCGGTACATATGGTGGTGGTCTGAACAAATTTGATCCCACAACCAAATCTTTTGATCGCTTCATCAACGACATTAATAACCCACGTAGCCTTAGCAATAATTTGGTTGTTTCAATTTATCAAGACCGCGTAGGCTCTCTTTGGATCGGTACACAAAATGGCCTCAACAAGTTGGACCCAACAACCAATACTTTTACATCTTTTACAACGAAAGACGGCCTCCCCAATGACTATGTGTATGGCATCTTGGAAGATGCGCATGGCAATCTTTGGCTCAGCACCAATAAGGGGCTCTGTAAGTTTAACCCAAAAACGATCGTCTGCCGTAACTACGATGTTGCTGACGGCTTGCAAAGCAATGAGTTTAATAGTAAAGCTTACCACAAGGGTCGAGACGGCAAATTATATTTCGGGGGCGAAAACGGCTTGACTGCCTTTTTTCCTGACAGCATCAAGGACAACCCATACTTACCGCCCATCGCCATCACCGATTTTAAGATCTTTGACAAGAGTGCCAATTATGGCTTAATCCCACACGATATAGTGCTGAACTACGACCAGAACTTTTTCAGCTTCGAGTTCAGCGCCCTCAATTTTATCCTGCCCGAAAAGAACCAATATGCTTACCAAATGGTGGGTTTTGATAAAGATTGGAT
>JADBYQ010000001.1 GCA_020402945.1 Cytophagales bacterium | reverse complement strand
TGCGTTCGGTGTCGGGGACAAGGCGTGGCTTCGGAAGCCCCGCTCGAACGCAAATACTCACGTTGGCGGTAATTATTTTATGGAGACTCGGACTGACGAAATAATCAAAAGATTTAAAGACTCGTGGACTGAGACTGAATCATTCTATGACGACTTAATTGAAAATCATTCAGGGTTTGAACATCTAAAGCCCTTGCGACAATTCATTTCTGACTTAAGGGACAAAGAAGAATTCAATCACTTTAGACTTGGGACTTCAGTACATTTTTTGATTATCTCAAGGTCAGTTGCTCACGGACTTCGGACAGACCAAAAAAATATCAAAATAGAAGCTATTGACACGGACGACTTTGAAGTGACGTTGAGAGATGGAGAAAAACTATACCGACAATACAGAATTAAGAATTTTGAAGACGTTCGACTGACAAAATTATTAAGGACTCTAAAGGACACATTAGTGGATTAAAAGTAACGGCAGCCAACAAAAGCTTGTGGCAAGCGGGCGGGACTGTGCGTCATTGAAGTGTGCAGTTCTTTATTTATCTTTATCACGGTGGACAGGACGAAGGTTTTAATTTGCCCGCCTGCCACAAGCTAATCGTTAGGCGTCACCCTTTTGAGCCTTCCAACAGAGCGAGCGACTGGAAAAAATTGCTAAAAAACTTAGGACTAAAATGACTAAATTGCTAACCAAAAGTTAGACAATTAAAAAATGAGATTGACCGAACAAATTAGTATTGATGAATTTGACGGAAAACGTTTCAAAATCAGACTTGTAGAGCCTACTGACAACGACAAGGCGTTAGTTACTCACTACTTGCACAACATTAGAAATGGCGTTTCAAAGCATTATAAAAGGGATGCATTAAAAATTCTCAAAAAGTACGTTAATTATAAAATCGAAGAAGAGAATTTACCATTAGTAGCTGAGGACGCCTTACAGCAGCTTCTTTTTGAAGTGGAAAATGTCCCATTTCCTACTCCGCAAAACTATAGTTTCAAGTTCATTGACTTATTTGCTGGCATTGGTGGTTTCAGACTGGCGTTGCAAAATCTTGGCGGAAAATGTGTATTCACAAGTGAGTGGGACAAAGAAGCGCAAAAAACATATAGAGCGAACTTCGGAGAAGTTCCATTTGGTGACATAACAAAAGAGCAGGTAAAAAATTATATCCCAAACGACTTTGACTTATTATGCGCTGGTTTCCCATGCCAAGCATTTTCTATTGCTGGCAAACGTGGTGGTTTTGACGATACAAGAGGGACTTTGTTTTTTGATGTAGCAGAAATCATTAAACGTAAAAAACCTAAAGCAATATTTTTAGAGAATGTAAAGGGTTTACGAAATCACGACAAAGGGAAAACACTTGCAACAATCTTGAATGTTTTGAGAAATGACTTAAATTATTTTGTCCCCGAACCTCAGATAATTAATGCGAAAGACTTCGGTGTTCCTCAAAACAGAGAACGAATTTATATTGTAGGCTTTCATAAGAGCACTGGTGTAAAAGAATTTAGCTACCCTAAGCCACTAAAGAAGAAAGTAAAATTTGCGGACATCAAAGAGAAGAAAGTTGTTCCTACAAAGTACTATCTCTCCAACCAGTATGTACAAACTTTAATAAATCACAAAGCTAGACATGAAGGAAAAGGAAATGGATTTGGCTACGAAATTATTCCTGATGATGGAATTGCGAACGCAATTGTAGTCGGGGGTATGGGGAGAGAGCGTAATTTGGTTATTGACAACAGGATTACGGATTTCACTCCGACAACCCACATTAAAGGTGAAGTAAATAGAAAAGGTATCCGTAAAATGACGCCAAAGGAATGGGCGAGACTTCAGGGCTTTCCAGACAAATTTGAAATTCCAGTAGCTGACGCATCTGCTTATAAGCAATTTGGAAACTCAGTTGCTGTTCCAGCAATTCAAGAGACAGCAAACAAGATTTTAGAACTAATTTTAGAAAAATGAATAAACTGAATCAGTTAGGTATAACAGTAGGCAAAGACAATAAAGCTGAAATAGTTTTTGATAGCTTGTTTACAAGTTTTCTCACTGTAAAATATAAAAAGCCGTCCGACTATATTTCGACTTACTGGGAGGTGTTTCAAAAGCATCCAGAAGGTAACAATAATCTAAACGGAAAAATATTTGAATACATTTTAGCGACTCTTTTTGTAAGAGAGAACATTTTGCCGTTGTACCTGAGTGCAAAAGTTGCATTCGTTCCAAACGTGATTTACGACTTGATGTTTTACACTGCAGAGCGTGGACCGATTTGTATTTCGGCAAAAACAAGTTTGCGTGAACGTTACAAACAAGCTGACTTGGAGGCAATAGCATTAAAGTATGTCCACAGAAAAGCATTAAGTTATTTACTGACACTTGAAGCAAATGAGGCAAGGAGTGTACAAGCCAAAATAAAGAGTGGTGATGTAATTGGACTTGACAACGTTGTGGTCGCGACAAGCAATGACTTCAACGAACTCATTGACGAATTGAAAGCGTATCAATTTTCAGAGCCACCGACAGTAAAAGTAATTGAGAGCAATCAGATTATTACTCGGGATAAAGTAAAGGCTTTGAAGTAAGGGCGAACGCCTAACAATGGCTTGCTTCAAGTGGGCGGGATCGTGCGACATCGAAGTTTGTAGTTCTTTATTATATTTATCATGTTGGACAAGGCGTAGGTTTTAATCGCCCACCTGCAGCAAGCCCAACGTTGTGGCTCATTGCCAGATCTCCCAAAGAAAGATTCAGAAAATTTTAATAAATTCGGGTTAGAATAAAGAATTATGACGACAAACGAGATCAAATCTGAGATCCAAAAATCCTTGGACAACGTTCCTGAAGGCGTTCTTCAGGACATCTTAGACTTTTTGAAAAAGGCTGAGAATCAACCTGCAGATAGATTAAATCTAATGAGGGATTTAAGAGATATTTTGACGGAAGACAAAGAACTTCTCGAACGACTTGCTAAATGATAGAAGTTAGTGAAGTTGAAAAGATTCATGACATTCTTATAGACCGATTTGGTGGCGCGAATGGAATTAGAGATAAAGGGATTTTGGAATCAGCCATTGGACGACCATTTCAGACTTTTGACGGCAAAGACTTATATCCCGACCCCGTTGACAAAGCCGCAGCAATTTTTGAGAGTATTGTTTCAAACCATCCATTCGTTGACGGAAACAAAAGAACTGCATACGTTCTATTGCGACTAATTCTCAAGAGAAATCAACTTGATATTAATGTTGACCAAGACGTTAAATATGACTTTGTAATCAAAGCAGCAAAAGGAGAATTGACGTTCGACAAAATCAGAGAGTGGATTCGGGATAATTTGGAGTAGGCAACGAAGCCACAACAATGTATTTGCGTCAAGCGGGGTTGACGCGTAATCCAACGTTTTCGTATCTTTAATGCGTTCGGTGTCGGGGACACCACGCGGCTTCGGAAGCCCCGCTCGAACGCAAATACTCACGTTGTGAGACATACGCACCACCTGGAAGTAGGGCAGAGTAACCGATAAGGGGAGAGGGGAATGGCTAAAATTTTCAATTGTTACAACAAGCGACTTGA